>NZ_JAHVKJ010000005.1:0-347117 GCF_019800795.1 Halomonas sp. DP3Y7-2
TGGTCAAAGCGGCTGCGCACCACGTCGGGTGCGCGTTCGGGCGCCTTGTCGGCGTCCTGTCCCGGCAGGTCTGTCATGGGACTTCCTCGACGGCTTGAGGATCGCGCCAGGGCACGATCTGGAAATGAGGGGGCGGTGCCGTGGCACCGCCGCAAGGGTGGGTGGAGGTGAGGTCCTGGCGTTGTGCCAGGGCTCGCCGTTTACAGCTGGCCGCGGGCGGTCAGGAAGGCGGTGACCGACTCGTAGATCTTCTGGGTCATCTCGTTCTTGCCTGACCACTCCTGCCATTCCTGTTCGGCAGCCTGACGGAACGCCTTACGCTCGCTATCCGGCAGGTCGAAGGGGTGCACCTCGGGGTCGGCCTGAAGACGTGCCAGAGTCTCGATGTCCTGGGCCTTGAGCCGTGCGATCAGGTCATAGGACATGGCGTCGAAGGCGGTTTCCAGGGTGGTCTTGAGATCGTCCGGCAGGCCGTCCCAGATGTCCTTGTTAAGTGACACTGCAATCATCGGCATGGAGTGGAAGCCGGGATACAGCGGGTAGGGGGCAAAGGCGTGCAGGCCCTGGGCGTCGTTGTTCGACAGCACGGTGGAGTCAGCCGCGTCGATGACGCCTTTCTCCAGGCCGGTGTAGACCTCGGAGCCCGGCAGGTTCACCGGGGTCGCGCCGACGCGCTCGAAAATGTTGTAGACCATGCCCTGGGGCGCGCGAATCTTGAGGCCCTGGAAATCCTCGAGGGTCTCGATCGGCACGGTGGAGGGAATCGACTCCAGGGTAAAGGTCGCCGCGCTGATCAGGTGGGCGCCATAGGGTTCGACCAGCTCGTTGTAGAGCTCTTCGCCCCCAGCGTTATGCATGAACTCGAGAAAGTCGTAGGAGTCGTTCCAGGCGCCTACCAGGTTACCGATCATGCCGAAAGCGGGGTTCTGGCCCGAGAAGTAGCTGGGATCGGTCATGTGGCCTTGAAGAATACCGGAGCTGACCGCTTGCAGGGTCTCGGTCGGGCCGACCACCGCGTTGATCGGCAGTACCTCGATGGCGACGCGTCCATCGGTCATGGTCTGAATGCGTTCTGCCCACTCCTGCTTGATCTTGAAGCTGGGCTCGCCGGCGGTCTCCGACGCCTGGAAGGTCCACTCGTATTCTGCCGCCTGAGCGGTGCTCGCGGCGCCGATGGCGAGGGTCGCGACGCCGACGGCGGCGGCCAGACGAGAAAGCGTGAGGGGTGCTGACATGGTCGATCTCCCTGATGAGAGCGTGATCGTTATTGGTGTGGCGGCAATTCTTGCTCGCTCTCTTTAAATGTTCAACATAGACTTTTGTATGTGTGTACTTTGCCGTCCCTGCTCCGTAAGGTGTCGTCTATCTCGACGCCGCCTTGGCTCGGCACAGCTTTCGTCTCGTCACCGCCCTTGTTGTTTCGACAGGCGCTTTGCAGACAGAGCCGTGGCCGTTGAAGCCGTCGTCGTGCGCGCTGAACCCGCCGGCAACAGGCGCCAGTGCCACCATCACCCTTATTGCTATCCGTGACTGACCCGAGGAACCGACCCATGGCCAACCGCGACCAGGATCTCCCTGCCGACTCTTGTACCGACGCCTCAGGCGACCAGGCGACCCGCTCGGACTCCTCCGACAGCAAGGTCTCGCTGCGTAGCCATCAATGGTTCGGTACCGCCGACAAGAACGGCTTCATGTATCGCAGCTGGATGAAGAACCAGGGGATTCCGGATCATGAGTTTGATGGCCGTCCGATCATCGGGATCTGCAATACCTTTTCCGAGCTGACACCGTGCAATGCGCATTTCCGCAAGCTGGCGGAACACGTCAAGAAGGGCGTGCTGGAAGCGGGCGGCTATCCGGTGGAGTTTCCGGTGTTCTCCAATGGCGAGTCGAACCTGCGCCCGACGGCCATGTTTACCCGTAACCTGGCGAGCATGGACGTGGAGGAAGCGATTCGCGGCAACCCCATCGACGGGGTGGTGCTGCTGACGGGCTGTGACAAGACCACGCCTGCGCTGCTGATGGGGGCGGCGAGCTGTGATATTCCCGCCATCGTGGTGACCGGTGGGCCCATGCTCAACGGCAAGCACAAGGGACGCGATATCGGTTCCGGGACCGTGGTCTGGCAGCTATCGGAAGAGGTCAAGGCCGGCAAGATCTCGATGCACGACTTCATGGCGGCGGAGGCGGGCATGTCCCGTTCGGCCGGTACCTGCAACACCATGGGCACGGCCTCCACCATGGCCTGCATGGCAGAATCTCTGGGCGTTTCGCTGCCTCACAATGCCGCTATCCCGGCGGTGGACTCGCGCCGCTACGTGCTGGCCCACCTGTCCGGCAACCGTATCGTCGATATGGTCAAGGAAGACCTCAAGCTGTCCAAGGTGTTGACCAAGGAGGCCTTCGAGAACGCCATCCGTACCAATGCGGCCATCGGCGGTTCCACCAATGCGGTGATCCACTTGAAGGCCATCGCCGGCCGCATGGGTGTCGAGCTTGCGCTGGATGACTGGAACCGGGTCGGTCGCGGCACCCCGACCATTGTCGATCTGCAGCCGTCGGGTCGTTTCTTGATGGAGGAGTTCTACTATGCGGGTGGCTTGCCCGCCGTGTTGCGCCGTCTGGGCGAGGCAGACCGCCTTCCCCACAAGTCGGCGCTGACGGTCAACGGCAGGACCCTGTGGGAGAACGTCCAGGATGCGCCTCTGTATAACGATCAGGTCATTCGCGCCCTCGACAACCCCCTGGTCGATGATGGCGGCATGTGCGTATTGCGCGGCAACCTGGCGCCCAAGGGTGCGGTGCTGAAGCCTTCCGCTGCCAGCCCCGAACTGATGCGCCACCGGGGACGCGCCGTGGTGTTCGAGAATTTCGATGACTACAAGGCACGCATCAACGACCCGGACCTGGAGGTGGACGCCAGCAGTGTTCTGGTCATGAAACACTGCGGTCCCAAGGGCTATCACGGCATGGCGGAAGTCGGCAACATGGGGCTACCCTCCAAGCTGTTGGCCCAGGGCGTTACTGATATGGTGCGAATCTCGGACGCACGCATGAGCGGCACCGCCTACGGTACCGTGGTGCTCCACGTGGCGCCGGAAGCCGCTGCCGGTGGTCCCCTGGCCGCCGTGGAAAACGGTGACTGGGTCGAGCTGGATGCCTACGAAGGCCGTCTGCACCTGGATGTCAGCGAGGAAGAGCTCAGCCGCCGGCTGGCGGCCAGCGATCCCACCGCGGCGTCGCGCGAGATCGCCTCAACCGGTGGTTATCGCCAGCTCTATATCGAGCACGTGCTGCAGGCCGATGAGGGCTGTGACTTTGACTTCTTGGTGGGCTGCCGTGGCGCCGAGGTGCCGCGTCACTCCCACTGAGGCAAGCACCAACAAGGGCCCACATTCATCTCTGGCCGGTGGTGCGCCACCGGCCTTGGCAGGAGCTGCTGTCATGTCCCATCGTCCACGTCTGACCCCCGACCAGCTGCGTTCGCGCTGGTGGTTCGACAACCCTGATCATCCGGGCACCACGGCGCTGTGCATCGAGCGCTACATGAACTATGGGGTCACCCTCGATGAGCTGACCTCGGGCAAGCCGATCATCGGGATCGCCCAGTCTGGCTCGGATCTTACCCCCTGCAATCGCCACCACATCGAGCTGGTCAAGCGCGTCAAGGATGGCATTCGTGCCGCCGGCGGGGTGCCGTTCGAATTCCCGCTGCACCCGATTCACGAGAACGTGCGCAGGCCCACCGCTGCCCTGGACCGCAACCTGGCCTATCTGGGCCTGGTGGAAGTGCTGCATGGCTACCCGCTGGACGGGGTGGTGCTGACCACTGGCTGCGACAAGACCACCCCGGCCTGCCTGATGGCCGCGGCCACCGTGAACATTCCCGCTATCGTGCTGTCTGGCGGCCCCATGCTCAACGGTTGGCGGGGCAACGAGCGGGTGGGGTCGGGCACCATCATCTGGGAGTTGAGAAAGCGTCTGGCCGCAGGTGACATCGACTACACCGAGTTCCTGGCTCGGGCCACCGATTCGGCGCCTTCCGTGGGGCACTGCAACACCATGGGCACCGCGTCCACCATGAACTCCATGGCCGAGGCACTGGGCATGAGCCTGCCGGGGTCGGCGATGATCCCAGGGCCCTACAAGGAACGCTCCATGGTGGCCTATCAGACCGGCGAGCGGGCAGTGGAGATGGTCTGGGAAGACCTGCGTCCGCTGGATATCCTGACTCGCCAGGCGTTCGAGAATGCCGTGGTGGTGTGCTCGGCGCTGGGTGGCTCATCGAATGCGCCGATTCACGTCAATGCCATCGCCCGCCATGCCGGTGTCGAGCTCGACAATGACGACTGGCAGCGTCTTGGTCACCAGGTGCCGCTGCTGGCCAACGTGATGCCGGCAGGGGCGTACCTGGGTGAGGAATTCCATCGCGCCGGCGGCGTGCCTGCGGTTCAGCGCGAGCTGCTGGATCGCGGCCTGCTGCACGGTGAGGCGCTGACCATCAACGGACAGAGCCTGTCCGACAATGTCAGCGACCAGCAGACGCTGGACGAGGAGGTCATCCGCCGCTTCGATAATCCGCTGGTCCAGCATGCGGGCTTCTTGAACCTGAAGGGCAATCTGTTTGAGTCGGCGCTGATGAAGACCAGCGTAATCTCGCCGGATTTCCGCCGTCGCTTTCTCGAGAATCCCGACGATCCCGAGGCCTTCGAGGGCCGGGTGGTGGTTTTCGATGGCTCGGAGGATTATCACGCGCGGATCGATGACCCAGCGCTCGAGATTGATGCCAACACCATCCTGATCATGCGCGGCGCCGGTCCAGTGGGGCATCCTGGCGGCGCCGAGGTGGTCAATATGCAGCCGCCCGAGGCCTTGATTCGCCAGGGTATCGATTCCCTGCCATGCCTGGGTGACGGGCGACAGTCAGGCACATCGGGCTCGCCATCGATCCTCAATGCCTCGCCGGAAGCGGCTACCGGCGGCCCACTGGCACTGGTCCAGACAGGGGATCGCCTGCGAGTGGACCTGGCACGCTGCGAGGTCCGGCTGATGGTGGATGAGCAGGAGCTGGCCGCACGACGCCAGCAGCTTGAGGCCAACGGTGGCTATCCCTATCCGCGTCACCAGACCCCCTGGCAGGAAATTCAGCGGACCCTGATCGAACCGCTGGACCGTGGCATGACCCTGCGCGGTGCCGATGCCTATCGAGATGTGGCGCGTCAGAGTCCGCCCAGGGACAATCATTGAGGGTGTGGTTGCCTGCGAGGGTGATAGCTGACTGGCGAGTCGCGCCTGCCATGGCGTATGCTGAGCGGCTTTTCACCCACGCGGAGGCATTGGCCTCCGCTGCAGGAGTCAGCCATGGGGCACTTCCGACTTGGCGTGGTAGGCGCCGGCAAGATCGTCAGGGATCAGCATGTGGCGGCGATTGCCGCCACGCCGGGACTTGAACTGGTCGCCAGCGCCGACCCTCACGCTCGGTTGGAGGGCATCCCTGGCTATGCTGACCTCGGCGCCATGCTGGAGGCAGATTCGGGCATCGACGCGGTGGCCATCTGCACCCCGGCCCATTTGCGCCATCGGTTGGCCCGCCAAGCGCTGGCGGCGGGCAAGGCGGTGCTGCTGGAGAAGCCGCCGGGAGCCACTCTGGCCGAAACCGGTCAGTTGAAGGCGGAGGCTGAAGCACGCGGCCAGGTGCTGTTTGCTGCCTGGCATTCCCGTTATGCGCCTGGCATCGCCAGGGCGCGGGAATGGCTAGCCGAGCAGCATATCGAGCGGGTGGACATCCGCTGGCACGAGGATGTCAGGGTCTGGCACCCGGGCCAGCCGTGGCTGTGGGAGGCCGGCGGCATGGGGGTGTTCGACCCTGGGATCAACGCGCTGTCGATACTCACCTGTCTAGTGTCGGACCCTTTGCTGCTGGTCCAGGGCGAGCTCGAGATACCGGCCAACGCCCAGACGCCCATCGCGGCGCGTCTGCACTGGCGGACCTTGACGGAAACAGCCGTCAGCGCCGACTTCGATTTTCGTCATGAAGATCCCCCTTGCTGGGAAATGACCTTCGCCACCACGGCGGGCCGTCTTGTGCTGTCCCGTGGTGGCGCTCGGCTGTCCCTCGATGGCGAGACCCTTGTCGATGCCCCTGAGCAGGAGTACCTGGGCGTCTACCGGCATTTTCACGAACTGCTGACAACCGGTGACAGTGACATGGACCTGGCGCCGCTGGAACAGGTGGCCGACGCCTTGATGTTGAGCCATCGCCGGGTTACCGAGCCGTTTGTCGAGTGACCTGCCTTGCCTGGCGCCGTTGCTGCTGTGTTATGCGCCGCGGCTGCTGTTTTATGCGGCGCAGTCATTTAGGCAGTGTTTCCTTAGGGCGGGCTAGGCTGAGACAGTGACGTCATAATGACGGGCCAACGCCTGGCACAGCACCTGGGCTGCCATGCCTCTGGAGGCGATGGAGCGGCTATCTTCCAGAACCTGGACCGTCACCGTCGAGGCCTGGGGCAATAAATGCTTCTGATGATCGGCGAAGAACCTGAGGGCGGGATCAAGCAGCCGCGGGCCCAGCGATACCAGCGAGCCACCAATGATGATGCGGCCTGGATTCAAGGTGTGGTGGAGGTTCAGCAGCAGCAGGCCGAGGGCCTTGCCTGCCTGGTCAAGGCAGTCCGTCACCGTTGCCTGGTCGGGATGCTGGTCGATGCCCTGGTGAAGCTCGGTATGGTCGTCGATGGCTAGCCGTTCGCGCAGCGCCCAACCCGACACCAGGGTCTCCGCGCAGCCGCGGTTGCCGCAGTGGCAGGCCTTGCCATCCGGTACCAACACGGTGTGTCCAATTTCCCCGGCCAGCCCGTGTACGCCGCGAATCACCCTGGGCGGAGAGCCGTCTTCCACTAGACCACTGCCGATGCCGGTGCCGGCGCTGACATAGAGCAGTGACGCAGGCGTTTCGTCAGTGGTCGATGGTCGTGCCAGATACAGCTCGCCGAAGGCGGCGGCCTTGGCTTCGTTGTCCATGGTCCAGATGCCGGCAAGGCCCGGCAGTCGTTGCTTCAACATGTCGAGCAGGGGCAGATCTCGCCAGCCCAGGTTGGGGGCAAGGCTGAGGCGGTGCTGTTGCGGCGAGGTGGGGCCGGGCACGGCCAGTCCGACGCCCAGCAGCTGGCGAGTGCCAAGGGCCTCGTCGATCAGCTCGCGAACCATCTCCGCCAGGGTGTCCAGAGTCGCATCGGGCTGCGACGGGGAAAAGCGCTGATGTCGTTGTGCCAGAATGGCGCCGGAGAGGTCGATGGCCAGCGCGTGAAGGCCGTGCACGCCGATTTCCAGCCCCAGCACCGCATGATGACCAGGATGCAGCGACAGCGCCTTTCCGGGTCTACCGCTGCCGCCGCGAATCGGCGCGCCTTCCCACAGCCATCCGTGTTCCAGCAATTCTTGCACTGCCGCTCCCACGGTGACTTTTGTCAGCTTCGAGCGTTGTGCCAGTTCGGCACGGGTCAGCCCCGGGGTTTGCCGCAAGAGCTCCAGCAGCGAGGCGCGATTGTGCTGTTTAAGAAACCCCAGGTCTCCTGCGGGGCGTGTCGTCATGGCGAGCATCCGGGTTGTTAACCGTCAGTTTTTGTTGGCGTCAGTGTATCAGTCGGCGCGGTGCTTGACTGGAGTTTCCGGCCCCGGGACAGCGCCCGGAATGAGATCCGTCGCCGCCGCGATACAGCAGTGTTTGCTGATAGGTTCGACATAAGTGCAATGGCGCTCCGGTGAGGATTCTACAAGACTCGGCTTTAAGTAAGTTCTATTAACTAATGGCTCGCACACGTCGCCTGAAGGCCCATGCACAATGTCGCTGCGTATTGTCGTCACGCCGGGCTTGGCAGGGTTGGGCCGGGTTGGGAAGGGCTGTGCAGAGCCGGTCAGAGCCGGTCAGAGAAGAGCGGAATGCTGCGTGCAAGAGCGCAGCAAAAGGGCGGATGACAGGGAGGCAGCATCGCCCTCCACTCTGACGAGCCGCACCAGAGGACCAACATGAGCAACACGCAGAGAGCAGACGGTATCGCCTATTACCCGGGACTTGCCGGCCAGCGAGTGGTCGTCAGCGGCGGAGGCACAGGCATCGGCGAAGGTCTGGTCACGGCATTCGCCGAGCAGGGCGCCGAGGTGCATTTTCTCGATATCCGCAAGGCCCCGTCCGAGGCCTTGGTTGAGCGTCTGGAAGAGCGTCTGGCCGCGCGGACCCCTGGGCGAGTGAGCTTTCATGCCTGTGACATCACCGATACCGAGGCGCTGAAGGGGGTCCTTGGCCAGATTGGCGACATCGATGTGCTGGTCAACAATGCGGCCAACGATGATCGCCATCGCCTGGCGGACATCACTCCGGACTACTTCGATGAGCGCATGGCGGTGAATCTTCGCCATCTGGTCTTCGCCAGCCAGGCGGTGGCGCCGGGAATGGCGCGACGTGGCGGAGGGTCGATCGTCAACCTGGGGTCCATCAGCTGGCACCTGGGCCAGCCTGGCCTAGCGCTATACGAGACCGCCAAGGCCGGGATCGAAGGCCTGACCAGGGCGCTGGCCAGCGAACTGGGCGCGGACGGTATTCGAGTGAACTGTGTCATTCCCGGAAACGTCAAGACCGAGCGGCAGTCCCGCTGGTACAGCGCTGAAGACGAGGCGCAGATCGTTGCCGAACAGGCGCTCAAGGTGCGTATCCAGCCGCACCATATAGCGGCCATGGTGGTGTTCTTGGCTTCTGACGCCGCGTCAGCATGTACCGCACACAACTATTGGGTCGACGCCGGCTGGCTGTAGCCAATGCAGCCAGCCGTAGAGACCCCAGCCATGCCAGCAGTATCGGGGCTCCATCACAACCTACAACAAGATGCGAGGAAGTACCCATGAACGACCCTTCCACCACCACGCCAGACCAGCTCGCTGAGCTCAAGCGACAACGCTATATCCTGGCGATTTGCAGTGTCGCCGCCATCGGCGGTTTCCTGTTTGGCTTTGACAGTGGTGTCATCAATGGCACCGTCGACGGCCTGCAGAGTGCCTTTGGCTCTGACAGTGTCGGTACCGGCTTTAACGTGGCCTCCATGCTGTTGGGGTGCGCCATCGGGGCCTTCTTTGCCGGTCGCCTGGCCGACCGTTTTGGTCGCAAGTCGCTGTTGATCGTGTCCGCGGTGTTCTTCCTGGTCAGCGCCTGGGGCTCCGGCGTGGCCACCGGCTCCCTCGAGTTCGTCGTCTATCGCGTGCTGGGCGGCATGGCTGTCGGTGCTGCCAGCGTGATGACCCCCGCCTATATCAGCGAGGTCGCACCGGCAGACCGGCGTGGGCGACTGGCGACCATTCAACAGGTGGCGATCATTTCCGGTCTGTTCATCGCCTTTCTCAGCAACTACCTGCTGGCCAACCTCGCCGGGGCTTCCACTGCCAGTCTGTGGCTGGGGTTCGATGCCTGGCGCTGGATGTTCTGGATCGAGATCCTGCCTGCCGCGGTGTTTCTGGTGGCACTGCTGGGGATCCCCGAGAGCCCGCGCTTCTTGATCAGTCGCGGTCGCGATGACAAGGCGATACGGGTGCTCGGGCTGTTGATGGGCGAGGATGAAGGGCGCGCCAAGGCGGAGGATATCCGGGCGTCGCTGGCGGCCGATCACAGCCCCAGTCTGCGGGACTTGATCAACTCGGCAACGGGACGAGTCCACGGCATCGTGTGGATTGGTATAGGGCTGGCGGTGTTTCAGCAGCTGGTCGGCATCAACGTGGTCTTCTATTACGGTGCGGTGCTGTGGCAGGCGGTGGGCTTCTCCGAAGGGGATGCTCTGTTGATCAATGTGATCAGCGGTGCGGTGTCCATCGGCGCTTGTCTGATCGCCATCGCGCTGATCGATCGAATTGGACGCAAGCCGCTTTTGTGGGCGGGATCGGTGGGCATGGCGTTGACCCTGTGTCTGGTGGCCTACGCCTTCTCGACGGCCACGATGGTGGATGGCCGTCTGTCACTGGCCGGGGATATGGGGATCGTCGCCTTGCTGGCCGCCAACGCCTATGTGCTGTTCTTCAATCTCTCCTGGGGGCCGGTCATGTGGGTCATGCTCGGCGAGATGTTCCCCAATCAGGTGCGTGGCTCTGGGCTGGCGGTGGCTGGACTGTTCCAGTGGCTGGCCAACTTCTCGATCAGCATGACCTTCCCGATCATGCTTGGCGGCATTGGCCTTGCCGGCGCCTATGGGGTCTACGCCTTCTTCGCCGCCTGTTCGGTGGTGTTCGTGATGAAGTGGGTCAAGGAAACCCGCGGACGGGAGCTCGAGCAGATGGCCTACGAATAGCCCGTATCGCCTCAGCGATCCCGCCTGATAGGCCCACTACCTCGGTAGTGGGCCTTCCTTTTGATGCCACTCCATGTCGCTCCCTTGTTTGCACCTGAACCGCTGTCATGGGCCTCAGGTCGTTGGCTTGTGTCCCTGTCATCTACCGTACCTCGTAACTCATGGGCACTCAGAAGAGGTAGTAAACGGTGCTTCGATGGCACCTTTTCATCTCAATGGAAGCGTGGGAAATGTTAGTCAGTTAGTGGATAGGTCGGTCAGCAGAATATCGATAAAGCAGAATGTTTTTATATGCAATTATTCGCAATATCTGTTTTGTCTAACACCTCTGGTGGTTAGAAATTGCGCAAAGGAGGGAGTGCGTTATTGCCTCTGCTGCTTACTTTTTCTGCGGCCAGTATTTTCAAGATAATGATGAGGAGGCTGTCTAGAAGATGATCAAGATGCTAGCCATTAAGAGGTAGAAACATGCAGCTCTCTTATTTTTTTGGTGAGGCATTTCATACTCACAGTATGTTGTTATTTCTCATGAGTTAGATGATGGTGCTTCACTATATCAGGTCAATGATGTGCCCCTACGCCTGCGAGTGAGTCGAGGGTCGACGCCTATAACAATCTTAAACTATCGCGTTGACGTCCCTCGTTATTTATCGAAATCCGATCTTGTCTATCGCTCAAGGTTTTATGCAACACAGTCAACGTCGTACAGAAGGGGTCCTGCACGGATCCTCGGTCGAGGCAATGGTCGATGGCGCTGCCAGCGCTTTTCTCAGCCATTCCTCCATCGTTATCACTTCTTATCACTTCGCGATGTGGTCCTTATCAGGCGTTGATCGCCGTTGCAAAGGCCGGCCAGTGGCGCAATGCCCTCTTCGACTGTTGCTAGTGACGCAGTGGTGGGGAGGCGAAGCGCGCGGTCGGGCGACAGAGGTGGGACGGGCTTTCCCTTTGCAGGAGGGGCGTCATGGGTGCCTTGGGAAGAATTGTCGAAGTCAACGGTGAGATCTGGGTCCGCGATGAGTCAGGACAGCCCCATCGTTTGACATCAGGGGAATGGGTGTCGACGTCGAGTGTGCTTTCGGCAAGTACTCCTTCGACCCTGGTGCTGGAAGATGCCCCCACGCTGAGGTGGGCGGTGGATCCGAGTGACAGACTGGAAGTGGCCAAGATGCTGGCCCTGTTGTCCAGTGTCGAGGCATTGGGCGACGCGGCCAACAGGGATGTGCAGGGCTCGCCAGACCACACTGGAATAGAGGATGAACCGCGGCCGCCAAGCGTCGATGTGCAAGCCGCGGAAAGCGTTGACGCTGTTGGCGACAGCGATGAATTTAGTGCTGGCGCTGCTAGTGGTCAGTTGGCGATGTCCGCAGGGGTGGCAGACGTGGTGATCGACAGCGATACCCTTGACGCGCTGTTGGCGAATCTTGAGTCCGAACCGCCGGCCAGCGGTCCAGGGCTCAGCGTGGGCGCAGGGAATGAGGGGCACCCCTTCGTGCGTCTTTTGCGCATCGTCGAGGCGGTGGACCCGCTAGCCTTTTCGTTCGATCAAGCGACGACTGATGATGACGAGACGATCCCCGATGGTGCGATAGATCTCGATGGCCCCCCGGTCGATCCGCTGCCCAGCGTCAGCGTGACCCTCCTGGGAGCGGGGCCTGAAGGCGTCTACTCGCAGAACGAGATTGGTGCGGACAATAGCGTGACCGCCAGGGTGGACCTGGGCGGGGACGCTGCGGTGGGTGATCGCCTGCTGGTGGTCGATGGCGTTGGCCGGGTGCTGCTGGATCGACTGCTGACCGCGGTTGACATTGCTGGAGGGCTGGAACTCGAAGTGCCCACCGGCGGCGTGGCTGACGTCAGTGTTCAAGCGACCCTGCTGGCGGCCGACGGTGACACCGCCAGTGACAGTGACGCCAGGCCTCTGGACCTCCAGGCACCCACGGTGACGGTGACCCTGCTGGGTGCCGGCGAGGACGGGATCTATAACCAGCGTGAGATCGGCAGCGACAATAGTGTGGTGGCGGTGGTCACGCTGGGTCCTGGAACCGAGGTGGGCGACAGACTCGAGGTCACCGATGCACAGGGTGAGCGGTTGCTTGAACGCACCGTCACGGCGCTGGACCTGATCAATGGTGTCGAGGTCACGGTGCCGGTCATCCCCGGTAGCGACAGCGTCAGCGTGACCGCCAGCGTGACAGATCCCTCCGGCAATCGTGGCCGCGACCAGGACAGCAAGGCGGTGGAGGCTCAAGTGCCTGGAGTCGAGATCGCGCTGACAGGTCACGGTGACGACGGGGCCTACAGCCAGGGTGAGATTGGGGGTGATGGTCAGGTCACGGCGACGATAGCGCTGAACGCCCAGACCGCCGTGGGCGATATCCTTAGCGTGGTCGATGGCGACGGCACGCTGCTGCTGAGGCGTCCTGTGACCGAGGTTGATCTGGCCGAAGGGATTGAGCTCGGCGTGCCCGTGCCCGCCGGCCAGACTGATGTCCTTGTCGCGGCGACGGTGGTGGATGCGGCAGGCAATACCGCCAGCGCCAGTGATACTGCGCCGGTGGTGCTGGGCATCACGCTCAGCGCCAGCGGACCGGTGATCGAGGGCGAGCCTATCACCGTGACCGCCACTATCGACAATGTCCTGGATCGTGACGTCGTGCTGACGCTGAATGATGGTTCGACCATCACCATTGTCGAAGGCCAGCAGCAGGGCAGCACCCAGGTGGCCAGTCGTGACGACGATGACGTGATTCAAGGCAGTAACGATCAGATCATTCGTCTGACCGCGGTGTCCCCCACGGGATTTGATCGGGTCGATACCAGCAGTAGCGCCAGTGCCCTGGTCACCGACGATAGCGATCCACGTCACTTGCTGCTCACGGCCAGCCCGCGGGTGGACGAAGGGGGAACCATTACCTACAGCCTGGAGTTGCGCGATGCCGAGGGCCAGCTGCGCGCCGCGACAACGGCGATCAACGTCACCCTGGCCAATGGCGAAGCGCTGACGCTGGCTCCGGGCCAGGCCACGGTCTCGCTGAGCGTGGCGGCGCCCGCGGACGATGTGTACGTGGACGCTGGTACGATCGTCAATCGCATCCTCGCGGCTGAACAGGACCAGGCTGGCAGCCCAGGCAGCCTCGAAACCCTGGTAGTCGATACCGCCAGCGTCACCACCCTGGTCGATGACACCCTGGATAGCACCCTGGTGTCACTGCGTCTGCCTGACCAGGTCGCCGAAGGCGGGGCCGTGGAAGTGACTCTCAGCGTCAACGACGCCCCCCGTGGCGGCCCCTTGCAGATCACCTTGAGTGATGGCACATCGGTGCTGATTGCCGAGAACACCACCAGCGCTACCGTCACCCTGCAGGCGCCAAACCACAGCGAAGCGCTGGGAGCGGGCGCCAGCACCGAGAGCAGTTCCGCTTGGACGGTGGGTATCGTCGCGCTCGAAGGTGGCGGCTATGAGCGGCTGGTGGCGGGGGTCGACCAGACCATCAGGGTGCTCAGCGATAGTCCTGGGCTGGTGATCAGTGATGACAACGGTCCCACCGTGTCGGGAGACAACAGCGTCAGTGAAGCAGGTCTCGACAGTGGATCCCTGGCAGATGGCAGCCATCGAATCGACGGCGTGATATCGCTGGGGTCGGGAGCGGTGGATAATCTGGCGAGGGTGATTTTCGGTAGCCAGGCCCAGAGCCAGGCCCAGACACAGATCCGGACCCCAGCGCAACTGAGCGCTGCCAGTGTCAGTGATCCCATCGTGATTGATATGAACCACGGGCGGCTATTCATCACCGGCTACGATACGTCTGCTGGCCAGCTCTCGTATCGCTACGAGCTAACGGCGGCCGTTGATCATTCCGCAGGAGAGGTGCTGGACTCCCTGGCGCTGACCGTGGTGGATGGGTCAGGAGACAGTCGCCAGGATGTGCTCGATATTCTGATCACCGACGATACCCCCTCCGCTGCCAGCGGCGCGCCACTGGTGACCGTCGAGGGCGAAGGGCTGAGGGCAGGTGACAACCTGCTTGGCAATGATGTCGAGGGTGCTGATCAAGCGCGAGTTGCCGGTATTCTCTACGTGGATCGTCAAGGCAACGACGCACGGGCTGATATCGCGGCGGGCAGCAGCGTAAGCGTCGACACACGCTACGGGCACCTGAGCGTCGATAGCGACGGATTCTGGAGCTACCAGCCGCTGGACAGCGCCGCTCATCCGCCACCTACCGCCGATGATAGCGGCGATATCCTCCACGATGATTTTCACTACCTCCTGGTGGATGGTGATGGAAGCCTTGCCACCGCTGCCTTGCAGATCATCGTGGTGAACGATACCCATCACAGCATTGGAGAACCGGTCGATGGCCGTCTCGAGGAGCGCCACCTGCCGTCTGGTACGGAGCCCGACAGTGCCAGGCAGGTGGTGTCGGAAAGCCTGGACATCAGTGTGGCCCAGGACAGCACCCAGGCGAGCTTCTCAGACGATACGCTAGCGGCACTGGAAGCGCTCAACCTGACCTCAAGTGGCCAAGCGTTGAGTTATAGCCTGTCGGACGCCAACCGCCAGGTGACAGCGCTGGCGGACGGCAAGGTGGTGTTTACCGTCACCTTGACGTCGCCACACAGCGCGCATCCCGAAGGACGCTACCTCTTTACGCTGAGACAGCCCCTGGATCACACCGCGGCGCAAGACACGCTGGCGATCGATCTTCCTTTCCAGGTGGTCGACAGCGACGGTGACAGGGAGGTGGATAGTGTCACTGTCAGCGTGGTCAATGACATCATCGCAAGCGACGTTGAACTGACGGTGGTCGAAGACGGCAGCCAGACGCTGTTCACCCAGGCCAACGCCACCGGAGGGATGCTGTCGATCAGTGCGGACCCGCAATTTGGTGCGGTCACGATCGATGCAGACGGCAAGATCACCTATACCCCGGATCGTCACTACAGTGGTGCAGACCGCTTCAGCTACACCTTTACAGAAGGTGGTCGGGTGACCGCGGTAGACGTCGACGTGACGGTAATACCGGTGGCGGATGCGCCCTCACTGGAGGCAGTCAGTGTGGTGACCGATGAGGATAGCGCGGTGGCCCTTGGCCTTACGCTACCGGTTCCGACGGATGATCGAGACCTCAATGGTTCCTTGGCCGGTGACCATCTGGAACGGCTGGGAGCGATCACCCTGACGGGGCTACCGCAAGGTGCCAGGCTGCTGGTTGACGGCGCCGATGACATCCTGGGAGTGGACGGGCGTGCGATATCGATCAAGATCCAGGGAGGCGCCCACCTGTCCACGCTGGCCGATGCGGATGTCGACGTGGTGCTGACCGATGCGCAGTTCGAGAGCTTGAAAGTGCTGCCAGCAGAGCACGATGGCGGGAATCTCTCGTTGACGCTGGCGGCCACCAGCTTCGAGGTCGATGATGCCGGCGCCCCCCTGGCGGGGATTGCCGGGGCGACGACCAGCGTCAAGGTTGATGTCGGGGTCAAGGCAGTGACGGATGGCGTGACGCTGACCTTTGATGACGGCACCGACCATCGTGAATTCACGATCGATGAAGATGGAAGCCTCGATCTAAGCGCACGCCTCAAGGCGGCCTTTGGCGATCTGGATGGCAGTGAAGTGCGCACGCTGCTGATTCAGGGGCTACCGCCAGGCAGCGTGGTGGTGGTCGATGACAGCCGCCGCATCACCGTCGGGGACGGTACTGGGGGCAATAGCGGAGAAGTGAGCATTGCGGCTCCGGGGCTGAGTAGCGCTATCGGCGGTTTTCCAAGTATCAGCGTGACGCCACCGCCGGACTTCAGTGGAGTCATCGAAGACGTCATCGTCACCCTGGTGGGACAGGACACTGACGCCGATGGCCCCGCCGGAGCGATTGCCCAACAGCAGGACAGCGTCAGCCTCGACCTGGTGGTATTGCCGGTGGTCGACACCCCGACGCTTGCCGCCAGCGGTATCGAGGATCAGGCCTTTGCCTTCCTCAGTGGTCTACGGCTGGGTGACAACGATGGCAGCGATGCTGGTGGCTCCATCACCAGCGAATCGATCACCTCGATACGACTCACCTCCGTGCCCGTTGGCTGGAAGATCTTCGATGCCCAGGGCCTGCTGGTACACACCGGCAACGGCGTCGACGGCTTCAGCCTGCCCGCGACGGACGTCGAGAGTGGTGACTTCCGTCAGTACAGCCTGCTTGGCCCTGCCCACGACAGCACGGATCCGACCATCGGGATCGAGGTCGGCATCCGCGATGTTGCCAGCATCCACGGCACCGACGTAGCGAGCTCATCGGTCACGCTGCTGGAGCTCAAGCCCGCCATAGCCCCCAAGGCTGAAGTGATCGCCTCGGCGGTGGGCGCACCTGGGCCAGGGGGAGCGGGCGACACCGACCAGGATGGGCTGCCCGATTTGACCATGACCGCCGGGCATGTGTACGGGCCGGACGATGCCGTCGCCGAGGATGGCTGGTTTGCCTTGACCAACGCGGATTTCGACCTGGCCCAGGGCTGGTCGAATCAGGACTCTGACGGGTCCGAGGAAACCTTCGCCCTGCTGACGCCGGAGCGGGTGGCGGGCCAACCGGGAGGACTGGAAGCGTCGAGCTTTCGCTATCTCGATGGGGTGGGCCAGTGGGTGGAGGTGAGCTTCGTTGGCCGTCCTGTGGAGGTTCCGGTCGCGTTTCTCTCGTCGCTGGAATTTCGCGCGCCGGAGAATCGCAAGGGCACCTTCCAGCTGAGGGTGCAGGCGAAAACGGTGGACCGCGATGCCGAGGGCAATCTGGATACCGCGGTCTCGGGGGAGGCGCTGTTGCAGGGCATCGTGGTGGACAACCCCCAGGCCGACCGTGTGTCACTGGGCTTCGAGCCTGTGGTGGCGACGGCGGAAGATGTTGCCGTGGCGCTGGATCTGTTCCCCCAGAGCGATGATCCCACCGAGACCTACCGGCTCTCCTTTTCTGGTGTGCCGCAGGGCGCGGTGCTGCACTACGATGGCCAGGTGGTCGCCAGGGGCAGCGATGGTCAGCATGTCATCGACGACTTCGACAGTCTGCGCCCGCTGACGTTGACGCCGCCTCCCGACAGCAACGAGAACTTCTCGATTCAGGTAACGCCCTCCAGCGTCGATACCTTTGGCGGCGGGGTCGACGAGTTTATCGGTGATCCGCAGACGATCCGGGTGGTGGTGGGGGGAGTGGCCGACAGGCCGAACATCGACACCCAGGTGGTCAGCCAGCCGGAACAACTGCTGGATGACGGGGCACAGTTGACGGTGCTGGCTGACCTGATTCAGGTCACCAGTGGCGACCGTGACGACTCCGAGTCCCTGGCCTACCGCATTACCGGGCTGAACGCTGACTTTGCGCTGGCCGGAGCGGTCGAGCTCACGGCGCCTGGAACGCTGGGAGAACAGCGGGTGTGGGTGGCCACCTCGTTGGCGGGTATCACCATCGACGGCCCCGCCAACTTCAGCGGTCGCGTCGAGTTGCAGGTGATGTCGGTGGTGACCGAGAACGACGGCAACGCGCGGGAGGTGGTCGAGGCCGTCGCGTTTGAGGTGACGCCGAGCCCCGAGGCGCTGCTGCAGACCACATCGCTGCTGGTGGAGGATGTGGCTGGGCTGCTGGATCTTGGGCTGCTGCCGCAGAACGATGACCTCAACGAAGTCATTTCGGCGGTATGGCTGAATGCGGCCGACCTGGCGGCGGCGCCGCTGACCGTGCTCGGTCTGGAGGGGCCAGACGTTATCGACGAAGGCGACTACATCAAGCTGATCAACGGCGCCTGGGACAGCGTGCGTGTGCTGGGAGACCCCAACCTGGGCGATGCGGGAGTCGACATCCGGGTGCGCTATCAGATCACCGACAGCCCCAATGACGGCTTCGAGGGTAACGTGGCAAACACCACCTCCGCACCGATCGACGCCATCCATCATATCGCCTTTCAGGCCATCACCGACCTTCCCACGATCAACGTGGTCGCGATAGCCAATACTGCAGGAAGCCAGGCCGATATCAGCGCGACCCAGGTCACGGCGGCGACCGGGGATAGCGTTCGGGTCACGCTGAGGGTGGGCCAATCCCCGGACGCCAATGCCGCTGGCCTGGCCGACGAGGATGGCAGCGAGTCATTGGTGGAGTTGCTGGTGGCGGGGGTGCCCGAAGGCGTGGTGGTGGAAGGCGCCGAGTTCGTCGGTGTGTTGCCGGGAGCCGGCACCGACAGCGGCGGGCATTGGAAGGTGCTGCTGCCATCCTCCCAGAGTTTCCAGGGCGCCGAGCTGACTCATGAACTGGTCTTCACGGTGCTTGAAGGCGGCCTGCACGACGATGACCAGGCTCAGCCGATCACCATCACGGCGGTGACCCAGGATGCCGGCATCGAGGTAGCGCTGCAGAGTGCCAGCACCGAATGGTCGCTGACGACCCTGGGTGCAGGGGGAGGGGGCATCGGCGGGGGCCAGGTCAGCATCGACTTGGAGGACCGGGGCGTGGCGCTGAGTGAAGATACGCCGGCGTCGCTCAGCGAGCTGGTCAGCGGCCAGGTCTTAGGTGCTGGCGCTGATAGCATGCTGACCCTTACTCTCTCGGGACTGCCCGAGGAGACCCTGGTGACGGGTATGCAACTAAGCAACATCGGCGGGCAACAGGTGTGGTTTGCCAGCGTGGCCAATAGCGGCCCGAATGCCCTGGATGAGCTGCTGGCATCGATCACGCTGACGGCGCCGCCGAACAGCAACGATAACAACGCCATGTTCAGCGTCGATGCCAGCCTGACCGTTCGCTCACCCTCCGGGCGGCTGAGTTCAGCAAGCCTGGCCCTGGTGCCGCCGGTGTCGCCGGTCACCGATGCCATCGAGACGGAGTTGGTGGCCGCTGTGGCCGAGGACGCCCAGAGCATCGAGTTCTCCCTTGCCGTGGCCACTCCTGACGATGCGCCCCACGGCGAGATCGATGGACGTCAGCTGTATCTCAGCCTGCAGGAGGATCAGGTCAGGGGTGCCAGCGGGCAGAGCACTCCCGGTGGCACGCTGTGGTACAACGGGCGCGAGCTGATTGCCCAGGACGATGGACGCTTTCGCCTTGATGAGGTGAGCCTGGAGGCTCCCCTGAAGATTGTCTATCAACCTGCCCGGGGCACCTGGGGACAGGTAGGACTGACGGTGGAGGGGGGCGTGCGGGAAACCGGTGCCGACAATGTGGTGGAGCTAAGCGCAAGCACCGTGGGCGAAGTGCCGCCGCCTCCCCCCGAGATCCGCATTACCGACCTGAGCGGGGAGGAGGATTCGCTGATTGCCCTTACGGGGCTGACGGTGACCTTGCTGGACCCGAACCAGAGTCTTGCCGCCGTGCTGGTCGAGAATGTGCCTGATGGCTGGGTGGTGGTGGCCGGGGATTCGGCGGCGTCGGCCCGTCCTGTCAGTGCCATTGGGCAGGGAGGCTGGTGGATCCTGGGCGAAGACGGCATCCTGCCCGGCTTTGTCGGCCTCATGCCGCCTGCTCACTGGAGTGGTGAACTGGTGGGGGTAGATGAGCTGTCGCTGACGGCGATCGCGAGTCTTGGTGAGGATACGTTCATCAGTCGTGAGTCCTTTACGACCTCGGTGCAGCCCGTGGCCGATCGGGTCAGTGCCGAGCCGCTGCTCAGTTTCGGCGACGAGGGCGAGCGTATTCCCCTGAATTTGAACGTTGCCGTGCTGGATCGGGATGGTTCCGAGACGGTCACGCTCACGCTAGAGGGGCTAGGGCCACATGCCTCGTTCTTCGCCGCCGACAGTCTGCTGTCCGCTGCCTACGACGCCGAGCTTGATCGCTATACCCTGGAGGGCCTGGGGGCCCGCCAGGTGAACGATCTGTCGCTGGTGCAGAAGGCGACCAACGGCAGTGTGATGCTGGATATCAGCCTGATGAGCGTGGATGGCAACGACGTCTCCCCGGTCTTTCAGATTCAGGCGCTACTGGATATTCGCAGCGTAGCGGCGACGACCGGAGACGATATCCTGCTTTACAGTGGCGTGAACATCGACGGGCTCGATGGCTTCGATGTGGTCAGGCTGCGTCTGGATGAGCCGCTGGATGTCTCCAGGCTGCAAAACGTCGAGGCAGTGGATCTGGGCGTCATCGGTCAGGACCACAGCCTAACCCTCAGCGCTCAGGATGTGCTCGACGTGGCCGGAGGCGAGGAGCTGTTCATCTTCGGTGATGCCCAGGATCGTGTCAGTCTGGTGGGCGAGCAGTGGTCGGCCACCGATGCAACGGTGGAGCGCGACGGCGTGGTATTCAACGTCTACGAAGGAGCGAATCACGCGGTGCTGAATATCCAGCAGGATGTCGATGTGGAGATCTGACGATCCCGTCTCACCGCCTGGTGATCGGCTCTTTTAGGGCAGCGCCGTCTTTATCTTCGTTTTCGTTTAACGGCCATGGCGTCTCGTATGGCGTCTCGTATGGCGTCTCGTCGGCCTGTTCGACCAGCGCCTTGAGCGCTTGCCGGTGGGGGGCTCGCAGCACGCAGATGGGACGGGCCCCCCTGACGATCGAGATAGCGTCATCGACGCTGGCCGCCCGTCCACTGAGGAGCAACCAGGCGGCCACGGCGCTGGCGCTGCGCGATACCCCCAGGGCGCAGCACACCAGTACCTGCCCGTGGTGGCGATGCTGTTCGATGGCCTCGGCCGCCCGGCGCAGCTCGACAGACGAGGCCACGGTCAGGTCAAGCACTGCCACAGGGGTGTAGGCCCGTCGCTGTGTGGGCGCCGAGAGTTCAGCACACAGATCGACCAGCGCCATGTCGGCAGCGGGCATCTGTCGCAGCGGTAGACGGCCAATAAAGACCCCATCGCAGACTTCGTCGGGATGGGGCCGCCGCCGGGTCCACAGCCGTGAGTTGATCCAGGCGCCGACCAGATAAGGCGCCAGTAACAGGCGCGCCGCCAGCGACAGCCGGCCATCATTGTCCTTCTGAAAGCCTGCCACGCCCAGCCACAGGTAGTTTAAGGCCACCAGCGAGAGCGACAACGCCGGCCACCCTAGCCACCATGACCAACCGCCCAGCGTACCTGTTGCGAACAGGACCGCCAGTGCAGCGATCACGCCCGCGCCGATGGCGTAGCGTGCCGCCAGGCGTCGACGGGTCCGGTCATGGCTGAGCCTGGCCCGTTGCAGGGGGCCAGCGCCGCGGGATGGCCATAGCCACAGGCTGATGGCGCCGACGAGTGCCCCCGTGGGCACATCGATGAAGTGGTGCTGCCAGGTGGTCAGCACCGACAGGCCGATCAGCACGCACCAGCCGTGCAGCAGCCAGCGCCAGGCGGTGCTCCCCAGGCGTTGGGCGTAGGCGTGCCAGAGCACGACCAGCAGGGCGATGTGCAGCGACGGCGCCTGGTTGTAGGGCTGATCAAAGCTCATCAGCATATCGAACAGGGTGCCAAAGACCCCCTCCAGGGGTGGCCGCTGGAGACTGAAAGTCAGCGGGTAGGCCAGAAAGCCCAGCACGCACAGGGCCTGCACCGTCAGCAGGCGTCGCACCAGAGAGCTGAGCTGGCGGCGATCCTGAGGCAACAGCAGCACGCCCGCGGCATACATCAGATCGATGGACCAGTAGGGCACGATGGTCCAGGGCAAGAGCGGGATTCCCCGTTCCCAGTCGAACATGATGCTGGGCAACGGCGCGCGCAGAGCGCTTAGGTGGTTGGTGAGGGCGTAGCTCGAGAAGAACACGACGCCCAGCAGCAACAGCCACAGGCCGGCTCTGACACGCAGACTCCAGCCGCTGGGAGCTCTCTGGCAATGTGGGGCGTTCATGGCGATATCCGGCGCGCCAGGATGACCGAGAAGATGCCCCAGGGATCGATCCGCTGGGTGACGATGGCAAAGCCGCAGGCGGCCAGCAGCTGGCGCATTTCGACCTGGCTACGACAGCGCATGACCCAGGGCTCTCCGTCCCGGTGGGAAGACAGCGCCCGGGCAATGAAGGACAGCTGCGGGTGCCAGGGCTGGTTGGTCACCACCAGCAGCGCCCCCGGCGCCATGGCCTCGGCAAGACCGCTGAGGGAGGCTCGCACCCTGGCGTTATCCGGGTACAGCTCGTACAGCCCCGATACCACCGCCAGGGTCGGGGCGGGTGTCAGGCTGGCCAGACTGTCGTGGTCGAAGGCGTCGCCGGCCTCGAAGCGGACCCGTTGGGCCAGGGGCTGAGATGGGATCATCTCTTCGATCAGCGCCTGGCCGGCCGCGACATTGGTGGCGCTGTAGTCCCGCAGCAGGACGCTATCTGGCGCCTCGGACGCTTTTGCCAGGGCCGCCAGGGCAGACAGGATGTAGCGCCCGTGACCTGCAGCGATATCCACCAGGTGGACCTGCTGGCCGTTGTGGCGCAGCTCCCGGACGGCCTGCTCGATCAGCGCCTCCAGATGGACACGTCGCTGCCGGATGCCACGCCAGCCGATGGCGTTCAGGTACACCCGGTCGATCAGCCGGCCCAGTCGGCTCGGGCTATCCGGGCGGTTGCGATAGACCTGGTCGAGCATCGAGCCCGAGTCGAAGCCGTGGTCGACGCCGACCTTGAGGCTGTTCGATAGCCTCGCGCCTTGCTGCAGCGCCTTGCGCAGCAGCTGCCAGTAGCCCTGCTTGATCCCACGCTGGGGCAGCGGTCGAGCGAGGGCCTCCGCCTCGGCGCAGCCGTTGCCGCCGAGATCGGCGTCCAGCCGGCCAAGGGCCTGTGACGGGCGGCTGAACTGGCGGCGAATGAAGCGCTGCATCGGCGCCAGGGCCAAGTGGCGATCCCGCTCACCCAGGGTATCGTGGAAGAACCCCTCGAAGCGGTGACATTCCTTGTCCGGATGGGGCAGGCGGGCGAAGAAGCGTTGTTGAACCTTGCGCTCGACCACCACATCGCGACCCGACAGCAGCAGCTGGATCGGGGTGTCGATGGTGGCGGCATCGGCGACCAGGCGATCGGAGGTGTCGCGAAGCCCGATCAGGATGCGTGCCGAAATTTGGCGGCTGATCAGGGGATCACTGTCGTAGCCTCGGCGACGTTGCAGATCGTGGGTAAGCAGGCTTGAGCGAACATAGCTCTTGACGAAGACCCTGTTGCGAAAGCGGGTCGCCAGGCGCAGCGCGGGAAGCGCCAGGGGCACATACAGCTTCACTCGGAAGGCGGGGGCTGCGAGGATCGCGCCGCGCACCGGGGGAGCGTAGTCGTGCAGCCAGCAGGTGGCGACCACCGCGCCCACGCTCTGGGCGACCACCAGCAGATCGGCCACCGAGGTGCCGTGCTGGTCCTCGATATGCTCGACAAGGCTCTGCACATCTCGTGCGTAGGTAGCAAAGTCGGCGGCGTCGCCCCGCTCGCCATCGGACAGGCCGTGACCGCGGGCGTCCCAGGCAAAGAACGCCAGATCCGGCAGGTCGAGCTCCTCGACCAGATGTGCCATACGCCCGCCGTGCTCGTGGCCCCTGTGAAACAGCAGCACCGCACCCTTGGACACGTCCCCGGTCGCTGGCCAATGGCGGTAGGCGATGCGCTGGCCATCATGGGCGACAAAGGCATGGGACTGTGCGAGGCGGCTCATTGGGCATCACCTTGACGGTCATCGCCTTTACGAGCATCGCCCTGACGGTCATCTGCCTGACGCTTATCACCCTCGCCGGTGTTTGCCTCGGCGATTCCGCGGCGCACCCGGTGGCTGAGCGATACCAGCATCAGCGCGCTCATCAGCCAGAAGACGGCGGCCACCACCCAGGGGGAGGTGAGCCCCAGGGCGATGGCCAGGGCAAGCAGGCCGATGACCAGCGCGCGATCACTCTTGCCCATGGGGCCATCGTAGCGGCGACTGGCGCCTACTAGCGGCCCCATGACACCGGCGTATTCCACGATCAGGGCCATCACCAGGGCCACCAGCACCGGCAGCGGATGGGCGTCGGGGAGAAGGGCGAAGGGGACGAACAGGGCGGCGTCGGAGACAAGATCGCAGAGCTCGTTGAGGTAGGCTCCCAGGCGCGTCTGCTGGTGGTGTTCCCGAGCCAGCATGCCGTCCACCGCGTTGAAGGCCATGCGCAGAGGCAGCCAAAGCGCGATCAGCAGGAACCAGCCCCGCGAGGCGTCAGGATCCGCCGCCGTCAGGGCGACCACGCCCGCCACCAGCAGCGATAGTAGGAGGGCAGCTAACGTCACCTGGTTGGCGCTGACGCCGCGACTCTGCAAGCGGCGTACCAGCGGGCGCAGGAGCCCCTGAAAGCGGGGCTTCAAATCGTAGACCGAGGCCATGTCAAAGATCCTTTTGACGAAGCGGTGCTACCGGGTTTGGCAGCGTGCCGCGACCGCTTGCCAGCTTAGCATGGAGAGGCCTGGCCAGGGCCGGGGCATGTGCTCAGTCTAGCGGGGGAGGTTCCTGATCGCTGCCCAGTACGCTGTCGCCCGGCTGGATGCCAAGGGCGTCAGCGGTGCCGGCCAGCACTGCCTGGGCGGCACGGAAGGCGGCGTGGGGCTTACGTGCACGAATCGCTTCCATCAATTCGCGGTGGCGCTCCAGGCTGGCCTCGGGGTCGCTGGCACTCTCGTTGGAGGATTCGATCAGCAGGTAGATCGATGGCCGCAGGATGTGCGACAGCTGGGACCATACGATATTGCGGGTGGCCTTGAAGATGGCCACGTGGAAGGCGATGTCATGGTCGCTGTGCAGCCGTTTGGCATCACCTTCCGCGGCATTCATGGCCCGTTCCATGCCCTCGAAGGCCTCCTCGATCGCGACCAGATCCCGGGCAGTGGCGCGCTTGGCCGCGGTCATCGCCACATAGGGCTCCACGTCCAGGCGGAAGCTCAGGATCTCGCGCTGGATCTCGGGGCTCGGCGAGGCGTAGCGGGTCATCCAGTCGGTGACCAGCGGATCAAGGATGTTCCACTCCTCGACGCTACGCACCTTGGAACCGTGACCCGAGATGCGCTCGATGATGCCGACGTCGACCAGCTGACGAATATCGCTGCGAACCGCTGAGCGGTTCAAGGCGAACTGCTCGGCCAGATCGACTTCCTTAGGCACGAAATCTCCGGGTCGATACTGGCCCGAGAAAATCGCTTCGGCCAGGTAGTCTGCCACGCTGGGGCGCTTGGGGGTGGTGCGGGATGTGACGGCCACAGGGTGACTCCTGGCAAATGTGCTGCTGATCCTAGCGAATGTACAACATAGTGACAATGTCGACGAAGGGCGGAGGGGCTTCTCCGTGCCTAGAATCCGCTCTCGCGAATCGCCACCGCCGCAAGCCAGGTGAAGAACTGGCCGGCCAGGCTCTCTCGTTCGGCCTCGACGTGGACCTGAGCCCGGCTGCGCCTGGCCTCGGGCCAGGGAGATAGTAGACGCACCTTTACCGCCACCCGACCATCGGCCAGGCGCAGGGTGTCCTGGGTCTGGTCAGTGGCGGGTTGAGTGCTCAGCGGTCCCCCATGGCGAGCCGCCAGGGACGGATGGGCGAGTTCCGTGGCGCGGGTTGCCCCGACACTCACCAGCTCTCCCTCGAGTGGCGTGAGCTGTCCTTCGGCAAAGATCCGCACCTTGGCGCCAGGGGTCAGCCGGTGGGCGTCATCCTGGGGCAGGTAGGCATCGACGAGCCAGCGGGAAGGATCCAGCAGCAGGCCCAGCGGCTGCTGGGGGGCGACCCACTGTCCTGGCGCCTGTTCGAGGTCGTGGCGTTGCCACACGCCGCTGAACGGTGCCCGCAGGGTGAGGCGAGACAGCTCCTGGCTGGCGGCTGCCTGATGACTCTCGTTGACGCGGCGCTGGGCCAGGGTTGCGGCGTCGCGGTCGAGCCCGTCGTCGGCGGCGAGCAGTCCGGCCAGTTCGGCATCCAGCCAGGCCATGGCCTGTTCACTGGAGCGTAGCTGGTGCTGGATATCCGGCTCCACCAGGCTGGCCAGGGCAGTGCCCTGGCTGACAGCACCTTCCGTCATAAGGCGCTCCAGGCGAGCGGGAAAGGGGGAATACACGGTCAGTTCGTGCTCGGCGTGAAGCAGTCCGGGACCGCTGACGCGAGTCTGCCAGGGCAGGCAAACCAGCACGACGGCCAGCGCCAGCGCCAACAGCCAGCCGAGGCGATGGCGGCGAGGGACGGCGCGGCGAGACGCCCACCAGTGAGAGAGTTCGCGAGACACGGGCATCAGGATAAACCAGGCAATTTCCACGGCGAAAAGGGCAATGCCCAGGGCCTTGAAGAACAGATGATAGACCGCCAGCGCAATCCCCAGGAACAGCAGCAGACGATAGATCCAGGTGGCGAAGGCGAGCAGGATCAGGGCGCGGCGCTGGTGGGGCATGAACGGCTCCGGCCAGTCTTCGGACAGACCCAGCAGCCGGCGTCGTAGCCAGGTCCTGGCCTGGCCTCCGGCGCGCTCGTGCAAGTTGGGAAAGTCGAGCAGGTCGGACAGCACGAAATATCCGTCGAAGCGCATGAACGGGCTGGCATTGATCGCCAGTGACAGCACCCAGCTGGTGGTCGCCAGATATAGCAGCGCGCTGTTGAGTGGGCCGGGCTCGGTCAGCACCCAGCCTAGGGTGGCAACACCGGCCAGGCCAAGTTCCACCAGCATGCCCGCCGATGAGATCGCCAGACGCGAGCGACTGCGCCTGAGCTTCCAGCTCTCGCCGGTATCGGTATAGAGCATCGGCCAAAGCACAATGAAGGCGACCCCCATATGCGCCACCCTGACCCCCAAGCGGGTCGCGACCAGGGCGTGGCCGAGCTCGTGGCACGCCTTCGCCACCACCAGGGCCAGGGCGAAGCTGACGATGCCGGAGAAGGAAAAGGCGTCCATCACCGCGTGGGTGAACAGGTCCCAGCGCTTGATCACCAGGATCAGCCCGATCAGGCTCAGGATAAGCACGGCGCCGACCATGGCTTGGGTGAACAGCCACGGCAGCCGTCCTACCATGGCCTCCAGGAAATGCTGTGGGCGCACCAGCGGCAGACGAAAGAACAGGTAATGATGCAACCACCAGGACAGGCTTTGCCAGGCAGCCCCGCGTTGCGCCTGCTGGGCGAGGCGTTGGCTGACCTCCGCCGTCGCCCGCAGCAAACGATGGTGGTCCAGGAAATCGACCAGCGCCAGGACATCGCCTACCTCGGGCGAGAGCGCGGTGGCGGCGTCAATCTCATCGCACAGTCGACGAGGGCTGTGGCCCCAGCGAGTCAGGCATTCGAACTCCAGCCAACCGATGCGATAGAAGCGATTGGTGACGGGGTCCTGGATCGACCACTGTGGCTCGCCCTGGGCGTCTCGACCAGCGTCGTGCAGCTGCAGATCGTCGCGCAGGGGTGGCACCGGCTGGTGCTCGCGAGGATCTGCAGCCGACAGGCCCGGCGCGGTGGTGTCTAGCGTCACCGCAGCGGCCGAGGGCGTTCCGGCTGGGGCGGCTCCGCTGAAAGGCGGCGATGGGTGCATGATTACCACCCGGTCCAGGCCCGCAGGGTGGCCAGCGGCCGCCGCAGCAGGTAGTAACCCAGGCTGACGCGTTCACCATAGACCTTGGCCGTGCCGTGCAAGCCCAGGCGCGCCGGTGTGGCGTCGGCGTCGTCGAGTCGCGCCAGCAGTCGGTAGGCATCGATGCCGTCGGCGTCCGGCTGGGTGGCGTAGCTGGTGCGTGTCAGCGTCGCCTTGAGCGGTGTCAGCGGCTGGGCACTCAGGAATACGGTGACCTCGGCACCCGGTGCCAGCGCGATGGCATCGGCCGCCGCCAGCTGGATCTCTACCGCCGGCTGAGCGGGGTCTGCCAGACGCAAGATGCGCTCGCCGGTGGTGACCGGGCGTCCCTCCCAATCGTCGCGGTCAGAGTAGACGGCGACCCCCGCCGCGGGGGCAACGACAAGGGTGCGTTCGAGGCGGGCCTCGATGGCTGTGAGCTCGGCCTGGCGCTGAGCCTGTTGCCCGCGTAAACGGGTCATGTCAGCCAGTCGGCTCCGATCATCGAAGGCCAGGTTGCCGGCGGCGTCGAGCTCGGCCCTGGCGACGTCAAGCTGGCGCCTGAGCACTTCTGCACGACTCTCCAGCTCGCTGCGGTCCAGGCGCAGCAGTGGCGTGCCGGCGTCGACGGCCTGGTTGGGCTCCACCAGCAGGTCAGCGACCACCCCATCCAGCGGACTGGTAATGGCGGTACTGTCGAGGGAGATGATCTCGGCCGGTGCCAGCGCGGACAGGCGTACCGGCAGCAGCAGGATGGCCACCACCGCCAGCAGCACCAGCCACCACAGACGTCGTCTTGGCAGGCGCAGCGCCCGTCGGCGCGGCGCCAATGCTTGCCAGCAGTAGCGCCAGCTGTGGGCGAGCCCGGCCAGCTGTGGCCGCAGCGGTTCAGGCGGGGCCTGCTCGAGCAGAAACAGCGCCCAGGCGCGACCTGCAGGTCCTCGCGAGGTGGCAGGGTCGGCGGGGCTCAATGGCACCAGCCACAGCACCTCAGGCCACCACTGGGCCCAGCCCTCTGCCAGCGATGAAGGAAGGTCCAGCTGCTCGCGCAGCAGCAGCCTGGCCTCACTGGGCGAATAATGCTGGTCGAGCCACCCGCCCAGTGTCTCGACCCAGTTGAGAAAAGGCGTGCGCTCCTTGGGTGTGGCCAGCCCCGATACGCAATGGACTTGTACCTTGCTGGCGCTGCGCCGCTCCACCACCAGGGCCTGGCGAAAGCGCAGCAGGGGGTAGCTGTCGTTGGCGATGGAAAAGGCTAACTCCGTGCGCGTCGCGGCGGTCATGGCGCGGTCGCGCAGAGCCAGGACCAATGCCGGAAGCGACGCAGGTCGAGGCGTCTCGCTGGCACTCATGGGTTGTCCTGTGGCTCGGGGGTGGTGCTGTCCTGGGTGCTTTGATCGAGGGTGCTCTGGTCGAGGGTGCTCTGGTCGGGAATGTTCGCGTCGGGAGCGTCCAGCAGGGCTCGCCCGGTCATGCCCGCCACCAGTTCCGGGTGGGCCTGGTCAAGCTCGGCTTCCAGCTCGACGGTCTGGGCGACAGCATCGATCCGGGCATTGATGGCGCTGAGAGTGGCGGCGTAGTGCTTGCCGGTCTCGCTGATGTTGAGGGTCAACGGCTGGCCGACGCTGAGCGAGGCCAGACTCGAGGACGGAGCGTTAAGGCGTACCTTGAGCGGCCCGTCGGCGACCAGGTCCAGAATCGGTGTGCCTGCCGACATGGTCTGAAACGGCTTCACATGCACCGCCGCGATGCGACCGCTGAACGGCGCGGTCAAGGTGCAGCGATCGCGCTGTGCGGCGGCCAGGTTGAGGGTGCTCTGGGCCTTCTCGACCTCGGCGCGGGCCAGCGCCACCTCGAGATCACCCACCGCGTCCAGTCGCCGCAGGCGGTCCTTGGCCTGGCTGTTGAGCCGGGCCACGCCCAGCTCGGTATTGGCCACGTTGACTCTGGCCTGCTCAATCCGACAGTCAAAGCGGGCCAGGGTATCGCCCTCAGCGACCTGGACGCCCAGGCTAACCGGCAGCTCAGACAGGGTACCTTCCATCTGGCTGGACAGGGTGGCATCGGTGTGAGGCGCGAGCAGGGCGCGCATGGCGCCCTGATTGTCACTGGACTGGGCCCAGGCGCCGCTGACGGTGGTACTCGCCAACAGGGCCGTGGTGATGAGCGCTGACAGCCGCGAGGGATGTCGTCTATACCGCATCGTTGGCACCTCCCTGGCCGTCGACAGCGGGTGCCGGACGCGGCTCGAGGGTCGGCCCCGGGGTGGTCGCCGCGGGTTGCCCTGGATGGGGCGCAATGATGCCCTGGCGCTCATGGGTGGTCATGGTGTTCTCGATCTCTCGCGCCAGGGTCTGAATGTCATGCTGGGCGATGGTCTCGGGCATCACGTCCAGTCCTACCGAGTTGAACAACCGTCCCCAGGCCGCCTGGGCACGGGAATAGGCGGCTTCACGCTGGTACTGGGACAGCAGGTAGCGGCTCTCGGCGCGGATAACCTCCAGTTCGGAGCCGATGGATGAGCTGGCGGCTGCCTTGGCGTAGGCCAGCAGATCCTCGTCTACGTCCAGGCTTTCATCGCTGTACTGGAGTTCTTCGCGGGCCAGGTGGTAGCGCAGGGCGCCAACGCGAACCTGGGTCAGCACGGCCATGGACAGCGCGGTACGCCTGAGATCATCGACACCGCCCTGGGTTTGCTGGGCATTGTCCAGATCCGGGTAGGACAGCAGCTTCAACAGATTCAGCGAGACGTTGACGCCGGTCTCGGTCCAGTCGTTGTTGTACAGGTAGTCGTTGGAATCGTACTGCACCCCAGCACTGACGGTGATATTGGGCCACAGGCGCAGCTTGGCCGCCTCCAGATCGTTCTGGTTGACCCGCTTGCGATACCACTCTTCCATGATCTCAGGACGGTGCTGCAGCGCCAGTTGTTCGAGACGCTCGATGTCGGTGACTTCGGGAGGTAGCGGCATCTCTGGCTCGTCGGCCAGGATCAGGCGAGTGCCGGGAGGCAGCGACATCAGCGCCGCCAGCTCGGTCTTGGCCAGCTCCAGGTCCTGGCGGCGTGCAGTCAGCAGGGTGGTGGAATCGAGCAGCGCTCGCTGGTAGGCCAGCACCTCCTGGCGGGGCAGCAGTCCCTGCCGCTGGGCTTCGCGGGCGGCGTCCAGGGCCACCTCGGTGCGCGCCAGCAGGACGTTCAACTGGGGAATCAGGCGCTGGGCGGCCAGCGCTCGCCAGTAGGCGTTGCGCACGTCGCGCAGCACATTCTGGGCGACCTTGCGGCGACGCTCCTCGGCCATCAGCATCTGATCGGCCTTCTGCTGGTTCTCGTAATAGGCCAGGCCGAAATCCAACAGGCTCCAGGACAAGCCGAGACCCGCGGTAGAGCGGTAGCGCTCCTCGGAGGTCGAGGGGCGCAAGCTTTCTTCGCCATCCTCGATACCGATGGAGGTGCCCCCTGAATCGTTGCTGCGGTCGCTGTACCCGGCTTCGGCAACGATCTGCGGCAGCAGCTCGTGGCGCGATACGTCCCGCAGGTTCGACGCCAGCGCACTCTCCATCAGCTTGAGCCGATAGTCCAGGTTGTACTTGAGCGCGCGGGCGGCGGCTTCATAGAAGGTGACCGGCTGGTTCAGCGGCTCCTGCAAGCGATACATCTGAGCCTGATCGCTGATCGCCCGCTGGCGGATCTGATCGGCGTCGTAGGGCTGTGGCGCCAGGTTTGCACAGGCGCTGAGACCCAGGCCGGCGGTGACCGCCAGCGCCGGGAGGGTGAGTCGGTACATGCCGTTTCCTTGTCGTGACACTGTCATTGTTACGGGTCTCCGCGCAGTGGCGCAGTGGTGTCCGCCATGGCCAGCAGCTGCTGGCGGAAGCCACTGGCGGTCGCCGGTGCGGCGTCCTGCCGCTGGTCGGTGGCGTCGATGGGGTCGCTAGCCTGAGGAGTGTCGGCCAGCCATTGTGCTCCCTCGGGCAACGGCGGGCGACCGTCGAAGCGCTGTTGTTCGGGGGCGGGCGCTTGCTGTGCTTCCCCGGTGGCAGAGGAAGTGGCCGTGGTAGAGGGTGCGGCCGTGGTAGAGGGGGCGGCCGTGGCAGAGGAAGCGTCGGCATTGCCCAGTAGCTGCTCTCGCGTGGGGGCATACAGCGAGGGATCGGCCAGCAGTCCATCGGCGGTGAGGTCGGTACGGCCGTGTCGGCCCAGCAGCTTGATCTGGTCGAGCTCGGCGAAGGCCCGACTGAGCGCCACGCCATAGGACACGTACTGGCCTTGAACCTGGCCCAGGCCTTCTGCCAAGGATGCAATACGCGTCTCGAAGGGGCGCACCAGCAGCGGTTGGCCACCATGGGACAGCCGCAGGTAGTCGGTGACCTGGCGATTGTTGCGCTCGACCTCTGGGGTGACAAAGACCACCGGATCCAGTTCACCGAGCCCCTGGGTGCTGGGGGTGAGGCCTTCGCGATGCTGAAAATGGGGCCCGATATCGCCGCTCTTGATCGGGATGTAGGGGGCCGCAATGTCCAGGGTCAGGGTCAGGGTGGCGGTGTCGGTGGCTCCGGCGCGGTCCACCAGGGTGTAGACAAACGCCTCTTCAAGCACCGGGCCAAGGCCGCTGGCACGCAGCACCTCGGGGTTGGTGCGATCAATGAAGTAGCGATAGCTGCCATCGGCCTCGATGATCAGGGTGCCGTAGCGACCCTGCAGCGGCTCGCCGGCCTGGGCCGATACGCCTTGCTGGGAGACCGAGGCGACATTCTGGGTCTCGCCGTTCGCCGTGGCGTCAGGGTCGCTGTCGTTGGGCAGCACATTGCCGACGGCATCAGGTCGGCCAGCCCCACCTCCAGTATCGATGGCCTGACCGGCGTCATCGCGGGCGGTGGGGGCGTCATTGCGACCGTCGATCGTGATGGTCAAGGTGGCACTGCTGGCGCCTCCCCAGCGATCCGTCAGGGCGTAGGTGAAGCTTTCGCTCAAGCTCTGGCCGCTGACACGCAGGGCCTGGACCCGTGGATCATCGTCATCGACCGCATAGCGATAGCTGCCGTCGGCATTCATGATCAGACTGCCGTAACGTCCCTTGAGGGCGTTACCCAGGCTGCCCTCGGTGCCGTCGCCCGTCGCCACACCAGTGACGCTAAGGTTGGGGCCCAGCAGGTCGATGCCCAGATTGATATCACCGTCCACGTCGATATCGTTGGTCAGCACGTTGCCCACCGCATCCTGACCGGCCGTGGCGTTGTCGCGACCGCCGGCTTCCACCGCCAGGCCGCTGTCGTCGACCGGGTCCGGTGCCTGATTCTGGCCGCGCACGAAGACGGTCAGCTCTGCCAGGTCGGTCAGGCCAGCCAGGTCGCGGGCCTGATAGGTGAAGATATCGCGACGGAACTCCAGCGGGCCGAGACCGAGGATCTCGGCGTTGTTCTGGTCTACCTCGTACAGGTAGCTGCCATCCCGGTTCAAGGTCAGGGTGCCGTACTGGCCCACCAGCACCACGCTGCCCCCGCTCAAGGTCGCCAGGCTGCCGCCGGACGCCTCGCTACCAGGGCGGCCGCCGCTGACCGCCAGCCGGTCGCCGGCATCGATATCGCTGTCATTGGTCAGCACATTGCCGCTGGGGTTGCGCGCGCTGCCGTCCTCGTTGCGGGCCACCGCCAGGGCGATGTTATTCGACGCCACCGGGGCGTCGTCGCGGCCCTCGATGGTGATGGTCAAGCGGGCCGAGGTGGTCGCGCCGAGCGGATCGACCGCACGGTAGATGAACACGTCGGTGAGGGTGTCGTTGGCGGTCCTGAGGGCCTCCACCTGCGGGTTGCTGTTGTTGACGACGTAGGTGTAACTGCCGTCGCTGTTGAGCGTCAGCGTACCGAAGCGACCCGCCAGCGCCTGCCCGGCAGACACCGTAGTGGTAGCGAAGCGCACCTGATCGACCGTGATGGCCTGGCCGTCGACATCACTGTCGTTGGTCAGTACGTTGCCGCTGGGGTCGGTGCCCAGGGTGCCATTGGCGGTGCCGCCGGCTTCTACCGCAACGGCCTTGTCGGCGACCAGGGTGGGCGGGTCGTTGGCACCCACCACGGTGACCACCAGCTCTGCCAGGTCGGTATTGCCCGCGCTGTCACGAACCTGATAGGTGAAGGTCTCATTCAGGGTGTCGCCCACGGCCAGAGCCTGGACAGCGGTGTTGCCGCCATCGACCACGTAGCGATAGCCGCCATCAGCGGTAACGATCAAGCGACCGTACATGCCGTTCACGCTGGCACCGGCGCTGCCGACGACGCTGAGGCTACCGCCAGCGCTCTCGCTGCCCGCGCGAATCCCGGCCACGCGCAGGGCGCCCTGATCGACCGTGTCCACGTCACTGTCGACTTCGTCGCCGTCATCGTCAGTGATCAGGTTGCCGCGGCCGTCCACCGCCGCGGTCGACCCGTCGGTAGATGGCGCCTGAGCGCTGGTGCTGTTGTCAGTGGCGATGGGGGTGTCCTGAGCGCCGCGAATGGTGATGGTCAGCACCGCGGCGCTATCCAGGCCCAGGGCATCGGTGACCCGGTAGGTGAAGGTCTCCGACAGGGTGTCGCCGCTCGCCAGCGCCTCGACAGCCGGATCAGTATCATCGATGACGTAGGTGTAGCTGCCGTCGGGGTTGATGGTCAGGATGCCGTACTCACCCTCGATGTCGGTCGCGCCGCCGACGTCCACGAAGGAGCCCAGGATATCGTCGCCTTCACGGATACCGGTGACGACTTTCGTCTCACCGAAGGCGTCCACGTCGGTATCGTTGTCGAGCACATTGCCAGTGCCATCCTGCCCGCCGGTGGCATTGGCGACGCCGCCTTTTTCGACGGCCACGGCGTTATCATCGACACCCACGGGAGCGTCATTGGCGCCCTTAATGGTGATGGTGACCGTGGCCTGGGATGACACGCCAGCACTGTCGTTGATCACATAGTCGAACTGCTCCAGCAGGGTGTTGCTGCTCTGGCGGAGGGCTTCGACGGTCGCATTGTCATTGTCCAGCAGGTACTCCGCCGAACCATCGGCCCCGATCACCAGGGTGCCGTAGCTGCCCTGGATGCGGGTGGGCTGGGTCGGATCGTCGTTGACCGCCTGCAGGGCACCGCCACTGACGCCTGCCTGAACCACCGTCAGCACGTCGGGGTCGGCATCGTTGAGGTCCACGTCGGTGTCGTTGGCGACCACAAAGCCGTTGGGATTTACCCCATTGGTATTGAAGCGTCCCCCGGCCTCGATGGCGATGGCGGTATCATCGTTGGCGGTTGGCTTGTCATTGACCGCCAGCACCCTCAGGGACAGGCGGTCGGTGGTAGTGAGGGCGTCTTCGGGGTCCTCGCCCGGGGTGCCGTTGGGACTGTCGGGGCTGTCTCCGGTGTTAGCGTTGTCGTCTGTGGTAATGGTCAGCGTCACATCACCGTTGGCGTCGGTGGCGCTCTGATAGCGCAAGGTGGCAAGGGCTGCGTTGATATCAGCCAGGGTGCCCTCGATGGTGATGGTGGTGCCACTGCCGCTGAGCGTGGCGTTCCCGCCGCCCTGGTCCAGGGTCAGAGTGCCAGCGGGCACACTCAGCTCGGTGGTCAGGATGCTGGAGGGGAGGGCGTCGGGGTCGCTGACGCTGATGCCGGGGATCGCGAACTCGGTGTCTTCATTGCCACTGACCGGCGAGGCCGGCAAGGCGTGCACCGGGGCGTCGTTGAGTTCGACGTAGCCGATGTCCGCAGCGCGATTGTTGCTGCCAGTGGCGCTGACGCTGACGTCGACCCGGGACAGAGTGCCGTCGCCAAAGCTGCCATCGTCGGAGTCGATGCGCGCCCGCAGTTCGCCCAGGTCATCGTCGGTCAAGCTCTCGCTGGCCGAGATGCGATAGCTGCCCGAGGGCAGCACCCCGAAGGAGTAGTTGCCGTTTGCATCTGTCAGGGTGGTAAAGGTGAGGTCATCGACGTCGTCGAAGTCGCCGTCGTTGTTGCCATCCCAGGTAAGGGTGACGGTGACACCGTCAAGGCCTGCACCATCCGGGCTGGCACTGCTGGTAGGCGACAGGGTGTCATCCCACAGGGTGCCGCTGATCACGCCTAGGCTGGCGCTGGCCGTCAGCACGTAGTCATTGAGGCCACCGCTGCCGTCTTCGCCGGTGCGCTCGCCATCTGCCTCGCTGTCGGTACCCACGCTGCTTCCGCCAAAGTCGGTGAAGGCGCCGCCGTCCGCCTCGGCGGCGTCGGGTAGGCTCGACCAGGTCAGCTGTGCCTGGGCATCGACGACCACCGTGTTATTGGGTACCTCGACACGATAGACGACGCTGACCTCGGTGCCGGGATCGAGCTGGGCAAAGGTCACGCTGATGCCTGACCCTGAGGCGGTGGCGGTGACGCCATCCGGCAGGTCGGACAGGGAATAGGTCTGGCCGTCGATGACGATGCGGTCGATGACGTAGTTGCTGCCCGAAGGAAAGGCGTCGGTCAGCACCACGTCGTAGGCCGGCATGCCGCCGTCCTGCTCGAAGCTGACCTGAACGGTCGCAGAGCCATCACCGCCGCCAATGCTGGGATTGAACGCCTCCACGGTCTTGGCCATGTCGGTAAAGGAAGGCTCGGCGATCACCTGGGTCAAGGTCTGGGAGCCGAAGGCTGTGCCATTGCGGTTCTCGGTAACGGTCAGACCAAGTTCCGTACCTGTCTGGTTGGTACTGACGTTGTCGACGCGGACATTAAACTCCAGCGAGATGCCTTCCTTGTCATCATCACTGTCGGCGTTGGTGATGGTGCCCAGGTTGATGGTCAGAGTTCGGCCATCGCTGCTGATGGTGTAGCGGTCCGAATTGAGCACGCCGGTAGGACCGCCGGTGAGCCCAGGATTGATCAACCCGGCTTCGGAGGACTGGCCATTACCGGTGACGACATTTGCCCCGGTGACAAGATCACTGCTAAGCCCGCCTTGATTGCTGATGACCGCCATCAGTATCTGATTGGCGGTCTCCGGGAGAATCGTCAAGCCCTCATCGACCTGAATAACGAGCTGGTAGTCGGTAAAGGTGCCTTCCGGCAGCAGCGCCACGACCCGATAGCGGATGATCTCACCTACCGCGACATCTTCGAACTCGGCGTTGGTGGGATCCGCGGCATCTGTGCCCTGCATGCCGCCAACTCTCGACACCAACAGCGTCTGGGCAATGGGAATTTCCAGGGTATCGACGTTACGGTAATCGTTGATCACACCGGTGAAGATGGCGCCGTCACTGCCGTCACGCTCTTCCCCGGCGCTGGTGGTGGTCTCGTCATTCAGGCTGGTCCAGTCGACCCGCGCTACCGAGGTCAGGTTGGCCAGGTTGACGGCGGTAGCGCTGGCGGTGCCCTGAATGACCAGAGTAATGGTCTGTGATGAGCGCAGGTCGACGTCACTGCCGGCCTTCAGGCGCAGACTGGTGCCGATGATCTCGAAGTCGGCGAGGCTTGGGCCCGAGGCGTCGCTGAAGCTGACCGAGGCCAGGTTCGGGCTGTCCAGCTCCGCCGGCAGGGCGACCGACAGGTCGAGATCGAAGGCGCCGAAGTTGGAGACGTTGGTCAGCACCACGGTATATTCGATGGCGTCGCCGGCATCGATACCGAGCCCTGGGTCGGCCGGTATCGTCAGCGTCTGCTCTACGGTGACGGCGGGCTCCACCAGAGTGGTGGTGGGACCTGCGCCTGACTGGCTGACATCGCGCTCCACGGACGTGGTTCCGTTGGCATCATCGCCATCCAGGTCCTGATAGCTCAGGCTGGCCTTGTGCTCGTGGGTAAAGTTGGGGTTGCTATTCTCGCTGTTGTCCTGGTTGTTAAGGGTGTTGGTGGCAATCAGCCGCACGCGCAGCACAAAGGTATTGTTGCCGGCGTCATTGTCGTCGGTGGCTTCGGCGGTGCTGAAGGAGAAGACAGCGTCGACGCCTTCGTCATCGACCAGCACACCGCCCGGGCCAGTGACGCCGCCGACGCTCACGCTGCCGGAAAAATTGTCGCTCAGGTTCCCGCTGTCGCTTGCCTGGGTGATCAACTTGTAGCCGGTGTCGCCATTGAAGCTGGTATCCAGCGCCATACCCGGCGGGATCAGGTCCGAGATGCGCAGGTTCTGGGTGCCACCCTCCGGCAAGGTGACGACGATGTCATAGAGCATGGACTCGCCAACCACCAGGTTGGCGCCGCCGGTGTGGGACTCGCTGGAATCGTCGGCGGTGGCGCTGCCGCCGTCGGCAAAGGTGGTGGTGATGGTCGGTGCCGCCACCTGCTGGGTAGCGTCGTCACTCAGATCGGTGGCGGTGAAGTCGGGACCGCCGTTGGTGCTGGCGTAGTAGTTCAGGGTGGCGGTGGTGCCGAGGGTACGGCTGGCGGCCACCGCCGAGGCCACGATCACATCGTAGGTGATGACGATGATGTTGCGGCCGGCGTCGTCGCTGGCGCTACCATCGCGCCCCGCCTGGAGCGTTGCCTGACCTCCGGCGTCCAGCAAGGTTATGGTGGTGCCACTGACGCTGTAGTCCGTGCCTTCGGTGAGCACCGTGCCGTCGCCCAGGGTCAGGATCAGATTGGCGGAGGCCAGGCTGCCGCCCACGAATGCCAGGTCGGCTGGGAGCTCGATCGAGGTCGCCACATCGAAGGCGCCGCCGCCGCCGGTGTTTTCCAGCAGGGTGGCCAGACGAAGGGTGTCACCGGCGTCGATGTCGGTGACGTCGCCGTCCACCGCCGCGGGATCAGTGATGCTGCCGGTGAACGGCGCCCCTGAGGAGCCCGGGGCATTCCAGCTGCCGCTGGTGCCGCTGACGCTGCCGTTGGTCGATGACACCACTCCGTGGGTGATGGAGACGACCGGCTCGGCCACCGACTGCACCTTGACCACGTCCTGGGAGATCAGTTCGGTCTTCGGGTCGAGGGTGGTGGTCTGGCGAGATTCGGCCAGCACATCCAGCGAGCGGCCATCGGCGAAGGGCTGGTTGCCTACCGTCATGGTAAAGCTGACGGCGATGGTGCTGGCCTGGGTGGCGCTGAGATCGTCGAAGGTGAAGATGATCGAGTTGCCAGGGCCACTTTCGACACTGGCGATACTGCCCGTCCAAGTGTTGTCCGGGTGCATAGACCAGGAACCCGGAGGGTTGAGGCCGTTCCAGTCAGTGCCAACCACGCCGGTATCCAGCAGCGGCAGCGGCAGGTAGGCGATAAGCTGGAATCCCTCGTGGTCGCCGGTGACCAGGTCATAGCTGAGGGTGAAGGTGACCTCATCGCCGGGGGCCAGCTCGGTCACGCCTCCTTCAATGGCGATATCCACGTCGCTGACCGGAACGGTCAGGTTGGTGCTGGAATTATCGGCTTCAGTGAAGCCCGTCAGGTTATTGGCATCGTAGAGCAGGGTGGCATTCACCTGCGCCGAATTGCCGATGCTGTCGCCTTCGTTGATATCTGGGTGGTCAGCGACGCCGACGTAGGCCTGATCCACCACCGCCCGATAGCCGATGACGGCCCGGGTGGCACCGGCATCGATCACATTGTCGAAGGCCGCGTCGCCCGCCAGCCAGGCTTGGTCATCCAGGGCGTCCTGGATCGACTGGGCGATGTCGAAGACCAGGGTGGTGGTGCCGTCGGCGTTGGTGGTGGAGGTTACGACCAGCTCGATGGTGGTGGCATTGGTGCCGTTATATAGCGTCAGGGTCGGAGCAGCGGTCAGCGTCTGTCCGTTACCGAGCGTGTCGGTCACGACGAACTGACCTTCCAGCTGGGTATCCTTGCCGAAGGCGAAGTAGTCCGACAACGCCACCTCCAGCTGGTATTCCAGGGTATCGCCAGGCGTCAGACCGCTGGACCCGGTATCTACCACCACTGACGCGCTCTTCTCTACGGTCAGCGACTTGGCGACAAAGCTGATCTCATCGCCGGTACCCGCAAAGCTGACCTTGCCGTCAGGATCGTTGGGGTCCCTGTCTCGGCTATCCAGGGGAAGCCAGACGCCGGCGCCGCTGGGGGCGTCGAAGGTGATGGTCTCTTCATTGCCGTTGGCCGGATCCAGGATAGCGTTACCGTCGGCATCGTACTCCGGCACGAAGAAGTCTACCCGACTGGACTGGGCCTCGGTGAGACTGTCGTAGGTGACGGTGTAGGAGGTGATAAAGGCATCGCCATCGATGGCCCGTTGGATCAGGTCAGGACGCACCAGCGTCAGTCCACTCGCCAGGGTGATCGAGGTCAGGGTGCCAGCGCCGGGGTCGATGGCGGTGACTTGCACGTTGGTCGGGATCGGCTGGGTGATGACCACGTCGGTCAGCGTCTGAGCGGTAATACCGGCCCCGGCCGGCCGCACCGTGGTGACCAGGCTGTGAGGATAGTTTTCACCGGTGGTGGTATCGCCCTCGCTCATGTTGAGGGTCTGCTCCACCGCGATCACCGTGGGGGTGATGGTGAAGGCGACCGCGCTGCCAAGCAGGGTGGGATCCTGCTCGGGGTTCGACTGGGCATCATTGCCGAGCTCGAAGCCAGCCAGGGCCTGGATCACCAGATCCGGACTGCCATTGGTCTGGGCGGTGTCGGCCAGGGCGCTCAAGCGGCCGGTAAAGGTCACCTCGATATCGGGCTGCTCGGCGGTCAGGCTGGCAAAGGGTAGGGCGACGACGATAAGGGTATCGCCGGCGCGAGCACCGAAGTCTGCCGCATTGATGACCAGTGGCTGGCCGTCACTGCCGCGGGCCAGAGGATGCTCTGCCTGGCCGTTGGCGTCGAAGGTGACGCTCAACAGATCCAGCTGGCCTCCCAGGTAACTCGCTGAGGTGATGGTGATACCGTCATCCACCGCGGCGCCAGCGCCGTCCTTGCCGGTGGCTGGCACCACCAGCTGAACGAAGGGCGCGTAGCCTTCCTGGGCACTGGAGGCGTTGGATACGTTGACGCTGAACTCGAAGGTTTCGCCGAGGGGCACCTGAGCGCTGGAGGCCGGCAGGTTGGCCACCGGCTGTGCATCCGCCAGCAGGCCATCGAGGCTTGCGAGGGCCGCGACCGCCACCCCACGGTCGTCGTCTAGTTCACCCAGCTGACGCTCGAGGACCCAGTCGCCTCCCTCCAGCGTACTGCCGGTATTGTCGCTGGAGGCACCGACGTCCATGCCGGTGGCCTCGGACAGATTCTCGAGAAAGGCGACGCCATGGTCGCTGGCCGCGACCCGACAGCCGTACAGCAGCAGGTCAGCGTCGGCACTGAGGGCATCGCGCCACTGGCCAAGCTGTTGGTTGAAGTCCGACAGGGTCTGGCTGCTGATCAGGGTATTGCCAAGCTGGAACTGACCATCGCTACCGTGACTGAAGATCTCGATGCTCTGCACCTGATCCATACCGGCCAGGGCGGAGGTGATGGCGGCCACGCCGTTCTCATCGCTATCTACCACTATCCATTCGGCGTCATCGGCAAGGCCGCTGCGAATCGCCTGGCGCTGCTGATCGCTAAGACGGGCATCCAATACCACCAGATGCCGCGCACTCGTGCTGCGTGCTCCCTCGCCATCGCTTTGACTCGCAGGAGTGACGGCGACCTTGTCCTTGTCGCCAGTATCATGCTGCTGGTCGCTGTCAGCGTGATCGGCGCTGGCGGCCATGGCGCCGTCGAACAGCAGGCGTGGCTCCAGCGCGATACGTCGTGTACGAGATCCCTTCATGCGGACTCCTGCCGTCTTGGCTGGTCATCGTGCACAGTAAAGATGACCATTGTTGTGCAGTGCGAAGTTATTATGCAGCACTTTTCAGTAAACATAGCGTGAATCGATAGTCCTGTGCCACAACATGCACATGGCGCGAAACTTGTCGAGTGAATGGGCGCTATAGTAGTGCCGCTGTTGCGTCTGCCATGTAGTGCAAAAGAGGGATAGTCAGCGTCGCGCAATGGGTAGGCTTTGGCGCTGAATTCTGCATACCTTTAGATGGCAGAGTCGCGGTCACAGCGCTTTGAGTTAGGCATTGGGAGCGAGAGTCCTGATGAGAACAGGGATGAAGAAGAGGGTGGAGAGGTAAGAGCACTAAGAGCGAAGAACGCTTGCCAGTGATGGGTCTAAAAACAGTATGAGTTTTGCATAACAACTGACGACCTGGAACGGCGCCTGTCGGGTGTACACACAGCCATCTATCGTTCCATATAGCTTTCAGTGGCACGATTAATTTAGCGTTTGATGCCACGCTCACCACCACACGTCATCTCACCCCATGGCGGGGTGAGTGTACTTTGGTGCAGGGAACTGTGGTAAGTGATCTGGGATAAGTGATCTGGGGTGACTGTTAGTAGGAGCGTCGGCGGAAGTACGCCCGGCGACATGGCATATGGGAGTCGTTGCCGAAGCGCTGTCTTCCGTGGTGAACATGCAGGGGCCCAGTCGTCGTGCTCAGGCTGTCCTTAGCCATTGTCTGAGCCACTGTCTGAGCCATTGTCCGAGCCGTTTTCTGAGCCCCGCTTGGGTATTACCCGTGTCTTGCCTGTGCCCACCAGCGAAAGCGTCGTCGCTGTGGCTGCACGCCGGGGAAATGACGTTCCAGCTGCTGCAATACCAGGGTCAGAATGATGGTCAGCAGTAGGTAGATGGCCGCGATGAGCAGTAGCGGCTCGTAAGTCAAGAACGTTTCGTCACGGATGATATTGGCGGCCTGCAGCAGGTCCATCATGGCGATGGTCGAGACCAGCGGTATCGATTTCAGTAGAAGAATCATCTCGCCTGTCAGGGTGGGTAGGCACAGCTGCACGGCTCTGGGTAGCCATAGGTGGACGAATACCTGCCAGGGATGGAAACCATAGGCGCGTCCCGCCTCCCGCTCTCCCGGCGGCACGTTGAGCAGCGCGCCTCGCAGGATTTCGCCGCTGTAGGCACCCACCGACAGGGTAAAGGTCAAGGTGGCGTAGAAGAAGGGGTCGCGCAACAGGCCCCAGAAGATGCTGTCCTGGATGCCGGGAATGCCTTCCAGCAGGCGACCCACGCCGTAATAGAAGAAGAACAGTTGTACCAGCAGTGGCGTGCCGCGAATCACCGCCGTGACGCCGGTGGCCAGCCAGGCAAGGGGGCGCGGACCCTTGATACGCGCCATGGCCATCGCCACCGCCAGGATCAGGCCTGCCACAGCCGATACCAGAAGTAGCCATAGCGTGTTGATCAGCCCTTCCACCAGATATTCCTGATAGAAGGGATCGCTCAGCCAGCTGAAATCCATGTCAATGCTCCTGAAGCTGGGGGAGGCCGCGCCGTGCGCGTCGCTCAACGACGGCAAAAAGCCAGTTGGACGTCAGCGTCATGGCCAGGTAAAGCGCCCCTGCCGCGGCATAGAACAGGAAGTGAGCTCGGGTGCTGGCGGCTGCCTGTTGAACGGTGAAGAACAGCTCGCTATAGCCGATCACGCTGATCAGCGCGGTGTCCTTGATCAGAATCAGCCATAGGTTGGACATGCCGGGCAGGGCATTGGGTAGCATGGCCGGCAGGGTGACTCGGCGAAAGCGTGCCCAGGGGGAGAAGCCAAAGGCATCGGCGGCCTCAAGCTGACCGCGGGGTATGGCGCTGATGGCACCGCGAAAGACCTCGGTCATGTAAGCGCCTTGAACGAAGGCCAGCACGCCCACGGCGGTCACGAAGCCGTTGATGGCGACCTGGCCGGAGAGTCCCAGCGCATGAGCCGCGGCGGTCAATGCCTGGGAGCCGGCGTAATACAGCAGAATGATCAGCAACAGCTCCGGCACTGCCCTGACGCCGGTGGAATAGCCTGCGCCAATGCCGCGCAGCCAGGCTTGCCGGGAGAGCCGGCAGGCGGCGCCGACAAGGCCGAGCAGGACGCCTATGGCATAGGCCAGCAGCGCAATCTCCAGGGTGGTGAGGGCTCCTTCAAGGATCGGACCCGCCCAATCGACGAGGCCCTCCTGGGAGGCGATAGACATGAAAAGACTCCTTGGCGTGGCCAGTTTTACAGCCTTGCAGCGGTCCCTGCGTCGCAGCAGGGACCGCCCGGGCCATTGACGTCAGCTGACGCAGACGTCAGTGCCGAAGTACTTCTCGGACAGCTCGGTGCAGGTACCGTCCTGATTGACCTGCTCAATGGCGGCGTTGACGGCCTCGGTAAGGGCATCGTCCTGCTGGCGCAGCCCGATGCCGACGCCTTCGCCGTAGGCCGCATGGTGAGGCGCCGTTGCCTTGATCTCGAAGTCACCAGCTTCATCACGCTCTGTCAGTTCCACCATGGCGATCTCGTCGGCCAGAATGACGTCCAGGCGACCTGACAGCAGATCCCGGTTCACCTGTTCTGCCTGGTCGTACAGGCGGATGTCGACGCCGGTGTCCCTTAGCGCCCGACGGGCATAGGTGGCGTTGGTGGTGGCGCTCTGTACGCCCAGGACCAGACCATCGAGGCCCTCGGGGGGATCCAGCTCCAGCGAGCGGGCGGCGACATAGGCGCCAGGGGTGTAGTAGTAGGGGTCGCTGAAATCGATGACCTGAAGACGTTTTTCGGTGATCGACATGGAGTTCATGATCATGTCGATACGGCCTGACTTGAGCGAGGGAATGATGCCGCTCCAGCCGGTCGGGGTGATCTCGCATTCCCGAGCCATCTGTTCGCAGATCGCTGCGGCCAGCTCTATCTCGAAACCGGTCCAGTCACCGTCTGAGGAGGTGTAGGTAAAAGGCGGGTAAGGTTCTGCCGAGATGCCGATCTTGAGGGGCTCGCCCGCGGAGGCGGTGTCCGCCCGGTCGGTCGCATGGGCGCTGTCGATGGCGGCGGCACCGAGGGTCGTGGCCAGCGCGACGCCCAGGCCAAGGCGGCGAGCGAGATCGACTGACGGACGCAGGGAAGGGAAGACGGTCATGGAAACTCCTGGTTGTTGTGGGACGGGCAGTCAGGCGGCAGGGGCGATGAAGCGCCGGCAGCGTTCGTTGTCGCTCTGTTCGAAGATGCGCTCGGGAGAGCCGGCAGCGCCGACCACTCCGCGGTCGAGAAACACGATCTGGTCGGACACGTCGCGGGCGAATGCCATTTCATGGGTGACCATCAGCATGGTGCGCCCTTCATCGGCCAGCCCGCGGATGACGCCGAGCACTTCATTGACCCGCTCTGGGTCGAGCGCCGAGGTGGGTTCATCGAACAGCAGGATCTGTGGCTCCATGGCCAGTGCGCGGGCAATCGCCACACGCTGCTGCTGTCCGCCGGACAGAAAGGCGGGATAGGCGTCCGCACGTTCGGCCATGCCGACACGCTCGAGATAGTGCATGGCCAGGGCGTTGGCCTTGCGTCGACTGACCCCCTTGACCCGCACGGGCGGCTCGCTGACGTTGCCCAGCACGGTCATGTGAGGCCACAGGTTGAACTGCTGAAAGACCATCGCCACCTTGGCGCGCAGGCGCTGCAGCTGGTGGCGGCTGAGGGGCATGTCGGTGTGGCCGCTGCGGGGACCTTGTGCGGTGAAGCGCATAGACTCGTCGGCGATGGTCAACTGACCCTGCTGCGGGCGTTCCAGCAGGTTCATGCACCTGAGCAGGGTGCTCTTGCCGGAGCCGCTGGCGCCGATAATGGTGGTCACAGTGCCTTCGGCGACGGATAGGGACACGTCGCGCAGCACGTCAACGTCGCCATAGCGCTTGACCAGGTGCCGGGCCTCGACCACGGCGGAAGATGGCGGGGTATCGGTACAGTCTGGGGAAGATGGCGTCATAGGCGGCTCATGGGTGGGTGGCAAGACAGGCGTCGGCGAACTCACGAAGCCGTTGCGCGGCATCGGCCAGGGTGTCGGCCTGGTGGGTGAGTCCCAGCCGAATGAAGCCAGCGGCCGAGGGGCCGAAGGCCTCGCCAGACAGCACCGAGATGCCGCATTGATCCAGCAGGCGATCAGCGAACTGTGCCGATGATAGGCCGGTGGCGCGAATGTCGACCATCACGAACATCCCGGCGTCGGGGCATACGGCTTTGGCGGCCTGACTGCCCGCCAGAGCGGCACACACGCTGTCGCGCCGAGCTTGGTAGGCGGCGTGCATGGTCGCCAGATCGTCGCCAAGCTGACCCTGCTCGTCCGCGAGAGCGGTGATGGCGGCGTCCTGAACGAAATCCGGGCAGCCGTACAACATGCACAGGGCCAGATGGCTGAGGTGCTCGATCAGCATCGGCGGGGCGATCACCCAGCCGAGTCGCCATCCGGTCATGGCATGTGACTTGGACAGACTCGAGATCACCACGCTGCGCTCGGCCATCTCCGGCAGCGCCAGCGGGCAGGTATGGGTGCCATCGAACATCAGCTCCGCGTAGACCTCGTCGGAGATCAACCACAGATCGTGCTGCTGACAGAGTGCCGCCACCTGCTTCCATTGTTCGCGGGTCAGCGACTGTCCCGTGGGATTGTGGGGACTATTGATCAGGATCGCCTTGGTGCGGTGGGTGATGGCCGCCGCCACATCATCCACATTCAGCCGAAAGCCCTGGTCCGCCTGCAGTGACACACGGGAGAGTGTGGCGCCGGTGGCCTGGATCACCGCTTCGTAGGTGACGTAGCAGGGTTCGGGCACGATGACCTCATCACCAGGATCGAGGAGGCATTGGGCCGCTGCATACAGGCCGCATTGGGCCCCTGCCATCACGATCAGGCGATCCGGCGTCAACTCGACGTGGCCAAGACGCTGGCTGCGACGGTAGTGGGAGACGATGGCTTCACGCAGCGCCAGCTTGCCCTGTACGTCGGCGTAGTGGGTGGCGCCCTGATCCAGGCTGTGCTTGGCGGCCTCGACGATACTGCGCGGCGTGGTAAAGTCGGGGTCGCCCACCGACAGTACTGTGATGTCCTCGCCATTGGCCTGGCGCGCCAAGGCTCGACTGTGGATATCCCAGGCGGCGGCGCCTTCGCCGGCGATTCGCTGGGTGAGACGGGAGACGCGAGTCATGGGCTGTCCTCGAGCGCGGGAGCATGTAGGCCCAGGCGACGCAGCTCGGCGCGCCAGGCGAGATCGGTGCCTTGTGGGCTGGCGGCCCAGGCGTCGTACTGTCGGGCGACCTTGTCGCACAGGGCATGCGAGGCGCTGACCAGGGGCCGCCCGGTGGACTGAGCGGCCAGCTGTGCCTGGCAGGATCGTTCCAGGTCGCGCATACGCAGGAAGGCATCGCCGACGCTGGTGCCAACCACTAGCACACCGTGCTGGCGCAGGATCATGCTCATATGTGGGCCGAGGTCGTCCACCAGGCGCTGGCGCTCGTCCAGATCCAGCGCGATACCCTCGTAGTCGTGGTAGCCGATGCGCTGATAGAACTGCATGGCCCATTGGTTAAGCGGCAGCAGACCCTCTTCGAGGCAGGAGACGGCCACGCCCGCGACGGTATGAGCATGCAGCACGCACAATGCGTCGCTGCGGGCTCCATGGATGGCGCTGTGTATCGTGAAACCCGCGGGGTTGATGCCAAGCCCGGTAGGGTCATCCAGCACATTGCCTTGCTCGTCCACGCTGATCAGGCTGTCGGCGGTGACTTCTTCGAAACGCAGGCCGAACGGGTTGAGCAGAAACCTGTTGGCGTCAACCCGTACCGAGATATGCGTGGAGATACCGTCGTCCATGCCATCCAGCGCCATCAGTCGATAGGCGGCCGCCAGATCCTGGCGCAGCTGTTGCTGTCGATGGTCCATCAGCGCGTGTCCTTGAAGCTTGCCAGGGCCTCGCCGCCATCGCGGCTGGTGACGCCGTCAAGAAAGGCGGACACCTTTTCCGGGTGCGAGGCAAGCCATTCGCTGGCGACCTGCTCAAGGTCTTGCTGCTCCAGGCTATACGCCTTGATGAAATCGCTTTGCTCCTGGGCGCTGAACACCACCTGATCGAGCAGTCGCGTGAGGTTGGGGTTAGCCTCGGCGAACTCCTTGGCGACGACGGTCTTGACATCACTGCTGCCGTTGTCGGGTCCAAACACGTTTTCACTGTCGTCCAGGATGCGCACATCGTATTCGGGAATCATCCAGTGCGGGGTCCAACCGTAGAAGGCGATCCAGCGTCCCTCGTCCACCGCCGCCTTGACTTCACTCAGCATGCCCGGCGTGGAGGAAGACATGACCTCCCAGTCGCCAAGACCATGGGTATCGGCTTCCACGGCGGCGTCGATGAAATCGGTGACGGTAGAGCCGCTTTCGATGGAATAGAAGGTGCGCTCAAAGCGCTCGGCGTTGGCGGCGTCCCCGAGCTGAGCGGCGTCGGTGATGCCGGCGTCCGCCACGTAGCCAGGCACCGCAAAGCCCATGCGAGCACCGGTGACATTGTTGCCGAGGTCGATGATGGCGTTCGCTTGCACGGCGGCGTCATAGCTTTCCTGCTGGGCCGGCAGCCAGCCTGCCAGAAAGGCATCACTGTCGCCGCTGGTCAGGGTCTTGTAGCCCACCGTGGAACTGACCTCCAGGCGCTCGACCTGGTAGCCGAGGGGTTCGGCAAGCTGGGCCAGGATCTCGCTCTTGACGGTGACCCCAGGCCAGGGCGGGACCACCAGGCGAAGACGCTCGTCCCGATCTTCCGCCAGGGCGATAGAGGAGGTGGACAGGGTCGCGACCAGCAGCGCTCCGGCCAGCCACGGCGGCAGTGAGCCGGCAGGGATTCCGGGGCGTCGCGTCGGCAGCAGCAGGGGGGGCGTGTGGTGGGTTCGGGTCACGGGGAACTCCTTCGTTATTATCAGGGTTTGCTGTCCCGGCCAGCGCAGGACTGGCTGGGTGCTGATCGTCTCTGTAGCGGGGCCGTTGTCGCCGCCATGACGTGCGTCTACAGCGCGCCGCGGCCGGCACGCCAAGGGTTTTCCTCTGCCTCCTCGACACGTCTCCTCAACAGCCGGTGGCAGGCTGCTCCAGTGATGCTTGCCAGGCAAGGGCGTCGACCTCGATGACCAGCGGCGAGGCGGCCTGGTCCAGTGTTGTCAGGGCTTCTCGTAGCGCTTCTGGTGCGTTGACGCTGATGTATCGGCAGGCGAAGGCATCACATAGGGGAGCGAAGGACGGCGGCTGCAGGTTGACGCCGATGTGAGCGACGCCATCAGCACTCATGTAGCGACGGATTTCGTCGTAACCGTCATTGTTCCAGATGATCAGCACCAGGGGCTGGACCTTGGCGGAGGCATCAGGAGCTTGAGCAAGATCGCGCGCGGTGGCGAGTTCGCCGAGCACGAATTGCAGACCACCGTCGCCGACCAGGGCAACGACGGGAAGCTGAGGCTTGGCTAGGGCGGCTCCCAGCGCGGCGGGCAGGCCATAGCCCAAGGTGCCGAACCCGGTGGCGGCATTGAACCAGCGGCGAGGCGCCGAGCGTCGAGCGATGACGTTGCCGGCGTACACGGGCCCCGTGGAGTCACCGACGATGATGGCCTCGGGCAAGGCGTCATCGAGGATATCGAACAGGGGCAGATAGGGCTTCAGCTCCGGGTCTTCGTACAGCGCCAGGTCACGACGAACCGCGCGGCAGCGCTCGGCACCCGCGCGGAGCTCGGCAGCCACACGTAACTGCTCAGCACACTCGGAGCGTGACGGACGACCAGGCGCCGCTGATTCGCTCAGAGCGCCGAGCAGCGCGTCTGCGGCGAGACCGACGTCGGCGACCATCGCCAGCTCCGCGGAGCGGTTACGGGCAAGCTGCTCGACGTCCAGGTCAACACGAATCACGCGGCCCTGAAGGGCGAAGCCATCGTTGAAGACCAGGTCGTAGTCGGTTTCGCCAAGCTCGGTACCCAGGGCAAGCACGACATCGGCGTCACGCGCCAGATGGCGTACCGGTGCCAGGCTGGCGGTGGTGCCAAGATCCAGGGGGTGATGACTGCCGAGCACACCACGCGCATTGACCGTGGTCAGCACGGGAGCACCCAGGCGCTCGACCAGGGCCTTTACGGACGCTGCGGCGGAGCAGGCACCACCACCCACCAGGACCAGCGGCCGTTGGGCTTGATCAAGCCAGCGGGCGGCCTCATGCACGGCCTGCGGAGCTGGCGCCGGCGGGAAGACACGGATCGGCCGGCCTGGCGCGCGGCTCACTGGCGCATCAAACAGGTCGATGGGAATCTCGATGTGAACGGGCCCGGGCCGGGCACCCTGGAAGATGGCGAAGGCCCGCGCCAGCACTTCCGGAAGGGCCTCAGGGTCGAGCAGGGTATGGCTGAAGCGCGCGACACCGGCAAGCGTTGCGCTCTGCTGAGGCATCTCGTGCAGTCGGCCCTGGCCCCGGCCCAGGGTTGCCACGCGATTGACGCTGGATATCACCAGCATCGGCACCGAGTCTGCCAGGGCCTGGCCCATGGCAGTGGCGATATTGGTCATGCCTGGGCCGGTAATGATAAAGCAAGCCGCGGGCTTGCCGCTGGCTCTGGCGTAGCCATCGGCCATGAATCCTGCCCCTTGCTCATGGCGGGGTGTGACATGGCGCAGGCCGGCCCCCTCGAGACCTCGGTATAGCTCGACGGTGTGCACGCCGGGAATACCGAACACGGTATCGACGCCATAGTCTTCCAGCAGCGTGATCAGGGTCTGGGCGCAGGTCCTCATGAGCGCTCCTGTGGATCATCTACGACGTCAGGCAGGCCGCCAAAGGGGGGGCGTTGCATGACCCGCTGAATCATCGGCAGAAACGCTGACAAGGGCAGGGTGTCATAGTCGGGATCGAAGCTGGTCTGGTCCCACTCATCGCAGAACCTGACGGTGCGAGCGTAGGCTGGATGGTCGCGATAGGCCTCACGGGCGTGTCGGTCCTGGCCAAAGAAATGGCGATAGTGGTAGCCCTGAAACAGCTCATGATGCCGAATCATCCACACGTTGAGAGGATCGACGAAGGGTTCAAGGATCGCAGCCGCAATCTCGGCGTGGTTGGCCGGGGCCAGGTCGTCGCCGATATCGTGAAGCAGCGCACACACGACCATCTCTTCATCGGCACCGTCGCGCAGGGCGCGGGTGGCGGTCTGCAGGCAGTGTTCGTAGCGATCTACCGGATAGCCGTGGGTATCGCCCTTCAGTCGCGCCAGATGATCGAGCACGCGGCGGCAGGCGTCATCCTGGTAGGCGCGGAAATGCTGGTCGATCAGCCGCCACTCGGTGGCGGTACTCTCATCGAAGCGGGCAAACGTGGCTTGCTCTGTTTGCTTGGCTTGCTCGGCTTGCTTGGCTTGGCTGGAGAGGGTGCTGTCGGTCGCTGTCATGAGGTGACTCCTGCGAGGTGACGGCTCAACACCAGGCGGCGGCTGGCGGTGCTGTCCCGATCGACGTAGCCCTGGCGCAGATGGCGCACGCCACCGTCAAGGGTGAACGAGGTGCGGCCATGCAACAGGCGGTAGTTGTCCATGATCAGCATCTCGCCTGGCGACAGCTTAAGGCGCAGGGTAAGCGCCTCGCTGCGGATCAGATCGTAGAAGGCCTTGCGTGCGGCGTAGTAGCGTCGCAACTCCTGGCTCTCCATGGCATCGACCCGTTCGGTGCGATTGGAGTAGCGCACCCTGACCACCTCTCCGTGGGGATCACATTCGATCAGCGGCCCGCGGCTTTCCAGGTGGGTGGCGTCGTCCTGATAGCGAAAGCGGGGGCTTACCCGGGTGAGGCAGTCGAAGGCCTCGGGGTCTTGCTGTCGCAGGCGGCGTGCCGCCTCGAAACCGTCTACCAGCGTGCTGTCGCCTCCCTCGGCGGCGTTGGTCAGGCAGTGCAGCCAGATGTAGCCGGGAATCGGGTCACGATAGGGATTGTCGGTGTGTGGCTCGAGTCCGCGTTGGGTCATGGTCAGGTCATAGGCATTGGCCACCGACTTGACGTCGGCAATGCCGCCCCAGTTGGTGCGCCGCAGAGGGCCGATGCGATCGATCAACGGCTGCATGGCGTCGGTGTCGTCCGGTAGCCCTGACACGTGAACAAAGCCGAAGCGCTCCAGCTTGAGCAGCAGGGTCAGCAGCGCCGCGTCGCTGGTGAGCGCCTCGCTGAAGTCGACGCTGGAGGGGACCTCGAGAGCAGCATCCCACAGCTCGCGGGGCGGTGTGTCTGCGCTGCCAGTGCTGGCTGACCTGGCCAGCTCCGCAAGAGGGAAGCGCCCCTGCTGACCGTCGGAGAACGCCAGTGCCAGTTCGCCTTCCTCAGCGCTGGCAGCGGTCAGCGCCAGGTCCAGGGGCAGCTCGGCGGCCTCGATCAGCCGCTGACCGGTCTGGGGGTCGAGCGTATCCGCCTGTGGCAGGCGCTCGCGTAGCCATAGCGCATCGAGATGAAGCTGGCCGTTGGACAGGAACAGCTGTAGCTGGCGTCCATTGTCGGCAAGGGCAGGGGGCGTCTGCAGGATCATGGAAAACCGTCTCCGAGGGCCGTCGAACGTGCCGAGTCAGCGCCACCGAAGGGCCTGGCTCAGCGGTTTGTTCAGAGTTTTCCTTAGGTTACTGTGCGGGTTCGGTTATCATTTGATGAAATTCGCCATCTTGTTGATCAAATTCGCCCCATGACGTCCACCGACTGGCCTTCCAGCCATCCCTATCCCCGGCCTGACTCACCCCCGCTGCTCAGCCCTGCTCAGGCCGAGCACACGCTGGACGTGTGGCTGGTGCCCAAGTTCTCGATGTTGACGCTGGTGTGCCTGCTTGAGCCGCTGCGAGTGGCCAATCGGTTTGGCCGGGATCTGTTTGCCTGGCGGCTGTTGTCCAGCGATGGCGAGCCGGTCATGGCCAGCAACGGCGTGCGCATTGATGTGGACGGGCGCCTGGCTGAGGTCACCGAGGCGGACTGGTATCAGGGCATCGCCTCCAGCGGCCGCCTGATGGTGGTGTCGTCCTATGAGCCTGAAGCGATGGTGACCATGGATGACCTGCTATTGCTGAAACGCCTGTCGGCCTATGGGGTGTGGTTGGGTGGGCTGGATACGGCGCCCTTCATTCTGGCACGAGCGGGGGTCATGGAGGGCTATCCGGTGGCGCTGCACTGGGAGAGTGTGCCGGCATTTCGTGAGGAGTTTCCTGGGCTGGAGGTGCGCCCCGACAGCTATGTGTGGGAAGGGGCAAGACTGACCGGATCCGGAGGCTCAGCCAGTATCGACATGATGCTGGAATGGGTGACGACCCTTTACGGTCCTGCATTGGCAGAGGCGGTTGGAAGACAGATCATGCACTCCCGCCCCCATGGCGACGGCCATGCAGCAGGCCACATCGATCCCATCGACAACCCCGCTGTGGGCGGCGGATTGCCGCGCCCGGTGTTGAAGGCCCTGGCGGTGATGGAGGCCAATCTGACCCAGGCGTTGTCGATTCCCGACGTGTGTCGGCTGGCAGGCCTGTCCCAGCGGCAGCTGACCCGCCGGTTCATGGCAGAGTTTGGCGAAACGCCCAAGCAGTGCTACCTCAACATGCGTCTGGATCAGGCTCAGCGGATGCTCGCGGACAGTCGCATGACCGTTACAGCGGCAGCCGTCGCCGTGGGCTTTACGCATCTGGCGCACTTCTCACGGGCCTACCGTCGGCGTTTTGGGGAAGCGCCCAGTGTGACCGCCCGGCGTGGCTTGGGGCCGGGCGGCAGGCAGGACAGCTAGGCGCTTGCTAAAGGGCGTCAGGCGTCGCTGAGGCTGCGCTCTCGTTGACGACGCTGGAGCATACGATAACGGGAGCGGACCTCATCACGTTCGAGGTAGCAGCCCTGTAGCCAGCGATGCCCGGAGTCGCCCTCGAAGGCGTCGCGGGCGTGCAACAGACGCCGGTTGTCGAAGATCACCAGGTCTCCCGGTGCATAGGTAAAGCGCAGCGCGAAGCGGGACTGACGCAATAGCCCCTGCAGCGCCATCAGGGCGCGATAGGCCTCTTCGACCAGGTCGAAGTCCGTCATCAGCGGCCCTCGCAGGAAGTCGGCAATGCGCACTTCGCTGAGCTGGCCCTGATCATCCAGCACGATCATCGGCGAATGCCAGACATAGTCCGTGGTCTTGGCGGTGTTGGCGTAGCGCCAATGTACCTGGGTCAGGGTGGAGAAAGCCTCAGGGTCTTCCTGGCGCAGGGCGTCCGCCACCGCAAAGCCATCGAGCATGACCGCCTGTCCACCGGCGACGCTGTTTTCGAGGCAGTGCAGGCACTGCAGGCCAGGATGGTATTCCCGCGTGGGCAGATCCACGTGGGGAGGAAGCGCAATCGAGGTATAAGCGTTGGAGTCAGGGTCAGGCTTGGCGCGCACGTCGAACAGGGTGCCGAAGTTGGTGGCTCTTACCGGGCCGATACGCTCGGCAACGCTGGCTAGTGTCCCAGGCTCCGTGGGCAGGCCGCGCAGGCGCACCAGGCCCTTGCGCAGCAGTGACTCCAGTGCTGGCTCCAGCGTCGAGGCTTCTTCCGGGCTATCGATGGCGGTGGTGGAAAAGGTGCTGGCGTCCAAGGTGTCAGGCGCCGCGTCCGCTCCTCCCAGCCAGGTCTCCATGGCGACCAGCGGGGCCAGTGGATCCTCGCAGTTGTCATAGTCGTGGGCGCGCAGCCAGCCCGGATGAAAGCGCAGTGTGCGCTGTTCAGGACTCATGATCAGTTCCACGGCTCCGCTGTCATCGAGCCGCGCAGCCGCTATCTGCGGCCAAGCCTCCAGGCACGACAGGTCGAGAATGCGCTCTCGTGTGGCGGGATTGATGGTGCTGTCATCGGCGGCATTTTCTCTCAGCCAGATACTGTGGTATCGGCTGACGCGGCCATCCTGCCAGGTCACGGTCAGTACCCGAGAGTCGCTAGTCACCTCGGCGATGGCCACCTCTACCGGCCAGCTGTCGTAGTCGGGCGTCGGTGGCAGCGCCGACGGCGGTGTGGCGGCGGAGGATGCGGTGGTGGAAACAGCGGAAGTAGAGGAGTTAGCGGACGGTCGAGACGTCTGCGCGTGCATGGAGCCTCCTTGAGCTAGCCTGGTCGAGTCATCGGAAAGCGACGTGTGGGTGACGCAACTCAGCGGGCAGGCATCCAGCCCCCTGCAGTGGGTCACGACGATGGCCACAGCATGGCGCCGGTGGGGCTGCGGCATCGTGCAGAAGTCGACAATTATCGTGCAGAATCCGACATCGGAGGGGTGGGCTGACGTCGCAAGGCGCTAGGCGAGGCACCGTGGTGTTGGCGAAAGGCGCGGGTGAAGCTCGAGGCTGAGGCAAAGCCGCTGGCCAGCGCGATATCCATGACACTGTGTCGGGTGCTGGTGACCAGCTGATGGGCGAGGCTCAGGCGCCGCTCCAGGTACAGCTGCCCTGGAGTGCGGGACAGATGCTGCTGGCACTCCCGCTCGAGCTGGCGCTCCGATAGTCCGATGGCGGAAGCCAGCTGGGGAATGGATAGGGGGGATTCCAGGTGGGCATCCATGATCCCGATAAGGGTGGCCAGGCGCTGTGGCAGTCGCTCCTGGTAGCGGACGTCACGCTGTCGGCTGGCCGGCAGCCGCCGATGGTCATGCACCAGCTGCTCCTTGACGCGGCGGGTCAAGGCGTCGCCGTGGCGGCGTCGAATGGTGTCCAGTGCCAGGTCGATGGAGGCGCTGGCCCCAGCCCCGAAAAAGCCGCTGGGTGTCACTTCGTAAAGCGACTCCACCGCTTCTATATGGGGGTGCTGGCGCCTGAAGTCGGGCAGGCTCTCCCAGTGCAAGGTGACGGTGTCGTCGATCAGTCCGGCGGACGCAAGGCAGAAAGCCCCCGTATCCAGCGCCCCCAGGCAGGTGCGCTGCTCGCGACGTTGCCTCAGCCAGGTGATCAGGCTGTCATCGACGGCGGCCATGGGCTCAAAGCTGGCGCAGACGGCAAGGCTGGGCAGCCATGGGGTGTCCTCTAGTGCGTGCTCGACCGCCAGGGGAATGCCGTTGCTGGCATGGACCGGCAGCCCGTCCCTGCTGATCAGGTGCCAGCGAAATAGCGTCTCACCAGACAGTCGGTTGGCAATGCGCAGAGGATCGATGGCGGAGAACAGCGCCACCATGGAAAAACGAGGCAACAGCAAAAAGCCGATGGCTTCCGGACTCGGTCCCTGATAGGTCAGGCGCACGACGTCTTCCTCCGCATCGCCTGGGCCTGGGCATGAGCCTGGTGCCGACGGGGCGACGAGACGTCAGAATGGAAGTGGAGCATGGCGCGCCGCCAGGGCCTCTCGATAGGATGGCGTAAAAGCATGACAGCGCAGGCGACCCGGCTCAAGCCCGGCCCTCGCCTTGGGGCTGCGCGCTATGCTGGGGCTTGTACGTAAAGTGCCTGCGCTTGGTGATACGGCGTTAAGCATCGGCTGGTACGCCAGCCCGGTTAACATGCTCCGTTACACCTCGTAAACTGCGCTTTCTCACCGATTTTTGCCTTGTCTAACCTTCGCTCGTCGACGTTTCGGACAACGCCTAGGCTTGGCGATCGGTCGCACACATTAGAAAGCGTAAAGGAAGATAGCCATGCAGACTTGGCCAGGCCAGGGGCAGATCCACATGGAGGCTAGCGATCAGCCCCATGGGCGGGGCAAGGACGGCCACCCTGACGAGGGCCAGGGGCGTCATCCTTGCGCTGACACGACCGCTGATACCACCGCTGATGGCTCAGGCGACAACGAGCCCATGTTCTCGGCATTGACCACCAGCGAACGCATGGGTTTTCTCTTATTGCCCCAGTTTTCGATGATGGCGTTCTTCTCGGCAGTAGAGCCCTTGCGCATCGCTAACCGGATTGCCGGTCGTCCGCTCTACGAGTGGACGGTGATCGGGCTATCTGGTGATCCTGTCACCGCCAGCAATGGCATGACGCTGATGGTGGACCATGCTATCGACCAGGTGCGCCACTTGCCGTCGTTGGCGGTGTGCAGCGGGTTTGATCCAGAGCAGTGGATCGGTCGTGGTCTGAGTGCCTGGCTCAACCGCCTGGACCAAGGAGGCTGTCGTATCGGGGCCCTCGACACCGGTGCGGTGGTGCTGGCCGAGGCCGGGTTGCTGGCCGGAGAGACCGTTACGCTGCATTGGGAGACGCTACCGGCCTTCAACGAGCGTTATCCCACCATTCGCACCTGCGATGAGCTCTTCCTGCTCGGCCAACGACGTTTTTTCTGTGCTGGTGGGGCTGCTGCCATGGACATGACCCTGGAGATGATCGCCAGACAGCATGGGATGGGGCTGGCGGTAGACGTGTCGGAACAGCTGATTCACGACCGTTTGCGGTCCCGTACCGACCAGCAGCGCATGAGCCTGGTGCGTCGATTGGGGACCCACCAGCCACGCTTGATCGATGCCGTGTCACTGATGGAGAGCCATCTAGAGGCACCCCTTGAGCTTGCCGAGATTGCGCGGCGCAGTCAGATCTCGTTGCGTCAGCTGCAGCGCCTGTTCGCCGACGAGTTAGGGGAGTCGCCCACCGGCTACTATCTGGGACTGCGGCTGAACCGTGCCGCGTCACTGCTCAAGGACACCGATCTGGACGTGCTCGCCATCGGGCTAAGCTGCGGCTTTGGCTCCGCCTCGAGTTTCAGCCGTGCCTTTCGGCGCCACTATGGTTGTTCACCCCTGAGCTATCGACGCCAGGACGAGAGCAGCTGACGCCAGTGGATGGGGCATAGCCCTGGTGCAGGGGATCAGATGTCGGCCCACATGCGCAGCAGGTTGGCCAGGCTCTTGGAAATGGCGTCAAAGTCAGCGGTCTTGCCATCGCGTTCAAATATCTGGCGCCGGGTGGTGTCCAGGTCAAACAGGATCTCCCGTTGTTCCGGCTGACGCACCTGGCTTTGCAGCCATCCCACCGCGGCCAGTCGCTCACCCCGGGTCACAGGGTCCACCCGGTGCAGGGTCGACGACGGATAGAGGATCATGGAGCCCGCCGGTAACTTGTAGCGCTGCTCACCCTGGGGGGTGTCCATGATCAACTCACCCCCATCGTAGTGGGCTGGCTCCTCCAGAAAGAGGGTGAAGGACAGGTCGGTACGCATGGGCCCCTGGGGCGTGGGCATGACCGCATCATCGACATGGTTGCCGTAGGTCATGCCCTGCTGATAACGACTGAACATCACCGGCTTCATGCGTCGGGGCCTGGCGGCGATCTGAAACAGCGTGTGGTTGGCCAACGTCTTCATGACATCGTCGCGCAGGCTGGCGATGGCAGGGTCCTGGCCGCTCGCCTGCTGATTCTGTTTCACCGTGCGTGCGTGCCAGCCCGCTGTTTCCTTGCCGTCGCGGAAACGGGCTTCGCCCAGGGTCTGGCGAATGCGTGCCAGCAGCTCGTTGGAGAGCACTTGGTCGATACATAGAATCATCGTTGCCCCTCGCAAATGGTGAATTGTACCCTAGTGTTAATCATTTGCATTACACTTGGTCACATGTCGCGTCCAGGATAGTCATGGACCATTGGCGGAACCTGCCGCCACCCTTAGCGCGCGTAGCCCCCTAGATGGCAACATGCGCGTAAAACCGACAGCAGCCACAACGAGGATGTTCATCATGACCCAAGAGACCCGCACCAAACTGTGGATCGGTGTAGGCACCAGCCTTTTGCTCGGAACCGGCACCGCCTGGGCCGATCATCATGGCGACGAGGAAATGACGCAAGACGGCGTTGTGCAGGAAGCGGGGCAAGCTGGCCACGGCGGCGAAGGTGGTGAAGGCGGAGAGCACGGCCACGGTGGCGAAGGTGGTGAAGGCGGAGAGCACGGCCACGGTGGTGAAGGTGGTGAAGGTGGCGAGCACGGCCACGGTGGTGAAGGCGGCGAAGGTGGTGAAGGCGGAGAGCACGGCCACGGCGGTGAAGGTGGCGAAGGTGGTGAAGGCGGAGAACACGGCCACGGTGGCGAAGGTGGTGAAGGCGGAGAACACGGCCACGGTGGTGAAGGTGGTGAAGGTGGAGAACACGGCCACGGTGGTGAAGGTGGTGAAGGTGGCGAGCACGGCCACGGCGGCGAAGGTGGCGAAGGTGGAGAACACGGCCACGGTGGCGAAGGTGGTGAAGGCGGCGAGCACGGCTCCTTGGCTAGCGACCCCTACGCGGTATTTGCCTATTTAACTGCTACTGCCGGCGGCGAAGGCGGTGAAGGCGGTGAAGGCGGTGAAGGCGGTGAAGGCGGTGAAGGTGGTGAAGGTGGTGAAGGCGGCGAGCATGGCCACGTAGACGCGGCCAACCCTGGTATCTACACCACAGAACTCGCCCTGATGCTGGGGCACCTTCAGGTGGCCAAGGAGCTCTACACCGAAGGCGCAAAGACCGCTTCCTACCCGCATTTCGGTCATCCCTACCATGAGGTCTATCCGGGCATCGCCAAGGCGTTGGAGACCCGCGGAATCGAGGCCTTCGACGAGACCTTGGAAGACTTTTCTGGCCAGGTCCAGCAGGGCGGAGACTGGAGTGAATACGAGGCAGAGTATGAGTCGCTGCGCGCTACCATCTTGGCCGCCATGGGCGACGTGGACGATGAACTCGAGATGGATGCTGGCTTCCAGGCCAAGGTCCAGCTGGCGTTGTTGCAGACTGCGCTGCACGAGTACGAAGAAGCGGTCGACGACGGTGAGTTCGTCAATGTAGTGGAGTATCAGGATGGCCGTGGATTTGTGCTGACGGCCCGTGAGTCGCTGGAGCGCCACGCCGAGCTGTTTCGCGAAGCAGGCGCTTATGCTGCCCTGGAGGAGGGCTACGAGGGCTTGCTGAAGGCCTGGCCGAGTGCCAAGGCGCCGGCGTCACCGGTCATGAGCGTGGGCGAGCTATCCGCCGCCATGTTTCCGCTCGAGGCTGAACTGGGCAAGTTCTAATGGCGCTTTGCCGCTAGCGCCTGAGTGAAGGTGTTAGCCAGAGTGCTACAGGGCGCCATGGCACTCGCCATAGGCTGCAGACAGGGCCTGACATCAGGCCCTGTCTGCGTACACGCTGCTCTAACTTGGCACCTGAGCCTCATAGACTTCGGGTTCCAGGTCCCGGGCTCTGGGCGCCTAACGCCGTTCGGCTGATGACGTCAGCGCTTGCTTAGCCGTCGTCCTGAGTGGGCAAGGGGGTGTGCTGGCCTCGAAGGCGTAGCAAGAAGGCTGCTACCAGCGCAAAGATGCCAAAGGCCACCGGAATGGCCGCGACGGAAATCAGGGTCAGGATGACCTTGAAGATGTCACCTTCCAGCCAGTTGATCACGATCGCCAGCAATGACATGGCCACGATCCAGAACGCTCTGGAGCGTTTGACGGTCAGCATTTCGCAGACCAGGCCAGCGGAATCCGCGCTGGTGACGAAGAACAGCAGGATGTTCAGGGCCAGAATGGCCGAAAGAATGCCACGGCTATCCAGGGTGGCCATCAGCGCAAAGACGTCCTCTGAGCCTGTCTCCAATCCGCCGAGGCCGAAGGTCGTAAACCACAGACACGAGAATAGGCTCGGCACCAGCATGACGCCTAGCACGAGTTGGCGGAGCGTACGCCCCTTGGAGATGCGGGCGATAAACACCCCGGTGAAGATGAACCAACCGTACCAGGCAGCCTCGAAGGCATATAGCCAATCCGCGAGCCAGGCCTTGCGCTCAGGATCCCCCAGGCCAATATCGGTCGCCATCAGCGGATATTTCACCAGGTATTCCGGCAACAGGCGCGCCAGCGTCGAAACGATGTCCCAGGGGGATGTCAGCAGTAACACGCTGGTCAACAGTATCAGCGCGAATAACGTGTTGTAGTTGCTTAGCCATTTGATGCCCCGCTTGAGCCCCGAGGCACTCGAGGCGATGGCAAAGATGGCCAGCACACTGATGATCAAGGTTGGACTGGCCTGGATGCCAAAGAACTGCTCCAGGCTTTGCTTGAGGGGATCGGTGGCATAGGAGAACGTCAGCGAAAGCCCGATCACGGTGGAAACGACCAGGCTCACCAGGTTCAACTTGCTGAGGAAACCGCCTCCCAGCAAGGTCTCGGCAGGTTTCTCGATCCTCAGGTTGTACATGCAGTGGGCAAAGATGACGCCGATGGCAAGATAGCCTGCCCAGGCCAGTAGCCCCCAGTGATTGAACGCATATAGCAGTGCTTGATCGGAACTGTTCCCGGCCTCGACGTGATAGTGAGGCTCCAGCACTCCCCAGGTGACCAATCCAATACCCATGCCGGTGGCGAAAAGCATGCCTAGCCAGGCGAGCGTCGAAAATTCTGGCGGCTCATCACCGAATTTCAAGCGGCCCAGTGGGGTAAACATCAGGACGACAAACACGATGGAGGCAACAAAGGCCGGGTAGGTGAAGATGAAGCCCAAGTTGCCGATGACATTGACCTTGATGACATCAAGGATGGTCTGAAAGCTACCTGGGGCGATGGCAGCAAAGGCAATAAGCGTAATGACGGTGACCACGGTGGCCACCAATGTGGACATGTTCTGTTTCATTGGTGTCTCGTTGTCTTATTGAAAAAGGAGGGACGGCGATCGATCGGTGGGAACCTCGCTGGAGTGGAGTGATAACGTCGTGACTGTGCTGCTTCTAACCCGATAAGTGCTTATGAATCAGAGGGGTAGAGAGGCACTTCAACGCAAAGAATAGTCTAGGTGTCGCTCGTCGAGGTGACACGCGAGAGCACGACAGAACCCACGCCAGGTGATCGACATCGGTGCCAGCTGCGCATGGGCGTGAAGCGCCCCGTGAAACATCCCCTCTGCCGTATGCAGGCCAACCTGCCGCCGCTGCTGACGCCATTGGTCCAGCGTCGCCAGTATCGCTGGGGTCAGGGGGTCGTGTTCCACGACCAGGCATTCCACTGCGCTGCTGACCGGGGGAGCGTCGCCCGCGCGGGCAGCGTCGGAGGCAATCATCGCCCAGGCGGCCTGGGCGTCCCGACGACTCAGCAAGGGCGCATCGGGTCCAAGAGATGTCTCGGACATGTCACCGAGAAGCGGATAGATCATGCCGAGCGGATGTGGGTCCTTGGCGGCACGAGCCACGTCCAGCACCAGGCGACCTCCTGCGCTGTCCCCCACCATGGCACAGGGCTGAAGCCAGCGGCGCACCCGATCGACGTCGTCGAGCTGGTCGCTGTAGCGTGCCTCGGGCAGAAGTCGATACTGCACACTTACCACCTCTCGCCCGAGTGCTTCGGCAAGGCCCGCTGCGACGCCCTGGTGGCTGTCCAGCGAGCCGATGGTGAAGCCGCCACCATGGACGTAGAGCACGGTCTGCTGACCAGTATCGGCGTGGGCGTGGGCGTGGGAGAGAGCGCTGTCTATTCCTTCCGCTCTCCCTGGCCGATATCGGCGCACGGGTACTCCAGCGATCCGCTCGTCGGTGACCCGCATGGTGGTGGGCAACGGCGTGGCGAAACTGGCGCAGAGCCGATCGTAGTCGCCTCTGGCCAGGGCGAGGGGCCTTGATGCCATGGCGTCGAGACCATGTTGGAAGCGCTTGGCAAAGTCGTCGATCGTCATCTCTACATCCGGATCCCGCCCGGCGTCGCCGAGCATTCCTGGTGGATGGCGCCCTGGCCCGAGCTGGTCTGGGCGGGCCTGAGCGGGTCTGGCTGGATATGGCCCGGCCAGGACGCCAAGCCTGTCAGCGTCGGCTGATACCGATCCGCCGTCCCAGCCCCTCGGGCGGGGGGGATGACAGGGGGGGCAATGTCACCAAGGCATCAGAGAGCGCTGCGGGGAAGGCAGCAGGCTTGCCGCTGGTGGTGTCGATGCCCATCAGCATTTGCTCGCTGGTAGCCAGCAGGTCCGCTCCACTGGTGAGTACAAACCACAGGTGCAGGCGCTTGGCATCTTGATCGACGATCTGAACATCGACCTGCAGGTCTTGCCCCTCGTGGGCTTCCTTCAGGTAGCGAAGATGGGTCTCGAGGGTATACAGGGTGTAGCCGAGCCGTTGCCGGCCCTCATCGTCCAGGCCAATGTTCTCCATCAGCCTGTCCACCGCCAGGGAGAATACCCTGGCGTACTCGGCATCGTTCATATGGCCGTTGTAGTCGACCCACTGTGACGCCACCTGGGTGTTGAGCAAGGCCATCAGATACGTCCCTCGAGGCCTTCTGCTTCCGGCCAGTACTTGTTCACCAGGCCCAGCAATTCGACCAGGAAGTCATCGCGACGACGATCCAGCTCGGCCACGCTGCGGCCGGCCGCCTGATGCTCGCAGCCCTCGACCACGCGGTCGATCAGCTCATCGGTAAGCTCGGGGGCTTCCAGCTTGGTCCAGGGGAGCTTCAGCGCGGGTCCGAACTGCTCCAGCATATGGCGCATACCCTGTTCCCCACCGGCCAGGTGGAAGGTCAGGAAGGTGCCCATCAGCGACCAGCGCAGCCCACAGCCGTAGACCACCGCGGCGTCGATTTCCTCTGTAGTGGCTACGCCGTCATTGACCAGGTGCAGTGACTCGCGCCACAGGGCTTCCATCAGACGGTCGGCAATATGCCCTTCGATTTCACGGCGGACCACCAGTGGACGCATGTCCAGCGCCTGATACAGGGCCTGCGCCTGCTGAGTCTGCTCGCTCGCCGTGGCTTGTCCTCCGACCAGCTCGACCAGCGGTAGCAGGTAGACCGGATTGAAGGGGTGAGCGACGATGATGCGCCCGGGTGACTTGGCACAGTCCTGCTGCAGGTCGGTGGGCTTGAATCCCGACGTCGAGGAGCCCACCAGCACATCGGCAGGCGCCGCGGCGTCGATCTGGGCCAGGATGCTCTGCTTGAGCTCGAGTCTTTCCGGTACGTTCTCCTGGATCAGGTCGGCGCCGTCCACGGCGGCTTCCAGTGAGGAGGCAAAGCGCAGGTGGTCGATGCTGGCGCCGTCGGCCAGACCCAGGCGTTGCAGCGCAGGCCAGGCATTGTCCACAAACGCCCGAGTGCGCGCTTCGGCGGCGGGGTCCGGATCAAAAGCGACTACGCTCCAACCGCTGGCCAGGGCGCGGGCGATCCAGCCGTTGCCGATCACACCGGTGCCGATGACAGATAGCTGTTTCATGCCTGTTCTCCCATGATGGTGCCGGTGTGTGGGTTGCGCAGCTTGAGGAAATCTCGAGTTTCTGCCGGTGTCATGACCTTGCCGCCCAGGTGGTTGATCAGGCTGCCGGCTTTCTCGACCAGTTGAGCGTTGGAGGCCAGCACGCCCTTTTCGAGGTACAGGTTGTCCTCGAGCCCAACCCGGGCATGGCCACCGAGCATCACCGCTTGAGCGGCCATCGGCATCTGGTGCCGGCCAATGCCGAATGCCGCCCAGTTGGCGTTGGCCGGCAGCTTGTTGCGCATCGTCAGCATGGTCTCGGTATCGGCTTCGGCGCCCCACGGGATGCCAAGGCACAGTTGGTAGAGCGGGTCGCCGTCGATCAGGCCTTCAGCCTGCAGTTGGCGGGCGAACCACACATGGCCCAGATCGAAGCACTCCAGCTCAGGCTTGACCCCGGCAGCCTGCACCAGGCGGGCATGTTCACGCAGCCAGTCAGCCGAGTTGACGTAGATCATGTCGCCAAAGTTGAGGCTGCCGCAGTCCAGCGTACACAGCTCGGGCAGCAGTTCCCCGACTGGCTCGTGGCGTTGGGCCGGCGTCTGAATGTCGGTACCCGGTCCGCCCCGAGTGGGGTCCTGGCTGTCAGGGATCCAGTCGCCACCGCCCCCAGCGGTAATGTTCATGACGATATCGGTGTCGGCTTCACGCACCCGCTCCATGACTTCACGGAAGTGGTCGAGGGAGTGGCTGACGCCGCCAGTTTCCGGGTCGCGCACGTGGATGTGCGCAATGCTGGCACCGGCCTTGGCCGCCTCGATGCAGTCGTTGGCAATCTGTTTGGGGGTTACCGGCACCTTGGGACTCTTGCCGGTGGTATCGCCGGCACCGGTCACGGCGCAGGTAAGGATGACGTTACGGTTCATGGAGGGCTCCTCTCGATCTCGGATGACGGGACGTCGGCCGCGGCCCCATGCCAAGTGGCTCGAAGGCGAGTTCACGCCGCCTGACAGGGCGGCGCCGTGGTGTAGACAGCGTCTCGTCGCTCCGCGGCTGAATGAATCGAGAGGTAGTGTGGCGAAGTGACGGCGTTGCGACTTGGCAATAAGCGTCATATTTTTGTCGTCAGGCGCCTTTGAGGTAGGGCGGAGTCGGCCCAGGGCAATAGGCAGGGCATCGCCGCCGACAGCCAGCAAGATGAAAAGGACTCGGATGTTCTCCCCTTAGAGCGTGAATCAGCCTGCCCCGCGAAGCGTGAATCAGCCTGCCCCGCAAAGCGGGAATCAGATAGGAGAATAGAGGGATCGGGCGACGTCGCTGTGTCAGCGGACCAAGGGGGAAGGGCCCGTCATCGAGCCTTGGTGTGCGGCTGGTGTTGGCTCAGGCGAGACAGCTCGGGTGACGTTCAGCTGAGGAGGCGGAAAGCTGATTCGAGAGAGACAGAATCGAGAGAACCAGAATCGAGAGAGACAGAAATGTGAGGGACAGCAATGGGGGGCAAAAACGGGAGAGCCAGCAACGGGAGTGCTGGCTACAACCGCTGAAACGGTGCCTAGAGATCGGCAGCGCCCACGCCGTAAAGCTCAAATGCCAGCTTTCGGCCAGCCTGTGTCAGGATCAGCCTGCCGCGCGGATTGTGGACGACCAGCGATTGCCGCAGCAGACGACGCAGCCGGGACGCCTGGGAGCGGGTCCGGGTAAGGGCATCAAGGCGTGTGGCGCTAAGACCACGATCACTGTGGGTCAAGGCCTCAAGGACGTCGCCGTCGCGGTAGAGGTCCTCGATAAAGGCGGTCAGGTCGATACGCTGAGCGGTGTCATTATGTTCGGCGAGCAGTGCCATGCGGCGATCTCTGACAGAAATATGGCGCAAGTATACGACATTAGTCTGATTAGACCAAAGTCTATTCCTTGTCCGCTTGCGGATACATGCCGCGGGTCATGGCCAGCCGTTGCAGGCGCTGTAGGTGTTTTGGTTCAAGCACTCGTTGACGTGGCGCCTGCTCAGCATGACTCGATGGGGATCTGGGCGCTGAAGCCCGCGTTGGTGTGGGTGGGGCGTAGCGAAAGAAAGGTAACAAGAGAAAGGTAACGAGAGGAATGAAACGGGAGGCGTGGATAGATGGCAGCGACTTAAGGGGGCGACAGGCTATACGCGTAACGCCAAGCCCTGCCGCGATATTGCGGCAGGGCCTTGCTGATAAGCAGCGAGTCGCAGGGTATCAGTGACTGACCTGACCCAGCATCAGGAACTCCAGCAGTGCCTTCTGGGCATGCAGGCGGTTGCCGGCCTCCTGCCAGACCACGGCGCGGGGATCATCCAGCAAGGTTTCGCTGATCTCTTCGCCGCGGTGAGCGGGCAGGCAGTGCAGGAACAGCACATCCTTGTCCGCCGCATCCAGCATGGCCTCAGTCACCTGGAAGCCGGCGAAGTCGGCTTCTCTGCGCGCCTGCTCCTCTTCCTGTCCCATGGATGCCCATACATCGGTTGTCACCAGGTCGGCACCTGCGACGGCTGTCATGGGATCGCGGAGGATGGTCACTCGGTCTCCTGCGGCTGCCAGGATATCCTCGCGGGGCTCGTAGCCTTCAGGGCAGCAGATGCGCAGGGAGAAGTCGAACTGGCGTGCGGCATTGATCCAGGAGTGGCACATGTTGTTGCCGTCCCCGATCCACACCGCCGTGCGGCCCTTGACGCTGCCCCGCAGCTCGGTCCAGGTCATCACATCCGCCAGCAGCTGGCAGGGATGGTAATCATCGGTCAGCGCATTGATGACCGGTACGTCGCTGGCAGCGGCGAACTCTTCAAGGCCCTGGTGGGAGAAGGTGCGGATCATCACCGCGTCAACCATCTCTGACAGCACCCGAGCCGTGTCTCCTATGGGCTCGCCACGTCCTAGTTGAGTGTCCCTAGGCGAGAGGAACAGCGCGTGACCACCGAACTGAGCCATGGCGGTCTCGAAGGAGACACGGGTCCGTGTTGACGACTTCTCGAAGATCATCGCCAGGGTGCGGTTGGTAAAGGGCGCGTAGGTCGGGCCCTGGGCCTTGAGCCCATTCTTGATCGTGATCGCGCGCTGGATGAGGTAGCGCAATTCATCCTGGCTCAGGTCCAGTAGGGTCAGGAAGTGGCGGGCGGCCATGGCGTCTCTCCAACGAGGTAAAAAACGACCATCCTAGCCAGCGCGGAGGGGATGCGCAACGCGCCGCTGGGCCGTACAATGCGTTCAAGGAAAGGCCGAGCGTGGCAATCAGGTATTGTCTCGAAAGGGGTATCGATCCCGACGCGCATTGAAAAGTGCGGATGTTGACCCCATCGTATCGGCCGAAAGCGAACCGTAAGGGCATGCATCGTACCGTGAGGACATGCCAGACAAGCCCGAATCATTGAGGAGCCGTGATGAGCACCACCGTCGAAAACATTCAGCGCCAGATCAGCGAAAACCCCATTCTCATTTACATGAAGGGGTCTCCGCAGCTGCCGCAGTGCGGCTTCTCTGCGCAGACCGTGCAGGCGCTGATGGCGTGTGGCGAGCGCTTTGCTTTCGTCAACGTACTGGACAACCCCGACATTCGAGCCGAACTGCCCAAGGTGGCCAACTGGCCGACCTTCCCGCAGCTGTGGGTGGAAGGTGAGCTGGTCGGCGGTTGCGATATCGTGGTCGAGATGCATAACAATGGCGAACTTGAGCCCCTGATCAAGCAAGCCGCTGAACGTGCTCGCCAGAATGAAGAGGGCGGCGCCGAGTAAGGTGCAGCCTAGCATTCGATTGACCGGTCAGGACCGGCTAGCCGCTGGATCGCTGAGGTGGTGAGGGTGTTACCGCGCCCCCGCGCGACTGATCAAACACGGTCATCTGACTGATCAAACGCAAGGCCCCGCTGGTGTGGACACCAGCGGGGCCTTGTCGTATGTAGAGAGTCTCTGCAGTGAGCAGCATCCTGCCGCAGTAAAAAGGCATGGACCGGTGTCAGTCCTCCTCCATTCCCTGTTCCTGCTGAGCCAGCCGCCAACCGCCCAGGTCCTTGTAGCGATTGACCATCGCACAGAACAGCTCGGCCGTGCGCTCGGTGTCATAGCGGGCAGAGTGGGCGGCGTTGTTGTCGAAGTCGATGCCGGCGGCACGGCAAGCTCGGGCCAGCACGGTCTGGCCGTAGACCAGTCCTGCCAGGGAGGCGGTATCGAAGCTTGAGAACGGGTGGAAGGGGTTGCGCTTGATGTCGCAGCGGTTGGTCGCGGCATTGAGGAAGCCATGGTCAAAGGCAGCGTTGTGGCCTACCAGAATGGCCCTGGTGCAGCCATGAGCCTTGATGGCCTTGCGCACTGGACGGAATATTTCACCCAGCGCCTCGGCTTCGCTGATGGCGACCTGCTGACGCAGGGGGTCGTCGAGACGAATGCCGGTGAAGTCCAGTGCCGACTGTTCGACGTTGGCGCCAGCAAACGGCTCGATGTGATAGGCAAAGGTAGCGTCGGGCAGCAGGTTGCCCTCCGGGTCCATGGTCAGGGTGACAGCGGCGATCTCCAGCAGGGCGTCGCTTTCGGGATTGAAGCCGCCGGTCTCGATATCCACCACCACCGGCAGAAAACTGCGAAAACGTTGCGCCATGAGTTCGCGGGCGATCAGCTCGCTCATGCACCTCTCCTTGTCGGGCCGTGGGGTAATGGGCCTGTGTGATGCAGGCCGAAACGGCGAAAGTCTAGCAGTTTGGCAGCGCGGCGTCCCGTAGCGGTATTCGACACCGGCCATGCGCGCTATACTCGGCCCTCTTCAAGCGCCATTCATGAAGGAATGCGCTGGTCACGTCATGTCTGTCATACAAGAAGGAGCCCCTAGCATGTCCGATGTCAAGAAGGTCGTGCTCGCCTATTCGGGCGGTCTGGACACATCCGTCATCGTCAAGTGGTTGCAGGAGACTTACCACTGCGAAGTGGTGACCTTTACCGCCGACATCGGTCAGGGTGAGGAAGTCGAGCCGGCCCGCGCCAAGGCTGAGGCCCTGGGCGTCAAGGAAATCTACATCGAGGACCTGCGTGAAGAGTTCGTGCGCGACTACGTCTACCCGATGTTCCGTGCCAACACCATTTACGAAGGTGAGTACCTGCTGGGTACCTCTATCGCGCGTCCGCTGATCGCTCGTCGTCTGATCGAGATTGCCAACCAGACCGGTGCCGATGCGATTTCCCACGGTGCTACCGGCAAGGGCAACGATCAGGTCCGTTTCGAACTGGGCGGCTACGCCCTGAAGCCTGGCGTCAAGGTCATTGCGCCGTGGCGTGAGTGGGATCTGAATTCCCGCGAGAAGCTGATGGCCTACTGCCAGCAGCACGATATTCCCGTCGACTTCAGCAAGAAAAAGAAGTCCCCTTACTCGATGGATGCCAACCTGCTGCATATCTCCTACGAGGGCGGTATTCTCGAAGATCCCTGGGCGGAAGCCGAAGAGGACATGTGGCGCTGGAGCGTGTCGCCGGAAGCGGCACCGGACACTCCGACCTACGTCGAGCTGACCTTTGAAAAGGGCGACATCGTGGCCATCGACGGCGTGCCGATGAAGCCCCACGAAGTGCTGGAGAAGCTGAACAAGCTGGGTGGTGACAACGGTATCGGCCGTCTCGATATCGTCGAGAACCGCTACGTCGGCATGAAATCTCGCGGCTGCTATGAAACCCCTGGCGGTACCATCATGCTGCGTGCTCACCGCGCCATCGAGTCGTTGACCCTCGACCGGGAAGAAGCCCATCTCAAGGATGAGCTGATGCCCAAGTATGCCGAGGTCATCTACAACGGCTACTGGTGGAGCCCGGAGCGTCGCATGCTGCAGGCCGCCATCGACGAGACCCAGAAGAATGTGTCCGGCGTTGTTCGCATGAAGCTGTACAAGGGCAATGCCATCGTGGCAGGCCGTCGCTCCGACGAGTCGCTGTTCGACGAGTCCATCGCGACCTTTGAAGACGACAAGGGCGCCTACGACCAGAAGGATGCGGAAGGCTTCATCAAGCTGAATGCGCTGCGTCTGCGTATCGCCGCAGGCAAGGGCCGTCGTCAGGACTAAGCGCTTGGCGTTCGACCATCAGATCCAGGAGGCGACATGTTCAAGAAGCTGATCGGCAGCCTTTTCAAGGGTGGAGGCGCCGCTGAATCGCGTTCCACGGAGGAGGCCGAGGCCGTGGAGTATCGCGGATTCCTGATCGTGTCTCGTCCGCAGGAGCAGGGCGGTCAGTATCGCGTCAGCGGCTTTATTCGCAAGCCCATCGAGGGTGGCGAGACGCTGGAACACGCTTTCGAGCGCTCTGACCTGGTGCCTGGGCGTGAGGCCTGTGATGCGCTGATGCGACAGAAGGCGGAACGCTACATCGATGAAGTCGGTGATGGCATGTTCTCGTCTGATTGAGACGAAGCGATGGAAACGGCGCCCCCTGGGCGCCGTTTCTGTTTCAGCCATGGGGTAAAGGAGACCACATGATCGTATTGCACCATCTCGAAAACTCCCGCTCTCTCAGAGTGGTCTGGCTACTGGAAGAGCTTGGAGTCGACTATGACATTCAGCTCTATCGGCGTGATCCCAAGACCATGCTGGCCCCTGAATCCCTCAAGCAGGTTCACCCGCTCGGCAAGTCGCCGCTGATCACCGACCAGCATCAGGCGGGCAGGGTCGTGGCAGAAAGCGGTGCGATCATCGAGTATCTGCTGCGCCATTACGACAGGGAGCGGGCGCTGTCTCCCTCCGTCGACAGTGAAGCCTACGATGACTATGTGTTCTGGATGCACCATGCGGAGGCCTCGGCGATGCCCCCGCTGGTGATGAATCTGGTGTTTGGCAGGCTCAGCAAGCCCCCTGTGCCGGCTCTGGTGCGTCCTTTGGGCAAGATGTTCGCCAAGGGCGTGAAAGAGCAGTACCTCGGGCCAGAAATACGACGGCTGATAGGCTTTTGGGAGCAGCACCTGGCAGAGCACAGCTGGTTCGCGGGAGAGACGTTCAGCGCGGCGGATATCCAGATGAGTTTCCCGCTCCTGGCGCTGGAAGGTAGGGGCATGTTGTCTGACCATCCGGCGCTCACGCGCTTTCTCGAGCAGGCCCGGGCGCGACCCGCCTATGGCCGTGCTACAGAGAAGGGCGGTGAGCTCTCACTCTAGGGCTTGTACGAAAAGTGCCTGCGCTTGGTGATACGGCGTTAAAAATCGGCTTAAAATGCTCATTTACACCTCGTAAACTGCGCTTTCTCACCGATTTTTGCCTTGTCTAACCTTCGCTCGTCGACTTTTCGGACAGAGCCTCGACCGTCGTTATGGAAACAGGTCTGACCCGGTGGCTGATCGGTTTTGGTTATGAGCACGTAAATCATTATTCATGCCAAGCATATTGAGTTTGCAGCTGCGAGCAGGATAATGGGTTGATCTCCTACCCAAGAGGTCAACTTGATGCGCATCTTACTGACGCTTGCGGGGGCGCTGATGATGGCGAGCTCCGCGCATGCAGCCGATGTCAAGCCGCTGGTCAGTCCTGAGTGGCTTGAAGCGAACCTGGATAATGACGATGTGGTGGTGCTGGATATTCGCTCCAGCATCGACAATGGCGGTGACCGGTCAAGCTTCGAGCAAGCCCACATTCCCGGCAGTCTGTATTCGAGTTATACCGAGGACGGCTGGCGGGAAACCCGCGATGGTGTCACCGGAGTCATGCCTCCGGTGTCGAGTCTTGAGCGCTTGATCGGCGGCCTCGGAATCGATAATGACGATACCGTGGTGCTGGTGCCGGCGGGTACCGGCGCGACGGACTTTGGCAGCGCGGCACGGGTGTACTGGACCTTCAAGGTGCTGAGTCACGAGCAGGTGGCGATTCTCGACGGCGGCTTTGCCGGTTGGAAAGCGGCAGGCCTCGAACTGGCCAGTGGCTCGGCAGAGTACCCTGATCCGGTGCGCTTTGAAGGACGTTTGAATGAGGCTCTGCTGGCGACGACTGCAGAGGTCGAAGCGGCCCGCGAGTCCCAGGGGCAGCTGGTCGACGCCCGCCCAGAGGACTACTTCAAGGGCGACAACCAGTCTCCTGCAGCGACTGCTCCGGGCACCATTCCTGGCGCACGCAACCTGCCTCATCAGACGCTGCTGGCCGATGACGACGGCGCCTGGCGGTTGAATACGGCGGAAGTGACCTCGCGTATCCAGGCGGCAGAGCTGGATGCGGATGCCAAGACCGTGGCGTTCTGCAACACCGGACACTGGGCAGCGACTGACTGGTTCGTGCTGAGTGAAATTGCCGGCTTCGACAACGTGGCGTTGTATGACGGTTCCATGGCTGAGTGGACCCAGGATGAGTCACGTCCGCTGGCCGTGGCGAAGCAGGGGCTTGGCAAGGTGCTGGACGCGCTCGGCTTCGGTGACGAGTGACCCTTGGGTCCGTGACCCCTCGATAGGTGTCGTTTAGATAGTGAGCTCCTAGATGGCTATTGGCGATGCCTAGATGACCGCCGCCAGGACGCCGTGAATCAGTGGCGGCACCGGCGGCGGTGATACTCCTTCCTTTGAACAGATGCACTTCCATGACTCAGATGTCTTCACAGGCCGCTTCGGCCACCGCTAGCGATGCTGCTGGCTCCGCGCACAGGGTTCGGCCACCTGGCGCTGAGCTAAGCGCTGGACAAACTCCTGGACAGGCCCCCCTCAAGGTGGATCGTTTCGTCGTCAGCCTGGCGCTGATCGGCATGGTTGTGCTGGGCGGTCTGGTATGGCTTGAGACCGCGCCTTTTCTGGTGGTGTTGTTCGCCATTGGTATCGCGCTCGGCGTGGCGCTTTACCACGGTGCCTTCGGCTTTACCGCCGGTTGGCGAAACCTGGTCACCAAACGCCGCGGGGCCGGTATGCGCGCGCAGCTGATGCTGTTTGCTCTGACCTCGGCATTGATGATTCCTTTGCTTGGCAGCGGCCAGCCCGGTCTGGTCGGCGCGGTTGCGCCCATTGGCACCTCGCTTATCGTTGGCTCGTTTGTGTTTGGTCTGGGCATGCAACTTGGCGGAGGGTGCGGTTCAGGCACCCTGTTTACGGTCGGCGCGGGCAATCTGCGCATGCTGGTGACGCTTGCATTCTTCATCATTGGCGCGGTGGTCGGCTCGATCCACCTGCCTTGGTGGCTGGACTTGCCCAGTCTTGATCCGGTCAGTCTGATCGATAGTGTGGGTGTGCCGGGAGCGATAGCGGTGCAGTGGGTCGGCCTGGGTTTGGTCGCGCTGTGGGTCAATCGCGTGGAGCGTCGCGCTCACGGTGAGCTTGAGCGTTCAGAGCTGCGCCTTCGTCCAGTAGAAGGGAGTGCGTTCAAGGCCCTCGTGCAGGGCCGCTGGCCATTCGTTTGGGCCATATTGGTGCTGGCAGTCGGCAACACCCTGACGCTGCTGGTGGGAGGCGCCCCCTGGGGCATTACCTTTGCTTTCAATCTGTGGGGAGCAAAGGCGCTGCAGGCCATCGGCGTGGACATGAGCCAGTTCGAGTTCTGGACCTGGGACTATCCGGCCATGGCCCTGGCCGACTCTGTGCTGGTCAATATCACCTCGGTAATGAACTTTGGTCTGCTGCTTGGGGCCATGCTGGCAGCGGGCCTGGCCAATCGCTTCAACGAAGCCAGCCGCAAGAAGGTAGAGGGCCGTCAATTTCTGGCCGCGGTGGTGGGTGGCCTGCTGCTGGGCTACGGCGCCAGGTTGGGATTTGGCTGTAACATCGGCGCGCTGTTTTCGGGCTTGGCTTCTGGAAGTCTGCATGCCTGGGTGTGGTTCGCCTGCGCCTTTGTTGGTTCGTTGGTGGGTATTCGCCTGCGGCCCTGGTTCCGTCTGCCCAATTGAACAAGGAGTGCGCCATGCAAGCCGCTTACCGCCGTAGCCGCATCATCGCCATGTTGCTGGCCATCCTGGTACTGATACTTGCGGATCATCTCAGCAGCCCAACCTTTGCCTTCAACATGGGCGACGGTCACGCCCGTACGTCCCTGAATCAGCGGGATGCCAACGCCTGCGCGCCCTGCGGAGCGCCCTGTCCGTCGACTCGGGAATAGCCTGGGTAGGCGCTGTCGAGCAGGTGACAGAGGTGGATGGCAACAACGGAGCAGTAGGTAGAAAAATAAGTAGAGACAGTAGGTAAAGAAAAGGCGCTCCTGCCGTGGCAGGAGCGCCTTTTTCATGGCGTGATCGGGAATGGTGGCTTGCAGGGTCTGGCAGGGTATCTACCGACAGCGCAGGGGGCTGCCATGGGCGTTCATTCGCCAGGGGACTGACGCCGCGACATCTTGGGTCCCAGCGGCCCCAACCAGAGCCACACTTGCAGGACCACCAGTACCGGCAGGAGCCAGGTCGGGGCGCCAACGGTCCACACCAGCACCTGGTGGATCATGAACGCGGTGATACCGCCCAGCAGGCCCAGTACCGGGAACATCAGCGGACGTTCGGACCCGGGGCGGCGGCTCAAGCGGAACAGCGAGCCGGTAAAGGCGCCGAAGCTCGAGGCCATGGCCAGTGGTATCCAGAGTTCTCGCAGCACATCGTTCATGGTTGATCGCTCATATTGCAGCATAGAGCGTCAGCGTAACGTGTCCTGTCGGTCTATGCGCTTCAACTTTGGCGTTAGCCGTGCCGCTGACGCGTCGGCTGTCAGGCTATAGATCGACCTTTTCCTTGAACTCGCACAGGTCCTCGATCACACAGCTGCCACAGCGTGGCTTGCGCGCCACACAGGTGTAGCGCCCGTGCAGGATGAGCCAATGGTGTGCATCCTGGCGAAATTCCTTGGGCACATGCCGCATCAGCCGCTCCTCGACCTCGATCACGTTCTTGCCCTTGGCGATGCCGGTGCGGTTGGAGACTCGGAAGATATGGGTGTCCACCGCAATGGTAGGCTGGCCGAAAGCGGTATTGAGAATCACGTTGGCGGTCTTGCGGCCGACTCCCGGGAGCGCTTCTAGCTCAGGGCGAGTACGCGGCACGTCGCCGCCATGCTGCTGGACCAGCAGATGGCAGGTCTTCATCAGGTTTTCGGCTTTGGTGTTGAACAGGCCGATCGTCTTGATGTGGTCCTTGAGGGCGTCGATACCCAGATCAATGATGGCCTGGGGCGTGTTGGCGACGGGAAATAGCCTTGCCGTGGCCTTGTTGACGCCGACATCGGTTGCCTGGGCAGATAGCAGCACTGCTGCCAGCAGCTCGAACGGGGTCGACCAATGAAGCTCTGTGGTGGGCTCGGGATTATGGGCCCGCAGTCGAGTGAAGATCTCGTGGCGTTTGGCAGCGTTCATGGGACTCCTGTAGCGAGGGTTGCGGTCACGCTGAAGAGCGGCCTGGAAGGTTGGGACTTGAGTCAGTGACTGGGTGTTGCGCTGAACTGAGTGACTGGGCCTAGTGAATGGTCCCGGTGACTCTAACCCTTCGCTGCTCGGAAGGGGGCTGCGAGGCGGGGCGGCGGCGAGCGATGTGGTCGTCGATGGCGTTCTTGCCGGCAATCAGCAGGCCGGTTATCAGAAAGGCCCCAGGCGGCAGCGCCATAAACAGCATGTGGCGCTCCCCCGGTAGCTGGATCACCCAGTCAGCCGCGCCGCTACCCAGCAGTAGCTCCATGCCATCAAACAGTGTGCCCTGGCCGAGAGCCTCGCGCAGGGCGCCAATCACTATCAGCACCAGGGTGAAGCCTAGTCCATTCATCAGCGCGTCCAGCAGCGATGGGGCCAGCGGCTGGCGCGAGGCAAAGGCTTCTACTCGGGCAAGGATGGCGCAATTGGTCACGATCAGAGGCAGGAAGATGCCCAGCACCTGATAAAGCTCGTAGGCCATCGCGGCCATGGCGAGTTCTGTGCAGGTCACCAGCGCTGCAATGATCATGACAAAGGCAGGCAGCCGTATCTCGGGGCGGATGTGACCTCTTATCATCGATGCGCAGCCATTGGCGCCCAGCATGACCGCCAGCGTGGCAAGACCGAGCCCCAGGCCGTTGACGATGGTGCCGGATACCGCCAGCAAAGGACATAGCCCCAATAGTTGTACCAGGGCAGGGTTGTTGCTCCACAGTCCGTTGGCGGCGATTTGGCGAGCCTGCTGGCGAGTCAGGGAGCTATTTGACGAGCTGTGCGAGTCGTCATTCATCAGGAGTCTCCCGCGGTGAGGTGGTGGCAGATGAGGCTGCTGGCGTGGCGGCGACGACAGCGCGAATCACGGCCTCTGAGGTTATGGTGGCGCCGGTCAGTGCCTCGATGGGACCTGATGGTGTCAACGCCAGGGCGTCCTGATGGCGCCCCTCGAACTGATCTACCCAAGGACTCTTGCGTCGTTCGATCTTGTCCCCCAGACCCGGGGTTTCGTGATGCTCAAGCACGCGCACCGCGACGATCTTGCCTTCAGGGGTGAACGCGACCAACAGGCGTATCGCACCTCCGTATCCCATCGCCTTACCGGCGTGAACGGTGGCGAGTCGCTGGCCGTTGGGGCCGATGGCTTGCCAGGAGGTAGCTTCGTCGAGGGCAACGATCGATGCTGTCTGGGGCGGTACCAACTGCTTCAGCAGTTGCTGCTGATAGTGCTCGCGATTGGCCGCGATCGGGGCCTCACTCAGCCAGTGCGTTATCACGACGCTGGCTAACGTGACGACGGCAAGCAGGAGCAGCGTTGCGACCGCCCCCCGCGGGCTTGGTAAGGGTGGCGCTGTCGGGGCTGTCATGAATTCCCCCTGGGCGCATCGGTGGCTGAGCGGTGCGTCCCTGAGCACAGCTGATCGAGCAGCGGGGCCGAGAGGTTCATCAGCAGCACGGCGAAGGCGATGGCGTCGGGGTAGCCCCCGTAGCCCCGGATGAGCATGACCAGTACGCCGATCGCGGCACCGAACACCCAGCGCGCGCGTCGATGGCCGGGAGCGCTGACCGGATCGGTGATGATAAAGAAGGCGCCCATGACGGTGGCGCCATTGAACAGATGAAACGCCACGGAGCCAGTACCCGACACCTGGTTTAACAGCGCTGCCAGGACTGCCATGGTGCTCAGCATGGCCAGCGGCAGGCGCCAGTCGATGAGACGCTGGGCCAGTAGTACCAGCCCGCCAGCCAGCCAGGCCAGGGAAATGATGGCCCAAGGTGAAGAGAGGTTGGCATCGCCGATGACCGAGGCGCCGGCAGGCTGGCGCAGCGCATCGAGGGGAGTGGCGCCACTGACGGCGTCCAATGTGCTGGCGTCAAGTTGGCCGAGCCAGCCCTGCCACAGGTTCTGGACGTCGCCGGCGCCAAAGCCTGTGGCGTCCGGCCATAGACTCAGCGGTACCGGGAAGGACACCAGCAGCATCGCGTAGCCGACCATGGCGGGGTTGAAGATGTTGTGCCCCAGCCCACCATAGAGGTGCTTGGCCACGGCGATGGCGGCCACAGCACCGATCAGAATGAGCCAGACACTGGTGCCAGCGGGCAGCGCCGCGCCGAGTAGAATGCCCGTCAGCATGGCGCTACCGTCGGCCAGTGTTGGGCGCAGTGGTCGTGATCTTGCGGCGAGCATCAGGGCTTCCACCAGACAGCAGCACAGGATGCCGGTCAGCACATTGGTGATGACACCGGCACCGAAGTACCAGGTCTGAGCGGCGATGCCGGGCAAGCAGGCCAACGAGACGCTGCGCATCACGCGGGCGCTGCTGGCGATAGGCGCTGTCTGGTGCAAATAGCTCATGATGTCGGGGCTTCCTGGCGGGCGGCGGCCAGCTGCGCATTGGCAGCCTCTAGATGTTCGCGGGCAGTGCTCTGCTGAGACTCGAGATCGGCCAGCACCTCGCTGGGTTGCTGCTGCTGGGCGGCACGCTCGAGCGCCTTCTCTGCCTTACGCAGCGCCGCCTTGGCTGCTGCCTGGGCGATGCGCAGGCTGCGCAGATCGGCGGGAGCCGAGGAGGTGGGCGCGTGGTCATCCGCTGGGGTCTTGGGAGCGGGACGTCGCAGCGCCGCCTTGCGCGCCTGGCGTCTGGCTTCACGCTCATCGTGTTCGCGCTGCATGCGCTCCTTGCGGGCATCGAAGCGAGCGCGGGCCTGGTCCGCCCTGGCCCGTTCGGCGTCGGCAACCCGCAGGCGGCGCTTGGCCTCGCCGAAGGATGCCGCCAGCGGAAGGTGGCTGGGGCATACATAGTCGCAAGCGCCGCACTCGATACAGGCAAGCAGGCCGTGGGCCTTGGCCCGTGCGTCATCTTCGACCCGGGTGTGCCACCACAGCTGCTGAGGCGCCAGGCCCGCAGGACAGGCGGGGACGCAGTCGTTGCAGCGAATGCAGGGCGACGGCGGGGGCGGGCTGGGCAGCTCTTGTTCGGTGGCCGCGATCAGACAGTGGGTCGTGGGGGTTGTCGCTGCGCTGGCAAGCGACCGCTGGTGCCCCATCAGCGGGCCTCCATCGATCAACTTGGCGAGCCTGGAGGTATCCAGTCCAGCGTCAGCCAACAGCGTGGCTGCCGGTGTGCCCACTCTGGCCTCAACGTTGCCCGGTGCACTCAACGCCTGACCCGCCAGCGTCACGATGCGGGTGATGGCGGGGAGGCCGAGAATCACCGCGTCGTGGATGGCGGCCAGGGTGGCGGGGTTGTGACATAACACCCCGACGTCAACCGGCAGTTGCTGCGGCGTCATCCTTCGCGCCAGCAGGCGGTCGATCAACTGACGCTCACCGCCGCTTGGGTAGCGGGTCGGGATGATCACGACGTCGGTCGGCAGTGCAGACATGGCGAGGGCGGCCGATAGCGCCTCGGCCGCCTCTGGCTTGTCATCTTCGATGCCGGCGACGATGCGGGTGGCACCGGTGGCGCGCGCGAGAATCAGCGCGCCGCTCACGACCTTTTCGGCGTCGTGACGCAGCAAGGCATCGTCAGCGGTGATGTAGGGTTCACATTCAGCGGCATTGATCAGCAGGGTGTCGATGCCGGCACGGTGGGCGGCTCTGGCTTTCAAGGCGGCCGGAAAGCCTGCGCCTCCCATGCCTGCAATACCCGCCTCTGCGATGCGTTCAAAAATCTGCTCTGGAGATGCCTGCTTGGCTGCCAGCGGCCGCATGGTGAGGATCTGCTGGCAGCCTTCGGCAACGATGACAATTCCTGGTGCATCGCTCGCATGCTCCTGAGCATCCCTTGACAGCCCCGGCGCATCCTTTGAAAGCCCCGGAGCATCACTCGAAGTCTCCTGGGGGGCGTTGTGGGCCGCGGCGTCAGTCAAATTGACCCGTCCGCTGATCGGGGCATGCATCGGCAGTGCCAAATGTCCCACCGGGCGGGCGATGCGCTGGCCCGCCCGAACCCAGTCACCGTCGTTCACTTCCAGCAGTGTTTCGGCCCACGGCTTGTGGGAGTTGTCATTGAGCGCCAGGGAGACCTCTGGTGGCAGCGGCGCGCGTCGAATGCCGAGATCACGGGTCTGGGCCTTGCGGGTGTCAGGGCGGATGCCTGGCGCACAGGAGCCGCCGAGACCCAGCCAGCGCTGAAGTCGTTCAAGCGTTGACATGGTGTTCTCCCGATGGGCGGTCCGACGCGATGAGACGAATGGATTCGCCCATCGCGGGAGGTCTCTCCAGCAGGTCGATGCAGTCAACCGGGCAGGGTGCGACGCACAGATCGCAGCCGGTGCACTCGTCGGCAATCACCGTGTGCATCAGCTTCGACGCCCCGATAATGGCGTCCACCGGACAGGCCTGGATGCACTTGGTGCAGCCAATGCACTCATCTTCTCGAATAAAGGCCACCATGGTGGTGCTGGTCGCTTCGCCATCCAGGGGAACGGGATCACGTCCCAGTAAGGCGGCGAGTTCGGTAATGGTGGTGTCGCCTCCTGGGGGACACTTGTTGATCGCTTCGCCTTGCTCCACTGCCTCGGCATAGGGGCGGCAGCCAGGGTAACCACACTGGCCACACTGGGTTTGAGGCAGCAGCGCGTCGATCTGCTGGACCAGGCCGTCCTCGCCGGCGCCGAAACGTCGGTGCATCCATCCAAGCAGCAAGCCGCAGCTGCCGATCAGGCTTACCAGCAGCAGCAGGCCGAGCAGTGAAGGGGCGGTCACTGGATTGCCCCCTCCGCCAGGCCGGCAAAGCCCATGAAGGCAAGCGACATCAGGCTGGCGGTGACCATGGCGATGGCAGGGCCTCGAAACGGGCGTGGTACGTCTGCAGCAGATAGGCGTTCGCGCATGGCGGCGAGCATGATCAGCACCAGGGAGAAACCCAGCGCTGCACTGAAGCCGTACAGCACAGCACCGAAGAAGCCACTGTCACGCTGGAGGCTGAGCAGGGCGACACCGAGTACGGCACAGTTGGTCGTGATTAGCGGCAGGAAAATGCCCAGCACCCGGTGAAGCAGGGGGCTGGTATGCCTGACCATGATGTCCGTAGCCTGAACCACCACGGCGATCACCACGATAAAGGCAATGGTACGCAGGTACTCCAGCCCAAAGGGGACGAGCAGGTAGCGGTACAGCAGATGGCTGGCGGCGGCCACCAAGGTCAGCACGAAGGTGGTCGCCAGTGCCATGCCAAGGGCGGACTCCAGCTTGGAGGAGACCCCTAGAAAAGGGCATAGTCCGAGGAACTGCACCAAAACGAAGTTGTTGACCAGGGCGGTACTGACGAGAACGAGGAAAACGTCGGTCATGGCATGCACAGTATAGCGGCCGGCGGGCTAGAGCCCGCCGGCAGGGAGTAGCAGAGCACGAGCTTAGCTGACGCGCTGGCCCGGCTCGGCTCCACTGTGGGGTTCCAGCAGGTAGATGCCATCGTCATTGCCGGCGGCCAGCACCATACCCTCAGAGATGCCGAAGCGCATCTTGCGAGGCGCCAGGTTGGCCACCATGACCGTCAGCTTGCCTTCCAGGGCTTCCGGGGAGTAGGCGCGACGAATGCCGGCGAACACCTGGCGGCTCTCGCCGCCCAAGTCCAGGGACAGCTTGAGCAGCTTGTCCGCGCCGTCCACGTATTCTGCCTTGGCAATACGCGCAATGCGCAGATCCACCTTGGCGAAGTCGTCGAAGCTGATCTCGTCGGCGATCGGTGTTTCGGCTAGCGGGCCCTTGGGGGCTTCCTTGAGCTTCTGTTCCTCCACCAGGTCCTCCTTGGAGGCTTCGATCATGGACTGGATACGGTCGCCGTCGACGCGGGTCATCAGCGGCTTGAACTTGTTGATCGGGTGATCGCCCAACCAGGTTTCGCGGCTGTTCCAGTCAAGGCTGTGAAGGTTCATGAACGTCGCTGCCTGCTCGGCCATGGCGGGAACGACGGGCGCCAGATACACCATCAGCTGCCGGAACAGGTTGATGCCCATGGAGCAGATGTCCAAGACTTCCTGCTCGCGTCCCGCTTCCTTCGCCAGGGCCCAGGGGGCCTTGTCGGCGATGTAGGTGTTGGCGTCATCGGCCAGCTCCATCACCTTGCGCATGGCACGACCGAATTCACGCTGCTCGTAGTAATTGGCGATTTCGTCTCCCGCTGCGATAAAACGCGCCAGCATGTCTGGCTCCGCGCAGTGGGACGACAGCCGCCCATCGCCGAGCTTCTTGACGAAGCCGGCGCAGCGGCTGGCGATGTTGACGACCTTGCCGACCAGGTCGGCATTCACGCGCAGGGCAAAGTCCTCGAGATTGAGGTCAAGATCGTCGACCCGTGACGTCAACTTCGCAGCGAAGTAGTAGCGCAAGTACTCAGGGTTGAGGTGCTCGGCATAGGTCGCCGCCTTGATAAAGGTGCCACGAGATTTTGACATCTTGGCGCCATTGACGGTGACGAACCCATGGCAATTGACTGCCGTCGGGGTGCGCATCTCGGCGCCGTGCAGCATGGCCGGCCAGAACAGGGCGTGGAAGTAGACGATGTCCTTGCCGATGAAGTGATAGACCTCTGCCTGGGAATCCGGCTGCCAGTAGCTGTCGAAGTCCAGGCCCTCGCGGTCGCACAGGTTCTTGAAGCTGGCCAGGTAACCGATGGGCGCGTCGAGCCAGACGTAGAAGTACTTGCCGGGCGCGTCGGGAATTTCGAAACCAAAGTAGGGCGCGTCGCGGGAGATGTCCCACTCGTTGAAGCCCGACTCGAACCACTCCATCAGCTTGTTGCGGATCTGGGGTTGGACGTGATCGTCCTTGATCCAGGCATTCAGGAAGTCCGCGAAATCCGGCAGCTTGAAGAAGTAGTGGGTCGAGCTGCGAACTTCCGGTGTGGCTCCCGAGATGGCCGACACCGGATCAATGAGCTCGGCAGGGGTGTAGGTCGCCCCGCAGGCCTCGCAGTTGTCACCATACTGATCCGCCGTATGGCACTTGGGACAGGTGCCCTTGATGAAGCGGTCGGCCAGGAACAGCCCCTTGACCGGATCATACATCTGCTCGATGTCTCGGGTCGCGATGTGACCCTTGTCACGCAGGCGGGTGTAGATGAGCTCGCTGAAGCTGCGATTTTCCTCGGAATGGGTCGAATGATAGTTGTCGAAGGCCACTCCGAAGCGGGCAAAGTCCTGCTGGTGCTCGCGGGACACGCGATCGATCAGGGCCTCGGCGCTGATGCCTTCCTGCTCGGCGCGCAGCATGATCGCGGTGCCGTGGGCGTCATCCGCGCAGACATAATGGCACTGGTGCCCCCGACTCTTCTGGAACCGCACCCAGATGTCCGTCTGGATGTACTCCAGCAGGTGACCCAGGTGGATGGCTCCATTGGCGTAGGGCAAGGCACTGGTAACCAGGATCTGGCGCTTGTCGGGTGCGGAAGTGGACATGATGTGACGTGATATCCCGTTGAAAATCAGGCGTCGATTGTAGCCATGATCGAGCGCTAGTGCATCCGCTATCGTGTGTGAGCGCCTGAGTTCAGGCAAATGCTGATGGGATGTCGTAAGCGCGCCAGTTTATGCCGCGTCGTGCTTGCTTCGCGCCAGCAGCACGCCTACTCGCGGCAGACCTTGATCCTTGAGGGATAGCGCCTGCAGGCGGCTCATGATGCCCTGGTCGCAGTACAGCAGATAGCGGGAGTCTCGGGACAGCGCAGCCGCTCGGGTCGCCAATTCGTAAAAAGGAACGTGCTCGACCTCGTGGCCCGCAATGGTCAGTGGCCGTCGAGCTGCTTCATCCGGCGAGCGCACGTCGATGACGCGGATAGTGGCGTCAGCTGCGGCGGTGAGCTCTGCGATGGTGAGTTCATCGAGGGGCTGGCATGGCGTTAGCTCAGCCTTACCAGGGTCATCTGCGGAAAACTGGCGCATCCGGCTCAGGGCGTCGTCAAGCAGGTCAGCTGGCAGCCTGGCTTCGGCCTCTTCCAGCGCTGCCAGGGACGTCTTCACCAGTGGTCGAGCTGACATACCCCCACAGTACTCCGGCATCTGGCTCGACGCTTGTGCGGTGCCAATACGCCTAGCTTCGTCGATGATGGACTGTTTGTCTTCAGTCAGCAGGGGGCGCAGCACGGGCAAGTGGCTGGCGTTGTCAATGAGCCCCAGGTTGCTCAAGGTTTGACTGGACACCTGGGCGATCACCTCGCCCGTGACCAGCGCGGGAATCCGGGCGCGCTGGGCCACCCGAGCAGCGGCAGCCACCATGTAGCGTTTCAGTACCAGGGACACCAGGCCGTCGGGCACCTCCCGGGTGAGCTGGTCGACGACCTTTTCAAAGGGCACGCTGGTGAAGCTGACCTTGTGTGACGCGCTGAAGCGTCGCCAGAGGTCATGTGTCAGCTGTCTGACGGCCTGTTCCTGTGCCTCTCCGCCGAAGCGAAACAGAATGAAGTGGCACTTTATCCCGCGCCTGAGCATCCGGTAGGCGGCGACGGGCGAGTCGAAGCCACCGGACATCAGCATCAGTGCCTGATCCTGTGTGCCCAGAGGGAAACCGCCGATGCCCGCCGTAGTAGCCACTTCGTCAATCAATTCAGCGCCGTCGAGCCTCAGTGAAATGGTGAGGTCGGGATGCGTGAGATTGACTTTGGCGTGGCGGGTGTGGCGCAGCAGCTCGGCGCCCAGGAAACGCTCGGCATCGACGGAGTTGAAGGCGTGGCTTCCCTTGCGCCTGACCTTGATTCTGAACGCTCGTCCCTCCACCTGCTCGGCCTTCTCCAGGGCGAGCCTGGCCAGGGTCACTTGCCAGTCCCCCAGCTCACGCCGGTGGATGTGAGCAATTTTCTGAATGCCGGGTGTGTTGGCCAAAGTGTCGAGTGCCCATGTGTGCTGGGCGTCATCCACATGGGACGGGAGTCGTACGACTAGATGGTCATGTGCAGTGACCACCTTTGACGCTGGCAGCTCCCGGCGCAATGCGTTGCGGACGTTGGTGGCCAGGCAGCGCCCCATATGGCGTCTGACAGAGGCTGACTTGGTAGAAACGTCAGCGGAGAGCGTAAGACGAAATTCCATGGTGTGAAGTTCGGTACGTGAGTGTAAGAATGGTAATAGTGATCTGGGTCAATGTTTGCGTGAGTAATGTAAAAAAACGCTGACCACCAGAGGGGGAGGTCAGCGATGGTGACTGCTACGCCATAATGTGCCTGTCAATACAGCGCTTTTTCTTCTTGCACTACCTCTTTGAGGAGTTCGAGGAACAGGCGATCGGCCTCGGAGTGCTCGTCAGCGCTGTCAGGAATGTGAATGCTGGTGGTATCAGAGATTTCGTTGGCGATGTCTGCCATGACGCCGCTGTCACTGCCTTTTTCCAGATGACGCCGTGCGATCTCCAGGGAGGTTTCCAGGATCTTGGGGTCCTGCAGCAGTTTCTTGATGAACCCCGTCAATTCATTGATGACGCGGGTTTTTTGGATTTCGGATGAGGCCATCGGAGACTCCTGAAATGGGTACGTGATGCAGGCTTCTACGATAGCATGTTTGCGTCAGGGAGCGGGATTGGCGACGTTTAGGTGCATCTCATTTGTCTTTGTCAAGCATTCAATCGCCCTTGGGATGAGTGTTTGCGACTTCCGGTGTTACAGAATGTGATCGTTTGTGCGAGTATTGTAGCGGGTGATGGTGTGGGGCGAGCGCCAACAAGGGTTGCTGGACGCTTGGCGTCTAAGGAAAAAAAGCTGGCCACCCATACCGGGGATAATGAATCTGGTAGCGCCGAGGCAGCATGACGGGTTCAACGGTGAATTGGGTTGTTGAGCTAGTTCGTTGGTACTAGATTCACTTGTACTGGCTGCGGCCATTGATAATTAAGGGAACACAGATGAACAGTTACAGCCGAGAAGCTCGCTCCGCTCTGTTGCGGCCTTTGGTGCGAGCCATTGCGCTGACCACGTCAGCGATGATGGTGGCGCCTGTTGTACTGGCGCAGGATGCACAGTCATTGCCAGCAGGTACGTCTTCACCGGGCGCTGCGACGTTGCGCGATGTGGTGGAGCAAACGATCAATACCAATCCTGAGGTACTGGCAGCATGGAATGGCTTCCAGGCCGCGGGACACGACGAGCGAGTCGCCTTCGGTGGCTATCTGCCTCAGATCGACGTCAATGCTGGCGTTGGCCTTGAAGACCGGCAGAACGACCAGCAGGGGAGCTACGACACTGATTACGTCGAGATGACGCTGAATCAGATGATTTATGACGGCTTCGCCACGGCCAGTGAGGTGGAACGCCTCAGCCGTGCTGAGCTGGTGCGTTACTACGAACTGCTGGGCGCGAGTCAGGACGCCGCACTTGACGCAACTAATGCCTATCTTGACGTGCAGCGCTACCGCCGTCTGGTCGGACTGGCCCAGGATAACTACCAGAAGCACCTGGAAGTGTACCAGCAGATTGAAGCGAGGGCGCTATCCGGTGCCGGTCGCCGCGTTGACCTGGAGCAGATCAGCGGTCGCTTGGCGCTTGCCGAGTCCAACTTGATCACCGAGGCGTCGAACCTGCACGACGTATCTGCGCGCTTCCAGCGGCTGGTGGGCGAGCTTCCTCCGGAGTCTCTGGCCCCGGCGCCCACCTTTGCCGAGCTGCTCCCGGCTGATGTCGCCCAGGCGCTGCAGCTGGCCTATGACGGCAACCCCGATTTTCACGCGGCCATCGAGAACATTGAGGCTTCCAGGGCTGAGCGTGAAGGCACCAAGGCACCGTTCCATCCTCGGTTGGACCTGGTGGGCCGTACTGGCACCTATAAAGGTAGCGATACGGACGGCGACTTCATCTCGGACAATGAACATGAAGACCGTCACAGCATCGAGCTGGTAGGTAGCATCAACCTCTATCGTGGTGGCAGTGATCTGGCATCGTTCCGTGCCGCCAGCGACCGCGTTGAACAGGCTATCAACCTGCGTGACAAGGCCTGTGTGGACATTCGCCAGACGACAACGATTGCGTTCAACGACACCCGCCGTCTGCGTGACCAGCTGGCTTACCTGAACGAGCACCGTCAGACCACTGATCGCGTGCGTGGCGCCTACAAGCAACAGTTCGACATTGGTCAGCGCTCGCTGCTCGACCTGCTGGATATCGAAAACGAATATTTCGAGGCAAGTCGTGCTTACGTGAACGCCCAGTTCGATGTGGCGCTGGCGGATGCGCGTACGCTGCGAGCCACCGGTGAGCTGCTCGAAGTACTTGAGGTTCGCAAGGATGGACTGCCTACCCTGGCCGACCTGGACAGCAACGGCGTTGCCATTACCCCCGATATCGTGTGCCCTGCGGTGGGACCGCGTGCCTATACCATCGATGAGCTGACCGGTACGACCCGTGCGCCAGATGTCGTGATGTCTGCCGATGCGCTGTTCGAAGTCAACAGCTATGTGCTCAGCGAGCGAGCCCGTCGCGAGCTGGGGCAGCTGGCTGCGCAGCTACGCGAGCGCAACGATCTGGTGCGTATCTTTGTTGCCGGGCATGCTGACAGCACCGGCAATGACGGAATCAACGATCCGCTGTCGCGTAATCGTGCCGCTGCCGTGGGCGACTACCTGATCAGCGAAGGGGTGAACCCTTCACTGATCCAGACGCAGGGTTTCGGCTCTCACCGCCCGGTACAGTCAAACGATACGGTTGAGGGGCGGCGTCAAAATCGACGTGTGGAAATCACCCTTGAGCGCAGCGGCGAGAACCTGGACCTGGGTTCCATTCATTCTGCAGCGGGCAACGATATGGTGTCTCTTGCCTGGGCGAAAGGCCATCGTGCAGGTAGCGTAGAGGGCTGATACGGGTTGCGGTGAGCGCGCGGGTGTCATTGTCGTGTTCACCGCTTGGATGTAGAACGCCGTTGGGTGCTGATTCGTTGTTGGTGCTCGGCACAGGGATGATGTGCGTTGCGTGCCTGCTCGACGGCAGGCACGCTACGTTTCAGTTATCGGCAATGCTATCGGCCTACAGAAGAGGTACATGTGGACGATTCTCGAGTCGCAGCGGATGCTGCACCGTCTGAACCGGAAACGCAGGAAGGGAGTGGTTCCCCCGTCAAGGATGAACTTCTGGAAGTGCTGCTGGCGGTAGCTCATTACCATGACCACGACGTCAACGCAGATTCGTTGACCGCTGGTCTGCCCCTGGAAGACGGGGCCCTGACGCCAGGGATCTTTCCCAGGGCCGCAGAACGTGCGGGCCTGACGGCGAGAATTATCAAGAGCCGCCTTGTGCAATTGAATCCGGCGCTATTTCCGGTGGTCTTGTTGCTCGAGCCCGGGCGTGCCTGCGCTCTGGTTGATATGAACGTGAAGGCGCGCACGGCAACGGTCGTGTACCCCGAGTTGGGTCAGTCCGCCGTCGAGATTGGCCTGGATGAGCTGCACGAGCGCTACAGCGGGACGGCCATCTATGTTCGCCCCAGATTCCGCTTTGACGCTCGCACCAAGGACGTCAACGAAAAGCGTTCGGGGCACTGGTTCTGGGGCGTCATCAAGGAGAATCGTCGCCTCTACCGGGATGTCATTCTGGGTTCCATCGCCATTAACATCTTTGCGCTGGCGATGCCGCTGTTTGTGCTCAACGTTTATGACCGTGTGGTGCCAAACCATGCCACCGAAACGCTGTGGGTGCTGTCGGTTGGCGTACTGATCGTGTTGGCGTTTGATCTGACGCTCCGCTTGATGCGGTCGAGCTTTGTTGACCTGGCGGCGAGCAGGGCCGATGTAAAGCTATCATCCCGCATCATGGCACGGGTGATGGGTATGCGCATGGAGGCGAAGCCGGCTTCCACGGGGTCCTTCGTGGCCATGTTGCAGTCCTTCGAGTCAGTGAGAAGCTTTATCGGCTCTGCCACTGTCATCGCCATGGTCGATCTGCCGTTTGTGATCATGTTTATTGCGATCATCGGTCTTATCGGCCCGGCGCTGGTCATCCCCATTGTTGCCGGGGTGATCTTTATTCTGCTGTACGCCCTTGGTGCTCAGGGCAAGCTACATGACCTTTCTGACACCACGCTCAAGGTCGGCGCTCAGCGCAATGCCACCCTGGTTGAGTCGGTATCCCAGCTGGAGACCGTCAAGTCGCTGCGCGGCGAAAGCCGGATTCAGGGGCAGTGGGAGCAGGCCAGTGCGTTTCTGTCTCGTACAGGCGCACAGCTGAAGTTTCTGGGAACATCGGTGACCAGCATTGCCCAGTGGACGCAGAACACTGTCGGCATTTGCGTCATCTTGATCGGCGTGTACCTGATCATCGAGGGCGATCTGTCCCAGGGCGGCCTTATCGCCGCCTACATGCTGTCGTCGCGGGCTCTGGCTCCGGTCAGTCAGGCAGCAGCGCTGCTGGCTCAGTACCACCAGTCTGCCACGGCGCTCGAATCGCTGGATCGTGTGATGGAGATGCCGGTCGAGCGCGAGGACAAGAGTTATATCGATCGGCCTGCCGTCAAGGGGCTGGTGAAGTTTGACAAGGTGACCTTTCGCTACCCCCAGGCCGAGAATGACAGTCTGCGCGACATCAGTCTGTCGATCGCTCCGGGCCAGAAAGTCGCGTTGCTGGGGCGCGTAGGCTGTGGCAAGACCACGCTGCAGAAGCTGTTGCTGGGGTTGTACCAACCAACGGCGGGGTCGGTGCTGATCGACGACGTTGATATTCGCCAGCTGGATCCTCTTCAGCTCAGACGGCATATCGGCTATGTCCCGCAGGACGTGCGTCTGTTCTTTGGTTCATTGAAGGAAAATATCGTTGCCGGCGCCGGTAGCGAGGGCGTCGACGACGACCTGCTGCTCAAGGCGATTCGGATCAGTGGCCTGGACAGCCTGGTCAGCACGCACCCCCAAGGGGTGGAGCTGCAGGTCGGAGAAGGTGGCCAGATGCTCTCGGGGGGGCAAAAGCAGGCCGTGGCGATCGCACGGGCTATCGTGCACGACCCCTCGATTCTCCTGCTTGATGAACCGACGAGTGCCATGGACCATGCCAGCGAGGAGGCGTTCAAGCGCAACCTCAAGGAGTTCGCAAGTGGCAAGACCCTGATGGTCGTGACGCATCGTACCTCGCTGCTGTCGCTGGTGGATCGTATCGTGGTTATTGATTCGGGTAAGGTCGTGGCGGATGGAGAGCGTGACAGCGTCATGGATGCGTTGCGCAAGGGCCAGATCGGGAGGGCCAGCTGATGTCTGCCAAGAGCGCTGAGCAGAAAGGATTCGAAGGCGTCGGTCGGGTGTCCCGCTCGGGAGGAAAAGTCTTTCGTCCCTTTATCGACCGTCTGTTCGCCCGTCGGGTCAGTGCCTCGCACTTGAATCGCGATTGGGCCAGCGACGCTGATTGGGCGCGCATGCAGCAGGACCCGCTGCGGGCGCGGCTAATGCTGTATATGGTCGTGGTGGCGATCATCTGCGTGGTGGTATGGGCGTGTTTTGCTCCCATCGACGAGGTGACTCGGGGTAGCGGCAGGGTCATACCCTCCAGTCAGTTGCAGCGAGTGCAGAGCTTCGACGGCGGCGTGGTTCAGGAAATTCAAGTGGCCGAGGGTGACTTTGTGGAGGCCGGTGATCTGTTGATGCGCATCGACCCCACCCGATTCCTCTCCAATTTCAATGAGAACCGTGCCAAGGCGGAAACGCTGCAGGCCAAGGCGGAACGTTTGCGTGCGCTGGCGACGGGGTCCTCTTTTGACCCCTCCGAGGAGTTGATCGAGCAGGCGCCTAACATCGTGTCGAGGGAGCGAGAGCTGTATCAGAGTAGCCTTGAGACCTTGGACGAGCAGAAACAGATTCTGCAGCAGCGCTTGGAGCAGCGCAGGGCAGAACTGAATGAGGCGGCGGCACGCCGCAACGCCGCTAGTCGGGAGCTCAACCTGGCCAGCCAGGAGCTCAATATGACCCGTCCACTGCTGTCGAGCGGCGCGGTATCCGAGGTAGAAGTGCTGAGATTGCAGCGCGAAGTCTCCCGTGCGAGCGGTGAACGCAATCAGGCTGCGGCACAGGTGTCTCGACTCGAGGCCGCTATTGTGGAGGCGCAGGGCGAGCTGCGGGAAGTGGATGCCAAGGCGCGGACGGAATGGCGCCAGGAGCTCTCGGCGACCTTGGGCGAGCTTTCTGCGCTGAATGAATCCAGTGAGGGCCTGCAGGACCGTGTCCGCCTGTCCGAGATTCGTTCACCGGTGGACGGTGTCGTGCAGCGTCTTGCGATCAACACCATCGGCGGGGTCGCCCAGCCTGGCCAGGAAGTGGTGGACATCGTGCCGACCGATGATGCGTTGGTGGTCGAAGCCAAGATTGCTCCTCAGGATATTGCCTTCCTGCGGCCAGGACTGCCGGCGACCATCAAGCTGACAGCCTATGACTTCTCGATATACGGGGGGTTGGACGCAGAACTTGAGCACATTAGCGCCGACACCACGACAGACGAGGAAGGCAATACCTACTATCGAGTTCGTGTTCGCACTCAGGATGAAGAGGCGGCGAGTGAGGTGGAGGTTATCCCGGGCATGACCGCTCAGGTGGATATCTTGACGGGTAAGCGCACCGTCATGCAGTTCTTGCTGAAGCCGGTGCTGCGGGCGTGGGGTAACGCGATGGGAGAGCGGTGATGACGCGATACTTGGTCTATCAAGGAAGTAGTGAGGTGCCGCGTTGGAGCGATACCTTCAGTGATCTGGAGGTCGTGGCGCCCCATAGTGTATTGGATTATGCGACCAAGGGAGACGTCGCCTGGATCGTTGTCGAGGCCGGTGACTGGACGGGACTTTGCTCTCGCCTGACGGCCAAGGGAGTGTTGGTGGCGGTACTGTCGTTCAATCCTTACTCCGCAGAGGCCTATCAGGCCTTCAACGCCGGTGCCAGGGGCTATGTGCACGCGCTGTCCACACCAGAAGTGCTGCGGCAGGTTGATATCGTGGTCCGTCACCGTGGAATCTGGTTATGGCCTGAACTGATGGATAGCCTGGTCGGAGGGGTGTTCAAAGCGATGGGCGGGGCTCCAGCGGTTCATCAAGATGTGCTGGAAGGGCTTACTGAACGCGAGAAGGATGTGGCCCTGGCGGTGGCTGAAGGTCAGAGCAATAAGTTGGTGGCTAGAGAGCTCGGCATCACCGAGCGGACGGTAAAGGCCCATCTTGGTGCGGTTTTCCGTAAGCTTGGGGTCAAGGACCGCATGCAGCTGATTTTGAGGATGTCCCGAGACCGTTGAACGCACGCCTGTGAGAGTCCTATGAGGCCCGAAGACCGTGAGGTGTTCGGGCTTTTCTTTGCAATAGCGTAAATATTGCTGCAACAACGCCTTCCGTAAAAGCGGTTCCAGTCACCACTATGCTTGATTATTTGGTATCCATTAATGCAAGGGTTTTACACGCTTTAATGAACGTCGCTGTTCGCTATTGAGTGATGCGTTATTAGCTATGTTGTAGCTATCTTATTTCGCCTTCGTTATGTGGCTAATGGACTACCAATTGTGCATGAAGAGCTTTCTGGTGTCGTATTTGCCTGCCACTGACCATCTAGACACTACCGTCACAAAGCCGCGCGCCCTAGTTTGCTCCTTGAATGACTAATCAACAGCAAGACGCAGGGTAGAAACCATGAATATCACTTCTGTTGAAGGTACGGTCTGGATTATCGATGTGACCGGGGAGCGTACACTCGCACGGTCGGGGGACATCCTGTTGCCGGGACAACGGCTCATGGCCGGGGAAAATGGGCATGCGACAGTGACGAGCCCAGATGGCCAGGGGTTGCTGGACCTGGCTGCAGGTCAGTCGCTGGAATTTCCGCAGAATGCGGCAGGAGAGGACCTGGTTGTCGAGTTTGATGAAATCCTCCGCTCGCAGGTATCCGCCGACCTTGCCCAGGAAAGCGTCCTCGGTGACAGCCAGCTTGAGGCCTTGCTGACGGCACTCGATGCTGGCGAGGATCCCTTCGATGTCCTTGAAGATCCTGCCGCAGGGCTGGGAGGCGGAGCGGGAACGAACAACGGGCATTCCTTCGTCCGTTTGCTACGTGTCCTCGAGCAGGTATCCCCCCTGGCATACGACTACGGCCTCAACAGTGGTGATAATCAGGAATTCCCTTTGTTTGTCGGTGATATTGTTGACGGCGATACGGATGAAATTCCTGACAATGGGGTGGCGTTGGGTGGTCTGGATGGAGGGCCCGACGGAAGCGGGCTTGGCGGTGGGCTTGAAGACACCGACGGCTTGCCGCCTGGCATCGATAGTGCCGAGTTGCTGGTGCGTGAGTCAGGTTTGACGGGCGGCAGCGATTCGTCCAGTGGTACTGCCCAGCAGGCCAGTAGCTTCACCTTCAGCAGTGTGGATGGGTTGGGTACGCTTGTGGTCGCCGATGTGACCCTGACGCTAGCGGACTTGCTGGCCCTATCGTCTGGGCCTCAGACCATCGAGACTCCCCATGGCGCTCTCTGGTTGGACGGATTTGCGGGTGATGCAACAGGCGGAACCGTCTTCTATCACTACGAGCTGTTGACAGCGGTGGACAACGATACCGCCCCAGGGGCGACCGATGCTGGCCTGATCGAGAGCTTTGTGGTCACGGTCACGGATGCGGATGGGGATACCACCACAGCAAGCCTGGACGTGCTGATCCTGGATGATGTGCCTGACGTTAGCGTGACAGGCCCCTCCATCGTATCGGAAGGTGACGAGGTGTCAGGGGTCTGGCAAGAGGTAGAAGGCGCCGATGCCATCGTATCGACACAGGTGGTGGTAGCGGGGGTAGCTGGTACCTTTGCGCTGGGTGACGAGATCTCGCTGCCGGATGGCGTGCTTGTCGTTAATGCCGACGGCACCTGGACGTTTACGGCCATAGGTGGGCGCGATCAGACGCTTGAGCGCGCCGTAGAGTTCTCGATCGTGGCAACGGATGGCGATGGTGATCAGGCCGCGGCAGACCACCGCATCGTGATTCAGGACGCCGCGGTGCCGACCACGCCTGGCGATGGCGGGGATCCTGCATCGGCCCCTGGAGAGGTGTTGCTCGATGAAGAAGGTCTGCCTGGTGGCGTGATCGGTGGTCCTGGGGACGTCGCCGGAGAAGTCGTCAGTGTCAGTGGACAGCTGGGATACGACTTCGGCGAGGATGGGCCCGCCGCCGGTGGTGGCTTCACATGGTCACTCGAGGGGTTGCCCCAGCTGACGTCACAGGGCGAGCCATTGACCTATCGGCTGGATAGTGACGGCCAAGTGCTGCTGGCGGAGACGCCGGATGGCGAAGCAGTGCTGCGCGTTGCGGTGACAGATGTTGCGAGCGGCACCTTTGAGGTGGTCTTGTCGGGGCCACTGGACCACCCGCTCGGCGACACAGAGGACGATATCGTCTTGGCGGTGGGGTATAGCGTTACCGACATCGATGGCAGCACCGCAGACGGACAGCTGGATCTGCGCCTGGACGATGATTCACCTGTCGTGAATGTCGCGGTTGATGAAGGCGCGACGGTGGTGGATGGTCAGGTGCTTGCCAGTGAAGGCGAGACCGTCACCGGTTCATGGTCGATTGAGCCGGGCGCCGATGGCGTTGGTGTGATCGAGGTGCTGGTCAATGACACGCCGCTGACGTTTACCAGCCTGCCGAATACCAGCGATGAAGTGACGGTAGCGCTGCCCCAAGGTGATCTCATCCTGCGAGGCGATGGCAGCTGGTCCTTTACCGCTGCCACGGGGCTCGATAACTCCCAGGAGCAGGCCGTCAATGTGGTCCTGCGGGTCACCGATGGTGATGGCGACGTCAGCGAAGTCGATATCAGCGCGTCGATTCTCGACGCGGCGACACCGACCACGCCGACTGACGGTGGCGATCCTGGCTCCGGGCCTGGTGAAGTAGTGCTTGATGAGGATGGTCTTGCGGGTGGCAATGCTGGCGGCGTGGGAGATGTCGCTGGCGAGGCCATTCGGGTCAGTGGGCAACTGGGTTATGACTTTGGTGATGACGGCCCCGCTGCCACCGGCGCTTTCGCTTGGTCGTTGAGCGGGCTGCCTGCATTGACGTCGATGGGCCAGGAGTTGGTGTATCGCCTGGCCGATGACGGCCAATTGCTTGTGGCTGCCACCGATGCAGGAGCTGAGGTACTGCGTGTGGCGTTAACGGACCTGACAAGCGGGGCCTTTGAGGTGCTCCTCTCCGGCCCCCTGGATCATCCGCAAAACTCTGCGGAAGACGATCTGTCCATGCGCCTCGGCTACACCTTGACCGACATCGATGGCAGTCAGGCAACGGGTGGCCTGGATATCCGTATCGACGACGACACACCGGTCGCAACGGTCGCACCCGAAACTGGCACGACGGTTGTGAACGGCGTGGTGCAGGTAACAGAGGGTGAGGAGGTCTCGGGCATCTGGAGTATCCAGCCTGGTGCCGATGGTCTTGCCAGTATCGAGGTGGTGGTCAATGGCACGCCGTTGCAGTTTGACCGTATTCCCGACGCCAGTGAGCAGGCGAGCCTGACCCTGCCACAGGGCGAGTTGACCCTGCGAGGTGATGGCAGCTGGGCATTTACTGCGGCCGAGGGGCTCGATAACTCGGTAGATCAGATTGTTGACGTGGTGCTACGCGTGACCGATGGCGACGGTGACGTCGCCGAGGTAGATATCAGCGCTGCGGTGCGCGATGCCGCGCGACCAACGACGCCAACGGATGGTGGTGATCCTGACGCCGCACCCGCTGAAGTGGTGTTGGATGAAGACGGCCTGGCGGGAGGTATCGCCGGGGGAGCCGGTGACGTAGGGGGGGAGACCACCTCGGTGACAGGCCAGCTCGGCTATGACTTTGGTGATGATGGTCCCGCCTCATCCGGCGCTTTCGCCTGGTCGCTGAGCGGCTTGCCGGCGTTGACGTCCATGGGGCAAGCCGTCGCATTTGCCTTGTCCAACGATGGCCAGACGCTGGTGGCCTCCACCCAGGCTGGGGACGAGGTATTGCGCGTCACGCTGACAGACTTGGCAGCGGGCGCCTTCGAGGTTCGCCTGTCAGCCCCGGTCGATCACCCTGAAAACTCGGTCGAAGATGATGTGTCGCTGAACCTCGCCTATACCCTGACCGACGTGGATGGCAGTCAGGCGACCGGCGGCCTGGACATTCGTATTGACGATGATATGCCGGTGGCAACGGTGTCGCCTGACGCGGGTACCACGGTGACAGACGGTGTGATTCAGGCTGACGAGGGTGAAACGGTCACCGGTCAGTGGAGCATCCAGCCGGGTGCCGATGGGCTCGGTAGCATCGACGTACTGATCAACGGTTCGTCGCTCTCCTTTGACCGTTTGCCTGCCACCAGTGATGAGGTTTCGCTGCCGTTGCCGCAGGGTGAGTTAACGCTGAAAGGGGACGGCGGCTGGTCATTTACGGCAGCTGTCGGGCTCGACAACTCTGTTGCTCAGACCGTCGATGTGGTGCTGCGAGTCACGGACGCCGATGGCGATGTGGTGGAGATCGATGTCAGTGCTGCCATCCATGACGCTGCGTCTCCCACCACGCCTACTGACGGTGGTGATCCTGATGCGGCACCCGCTGAAGTCGTGCTGGACGAGGATGGGCTGGCGGGTGGCGTAGCGGGCGGTGATGGTGACGTGCCAGGTGCGGCTACGCTTGTGAGTGGGCAGCTAGGCTACGACTTTGGTGACGATGGCCCTGCTGCCGGCGGTGCCTTTGCGTGGTCACTGACAGGCCTGCCAGCGTTGGCATCCCAGGGGCAGGCGCTGACCTATCGGCTGGCCGATGATGGACAGACATTGGTGGCCGCCACCCAGGCGGGAACCGAAGTACTTCGAGTGTCGGTGACGGACCTGGCACTGGGGACCTTTGAGGTCAGCCTGTCGGCTCCCTTGGATCATCCGGAAAACTCGGTCGAGGACGACCTGTCGCTAAGTCTCGGCTATACCCTGACCGACCTTGATGGCAGTCAGGCGACCGGTGGACTGGATATTCGCATTGATGATGACACGCCTGTCGCTTCTGTGGTGGCTGACGACGGTGTGGACGTGGTCGATGGGGTCATCCAGGCGGATGAAGGCGAGACCGTCTCAGGCCAGTGGAGCATTCAGCCGGGTGCGGATGGCCTTGCAGGGATTGAGGTAGTGATCAATGGATCGCCTTTGGCGTTCGATCGCCTGCCTGAGAGTAGTGCCAGCGAAACGCTGTCCTTGCCACAAGGGCAATTGACGTTGAAGGGGGACGGCAGTTGGACGTTCACGGCGGCCACAGAGCTTGATAATGCGGTGGACCAGCTGATTGATGTCGTGCTTCGTGTCACCGATGGCGATGGCGATGTGACGGAAGTCGATATCTCTGCGCAAGTGCTTGATGCCGCTAGGCCGACGACACCGACTGACGGTGGTGATCCAGCGGATGGTCCCGGCCAGGTAGTAGTGGATGAGGATGGACTGGCAGGCGGTATTGCCGGGGGCGATGGTGATGTCGCTGGAGAAGCCACCCAGATTTCCGGGCAGTTGGGCTATGACTTTGGCGATGATGGCCCTGCCCGGGATGGTGCGTTCACCTGGTCTCTTGATGGGTTGCCGGTGCTCACTTCCTTGGGTGAAGCGGTGGCGTATCGCCTGGCGGATAACGGCCTGACCGTTATTGCCGAGACAGCGTCTGGCGATGAGGTTCTCCGCGTAGCGCTTACCGACATGACGACGGGAGACTTTGAGGTCACGCTGTCCGCCGTTGTCGATCATCCTCAGAACTCGATCGAAGATAGCCTCTCCCTTGCGGTCGGCTATACGTTGACCGATCTGGATGGCAGTACGGCGACGGGAATGCTCGACGTAGTGGTTAATGACGATACTCCCACAGCGTCCGTGACGACGTCCGATGGCACAGAGGTTGCCGGGACGATTGAGATCGATGAAGGTGCGACCATCTCTGGCCAGTGGGCTATCGCGGGTGGCGCTGATGGCGTCGCAGCCGTCGATGTTGTGGTGAATGGCGTGCCACTCCCGGTCACGGCTCTTCCTGGCCCAGCTGACGAGGAAGTACTGACGTTACCTCAAGGTAACTTGACGCTCAGGGGGGATGGCAGCTGGTCCTTCACCGCGGCCACAGGATTGGATAATTCCAGCCCGCAGGAGGTCAATGTCGTATTGAACGTCACTGACAGCGACGGTGATGTGGTGATGATTGACATCACCGGTCAGATTCGTGACGTGGCTACGCCGACAACGCCGACTGATGGGGGCGACCCTGCAGCGGCTCCCGCCGAGGTGGTCCTGGATGAGGATGGCTTGGTAGGTGGCATCGCTGGTGGTGACGGCGATGTGCCGGGCGAAACGACGTTGGTCAGCGGCCTGCTTGGGTATGAGTTTGGTGATGACGGCCCAGCTTCCAATGGTGCCTTTACTTGGTCAGTGAATGGTCTGCCGGAACTGACGTCTGGCGGTGAAACCCTGACCTACCGTTTGGACGATGATGGGCGGACGTTGTTCGGGGAATTGCCCGGTGGCAATGAAGTGTTGCGTGTCGCGCTGACGGATGCAGCCACAGGAGCCTTCGCGGTAACCCTGTCTGGTCCCGTGGACCACCCCGAAACATCAACTGAGGATGATCTGGCCTTTACGGTGAACTACACCGTGACCGATATCGATGGCAGCACCGCGGATGGGCAGCTGGATATTCGTATCGATGATGATACGCCGATCGCGTCGGTGACGCCGGACGCCGGCACGACAGTAGACAATGGCGTTGTTCAGGCCGAAGAAGGCGCCACTGTCACCGGTGTCTGGTCGATCCAGCCGGCTAGTGATGGCCTCGGTGCGATCGAACTGATGGTCAATGGCTCACCGCTCACCGGGGTCACCCTGCCAGGGCCTGGTGAGTCCACGACATTGACCTTGGAGCAGGGTGAACTCACCGTCAATGGTGACGGAGGATGGTCGTTCACCGCCGCCAAGGGGCTCGATAACTCGCTGGATCAGCGTATTGATGTCGTTCTGCGGGTCATCGATGGTGACGGTGATGTGGTGGAAGTCGATATCAGCGCTGACATAGGTGACGCGGTGGCACCGACGACACCTACGGACGGCGGAGACCCAGATGCGGCACCAGCGGAAGTGGTGCTGGATGAGGAGGGGCTTCCCGGCGGCATCGCCGGTGGTCCAGAGGATGTGGCGGGAGAGAGTACCCGTTCTTCAGGGCTCCTCGGTTACGACTTTGGTGAGGATGGCCCGGCCACCAGCGGTGCCTTCACCTGGTCACTGTCGGATTTGCCGTCACTGACCTCGGGGGGGCAGGCATTGACCTACCGCCTTGCCGACGGCGGACAGACATTGGTTGCAGAGACCTCTGCGGCAGAGGTGGTCCTCACTGTTGCACTGACAGACCTTGCCACGGGTGCCTTTGAGGTCACGCTGACAGGCCCGCTGGATCATTCGTTGAGTTCGGTGGAGGATGATCTTGCCTTTACGGTGGGCTACACGCTCACGGATCTGGATGGTAGTACGGCAACCGGCGAGCTCGATCTGCGTATTGATGATGACTCACCAGTGGCATCGGTCACCCCGGATGACGATGTCTCCGTGGTGGACGACGTGATTCAGATGGCTGAGGGCGGCGCCGTCACAGGTAGCTGGAGCATCGATGCTGGAGCGGATGGTCTTGGCGCCATCGAGGTGGTGATAAACGGTTCACTGTCGACATTTACTCGGCTGCCTGCCAGCGATGAAACGACGACGATCAGCTTGCCCGAAGGCGAGCTGGTGATCGCTGGTGATGGCCAATGGACGTTTACGGCCGCCACAGGCCTGGACAATTCAAGCGATCAGGGGATTGATGTCGTATTGCGGGTGATTGACGGCGATGGCGACGTCACCGAAATCGATATTAGCGCAGATATTGCGGATGCGGCTGCGCCGACGACGCCCACGGATGGAGGCGACCCTGCAGCCGGGCCGGGAGAAGTTGTCCTCGATGAGGATGGCCTGGAGGGGGGCATCGCTGGCGGAGACGGTGATGTACCTGGAAGGGTCACCTTGGTAAGTGGCGTCCTGGGCTACGATTTTGGTGATGATGGCGCCGCCAGCACTGGGGCATTCAGTTGGTCGACCTCGGGGCTTCCTGCGTGGACGTCAGAAGGCGAAGCGCTTAGTTATTCACTGGCCGACGGTGGATTGGTACTCCTGGGGTCAACCGCTTCTGGCAGCGAAGTGTTGCGCATCGCCCTGGTAGATGTGGCGACTGGCGCTTTTGAGGTGACCCTTTCAGGGCCGCTCGATCATCCGGTCAATACGACGGAGGACGATCTTGCTCTGTCTGTCGGCTATGTCGTGACCGATCTGGATGGCAGCACGGCTAGTGGCGAACTGGAGGTGCGCATCGACGACGATACTCCAGGGCCTATCGTCGCGGAATCCGGCGTTATCAGTGAAGATACCCGTGGGTCACTGGGCTTGGATGGCGGATATGGAGCAGACGGCTCTGGTGAGTCTATCGGTTTTCAGGAAGGGATCGATGGTACCCCCGTTCTTGATATCCAAGGCAACATCATCCTGTTCAACGGCGACGCCTTAGGATGGCAGCTGTCTGCTGATGGGAAAGAACTGGTTGCCATCACCAGCGATGGCGCTATCGGCTTCCGTGTGGTGCTGGATGAGGTCAACGATAGGTACCTCTTGCAGACTGAGGATGGGGAGCGCTCATTCTTCACGCGTCTGGCTGTGCCTATCGACGGTGTGGACACGATCACGGGGGGCACTGAGGCTATTCTTGATCTGGGAGATCCTGACCTGGACTCGCAGGTGGTGTATTCCGCCACCAACGGTGTGTCTGTGCTGGATGGTGGGCTAGTCGTGGGAGCCGGACAGATCAACGACGGCGATGTGGTTCGCATTGACATGGTAGAAGGTGCCTCACGTGGTTCGTCCGGCGTTTCCTGGGATAGCGCTATCCGTGTCGGCGCGTTCAGTCAGACGATCTATGTCGATGGGGTTGCCAATGCCAGAGCCACGTTGATTCTGACGGCTGAGGAGTTCACTCCCGGCGGCGGAACCCCCAATGATCTTGCGCTGGGAGCCGACGACCTGCGGATTTTGGATAGCCGCGGGATTGATGTGTCCAATGAGGTTCGTGTGACAGAGACCGCCGAAGGTCTTAGGGTCGAAGGTATCCAAGATGGTTGGACCTTCGTATTGGTTCGTCTCGAGGGCATGCAGTCGGTCACGATCAAGGAGGGCAGCGGTGAGCCCTTCCGATTGGGAGACGTCGAGGTCGTCCGTGGTGCTGCACCTGGTGATGCTTACCTCAATCTGGGTCTAACGGCCACTGATGGTGATGGTGATTCGACGTCTGGTGAGTTGGCGCTGGTCGTGCCAGGCGCAGGTGAATTCGTGGTGGCCAGCAATGCCAACAACACCATTACCACCAGTGGCGGGGATGATGTGGTCATTGCCGATACAGGCGGCTCCTTTGTCATTGTGAACCCTGCGGGAAACTACAACCTGTCTTTCATACTTGATTCATCAGACAGTATGCTTGAAGAGGTTGAGACATTGCGTCCCGATGGGGCGGGTAACTATACACGTCTGGAACTGTTGCAGGCTGCCATGGTGCGCCAGCTTGAGACCCTTGCTGACTTCGAGGGTATCGTCAATCTGCAGTTGATTGACTTCGACGGTCGTGTTCGTAATCCTATGATATTTGAGGATTTTGATCGCGATGATCTGCAAGATGCAATCAGTTATGTGATGGGGATGCAAGCCTCGGGTACTACGAACTTTGAGGCTGGGCTGCGCGCTGGGACAGGATTTCTGGAAGACATGTCGCTGGTGAATAGTTATGAATCCACGGCCATTTTCGTGACTGACGGGCGTCCAGTGGCGTGGGTGGATGATGACGGCGAAATCGTGATTCCCAGCCCGGTCCAGGAGGGATCCCTTACAGCTATGCAGGAGGCTGTGGATGCCTACAAAGACCTTCTCCAATATGCGGATTCCGTGCATGGTATAGGTATTGGCGAAGGCAGCCTTGTCGACTACATACAGTATTTCGATAGTACCGACGTTTCAGGCGAGAATGTCGAGATCACCCTACTGGATGGCAATACCTTCTCCGGTACGGTTGGCGAAGTGGATATCGTGAACACGGAGGAAGGGCTCAATCTAGCACTGGATACCGGTTCCAGTTTTTCTGGACTGGAGCCCCTTGGCAACGACCGGGTCTTTGCAGGAGCAGGTGATGACCTCGTCATTGGCGACACGGTGAATTCCGACCAGCTGTCTTGGATAGACGGTGATACAGGGGAGGTCTTCCAGGCCGGTGAGCACAACGGAATGGGATATCTAGGCCTTTATGAGTTCTTGAAATGGTCCCCGGATCATGGCAACGGTGAACCTCTTAACCAGGATGAGATAAAGCGTTATGTTCTGGGTAATGTCGACGACTTGATGAACTTGAGTCGGCAGGATGGTGGTAACGATATGCTCTATGGGCAAGGTGGGCACGATGTCTTGATTGGGGCCGCAGGGGAGGACGTCCTTGTCGGAGGCCGGGGTGATGATGTGATGTGGGGCGGCTTGGGGCAGGACAGATTCGTGTGGGAGGATGGTGACATTGTCCCCGATGTTCCCGAAGTGGACCGTATCGAAGACTTCGTGCTTGGCTCGGGTGACGAGGCCGATAGCCTTGATCTAAGTGGCATTCTAAGCGATGGTGCGGCAGCGGACATTTCGAGCTACCTTGTCGCCATTAACGAAGGAGATACGCTTGTCCTGAAGGTGAAGTCTGATGGTGGCATTGACGCTTCGGGCAGTAATGCCGACCTGACGATTGAGCTGGCAGGGCTGGGTGGAAGCGGCTCCGGTGCGGATGTCCTTCAGCAGATGCTGGACGACGGGCAGTTGATTGTCGACTGATCGTCACTAGCTAGTCAGCGTTAAGTAGATAAGGGCCTGATATCGATCAGGCCCTTTTTTATTAACACCTTGGCCGGTGTGAGTCCGGCGCCTAAAAAAGCATGTGACGAAATGGCCGCCGCCGGTCCCAGGTGGTGCTGTCAAGCTGCAGATAGACGTTGAATCATGTGCGACACCATCCGGCTTGAGTGATCGGCTGCCTGGATCAGGAACTCCTCGAACGACAGGTGATTGTCTCCTTGTCCGGCAATGTCCGACAGCGCGCGAATCACGACGAAGGGGCACTGGTAGAGGTGGCAGGTTTGGGCGATGGCAGCGGCTTCCATCTCGGCTGCCAGCATGGCAGGGAAGCGAGCGCGGGTCCTGGCGACCAGATCGGGGCATGCCATGAACACATCCCCGGTGGCGATCAGCCCTTCAGTGACGTTGACTTCACCCATGGCTTCAATGGACTCTCTGGCGACAGTGACCAACTGCGCGTCGGGAAGGTAGGCCGCCGGCATGCCTGGTACCTGGCCCGCTTCATAGCCAAACACCATCGCATCGACGTCGTGGTGCCTGACTTCACGTGAAATCACGATATCGCCAATCGACATGCCCTCTCCAAAGCCGCCGGCGGATCCGGTGTTGATGACGGCCTCGGGCGCGTACTGTTCCAGCAGTTGGGTAGTACCCACCGCAGCATTGACCTTGCCAATTCCAGATTGCAGCAGGACAACGTTCATACCGTGCAGGCGCCCCGTGTGAAAGGTAGAGCCCGCATGCGACCTGGTCTCCCTGTCCTCCAGTTGAGAGGCAAGCTGCGCGACCTCTTGAGCCATGGCCCCGATGATTCCGATGCGTTGCATGGTAGTCCTTAGTCGTTTGTTCCAATGAAAGGGGATGCGTTGCCAGGAAGTCGGGGCCTGCGGATTCGGCTCATGCAGTACAGTCCTTGCTGTCGAGTGCTGGGCGAGGGGGCACGACACCTGCTCCCCAAGCCCTTGAGCGAGTCTGCGGTCTCTTCCTGGGCCCGTAAAAGGTGCGCTCAGCCGTCGTGAGCGGTCTGGCCGTCGTGGATATCGGCTGCCATTAACGTATTTTCCAGCAAGCTTGCCACGGTCATAGGGCCAACGCCGCCGGGCACGGGGGTGATGTGAGCGGCTCTGCGTGCCGCCTCCTCGAAGTCAACGTCTCCGACAAGACTGCCGTCATCCTGACGATTGATACCCACGTCGATGACGATGGCGTCGTCGCGAACCCATTCGCCTTTCACCAGTCCCGGCTTGCCAACGGCGACCACCAACAACTCAGCGCTTCGAACGTGCTGCTCCAGGTCACGGGTGAAACGATGGCAGACGGTCGTGGTACAGCCTGCCAGCATGAGTTCCAGCGCCATGGGGCGTCCGACGATGTTGGACGCGCCAACAACGGTGGCATTGAGGCCGCGTACCGACAGGCCGCTATGATGAAGGAGGGTCATCACCCCCTTGGGTGTGCAGGGGCGCAGAAGCGGCAGTCGTTGAGCCAGTCTGCCCAGATTGTAGGGATGAAAGCCGTCCACGTCCTTGCTGGGCAAGATGCGCTCTAGAATGGGCCTGGCGTCGAGGTGTTCGGGGAGCGGAAGTTGAACGAGGATGCCGTCGATGGAGCGATCCGCGTTGAGCTGGTCGACCAGGGACTCGAGCTCCTGTTGGCTGGTGGACGCAGGCAACGCGTGCTGAACGGAGGAGATGCCAGCCTGCTCGCAGGCACGGTGTTTATTGCGCACATACACATGGGAGGCGGGATCATCGCCGACCAGAACCACTGCAAGGCCTGGCGTCCGCCCGCCGGCTTGGCGGCGTGTCTCGACTTGGCGAGCAACCTGCTGGCGGACGGTGGCGGCAATGGACTTGCCATCGATGAGCTGGGCGGACATTGGCTTCCCTCAAAGTACGAATGAATGGGCGGTGGAAGGAGTGGGCACGGATTTTCGCATGCCGGGGCGGTCAGGCAAAGCAGAAGCCCGTTGGTGGAAAGGAAAGTTCAACTAGCGTGTTGACTTGTCAGGAAAGTTCCGTAGAATATGCATCGCTCGCCGGGACAGCTGAAACGGTTTCGGTGGCATTGCAACAGGTCGTCGGGGTGTAGCGCAGTCTGGTAGCGCGCCTGCTTTGGGAGCAGGATGTCGGGGGTTCGAATCCCTCCACCCCGACCACAAGCGATTGTTTAGAAAAGGTTTTTCTTGGCTTTCGGGTTGTGGTTAAGATTTCGGTTGTGTAGAATGCGCCCATAGCTCAACCGGATAGAGCAACGGCCTTCTAAGCCGTAGGTTGCAGGTTCGAGTCCTGCTGGGCGTGCCAGCAAAGAGTGGCGCCTGGTTAGGCTTGGGTTTGAACTGTAGTGCTTGTATGTGGTGGATGTAGCTCAGTGGTAGAGCCCCGGATTGTGGCTCCGGTGGTCGTGGGTTCGATCCCCATCATCCACCCCACTCCATGCATTGCGGTGAGCCTTGAATCTGTCGTCTAGCGGGAAGGTTGCTGGTTGCGCTGGTGTCTGGTTGTAGATGTGAAGCGTTCAGGTTGTGGTGGATGTAGCTCAGTGGTAGAGCCCCGGATTGTGGCTCCGGTGGTCGTGGGTTCGATCCCCATCATCCACCCCACTCCCTGAAGCGCGCAGAGTGGTCTCTAGAATATGTCGTTATCGCATCAGCTGACTGCCAAAGGGTAGGTCGGCTTTTTTTGTTGTTGCCTTCTTTGCTCTTTCCTTCCTTGAACATCGACCATCTAGCTCTCTTGCGAGCTCGGCCTTCTGTGGTTTAGGGGCTGCCGCGAGGAGGGATTGCGCGATTGCCCTTGTAAATTGTCCGAAAAGCCCCATCTAAAGGGCGTTGGCGCTTGCCAGTGCCCTGCGGGATTCTTAGAATCTCCCTTTTGACGTTTTCACAGTTTCAGTACGCCCCCAGTCGGTAGAGGATTTTTCATGCAAGTTTCCGTCGATACGACCTCCCAGATCGAACGCCGCATCAACGTCCAGGTGCCGGCCGCCGAGATTGACGAGGCCGTCGCCGCCCGTCTTAAAGACGCTGCCAAGAACGTTCGTCTCGACGGTTTCCGCAAAGGCAAAGTGCCGATGTCCGTCATCCGCCAGCGTTACGGCAGCGATGTTCGTAACGAAGTGGTGGGCGAAGTGATGCGCGAGCGCTATGTCCGCGCCATCACGGATGAGAAGCTCAATCCGGCAGGCTTCCCGCAGATCGAGGCCAAGGTCAACGAAGCCGGCAAGGATCTCGAGTTTACCGCAGTGCTCGAGGTGTACCCGGAGTTCGAGCTGTCCACCATTGAAGGTACCGAGGTAGAGCGTCCGGTCGTTGAAGTGACCGACGCTGACGTGGACGAGATGATTGAAACTCTGCGCAAGCAGAACGCGTCCTGGGAAGAAGTGGAACGCGCTGCTGAAGACGGCGACCAGGTGAATATTGATTTCCAGGGCTTCCTGGGTGACGAGCCCTTCGAAGGCGGCAGTGCAGAGGGCCACGATCTCGTGTTGGGGTCAGGCAGCTTCATTCCTGGCTTCGAAGACCAGCTGCAGGGTGCCAAGGCGGGAGAGGACAAGGTCATCAACGTGACCTTCCCGGAGGACTACCAGGCCGAGCAGCTGGCAGGCCAGGAAGCTACCTTCAAGGTCAAGGTCAATGCCATCAAGGGCCAGGCGCTGCCTGAAGTGGATGCTGCCTTCATCGAAAAGTTCGGAGTCGAAGGCGACGACGTCGATGCCTTCCGCGCCGAGGTCAAGAAGAACATGACGCGTGAAGCTGGCCAGGCGGTGGAGAACCGCGTGAAGCAGCAGGTGCTCGAGTCGCTGAAGCAGGCCAACGACATTCCTGTTCCCGATGCCCTGGTGCAGCAGGAAGTGGACGGCCTGAAGCGTCAGGCAGCCCAGCAGTTCGGCCTTGGCGAAGACTTTGATGTCAGCCAGCTGCCGAACGAGCTGTTTGCTGATCAGGCGCGCAGCCGTGTTCAGGTCGGACTGTTGCTGGCTGAGGTGATCAAGGTCAACGAGCTCGAAGCCTCTGATGATGAGATCAAGGCCAAGGTTGAAGAGCTCGCTCAGCAGTACCAGGATCCGGAGCAGGTCGTCGAGTACTACATGGGCAATGAGCAGATGAAGACCCAGGTCAAGTCTGCACTGCTGGAAGAGAAGGCGGTCGACAAGCTGCTCGATCAGGCGACGGTCAAGGACGTGGAAATGTCCTACCAGCAGGCTCTCGCTGCGGCACAGCAGCAGCCGGGCGAAGAGGCAGAAGAGGGCGAGGACGCCTAAGCGTCTTGCCGAGCCGGCCCGATCGGGCCGGCTTTGTCGTTTTGCCACACACGGATGCGAGGACACATCTCCATGAACACCGAGTTCGATATACATGCTGCTGGCGGCCTAGTGCCCATGGTGGTCGAGCAGAGCGCTCGCGGCGAGCGCGCCTACGACATCTACTCGCGCTTGCTCAAGGAACGGGTGATCTTCCTTGTGGGGCCTGTAGAAGACTACATGGCCAACCTGCTGGTGGCGCAGCTGCTGTTCCTTGAGTCCGAGAATCCCGACAAGGACATCCACCTCTACATCAATTCTCCGGGTGGATCGGTTACCGCCGGGATGTCGATCTACGACACGATGCAGTTCATCAAGCCCGACGTGTCGACTGTGTGCATCGGACAGGCCGCCAGCATGGGTGCCCTGTTGCTGGCCGGTGGTGCCGCAGGTAAGCGCTACTGCTTGCCCAACTCGCGCATGATGATTCATCAGCCGCTGGGTGGCTATCAGGGGCAGGCGTCGGACATCGAGATCCACACCCGTGAAATTTTGGGGATCCGCGAGCGACTGAATCAGATCCTGGCACACCATACGGGCCAGGATATTGAGACTATCGCCAAGGATACCGATCGCGACAACTTCATGAACGGAGCACAGGCTGCCGAGTACGGCCTGATCGACGCAGTGCTGGATAAGCGTCCTGCATCCTGATAGCGTGATAGCTTGCGCGATGACTACGTGATTACCGGTGGCCCTGCGGGGCTGCCGCTGCCAGAGAGGTACGCGAATGGCCGACGGCAAAGGCAAGGACGACAACGGTAAGCTTCTGTATTGTTCATTCTGTGGCAAGAACCAGAATGAAGTGCGCAAGCTGATTGCCGGTCCGTCTGTATATATCTGCGATGAGTGTGTCGATCTGTGTAACGACATCATTCGCGAGGAAGTTCTCGATGCCGATGCCGAGAGCGACGAGGAGCGTCTGCCCGTTCCACGCGAAATTCGACATACTCTCGATGACTACGTGATCGGTCAGGACCGCGCCAAGACGGTGCTGTCCGTGGCCGTCTATAACCACTACAAGCGTCTTCGTCATAGCGGCAAGGACGACGTGGAGCTCGGTAAGTCGAACATTCTGCTGATTGGTCCTACCGGCAGCGGCAAGACGCTTTTGGCCGAGACGTTGGCGCGCCTGCTCAACGTGCCGTTCACCATCGCCGACGCCACCACCTTGACCGAGGCTGGCTACGTCGGTGAAGACGTCGAGAACATCATTCAGAAGCTTCTGCAGAAGTGTGATTATGATGTCGACAAGGCTGAGCGCGGTATCGTCTACATCGATGAGATCGACAAGATTTCTCGAAAGTCCGATAACCCGTCCATCACGCGGGATGTCTCCGGTGAAGGCGTTCAGCAGGCCTTGTTGAAACTGATCGAGGGCACTACGGCCTCGGTGCCGCCCCAGGGTGGTCGGAAGCATCCGCAGCAGGAATTTCTCCAGGTGGATACCGGTAACATCCTGTTCATCGTTGGCGGTGCGTTCGCCGGTCTGGACAAGGTGATACGTGATCGCGCCGAGACCGGTGGCATCGGCTTCAACGCTGAGGTCAAGAGCAAGGACGAGTCCAAGGGAGTGGGTGACCTGCTGCTTGAGGTTGAGCCCGAGGATCTGGTCAAGTTTGGTCTGATTCCCGAGTTCGTCGGACGTTTGCCGGTGATTGCCACCCTGACCGAGCTGACCGAGGATGCGCTGATACAGATCCTCACGGAGCCCAAGAACTCTCTGGTCAAGCAGTATGCTCGCCTGTTCGATATGGAAGGCGTCGAGCTGGACTTCAGAGAGGACGCCCTGCGCGCAGTGGCGCACAAGGCGATGGCTCGCAAGACCGGAGCACGTGGACTGCGCTCTATCCTCGAGTCCGTATTGCTTGACACGATGTATGAGATTCCCTCCCTTGAGGGCGTCAGCAAGGTGGTCATCGACGCGTCTGTCATCAGTGGCGAGAGCGATCCGCTGCTGATCTACAGTCAGAGCGAAGATACCGAGGAAGCCGCGCGGGTGGATGGTACCGACGGCTAACCTGCCGCTGTCGACTCGCGACGCCGACAAAGGGGCCGCTGATGCGGCCCCTTTGTCTGCCGGGCCTGATATCCGGGCATGGTCTCAAGGGCATTGTCTTAGGTGATTGTTCCAGGAGATGTGTCCTGCGAGCCTAGTCTTTCGCTTTCTGGTCGACGGGCTACGACTGCCGGTGGCAGGTATCACAGCATTCCGGCAGGTGTTTCCCCTTGCAATACCTCGGGGGTGCCCCCATCCCTCAGGTTTCACCCGCTAAGTTTGAGGAACGTCTGCGATGCAGCAGAACGCCGAACAGACTATGAGTCTGCCCCTTTTGCCACTGCGTGACGTAGTGGTATACCCGCAGATGGTCATCCCGTTGTTTGTCGGCAGAGAAAAGTCGATCCAGGCACTGGAAGCTGCCATGGCGGATGACAAGCGGGTCCTGCTGGTTGCTCAGCGCGAGGCCAGCAAGGACGATCCGGACAACGAAGACCTGTTCGCCATTGGTACCGTTGCCGAGATCATGCAGCTGTTGAAGCTGCCCGACGGTACTGTGAAGGTCCTGATCGAGGGTGAGTCTCGCGCAGACATTCGCGACATCTCCCTTGCCGAGGACGGCCACTCTCGGGCTGAGGTCGTGTTGCGCTCCAGCGAGCCACTGAGCGAGCGCGAGCAGGAATCGCTGGTACGCGTGCTGCTCAATCAGTTCGAGCAGTACGTCAAGATGTCGAAGAAGGTACCCAACGAGGTGCTGAATTCGCTGTCTGGCATCGAAGATCCCAGCCGGCTTGTGGACACCATCTGTGCCCACCTGTCGTTGAAGATCGGTGACAAGCAGGAGCTGCTCGAAATGGATCGCGTGCGCGATCGTATCGAGCACCTGATGGCGCTGATCGAGGCGGAAATCGACCTGCTGCAGGTCGAGAAGCGTATTCGCTCGCGCGTCAAGGACCAGATGGAGAAGTCTCAGCGCGAGTATTATCTGAATGAGCAGATGAAGGCCATTCAGAAGGAGATGGGCGAGCTCGAGAACGCGCCGAACGAGGCGGACAAGTACGAGCAGGCCATCAAGGATTCCGGTATGCCGAAAGAGGCTGCCGACAAGGCCAACCAGGAACTGGGCAAGCTGCGCATGATGTCGCCGTCCTCCGCCGAGGCGACGGTGGTGCGCTCTTATCTCGACTGGCTGGTCTCAGTGCCCTGGAAGAAGCGTACGCGGGTCAAGCACGATCTGCTGAACGCGCAGAAGGTTCTGGATGAAGACCATTATGGTCTTGACGAAGTGAAGGAGCGCATTCTTGAGTACCTCGCGGTGCACAAGCGTGTGAAGAAGCTGAAGGGACCGGTGCTGTGTCTGGTTGGGCCGCCCGGTGTGGGCAAGACCTCCCTTGGCAAGTCGATCGCTCGAGCCACCAATCGTAAATACGTGCGCTTGGCGCTGGGCGGCGTGCGTGACGAGTCCGAGATTCGTGGCCACCGCCGTACCTATATTGGCTCGCTGCCTGGCAAGCCCATTCAGCGTATGGCCAAGGCAGGGGTGAAGAACCCGCTGTTCTTGCTTGACGAGGTCGACAAGGTCGGTATGGATCACCGCGGTGACCCGGCGTCGGCACTGCTCGAAGTGCTTGATCCCGAGCAGAACAACGCCTTCAGCGATCACTACCTCGAGCTCGACTACGACCTCTCTGAGACCCTGTTCATCTGTACCGCGAATTCGATGAACATCCCCGGGCCGCTGCTCGATCGGATGGAGGTGATTCGCCTGCCGGGCTACACCGAGGACGAGAAGCTGGCGATTGCCACCCGTTATCTGGTGCCCAAGCAGCTTGCTGCCAATGGCTTCAAGGAAGACGAGCTGGTGTACAGTGATGCGTCGCTCCTTGAGCTGATCCGCTACTACACCCGCGAGGCAGGTGTTCGTGAGCTGGAGCGGCAGATTGCCAAGGTCAGCCGCAAGGTGCTGCGTGAGCGTCTCGAGAAAGAAGGCAAGGAAGGGGCGCTGGGCTCTCAGACGCTGGCGGCTGAGGATATCGAGACTTACGCTGGCGTGCGACGCTACAGCTACGGTCTGGCCGACAAGCAGGATCAAGTGGGGCGGGTGACCGGCCTTGCCTGGACATCGGTAGGCGGCGAGCTGCTCAACATCGAGTCGGTAGTAACGCCTGGCAAGGGGCGCATCAACAAGACGGGCTCCCTTGGCGATGTGATGAAAGAGTCTGTCAGTGCTGCCCAGACCGTCGTCAGGGCCCGTGCTGAAGCGCTGGGGATCGATCCGGAGCGTTTCGAGAAGGAAGATCTGCATATCCACGTGCCTGAGGGAGCGACTCCCAAGGACGGTCCCAGTGCTGGCATCGCCATGGTCACCGCGATGGTGTCCGCCTTCTGTAATCGTCCTGTGCGCTGTGATGTGGCCATGACGGGCGAAGTCAATCTCCGTGGCGAAGTCATGCCTATCGGTGGGTTGAAGGAGAAATTGCTGGCCGCCAGGCGTGGTGGTATAAAGACGGTGCTAATACCGGAAGAGAACCGCAGAGATCTCAAGGAAGTCCCTGATAACATCAAGGACGCCCTGACGATTCATCCGGTTCGCTGGATTGATGAGGTGTTGGAGGTCGCGCTGTCGAAAAACACGGATCATAATTCCGATGATTCGGTTTCGACGGATTCGACTGCAACTCACTCAATGGTCAGTACACACTAGTGACATTTTTTCCATGATTCCGGCCTGGAAATGCCGGAATCATGCGGATTGGCAAGGAAGGTTGCTTGACAGGTCTTTCGTCGCATTGCTATAAATTGTCGCCATGCTGCGATCGTGCCTGTCGGCCAAAAAATCGCCGTTTTGTATCTTTTTCTGTAATAGTCAAGGGGTGAAGTGTGAACAAGTCCGAGCTGATTGATGCCATTGCCGCGTCTGCCGATATTCCGAAGGCTGCTGCTTCCCGTGCGCTGGATGCCATGGTCGAGTCCGTGACCGAAACCCTGAAGAAGGGCGACAGCGTTTCACTGGTTGGCTTCGGCACCTTTTCCGTCAAGGATCGTGCCGCACGCACCGGTCGTAACCCGCAGACGGGTCAGCCGATCGAAATCAGCGCTGCCAAGGTGCCTAGCTTCAAGGCCGGCAAGGCTCTGAAGGATTCCGTCAACTGATTGACGAGTGACTGGCCCTGGGCCAATCCTCGCAACGTTGACACGAGCGTAGTGTCATCCGCTGACACTTCTCTCGCCAAGGGCGCATCGCTATCGCGGTGCGCCTTTTTCATGAGTTTGGGTGTGGTACCTTGACCGTTGTTGCCAGGCCAAGCGTAACCCCCAACCTTTCGCAGAGGCTTTCATGCTGCAAAGTATTCGCGACCGATCCCAAAGTTGGATCGCAAAGATCATTATCGGGGCCGTGGTCGTTACCATGGCGCTGTTCGGCGTAGAGTCGCTGATCGGTTTGTTTGGCCAGTCCGGTGACGAAGTGGCCAAGGTCAACGGCCAGCCAATCAATCGTCAGCAGGTCGAGGTTAACGTTCAGCGTGCCATGCGGGCCAACCAGGTGCCGGCTGACCAGGAGAGAGCGCTGCGTCGTGAGGTGCTTGAAGGGTTGATCAGCGATCGCCTGATGATCAGCTACGCGGAGTCCGGTGGTCTTGCGGTGTCCGACAATCAGCTGGATCAGCTGATCGTCAGTCGCCCCGAGTTTCACAATGCCGATGGTCAATTCGACCAGGAGCTATTCCGTCAGCGCCTTGCCAGTGTTGGGTATACACCGCTGTCGTTCCGCGAGCAGCTGAGCCGAGACGTGATGCGTGGCCATATTCAGCAGGGGTTGATCGCCAGCGACTTCACCTTGCCCGCTGAGCAGCAGCGCCTTGCCCAGTTGCAGCGTCAGACGCGTACCTTCCGCTATCACACCATGGATGCCAGTGAACTGGACCAGCAGGTCAGCGTCAGTGATGCTGAGATGTCTGCCTATTACAGTGAGCATCAGCAGGACTTCCTGCGCCCTGAGCAAGTCCAGCTTGCCTACGTGCTGCTTGATCAGGAGGCCATGGCGGCGGACGTGGAGGTCTCCGAAGACGAGCTCCGCGCGGCATGGGAAGCCAGCGCCGAAAACGCGGACCGTCGCGTGTCTCACATCATGGTGACGTTTGGTGACGAGCGCACTCGGGATGAAGCCGAAGCGAGAATCGCCGACGTGCAGTCGCGTCTGGCGCAGGGAGAGGATTTCGAGACCCTGGCCGCAGAGTTTTCCGATGACACCACGACCAGCGATGCCGGCGGTGACCTGGGTGTCATCACCCGCGGCATTTTTGGTGATGACTTCGAGCAGGCGGCCTTTGCCCTTCAGCAGGGCCAGGTATCTGATGTGGTGGAAACCGACAATGGTCTGCACCTGATCAAGGTGACGGAGCTGGACCGCCCTGACTTCGAGCAAGAGCGTGATCGACTCCGTGATCGCTTGGCTCAAGAGCAGGTCAGGGACGACTTCAACGACACGGCTCAGCAGCTGATCGACGAGAGTTTTGCCGCAGATGACCTGCAAAGCGTCGCGGACGCCATCGGAGTGGATCTGGTCACCACGGACTGGGTCAGCCGCGATAGCGCCGAGGGCGTGTTGGCGGAGCCCGGCGTCATGGATCAGGCGTTTTCCGAGGAAGTGCTGGACGAAGGCTTCAATAGTGAAGTCATCGAGTTGGACGGCTCGCGTCGCCTGGTTCTGCGGGCGCTGGATCACCGCGATGCCACCACGCTGCCGCTGGAAGAGGTCAGCAGCGACGTCGAGGCGGCCGTTCGTGGCGCCAAGACTCGTGATGCGCTGATCGAGTTGGCATCCGAGCGTGTTGCTCAGCTGCAGGGCGGGCAGTCGCTGGAACTTGATTGGCAGCAGGCTGATGCGATCAGCCGGCAGGACGCGCCCAGCGTGCCGGACGCCGTGCTGACGACGGCCTTCAAACTGCCTCATCCCCAAGAAGGTGGTGTCGTTTACGGTCGTGCAGTGGAGGGTGATCAGGTCACCCTGATAGCGCTGGATGCCATCGGCGAAGCACAGGGCAACCCGCAGATGGAGCAGTTTGTCTCCAGCATGGCCGAGCGCCTTCGCGCCCAGGCGATTCTTGATGGGCTGCTCAGCCACCTCGAGGAGGTGGGCGATATAGAGCGCTATTAAGCCAAGGTGGTGGGAGACGGGTGATACGGCCCCCGCCGCAACGCAGAACAAGGAGCACCCAAGGGTGCTCCTTTTCTATGGAGGATTGATCCATCGAAGAGCATCATCGTCCCGGTGTTTAATCCGTGTGACAGGTGGGTTGTCACGGCGGGTTGTCACCTCGTTGCGGTGGTGCGCGAGCGCGATGGACCGTGACAAGGTGACAGTCGTGAGAGGGCTTTGGTCATGTTTTATACCGTTATCTTCGCTAGCTGCCCATGGGCTTGAGGAGACCTTGTGTTCACCATGAAACCACTGAAAAGCGTGCCGACACACGTTGTCACGGGCTTTCTTGGCAGTGGCAAGAGTCAATTGATTCGTCATTGGATCGAGCAGAAGCCCGAGCATGAACGCTGGACCATTCTGGTCAATGAGTTTGGTCAGGTCGGGGTCGATCAGGCGCTGCTTGGGAAGACGCCGGGTGTACATGTCCAGGCAGTACCTGGAGGCTGTCTGTGCTGCCAGGTCGCCACGGTGTTTCGCTCGGTGCTGGTTCAGACACTCCGGCGTGAGCGTCCAGATCGACTGTTGATCGAGCCGTCCGGCCTGGGTCACCCCGCGGGGTTACTCGAGGTATTGAGATCCGGTGACTTGGCGGACGCGCTAACGCTGCAGGCAGTGGTGGCGGTCCTTGATCCCCGTCGAGTTGCTGACGCTCGGGTGGTGGCGCATGACACCTTCAAGCAGCAGCTAGGCGTGGCCGATGCCTGGGTGCTGTCAATGACGGATCTTGTCCGTCCCGACGATCGTGCGGTCTTTGAGCGTTGGCGAGAATGCCAGTCCCAGGTGCCAGGCGTCGTCATCCAGAGTGACCACCACGGGTTGCCGTTGAGTTGGTTGCTGGATCTTGCGCCACGCACTGCGCTTGCGGGTACGGGTGGGGGAGCGAGGCCCGCTGAACACGCGCTGGTGGAGCGGTTGCCAAGCGAGGATGTCGAGTCCGTCTTGCCCTTGGCGGGTCCTGGGACTCGCCGTGAGGGGCAGGGCCTAGGCTATCGTTCGGTCAGTTGGTGCTGGCACCCTGATGAATCTTTTGAGGAGCAAGGTCTGCATGACTGGTGGCAGGGCTTGCCATCGCCATGTCGTGGCAAGGGGGTCATGCGTACCCTCGCTGGCTGGCTGGTGTTGCCAGCAGGGGAGCAGCGAGAGCGCTGGGGGCAGTGGCAGCAAGACTCGCGGCTCGAGCTCATCTGGCCCGTTGATCTGCCGATGGATATCGACGCCTTGAGCTCGGCGCTTGAGGCCTGTCGTGTGACGAAGTAAGGGAGGGCGTCAGCGTTTCCTGCCCATGGGAGCCGCTGGCGGCGTGTTGGTGCCGCCAGTGGTGTCTCATCGGTGCAGGCGTTCGGGGCCTGCGCACGATCGGTGCCTTGTTCAGAAGGTGAAGCGATTGAGAGCAGGAGCGCCATCGCCGTCGATGCGCACTTCCCACCCTTCGTTGCTCGACCAGTCGCCGATTACCATGCGTTGGCCCTGGGTCTTGCTGCCATCCGCCGCGGTGAGCGTCAGTGGGTGCACGTCGGGCCTGTGCGTGTGGCCGTGGATCAGGCGCTTTACATCATGCTGCTGCATCGCCGACAGGACTTCGTCAGGTGTCACGTCCATGATGTCGGCGGCCTTCGTGCTATTGGCTTCACCGGATTGCTGACGGAGTTGGCTGGCCAGCGCCAATCGCTCGGGAATCGGCATCGCAAGGATGGAAGCCTGCCACTGGGGATCCCTTGCCTTGGCCCGGAAGGCCATGTAGGCCTCATCCCGGGTGCAGAGGCTGTCACCATGCATCAACAGCGTCGGTTCACCGCCAAGCTCGATCCGCTGAGGATCACTCAGCAAGGTGGCACCGGCTCGTTCGGCAAAGTCGCTGCCCAGCAGGAAGTCTCGATTGCCGTGCATCAGGTAGATGCGCGTGCCCCGATCGCTGGCTGCCTTGAGCTGGTCGGCGACCTCGCAGGCGAGGCGGGCATGGCCACTGGGGTCAGCATCCCCCAGCAGCATCAGGTCATCGCCGATCCAGGCGTCGAAGATATCGCCAAGCAGATACAGATCGACGTCGGTGCCGCGATTTTCCTCGAGCCACGCCAAAAATCCACGGGTAATGTCAGGCGCACCGGGGTGCAGATGGAGATCCGAGATCAGAAGTGTCGTCTTGCCCATGGCGTAATCCTTGACCCTCCAGGCCAAGCATGGGCCTGGAGGGGGCTGAGGTGGGTGTTTAGGCGTCGTCCTTGATATAGGCGCGCTGAATGATCACATCCTCGGCCGGGACGTCAGCGTGCATGCCGCGACGAGTGGTGGAGACACCCTTGATGCGATTGACGACTTCCATGCCCTCGACCACGCGGCCGAACACGCAGTAGCCCCAGCCTTGCATGTTCTTGCCGGTATGATTCAGGAAATCATTGTCGGCAACGTTGATAAAGAACTGCGCAGTGGCAGAGTGGGGGTCCTGGGTCCGCGCCATGGCGAGGGTGCCAGTCACGTTCTTCAAGCCGTTGTCGGCTTCATTTTCGATCGGAGCGTGGGTCTGCTTCTGCTCGAAGTTGCTGTCGAAGCCACCGCCCTGGACCATGAAGCCGTCGATCACGCGATGGAACAGGGTGCCATCGTAAAAGCCTTCGCGAACGTACTGCTCGAAGTTGGCAGCGGTTTTCGGCGCTTCGTCGTGGTTGAGCTCGATCGTGATGTCGCCGAAATTGGTCTGCAAGATGATCATTGAGTGGTCCTGTTGGGTATGTTGTGCCTGTCGGCACCTTTCTCGTTCTCTGCACGGCTTGGCGCCGTGCCCTAGCGTGACGCTATAATAGCGGTTTTGCTTCGCAGCGCGAAGTCGGGGGGCAACCGCCAGCCCCTCAACGCCCGTACACCACCAGAGGTTGATCCATCAACATGACCACCGAGACAAGCAGCGCGCCGAATTTCATTCGCAACCAGATTCGCGAGGAAATCGAGAGCGGACAGTCGCAGAAGATCGTGACGCGCTTTCCCCCGGAGCCCAATGGCTTTCTGCATATCGGCCACGCCAAGTCAATCTGTCTCAATTTCGGGCTCGCGGAGCAATTCGGTGGTGACTGTCATCTGCGCTTTGATGACACCAATCCGGCCAAGGAAGAACAGGCCTATATTGACGCCATCAAGGAAGACGTCAGCTGGCTTGGCTTTCAGTGGGCGGGGGACATTCGCTTCGCCTCTGACTACTTCGATCAGCTGTACGCCTGGGCGCAGTACCTGATCCAGGCAGGCAAGGCCTATGTCGACGATCTGTCACCAGACGAGATTCGTGAATACCGCGGTACGCTGACCGAGGCTGGTCGCCCAAGCCCGTATCGCGACCGCAGTGCCGACGAGAATCTTGATCTGCTGGAGCGTATGCGCCAGGGCGAGTTCGCCGAAGGCGAGAAGGTGTTGCGGGCCAAGATCGACATGGCTTCGCCCAACATCAACCTGCGCGATCCGATCCTCTATCGTATTCGGCATGCCCATCACCACCAGACCGGAGACAAGTGGAAGATCTATCCTTCCTACGACTTCACCCACGGTCAGTCCGATGCCATTGAGGGCATTACGCACTCTGTCTGCACCCTCGAGTTCGAGGACCACCGTCCGCTGTACGAGTGGTTCTTGAATCAGCTGCCAGTGCCGACCAAGCCGCGCCAGATCGAGTTCGCTCGACTCAACCTCAACTACACGCTGACCTCCAAGCGTAAGCTCAAGCTGCTGGTGGACAATGGCATCGTCGAGGGCTGGGACGATCCGCGCATGCCGACCATCTCCGGCATGCGTCGGCGAGGCTATACCCCTGCGTCTTTGCGCAAGTTCTGCGAGATGATCGGGGTGACCCGCGCCGACGGCGGCCTGGTCGATATTGCCATGTTGACCCACGCCATCCGCTCGGATCTCGAGGACAATGCACCTCGCGCCATGTGCGTGCTCAACCCGCTCAAGGTGGTGCTGACGAACGTGGAGGAGCACCACGAGGAAGTCTACGAGGTGCCTGGCCACCCCGCCCGTGAAGATATGCCGGTGCGCAAGATTCCGTTTAACCGGGAGCTGTGGATCGACCGCGACGACTTCATGGAAGAGCCGCCCAAGAAGTTCTTCCGTCTGGCGCCCGGGAAGGAAGTCCGCCTGCGCAACAGTTACGTCATACGTTGCGATGAGGTTATCAAGAGCGCGGATGGCGAGATCGAGGAACTGCGCTGCAGTGTTGACTTCGATACCTTGGGCAAGAACCCGGAGGGACGCAAGGTCAAGGGCGTCATCCACTGGGTAAGCGCGCGTCATGGCGTTCCTGTGGAAGTTCGCTTGTACGACAACCTGTTCCTGGTCGAGCAGCCAGACAAGGACAAGGACGCGGATTTCCTCGATCACCTGAACCCAGAGTCGCTGGTGACCGTGAAGGGGATTGGTGAACCGAGCTTGGCCAATGCCGACAATGAAGACCGCTACCAGTTCGAGCGAGTGGGGTACTTCTGCGCCGATCGTCACGACAGCCGTCCAGACCACCTGGTGTTTAACCGCACGGTCGGTCTGAAAGACACCTGGGCCAAGATGCAGAAGAAGGGCTGACATGCAGATCTACAACACGCTGACCCGTACCAAGGAAGTCTTTACACCGATTGAGCCCGGCAAGGTTCGGATGTATGTCTGTGGCATGACGGTGTATGACTTCTGCCATCTTGGCCACGCTCGCGTGATGGTGGCCTTTGACGTCATCAGTCGCTACCTGCGTCATCGTGGCTATGATGTCACCTACGTCCGCAATATCACCGATATCGATGACAAGATCCTGCGTCGCGCCGAGGAGAATGGCGAAAGCATCGGCGAGCTGACCGAGCGCATGATCGATGCCATGCATGAGGACGAGGGCCGCCTGTTCGTTCAGCGTCCTGACCAGGAGCCGCGAGCTACCGGTCATGTTGCCGAGATCATTGCCATGATCGAGGTGCTGATCGACAAGGGCTTTGCTTATGCCCCGGGCAACGGTGATGTCTATTACCGGGTACGCAAGTTCGAGAATTACGGCAAGCTCAACAACCGTAATCTGGATGAGATGCGTTCGGGCGCCCGCGTCGAGGTGGACGAGCACAAGGAAGATCCTCTCGACTTCGTGCTATGGAAAGGGGCCAAGCCCGGCGAGGCCAGCTGGACGTCGCCGTGGGGCGAAGGTCGTCCCGGCTGGCACATCGAGTGCTCTGCCATGTCCACCTGCTGCCTGGGCAATACCTTCGACATTCATGGTGGGGGGCCGGACCTGACCTTCCCTCATCACGAGAACGAAATCGCGCAGAGCGAGGCGGCAACCGGCCAGCGTTACGTCAACACCTGGATGCATGCCGGGGCGGTCAGGGTCGATAGCGAGAAGATGTCCAAGTCCCTGGGCAACTTCTTCACGATCCGCGAGGTTCTCGAGCAACACGACCCCGAGGTCGTGCGTTTCCTTTTGGTGGCAAGCCATTACCGCAGTGCTATCAACTATGCGCCCGACGCCCTGGGTGAAGCGCGCAAGTCCCTCGAGCGCTTTTATACCGCGCTTGATGGCATCGAGCTTCCTGCAGAAATCGAAGTGGGGCCGGGTGACTATGCCGCGCGGTTTACCGCTGCCATGGATGACGATTTCAACACGCCCGAGGCCCTGTCGGTGCTGTTCGAGCTGGTGCGCGAACTCAATCGTGCCCGCAAGGAGGCGGAGCAGAGCAATGCCAGTACCACGAGCGCAGACGTGGCCGGTCTGGCCCTCGAGTTGAAGCGACTGGGGGGAATACTGGGCCTGTTGACGCAGGAGCCGGCTGCGTTCTTGAAAGGGGGGGCTGTCGATCTGTCTGACGATGAGATCAATGCCCGGATCACTGCGCGCGCCGAGGCGAAGAAGGCTCGCGATTTCGCTGAGGCGGATCGTATCCGCGATGAACTGGCGGCTCAGGGGATCATTCTCAAGGACTCCCGTGAAGGCACCCACTGGGTGGTGGATCGCAGCTGACTGTCGGCCTGGCGACAATGGCGTCAGACCGGGCTTCGCGGTGGTAGTGGTACCTGGTGAGGCCAGCTGTCGTCGACCACAAAGATGCGTCGTCCGCTCAACGCGGACGGCGCGTTTTTGTAGGCAGCTTGCCCGCCGCCATCGATGGCAAGAATGTCCTGCTCCACACGAGCAGGGTCATCACACAGCATGACCTGCACGGGAAAGGCGTAGGTGGCGAAGTGGGCGGCCAGGGATCGACTCAGGGTGCTGCGCGGCATCCATTGTGTCGGTGGAGGTGGCGCCAACCAATGGGGCTTGGTCAGGCATGCGCCGAAGCGCAGCGTGTCATGCTGGCGGCATAGCTCGCCCCAGTGACGCCAATGACACCAGATACCCTCGAGAACATGATCGTTCGCCTGTCGAGGAGGCGGCATGTGATGCTGCCATGGGTAAAAAAGCACGCCTGGCATGGCCAGACGGGCCTTGATGGTGTCCTCGATGGGGGGTGGGTTCGGAGCACCGCCTGAATGTCCCGTGCTGCTCGCCAGTGCATCATTCAACAGCTGTCGCCGGTGTGGTGTGGACAGTAGCGCAAGTTGATGACGCTCCAGGTGGGTCAGCTTCAGGGCCAGGCTGTCCAGCCCCCCGGGGCCGATCCATCTGCTGGTGTCATCCTGGCGGCCTGGCCCTTCTGGCAGGCCGAGAAAATACTTGATGGCGACCTCCAGATGGATCAGGCCGCCGGCGGTATCACGGTAGAGCAGGTCCAGCTCGCCAAGGGTCCGGCGGTCCTCTCGAATAGGCACATTGTGTGCCACCAGTTCGGTGCCCGGTGCCGTGGCCAGCAAAAACTGCCAAAGCGCTTCATGATATTGTCCAAGCCGAGGTAATGACCCCAAGTGGGTGTCCGTGGTCGCAATGGGCAGTGGGTCAAGTGCCTGCAACAGCAGCTGGTGGCGGGCTTTGCGGGTGTGAAGGCCCAGCTCGTCAAGGGTCGGGCGGCCACCCCAGCGTGAGCGCACCAGGTCTGGTGCTTCCAGCAACCAGGCCAGATCACGGCCGGTCGGCGTCAGCGAGCTGACCGCACTCGGCTTGGGGGAATGCGGCGTTGAGGATTGGCGGGGCGTGTGTCCCGGCCGATTGGCGCTTGCGGTCTGGCGTGGTGGCATGGTGGACTCACGTTGGCAGAACGTCCTGCAGGCGTTGGGTCATCTCCATATACTTCAGCATACATTCACATGGAATCAGGTGAGAATAATGAAGCGTCCCTTAGTGTCGGCCGCAGTGGTGGCCACGATGTTGAGCTCTGCCGTGGCCACGCAGACCTACGCAGAAGATGCTCTGGTGGTGTCGTCCAAGATTGATACCGAAGGGTCCGTTCTTGGCCAGATGATCCTGCAGCGTCTGTCGGCGGCAGGCCTCGTGGTCGAGGATCGACTGCAGCTAGGCGGCACCAGCATCGTGCGTGAGGCGCTGCTCAATGGCGAGATCGACATTTACCCGGAATACACCGGTAATGGCGCCTTCTTTCATGACATGACCGACAGCCCCGTGTGGCACGATGCGCAACAAGCCTACGATACGGTGAAGGCCAAGGATGCCGAGTTGGGCCTGGAATGGCTTACCCCCGCGTCGGCCAACAATACCTATGCGATCAGCGTGCGCGGCGACGTCGCCAGGGAAAACGGACTCGAGACCCTGGAGGACATGGCGAGCTTTATCAATGACGGCGGCGACTACAAGCTGGCCGCCAGTACCGACTTCGTTGAATCTGCCTTCGCCCTGCCTGCCTTCGAAGCGGCCTACGGATTCTCCCTCGACGATGACGACCTGCTGGTGCTTTCCGGTGGTAATACCGCTGCCACCATGCGGGCTGCGGCGCAACAGACCAGCGGCGTCAACTCAGCGATGACCTATGGCACCGATGGGGGCCTGCAGGCGCTGGACCTGGTCGTGATGACGGACACCAAGGGGGTGCAGCCGGTGTATCAGCCAGCTCCGGTGATTCGGCGTGCCGCCCTGGATAACCACCCTGAGATCGCCGCAGCTCTGGCTCCCGTATTCGAGTCGCTGAGCCTGGAAACCTTGCAGCGCCTGAATGGGGATGTGGCCGTCAATGGCCTCGATCCTGCCAAGGTGGCAGCAGATTATCTGGCGACCCTCGAGGACTGATCCATTATCACGACAGTGGCAAGCCGCCGTGGCGGCAATATTGTGTTGCTGACATTGATGGCGCTGGGCCTGCTCGCGTGGTGGAGCTTGCCGGTGGCCAGTAGCGCTCCCAACCGCATCGTCCCGGGTGACGCTGTCTATGCCTGGCAAGTGGCGGGGCCGGCGATGGCTGTGCTGGCGAGTCTTCCCATGGCCTTGGCGGGCTGGGTCGCGCGCCAGCCCGATCCTGGATGGCGTTCACTGGGACTCGTGCTGCTGGCACTGTTGGGCCTGCCGTTATGGCTAGTGCTGTGCGTTCATCAACTTGTTGACCCGCAGCTGCCACAGGCGCGCTTGGGAATCGGGGCGGGAGCCTGGTGCACGCTGTTCGTGCTGTTGCTGGCGCTGTTGGATCTGAGGACTCGCCAGCGCTGGCCTGCAGGGCTCTATATTGCATGCCTCTGCGTACCGCTGGTTGTCACCGCGCTATGTCTTCCTCTTGGTCTCGATCGTCTGGCCCTGTGGCAGGAGTATCGGGGGCGGGCGGACGACTTCTGGCTAGCGGTGGGGGAACACCTGTTGCTGGTTGGGGCGACGGTGGCGCTTAGCCTGGCATTGGGCGCTGCACTGGCCCTGTTGATGCGTCGCCTTCCAGCGTTGCAGCGCGCCGGGTTTGGGGTGCTCAATTTCATGCAGACGATTCCCAGCCTGGCCCTGTTTGGACTGCTGTTAGGGCCCCTGGCCTGGGCCGCCCAGCGTTTTCCGTGGCTGGATCAGCTCGGTATCAGTGGCATCGGTTGGGCGCCGGCCTTGGTGGCTCTGGTGACCTATAGCCTGTTGCCAATGGTGCGTAATACCTTTGTGGCGCTGGAGGGTGTCGATCGTGGGGTGATTGAGGCTGCACGAGGCATGGGCATGAGTCGAGGTCAGATGTTCTGGCAGGTGCGTTTGCCATTGGCGCTGCCGGTGCTGCTCGAAGGCGTGCGGATTACCACGGTGCAGGCTATCGGCCTGACGGCGGTGGCTGCGCTGATCGGTGCCGGCGGGCTTGGACGTTTTATTTTCCAGGGATTGGGGCAAGCGGCGATGGACCTGGTGCTGCTCGGAGCACTTCCCATCCTGGTCATGGCCATGCTGGCCGATGGTGTGTTGGGTAATCTTTCACGGCGTCTTGGTCGGGGAGTCACACGATGATCGAACTCATTCATATCACTAAGCGGTTCGATCATACCGTGGCGGTCGATGATGTTTCGCTGAAAATAGACGGCGGTGAGTTTTGCTGTCTGGTGGGGACGTCAGGCTGCGGTAAGTCGACCACGTTGAAGATGATCAATCGATTGATTGAACATAGCGAGGGTGAGATTCACATCGACCAAAAGCCCATTCGCAGTTTTCGCGAGGACGTGCTCAGGCGCCGTATTGGCTATGCGATTCAGAGCACTGGGCTGTTTCCTCACTGGACGGTCGCTCGCAATATTGGTCTGGTGCCGCGTCTGCTCAAGTGGCCGAAGTCGCGCATCGATGCTCGGGTAGAGGAGTTGATGTCGCTGCTTGGCCTGTCCATGGCCGACTACGCCGACAAGTATCCGGACCAGCTGTCCGGGGGACAGGCTCAGCGAGTGGGCGTGGCCAGGGCATTGGCAGCGGACCCGGACATTCTGCTGATGGACGAACCCTTTGGCGCCCTGGATCCGATCACCAGGGAGACACTGCAGCTGGAGCTGCGGGATCTCCAGGCGCGGCTGGGCAAGACCATTGTCTTCGTGACTCACGATATGGATGAGGCGCTGCGGCTGGCGGATCGCCTGGTGGTGATGCATGAAGGTCGCATCGTTCAGCAGGGCCATCCGCTGCAGCTACTGCGCGAGCCTGCCAATGATTTTGTCGCTTCGCTGTTGGGTGGGGAAGATCGAGGTCTCAAAGAGGCTGCGCTGTTGCCCGTCAGCGAGCGAATGGTGCCCCTTGGGGCAGGTGGGGTGGCGCGTGAACGCATCGATCAGACCGCTTCGCTTCGCGAGGCACTGTCGGTCATGCTGTGGCGGCGAGTCGAGCGGCTGGCGGTTGTCGATGACGACGACATCCCGATCGGTGAGCTTAACTTCCGGCGCCTGGTGGGAGCCCGCGTCAATGACTGATGTCCTGACACGACGTTGGCTGATGCCTTTCGTATGGTGCGCGCTATTGCTGGTTGGCTGTCTGGCGATGTCCTTGTTCGAACCCGTCTTTCGTTGGCTTGAGCCCGACAGCCGAGACGTGGTTTACGCTCGGGTGGACTTTCTCGTCTTGCTGGGCCGTCATTTGTTGGTGGTGTCCATCGCAGCTGCGTTGGCCACGCTGTTGGGCGTGCTAGGCGCGATTGCCGTGACTCGCCCGGCCGGGCGAGAGTTCCTGCCACTGGTCGCGCAAGTGGCATCGCTGGGCCAGACGTTCCCCCCCGTAGCGGTGCTGGCGCTGGCGGTACCGGTACTTGGCTTCGGCACCTTGCCCATCGTGGTGGCGCTGTTGCTCTACGGTCTGTTGCCCATCGTGCGTAACACCCTGGCCGGTATCGAGGGTATCTCACCTTCGGTACTGGAGGCGGCCCGAGGGATGGGCATGACCGGCGGCCAAATCCTACGCCAGGTGGAGCTTCCGCTGGCTGCGCCGGTCATCCTGGCGGGTATTCGCACCTCCGTGACGATCAATATCGCGACGGCAGCCCTGGGAGCCACGGTCGGTTCGAGCAACCTCGGTGATCCCATCATCTCTGGCATCGTGAACGGCAATACGGCTTACATCGTGCAGGGTGCCTTGTTGATCGCACTGCTGGCGTTGGCAGTCGATAGCGTGTTCGCACGACTTTCCTCGCGTTAGACGTTCTACGCTCGTTAGACGTTTCCCTGCCGTTCGACGTTCTTCTCCCGCTGGCGCACCGACGGCCTGCCTTGCAGGCTGTTTGGACGGTGCGTCTGTTCGTAGGCTGCCGGAGCTATTGCTGAAGGCTGGGTGGTTCCCAGCATGATGTTCTGGCTATCACGCTAGCGACCGCTGTTATCGCCTAGATTTTCGACCAAAGTCGTGGCTAGTCACGTGAATCAGTTTACGTTAACGTCAACAACGTGCGTTGACCCCACTATGGGCGATCCCCTGGTAGGGGGAAGAAATAACGACAACACTGCCCCCATAAGGGGCAAAGGAACAGCGCGATGACAACGACCGCACAAACGCACAGCCCGGACTTTCTGGCTGGCGACGAATATTCGATTGCGACCTATGCCGTTCTTTCTCAGGACGGCACCCTGTACGACGGCGCCGAAGGCCCGGCACTGGAGCGTGACCAGGCATTGCGCATCTATCGTGCCATGCTGGCCACACGGGTTCTCGACGAGCGTATGTTGGCAGCTCAGCGCCAGGGACGCCTCAGCTTCTACATGCAATGCACCGGGGAAGAAGCCGCTGTCATCGGCAGTGCCGCGGCCCTGGATGACGCCGACATGATCATGGCCCAGTACCGGGAGCAGGGCGCTCTGATGTACCGAGGGTTCAGTTTTGATGAGTTCATGAATCAGCTGTTCGGTAACGAGCTGGACTATGGCAAGGGACGCCAGATGCCGATCCACTATGGGTCGCGCAAGCTGCACTACATGACCATCTCGTCGCCGCTGGCGACTCAGATCCCCCAAGCCACGGGTTTTGCCTATGGGCAAAAATTGGCCGGCGATGGCCTGTGCACCATTGTCTATTTTGGTGAGGGTGCCGCGTCAGAGGGCGACTTCCACGCAGCCCTCAATATGGCTGCAGTGCATGAAGCGCCGGTCATCTTCTTTTGCCGCAATAACGGCTATGCCATCTCTACCCCATCCGTCGAACAGTTTGCCGCCGATGGGGTGGCACCTCGTGCGCTGGGTTATCGCATGCATGTGATCCGGGTCGATGGCAATGATGTGCTGGCGGTCTACCGGGCCACCGAGCTGGCCAGAAAGATCGCGGTGGAAGACAACAAGCCGGTATTGATCGAAGCCATGACCTACCGTCTGGCGGCCCACAGTTCTTCGGATGATCCCTCCGGCTACCGCTCGCGCAAGGAAGAGGACGCCTGGCGCGCCAAGGATCCTATCCGTCGCATGCAGCTGTGGCTCGAAGCCCAGGGCTGGTGGGACGAAGAGCAGGAGAAGGCGCTGCAGGACGAACTGCGGCGTGAGGTGCTCGACACCATGAAGCGCGCCGAGAAGCGGCCGCCACCTCCCATCGACTCGATGGTCACCGATGTATATGCCGATGTGACGCCTGCCTTGCAGCGTCAGCTTGATGAGTTGAAGCGGCACGTCCGTCGCTATCCCGATGCGTACCCCCGGGGAGCACGTTCCCTGGATCCTGCGTTAGGCCAGGATGATGACAGCCAGGGAGGAGACTGACATGCCTACCATCAACATGCTGCAGGCCATCAACCAGGCACTCGACATTGCCATGGCCGAAGACGACAACGTGTTGTGCTTCGGCGAGGACGTGGGAGGCTTTGGCGGGGTCTTCCGTGCCACCAGTCATTTGCAGGAAAAGTACGGCAAGGCGCGCTGCTTCAACACCCCGCTGGTCGAGCAGGGGATCATCGGCTTTGCCAACGGTCTCGCTGCCCAGGGCTCGGTGCCAGTGGCCGAAATCCAGTTCGCCGACTACATCTTTCCGGCGTTCGACCAGATAGTGAATGAAACGGCCAAGTTTCGCTTTCGTTCGGGGGACCTGTTCAATGTCGGTGGGATGACCATTCGGACTCCCTACGGCGGCGGCATTTCAGGCGGGCTCTATCACTCCCAGTCCCCTGAGGCTTATTTCGCCCACACCCCGGGGTTAAAGATTGTCGTACCCCGTAATCCCTATGAGGCCAAGGGACTGCTGCTGGCTGCGATCCGGGATCCGGATCCTGTGCTGTTCTTCGAGCCCAAGCGCCTGTATCGCGCCTCGACCGGTGACGTGCCTGAAGGCGATTATCAGCTGCCTATCGGGGAGGCTGAGGTGATCAAGGAGGGAGCCGACGTCACAGTGCTGGGCTGGGGCGCCCAGATGGAGGTCATCGAGCGTGCGGTCGAGATGGCAGAGAAGGAAGGCATCTCCTGTGAGGTCATTGACCTGCGCACCATTCTTCCCTGGGATGAGGACACGGTGGTCGAATCCGTGCTCAAGACCGGCCGGCTGGTGATTACCCATGAGGCGCCTCGCACCGGTGGTTTCGCCGGCGAGATTGCGGCGACGATCCAGGAGCGCTGCTTCCTCTATCTGGAGTCGCCGATTCGACGGGTGACCGGGCTGGATACGCCATTTCCGCTGATCCTAGAGAAAGAGTACCTGCCCGATCACTTGAAGATCTATGAAGCCATCACCGCCTCACTCCACTACTGAGACGGCGCCGGGAGAGTCACGAAATGACGGAATTCAAGCTTCCTGACATCGGCGAAGGGATCGTCGAGTGTGAGGTCATGGAGTGGAAGATCGCCGAGGGCGATCGCATCGAAGAGGATCAGCCGGTCGTCGAGGTCATGACCGACAAGGCGCTGGTGGAGATTACCGCTCCCGAGGCTGGCGTGGTCACTCGCCTGCATGTGGCAAAAGGGGAAATGGCGCGTGTTCATGCCCCGCTGTTTGCCTATCAGGGTGACTCGGAGGCTGCTGCTGGCGATGCCGACGAGGCGGGTGGCGATGCGCTCAATGGACAGCAGGACGCGGCCTGCTCCGCAGAGACTGCGCCTGCTGCCACAGCGTCGAACAGACGCCGGGTGGACTTTGTGCTGCCGGACATTGGTGAGGGCATCGTCGAATGTGAGGTGGTCGAATGGCACGTGGCCGTCGGTGACTCGATCTGTGAAGACCAGCGCCTGGTCGACGTCATGACCGACAAGGCCATGGTCGAGATCACCGCCCCCGAGGACGGTGTGGTCGAGGCGCTGTATGCAGAGAAGGGCGACATGGCGAAGGTACATGCGCCGCTGTTCGGGTATCTTGCCGATGGCGTGGAAGAAGGGCCTGCTGGGCCAGCCGCGCAGGCAGCTCCCGCTGACAGCGCCGAGTCCCGGCCCACCGCTGAGGGATCGAGCGCATCAGCAACCATCGCTGGCGCGGCCACTCGCGAGCAGCGCGCTCATGAAGCGCGGGGTGCTGGGCGCGGAGCCTTCGGCCGAGTGCCGGCCAGTCCGGCAGTGCGCAGGCTGGTGCGGGAGCACCAACTTCGTCTGGAAGAGGTGCCAGGCAGTGGTCGCGACGGTCGGGTGCTCAAGCATGATGTACTGGCCTTCCTGGAGCAGGGGCAGCAGGTGGACGACAAGCAACACCGTGACGCTTCGCATCAGCCCGTCCAAGCGGACCGCTCTGAGTCGTCGGCGGTGGAGCGCAGCGAGCCATTGCGCGGCGTGCGTGCAGCCATGGCAAAGCAGATGGTCACGGCGGCCAGCACGGTTCCCCATTTTCAGTATGGGGAGGAGATCGATGTCACCGAGCTTCTGGCGCTGCGTGAGAGGTTGAAATCTGTCGCGGAGAAGCAAGAGATACGGCTGACAGTGATGCCATTCTTCATCAAGGCGCTGGCGCTGGCATTGAAGGACTACCCGATTGTGCAGGCGAGACTTGATGATCAGGTCACCCAGATTCTTTACCCCAGCCAGTGCAATGTGGGCATGGCGGTAGATGGCAAGGCCGGCTTGATGGTACCGAACATCAAGGGCTGTGAACGCCTGACGCTGCTCGAGATTGCCGGTGAGGTACAGCGACTTACCTCCGCGGCGCGGGAAGGGCGCGTGTCCGCGTCAGATCTCAAGGGCGGGACCATCAGTATCTCCAACATTGGCGCGATCGGGGGCACCTATGCGGCGCCTATCATCAACGTACCCGAGTCTGCGATTGTTGCCATCGGCAAGACCCAGTGGCTACCGCGTTTTGATGCCGCGGGTAATGTGACGCGGCGCGCCATCATGACGGCGACCTGGGCGGGCGACCATCGCTTGCTTGACGGTGGCACCATTGCACGCTTCTGCAACGCCTGGAAGGGGTATCTTGAAGACCCTGAAAGCATGTTGCTGCACCTGGCCTGATCAGGTTCACTGTAGGCTACCTGGGGCCAGGCGTGAGGCGCGTCTGGCGCCTGGGGTAGGGTGGAGGAAGCACCATGGCCCCAGCACCGTTGCAGCAGTTCTACATTCCGGAAGATCAGTCCATCTACCTGTTGAGTCAGGACGATGCACGCAAGCTGAAGGAATGGGTCGCGCTGTGTCAGCAGCAGCTGGAGCAGCTGGGCTATCGACAGATCGAGCTGATCGGCAAGGGGGCCTACGGGTTTGTCTTCGCCGGCATCAGCGCCGAACAGCACCACTACGTCTTCAAGTTCACCCGGGTAACCTTGCCCCAGCACCTGCAGGACAGGCTGGAGGAAGAAGCCTTCATGCTTGAGCAGGTGGTCCATCCCCGAGTGCCTGCCCTGGTGGCCTATCAGCGGGTGCGTCATCAGCCCATCCTGGTGATGGAACGTGCACCAGGTATCAATCTCGAAGAAGTCTCGCTGCAACATGGGCGCCTGTCGCCGCGTCTGGTGATACGGATTGCCACTCAGCTGGCCGATATCCTGCGTGAGCTGCGACGGGAGACATCTCCCGCGGGGGCGCCACGGCGGCCAGTCGTGCATGGCGATATCAAACCCTCCAACCTGGTCTTCGATGCCCGCGACGAGACGGTGGCGCTGATCGACTGGGGCTCTTCGGTCTTTGCTCAGCTGGATGCCCGACGCCAGTTTGTCAGCGCCAATGTGATGGAACTGATGTCAGACAACCTGCAGCAGACCAATGCCCGTCTAGGCGACGTCTACTTCATCGGTGAAGAGCAGCTGGGAGGTGCCCTGTCATCGCCGCGATTTGACGAGCAGGGCGCCGCCGGGACCCTGTATGCGCTGGCGTCCGCACAATCCTGCCGGTTTGGTCATCGCGCTATTCCGGCGACCTCGTTGGGTCTTCCGATGGAGTTTGCCAGGACCCTGGATGGCATGCTCGACCCTGACCCAGAGGTCAGGCTCAAGGCGGGTGATCACTTTATCGCCGAGATGCCGCGGATGGGACGCCTGGTCATGCTGGAGCTCCCTTTGCCACAGGAATCACCGCTGGTGCCGGTGTGGAGTCGTCCCGCCCGACGGGAGATTGACACGGTGGTCTACAGCTCACGCAAGGCCTTTCTGCGGGAAGAGGGGGTCGAGGAGACCTTGGCCGACGTCAACGACGTCCAGCTTGACCGCTACTACCGTAATTTCATGCAGGGCATGGGGGAGACAGAGAAGGCGTTTCTGGCAGCGGTCAGCCGGCTGGGCAAATACCCTGTCGTGGGAGGACTCGCCGTTCGTTGGGAAGCGGATGGCGTCTACATCGACTCGTCGCTGAACGTACATGACCCGCAGGTGAAAGTGGCGTTCGTGGCCGCCGTCAACAACATGGTCACGCTGGCGCGCGCGATACACCGCCGGGGCATCTTTAAAAGCTGTCTGTTCAACGCAAGAGACACCTTGCATCTGGAACGCAGCTCTCCCGAACATCCTTTCGTGGTGGACCCGGGGCTTGCCCTGTCCTACGAGGTCAGTGCCGTCCCTGAGCTGGAGGATCGCTCTCGCCTGCACAGCTACTTTGAAGATGGTCCCGATCCTGAAGAGCTACTGGTGTTACCCGACGCCATCATCAGTTCGCTGCAGGCGCTCAATGATATTCATCACACCGGAATGATCATCTTCGAGGTGCTGCCTTCACACCTGAAAATTCATCATCACTACCGATTGCTGGATCCGTCGAGAGAGCAGCAGTTCAGGGACTGTCTGGAAGATATTGTGGATGCGGTGAAACTGATAGAAGGGTTGGGCATCTCAGGATTCATGAAGATGCCGTACAAGGATACCCGGTTCTTCCCCCATGTGGCCCGTCAGCCCGAACGCTACTATCCCCGAGACCCCCGTGCCGCTCTGGCGCGAGCGCAAGAGTCCCGGGAAAGGACGACGCTGGCGAAAGGTCAGGCGCCTAGCCCGCTTTCTCGCAGCAGTTGATCAATGGAGCGTTCGGCGCGCTCGCTGCCGGCGCCGTGCTGTGCCAGCTCTGCCTCAAGTACCTCGGCACCCTCGCTGACCAGACGCTCGATCAGAGCCGCCTTGGTCATGCCCGTGCGCTCTGCCAGTAGGTCCAGGCGAGCCTCCAGCTCCCGTGAAAATCTCAGTAAGTGGGGCATGATGTCTCTCCGGTGGCGACGCAAGCGTCATACATGTTCATGGAAAGCATAGGATTACCCGATGACACTGCGGTGACAAGCCCTAAGGAAACAATGAATGCCTGCACCGCCGATTCGCTGCGTTACGCGCTGCTCGAACTCCCCATCTCTACCGCCTAGGCTCCGGATTCTGCGCTGCGGGCGCCTTTCGCCGCTCAGCTGATGCACGCAGCGCGTCCCTAGCGATGATGGACCTTGCAGCCGCCGCTGTCTTCCTCACCTCCGAGGTAACAGCGCCGGCCCAGTCGGGGGGAGTCAGGGTTCAGCTCAGTCCACGTTTGGCCATCACGTCGGTGATGATGGGTACCGGGGTCATCAAATGGTCCCGCATCATCTGTCGCGCTTTCTGCGTGTGTCGTGACAGCACTGCCTCGGTCAGTGCTGCGTGCTCATCGCGTTTGGCGGCCAGGGCCTGGCTCGAGAAAACGGTCTCGCGCAGCCACAGGTGTCGATAGCGCTCTACCTGGTCGAACAGTGCTTCGCGCACCTGCATCAGGTGAGGTGAGTTGCAGCCGGCCACAATGGCACTGTGGTACGCCTTGTGGCGCTTGTCCCACAGATCCAGCAGCTCATCAGAGGAGCTGACGCTTTCCACCTTGGCCAGGGTATGGGCGGTGGCAATGATATTGGCTTCCCAGCGATCATCGCCACGCTGAATGGCCAGTTCGAGCATCAGTCCCTCAAGTTGGGCACGGGCGTCGTAGAGATCTGCCAGCTCCGCCAGGGACATGGGGGCTACGCGATAGCCGCGCTGGCTGATCGCCACCACCAGGCGATCAGCGACCAATTGGGAGAGCGCTTCCCGCAAGGGACCGACGCCCAGCTCATAACGCTCCTTGAGTCCCGCCATGAGGAGTTTTTCCCCGGGCGCGAAGGTGCCCCGAATAATGTCTTGCTTCAGCCAGCGGTAGGCGCTGATGGCGAGGTTCTGCTTGGGTGAGTCTTCCATCTCGTGGCCCGTCCATGTATCACGCCGCCATCTTACCTGAATGGCGCAGCGCTCGACATTCGCCTAAGGCCTTGGGTGTGCCGACGGGTTAGGCATTGGCCCGGGTGTCGTTCAGGGGGCTGGTTCAGAGTGTCTCAGTCTCGCGGGCGCCGCAGTTCGGACCAGGCCGCAAAGGTGCTGAGAAACACTCGCCCGGTCAGGGCATCGAGGAAGTCGGAATGCTTCAGACGGTCCATGACCGGCCCCTTGACCTCGGCCAGGTGCAGCGTGACCCGTGAGTCCTTGAGTCTGGCGTTGATGGCGTCAAGGCTCTCCAGCGCGGAAGCGTCGATCAGGTTGACGGCGGAACAGATCAGCACGACATCGCTGAGCTCCGGGCGTTGGGTTACCAGCGAGTAGAGCGTGTCCTCCAGATAACGTGCGTTAGCGAAGTACAGGCTTTCATCGACGCGAAACAGCGCCAGGTGACTGACAGTCTCGACCTCGTGACGGGTGACCGAGCGAAAATGCTCGCTGCCGGGGATGCGCCCCACGATAGCGCTATGGGGCTTGCTGGTGCGATACAGGAACAAGGCAATGGACAGGCTGACCCCCGCGATGATGCCGGCCTCGACACCTTCCACCAGGGTCAGCAGCATGGTCACCGCCAACGCTGAAAAGTCGCTGCGTGAGTAGCGCCAGGTCTGACGCAGCAGTGGAAGGTCCACCAGCGTGAGAATCGCCACGGTGATGGTCGCGGCAAGCGTTGCAATCGGCAGGTACTCGAGCAGCGGCGTCAATGCCAGGGTCACCGTACCAATGCCAAGCGCCGCAAACAGTCCAGCCATGGGCGTGCGGGCACCGGACTCCTGGTTGATGACCGTGCGTGACAGTCCTCCCGTGACTGGCATGCCCGCACTGAAGGCAGCGGCCAGATTGGCTGCCCCCAGGCCGATCAATTCCTGGTTGGGTGCGATACGCTCACGGCGCTTGGCGGCCAGCATCTGGGCCATGGAGATCGATTCGACGAAGCCCACCACGCTGATCAGCATGGCGGGTACCAGCAACGCGTGCCATAGCGGCAGATCGATGTTCGGCATGGCGAGGGAGGGTAGGCCAGCGGGGATCTGACCTACGGTGGCGACCCCGTAGCGGGCCAGGTCAAGCTGCCAGCTGAGGAGCGTCGTCACTACCACCGCCACCACCGGACCCGCCTTGACCAGCAACCTGGCCAGGCCCTCAGGTAGCCGCAGCGCGGTCAGGGCGGCCACGCCGTATCCGCGCATCAGCCATAGCGACAGCAGGGTCGAGGCGCCTACCGCCAGGGTCGGCCAGTTGATGTGGTCCAACTGCTGTACCTGATGGGTGATCAGCGCCAATGCGGTGTAGCCGCCGGCATCAATGCCGAGCAAGTGCGATAGCTGGCTGATCGCGATCAGCAGGCCTGACGCCGACAGAAACCCTCCGATGACCGGGTGGCTCAGGAAATTGGCGAAGAAGCCAAGACGCAGAAAGCCCATCAGCGTGAGCATGAGGCCGGACAGCAGGGCCAGGACCAAGGCGGCTTCGACATACGCAGATGTCCCCTGGGTTGCCACATTGGACAGCGCCGCCCCCGTCATCAGAGCGATGATGGCGACCGGGCCAACGGCGAGAGAGCGACTGGTGCCGAGCACGGCGTAGGCCACCGCCGGCAGCAGGCTGGCGTAGAGTCCGACGACCGCGGGAAGTCCAGCCAAGATGGCATAGGCGAGTGACTGGGGAATCACCATGACAGTGACGATGATCCCTGCCAGGAGGTCGCTCCCACACAGTCGCGGCGTATAGTGTGGCAGCCAGGCCAGGATAGGAATGTAGCGCTTGAGCATGGGCAGATTGACGTCCTGGTCTTGGTGAAGTGGCGGCGTAGCGACTTGTCTGATCGGCCCTCATCGTCCATGGATGTAGGTTACACCGGAACCCTGGTCCGCCGCATGAACCCCATGTCCAGATGCCGCTTCCAGCGACTGGCGAGTCGTCCGCCCCACCAGTATGACCCGTAGAGAGCCAAGGCCTCGCCATGGCACAGGTTGATGATCGATAGTGCCCGCTTTGGGGGATGGTAACGCTTGAGTGGCTCCTCGGCGAGGCTGGCCAGCAGGTTGTGCGCGAGAATGGGTCCTTGTCGCACGCCGTGCACCCCAAGACGTGGCAGCGGCTGGTCGATGATGGCGGCGCAGTCGCCCGCGGCGAACTGGGTGGTGCTGCCGTCGATCCTCAGGTCAGCCGCTACCGCGATGCCGCGTCCCGCTAGGGTGGGGAGGCCCAGATGGGCCAGGTTGTGGGGCGGAGCGAGGCCCCTGGCATCGATGATATCGCTGGCCTCGTCATCGTCCAGCGGGGGCAGTGAGGTCGTCTCTGCGCGGGGATGGACCCGCAGCGTGATGGCGCGCCGATCGAGACAGTCACGGACATAGCGCTGTGCGCCCGCGGACGCCTGTGCCAGGGGGCCGTTACCGCGATGGTGCAGGTGAATGGGCAGCGCCATGTCGGCTACCCCGTGCCGGCGGGCTAGCGCCCTGGTCGCGCAGGCGACTTCAATGCCGCTGGCGCCAGCGCCGAGCACGTGAAGGCTCAGAGGCAGATGATGAAAGCGTCGCTCCAGGCTGCGCCGACACTGCAACAGGCGCGGTATCGGCTTGACTGGCCAATAGTGAGGTGAACCTTTCGTCGTCGAATGCACTGGCAGAGGAGCGAGAGGGGCCGAGCCCAGGTTAAGGCTGAGGTAGTCAAAGGATAGCCAGGAGCCATTGCTCATCATTCCTCGCTGTTGCTCATGGTCAAGTGCCACGAGCCTGGCACGTATGACGTCCACGCCGTTCTGGCGGCAAAGCAGCGCGGGGTCGATACGGTCTTGCGAAGGCCTGTGGTCGCCGGCCAGCACCCCACTGGCGAGACCTGAATACCAAAACCCACCTGGGTCCACCAAGGTGATTCGAAAACGCTTCAGCAGCGCGTTCTGTCTCAGCAGATAAAGGTGCGCGTGGCCGGCACCGACCAGCAGTAAATGGGGTAGGGGCATGGTAGGCAAGACTCCTGGGTGAGCTCAGATGGTGCGCAGTTGTGGGTACGACGTCAAAGTCTGATGCGAATGACGGCGTCACCATTGGCCTTTCGGCTGACGGCTATCCCCTTTGATGATCAGCGTTACCTCGGATGAGAGTGCGAGATTGGTGGTCGTGGGCCCTAAGCTCATGACAGGGCACCACGAGCCGTCTTGTGTGGATAGGTCTTGTGTGGCTAGCCCCTCTCTCGCTGATCCTGTCGATGGACCGGCTCTAAGCAGGCCGCTTTGCTGCTTGCAGTGGACTAACGGAGTTTGTCTCCATGTCAGTCACCTCAGCAATGACACGGCTAGGGCGACGTCGGATCATGCTGCTGGTCGTCCTGTGGGCGGCCGGGTTGCTGCTGGCGGTAAGTCCTGCCCCGTCACGCGCCAATGAGGCCGCGGGTGACGCCTCGCTGCTGCTGTTGACGTCCTATCATCAGGGGTATCGCTGGAACGACGATATCGTGGCCAGCGTGGAAGCACGCTTTGCTCACGAGACGGCGACGGCCGGCCGGTTCCAGGTGGAGTATCTTGATGCGCTGCGTCTGCCCGGGCACCTGGCCGATGAAGCGCTGTTAGCGAGACTGCAGCAGGCCAGCCTGGATCCCAGGGGGAGTCTGATTCTCACCGATGACCCGGCCATGGCCTTCTATCTTCGCTATAGAGATGCTCTACCATGGCCCGAAAAGGTGGTGGCATTGGGTTTGAACGATGACCTGCTCAGGGTCGAAGCCGAAGCTGCAGGCGTCAAGTCCTTGAAGTCCTATCCCGTCATGGCCCAGTCCCTGAACATGTTGGTGGATACCTTTGGCGCGCCATTGCACCTGATCTTGCTGGGGGAAAATACGGAGCACGCCTACAACGTCATTGATGACATGACCGAGGTGGTCGGCAGTGTGCGCGATGTCCAGCTGGTGGATGTCATCCACGGCTGGACGCCCGAGCTCGTCCTCGACCGACTTGCGCGCAGTCCGCCCGGGACACGGCTTTACATGCAGGGCGGGCGTGACTCCGGTTGGAACGAAGGGCCGGGCAGCACGGCGGAGCGGCTTGAGGCGCTGGCCCGACAGAAGGTACCCGTGTTCTGCCATTTTGCCTTTCAGATGGCGGTGGGGTGCGCCGGTGGCGCCATCCTTGATATCGAGTTCCTGGCCCACGCGGCGGTGGAAGTCGCGCTGACGCCAGCGTTTGAGCTGGTGCCCGCCAGCTCCTCGATCATGGCACAGCGCTATCTTATCCATGCACGCTGGTATCAGCTGTTCGATGGTAAGGAACATGTCGCCTTTCAATGGGTCGGTGTCAGGGGGCGTCTGGAACAGCTGACCCGCGGCTATCAGCAGGCGGTCGTGGGAATGGTGGCGGTCACCCTGACCGGCCTGCTGGTGGCGGTCATGCTGCTGCTGTCTCGCTTTTCATCGCTCAGGCGACGTCGCCGCCTGATGGTGGATGATCGTTTCCAGCTGCCCACGCGGATGGCCCTCGAATCAGACTATCAAGGCCTTCGCTGTGCAGAGATCGAATGGCTATTCCTGCTCGCTGCGCCGGAAGTGATCCGCTATCGGCGGCGCCTGGGCAACATGTGTCTCGAGGCACTGTTACGTTCCAGTCTGGATGCTCTTTCTGCGCACCTGCCCAAGGGCTGGCGCCTGTATATCGGAAAGGATGAGCGCATCATCGGTGCCATACCTGCACACGTTCACGGTCCGGACGTTGAGTCACAGCTCGATAGCTATCTGGCGCTGGTGTGCAAGCGACAGCAGGCGGCGAATGAAAAGGTGTTGCATTGGTATGCCTGTGTGACCCTGGTGCCTGCGCATACCAGTAACCTGAACGCCTGCCTGAGCGCCCTCGATGAGGGCATGCAACGGTTGGAAGCAGAAGGCTGGGTGCGCCCGATACTGCGGGTGGTGGCCGCTGGTCCCTACCAGGAAACCCATCTACGCTGGCTGTGCCGCCAGGTCGGTGTCTTGATCGAAGAACCCGACACCCAGTGGCGGCTGGTGGCTCAACCCAAACTGGCCCCGCCCAACCGCTCCCTGGTGGGGGTCGAGATGCTGATTCGGTGGCGACACCCCGAGGCCGGAGACATACCACCAGCGGACTTCTTGCCGGTCATTTTGATGCTGGGCTTGGCCGAGCGATTCGACCGCTGGGTGATCAAGCAAGCGCTGGACTGGCTCGCTTCATTGGTGGCCCCGACGGAGTGGTTGCACTGTGTCTCCGTCAACGTGCATCTCAGCAGCCTGCTGGCTGAAGACTTCCCTGACTACGTGTCACAGCAGCTGGCGCTACGCGGGATTGCACCCGAATGTCTGGAGCTTGAGTTGGTGGAACATGAAAATGTCGACGATGTCGAGCAGGTGCAGCGTCAGATGCTGGCGCTACGGGAGCGTGGCATTGGCATCGCCTTGGACGACTTTGGCTCAGGCTACACCGCGTTCAACTTGTTGCAGCGACTGCCGTTGACGTCGATCAAGCTGGACTACTCCTTGCTGCATGCCGCACGTCGCTTCGATCAAGCCCGTCAGGCCTATGCGGCCCTGGTCGGGCTTTGTCACCGCATGGAATTGTGCGTGGTGGCCGAGGGTGTCGAGACCATTGAAGATGCCAGTTGGCTGGTGATGCTAGGCGTCCAGGAAGGTCAGGGATACTTCTTTGCTCCGCCAATGGAATTGGGGGAAGTGGCAGACGTGTACGGCACCTGCCTGCAGCGTCCCTCGTCGGTCAACAGGCTAGCCTACCTGGTGGATCGACGGGGCTGAAACAGGCTTGAGCACGAGTAGAGCAATAGTGCGATCCAGATTAACGCGAAAGTCGTCAGCTGCGCCGGCACGATGGGTTCATGGAACACCCATAGCGCAATCAGGAACTGAAGCGTTGGGTTCAGGTACATCAAGAAGCCCAGGGTGCTCAGGGTCAGCCGTCTCGCCGCCCCGGCAAACGCCAGCAAGGGTAGGGCGGTCAACACACCGGAGGCGACCAGCAAGGCAGTCGTATAGGGGGGAGCCGCAATGAGCTCAGGGATGAAGTGGCTTGGCTGCAGCGGCAGCAGCAGTAGCGCCAACGGCAGCAGCAGCAGGGTCTCGAGAAACAGCCCCGACAGGCCATCAAAGGCCAGCTGCTTGCGCAGCAAGCCATAGGTGCCAAACGAGGCGGCAAGACTCAGGCTCAGCCAGGGCAACGACCCCAACTGGAACAGCTGAAGTGAGATGGCGGCCACGGCCAGGGCGATGGCGACGCCCTGGACCAGCGTGATCCGCTCTTTCAGGACCAGTACCCCGAGCATCACATTGACCAGCGGCGTCATGAAATAGCCCAGGCTGGCCTGGAGGACCCGATGTGTCTCGACCGAGTAGATGTAAAGCCCCCAGTTAAGCCCGATCAACAGCGCGCAGGCCATCGCTGGCAGCCACTGGCGCGGCGCGTGGCGCAGTCGGGCGATGGCCCCCCAGCGCTTTAGCAGGGTAATGACCAGGGCCAGGAACAGGCACGACCAGATCACGCGATGGGCCAGGATCTCCAGCGCGCTGACCCCATCGAACAAGGCGAAGAACAGGGGGAAGGTGCCCCACATGCCGTAGGCGAGAAGCGCAAAACCGACACCCTGGAGTGATCCGGTAGCGGGGGAGAGTCCTTTCATCGAAAGAGCGTCCATAACACAGGATAGGGATCGATGCAGGGCGTGCATCGGCCAGCCACATTAGCACACTCTTGTCGGCGGCATGGTGGCTTTGGTCTCGGCGGCGATGTCGTTTAGTCTAGGCAGACGAACTTCACTGACGAGATCACCATGTCACAGCTGCGTACCACTCTGGTTCAGTGCGACCTGCGCTGGGAAGACCCCTCCAGCAATTGCCGGATGCTCGAAGACACCTTGGCCGATCTGGGTGGCCGGGAAACCGACATGATTGTGCTTCCCGAGATGTTCGCCACCGGGTTTACCATGAATTCCCGCGACATGGCACAGCCCATGGCAACCAGCGAGGTGGTCCAGTGGCTGCGTGAACAGGCCAAGCAGCGTGACTGTGTGATGACCGGCAGCGTCGCAATAGTGGATGAAGGGCGCTATCTCAACCGTCTGATATGGGCGCAACCCGATGGTGGCCTGCACTGGTATGACAAGCGGCATCTGTTCCGTATGGCGGGCGAACATGAGCGCTATGACATGGGCCGTGAGCGGGTCATCGTTGAGCTCAACGGATTTCGTATCTTGCTGAGCGTCTGCTACGACCTGCGCTTCCCGGTCTGGTTGCGGCAGCAGGCAACCCAAGGTGCACCTTTCGAATATGATGCCCTGCTGTGTGTGGCCAACTGGCCAGCACCGCGGCGTCACCCATGGCGCGTATTGCTGCAGGCGCGGGCGGTGGAAAACCTGGCCGCGGTGATCGGCGTCAATCGTGTGGGCGAGGACGCCAAGGGGTTAAGCTATGCCGGAGACTCGATGCTGATTGATGCCAAGGGAGATGCGCTGATCGATGAGCCCCGTGATCGAGCCTTCGTCCGGACCGGTGTGCTCGACAGGGAAGCGCTGTCGGCCTTTCGCGAGAAGTTCCCGGCATGGCAAGATGCCGACGATTTTACCCTTGACCATGAGACCTACTGATGCGCCTTGACCGTTTTCTCAGCGAAACCACCGATCTCACTCGCAGCCTTGCCAAGCGTGCGCTGATGCGCGAGGAGGTCACGGTGAACGGGGAAGTAGAGAAGAAGGCCGCGCGCCAGTTAGCGCAGGATGACAGCGTCAGTTGGCAAGGCCAGCCGCTGGCGCTAGTGGGGTTGCGCTACATCATGATGCACAAGCCTGTTGGCGTAGAGTGTACGGCCAGGAGAGGCCTGTACCCGCGAGCGGTGGACGCCATTGATCTACCCAAGGCAGAACGGCTCCAGCCGGTGGGGCGACTGGATGTCGACACCACCGGGCTATTGTTATTGAGTGATGACGGCCAGTGGTCCCACCGCATCACCTCCCCGCGTCACCGCAGTGGCAAGCGCTACCAGGTGACCTTGGCACGAGACCTGGAAGATCCCGAGCAAGCGATCGAGCAGTTTGCCGAAGGGGTGCTGCTGGATGGGGAGGAGCTTCCCACGCGTCCTGCCACTCTGGTATGCCATGGCCCGCGCCAGGTCGAACTGACCATTGTCGAAGGACGCTACCACCAGGTCCGCCGTATGTTCGCCGCGATCGGCAACCACGTCGAAGCGTTACATCGTCACGCTATTGGAGCACTGACGCTGGATCCTGAGCTCGCTCCGGGTGAATGGCGTGAGCTGACTGACGCGGAGCGAGCCCTGTTTTAAGGGCTGTTAAAGCTGGGAGCGCTCTCACTGAGGGGTGGCCAGAGTGATTCTGGCTCGCCCCGCGTTCTTCGCCTGGTACAGGGCCTTGTCGGCGAGTTCCAGTAGTTCATGGGGATCCTGGGTGGTGGCAGGAAAGCTGGCAATGCCACAGGAGACGGACACCGTGCCCAGGCTGTTTCCTTCATGACGGAAGCTGGCGCTGGCCAGTGCCTCACACATTCGGCGCATCCGGTGTTGAGCATCTTCCGCGGCCGCCCCGGGCAGCAGTACCACGAATTCTTCCCCGCCAAACCGGCACACCACGTCAATGTCACGGAAGCTGTTGGCGAGCATCCTTCCGACTCCTTCCAGCACGCTATCGCCCGCGGCATGGCCATGCTGGTCGTTAAACTTCTTGAAGTGGTCGATATCCAGGATAACCACCGCCAGCGGACTTTGCTTACGTAGTGATATGGCGCTCTCGTGGGCGAATAGCTCCTCGAAGTAGCGCCGGTTATTGAGCCCGGTCAGGTCATCCCGGTAGGACAGGGCCGACAGCTCCTCCTGCAAGGCGATGCTCGACAGCACCAGCGCCAGTCGGCTCACTCCAAGCTCGATAAAGTGATAGGTGCGATCCCAGTATTGTGGTCGACGCACGAGAGGGCCCTGGGGTATCACACAGATCACGCCGAGGCGACGGGGCTGTCGTCCCGGACCGGTGACATCCAGGGGAAAGGTCCAGCGTGGCAGCTCATCAACGGAGGTCCCGTTCACCGGCACGGTGCGTTCGCTGCGCATTTGCTGAAGCAGGTCCTCGAAGTCCGGCAGATCGTCGTCCCCACGTGCCTCCAGCGGTGGAATAGTCGAGCCATCCAGACGCGCTGGAGGGCAGTGGCTGGTGGGCCAGAATAGCTCGAGGTGCATGGTGTCGGGTTCGTCCTGGGGTCGATAGAAAGCCCCGCTCATGGGGGCAAGGATGTCCGGCATGGCCCGTTGGGTAAGGTCGAGCGCCTGCTCAAGGGACGTGCAGGCTTGCAGCGAGTCGATCAAGTTGGCAAGGCGATGCGTCTTGCTGTGCTCGTTGGCGAGCAACCTGGCCCGCTGACGCTCACGCTCGGCGTAGGTCTCGAGCTGTCGGGTGCGTGCCGTGACCTCTTGCTCCAGCTGGTTGTTGAGGTGCTCCAGCTTGCGCTGCGAGCGTGCGTAGTGGCGTGCCGCGATGACCACCATGGCGAAGATGAAGGCCAGTGCACCAAGGTGCACAGGAACGCTCACCCAGGACACAAAACCGTGGGCCACGACCATATCGATAACGGTGACCATGCTGAAGATGGCATAGCTGGCGACGATCAGACGCTGGTTGCCATCGAAGGTCCTGCGGTACCTGAACAGCCAGCGTGACATGTAGGCGAGGGCGGCCAGCAGGAGGATATCGAAGACCGGAAACGTGGTGGGTAGGGTCACGATGTCCAGCATGGCCAGTGCGGGTGCTCCGGCCGCATAGCCGACGAGACACAGCCACAGTCGGCGAAGGCCCCTGCGCGGGATCTGCGGGAACCAGTGCTCCAGGATCAGCGCCATGGCGATTGGCAACGAGAAGTAGGCCAAGGCGGCCACATAATCCCACGCCAGCGGCGCAAATAGCAGTAGCTGGCTGGCATCACTTTCCGCCAGCACCATGGAGCCCGCCGCCAGCGAGAATAGCCCGATACTGCCAAGGCGCCAGCGCTCGGGTTGCGTCAGGATCAGGATCAGCGCGAGTAGAGCAAGGATCAGGCAGCTGAGGGCGATGATGATCTCCCCACGTGTCTCCGACAGGATGGTAGGGAGAACATCGGCCCTCTCCATCACCACCACCTTGCCCCACAGGCCGATATCCTTGTAGGACGACTTGATTCTTAGATACAGCATCTTGTCAGCGACCGGCGTTGGCAGGTCGATGGCGTGCCAGGTCCAGCCGGCGAATTTCCCGGCGGCTCCGCCCTCCAGTGAGCCATGGCGATAGATCTGCAAGCCGTCGACGTAGGCTTCCCCCACCAGGTTCAAGCTGGAGATGAACAGGACCGGCTGATGCCAGGCCCCGTCAGGTAACTGATGTCGAATCCAGAGGCTGTTGTTGTGGCCGCGCCCCGGCGGATTGCCGACACCCGCCAGGGGTTGCCAGGAGGTGTCAGCTTCGTCTAGCCAGACGAGGCGTCCGCTGCTGTCTCGAGGAGAGTCGCCCCAACGGTATTCCCATTGGCTATTGAGCGCCAACGCGTCGCTGAGTGCCTGCCCACTGGCGAGCCACCCGACGGCGAAGAGGAGAACAAGACAAAGGCGGCGCATGGCAGGACCTGTAACGGCTGATCCGGCCAGTATAGAACGAGGTATCCTCTGGTTCACTTGATGAGGCTGACATTCCCATTAACGCTTTTTTACGCTTCTGGCTTTTTATACCGTTATCTTGCTTGGCGGCAGAAAACACAACGGAGCTTTTTCCCTTCAAACGTTGGCAAGTCGACCTTTACAGCAAGCGATGATGCTGCGGTCTATCCCAGGATGGAGCAGGGCACTCCGCTATCACCGTTGAACGCCCCCCGTGGGGTGGTACGGCGACATCATGGTAGGCGAGTGCCGGCCGTCACTGCCGATCGTTACTGACGCTCGTAGCTGACGCTCGTTACCGTCCGTTACTGACGTTCGTTACCGTCGGCCGTTGCCGTCGGCCGTTCCTGACGCTCGTTACTGAGGGTCGTCACCCGTTGAGAGTCCGGCGGCGTCCACCAGGGCACGAGTATAGGCACTGCTTGGGCGGGAGAGGATGTCGGCACAAGGGCCTTCTTCGACCACCTTTCCCTCCTTGAGTACCATGACGCGATGCGCCATGGCTCGCACTACTGCCAGGTCATGACTGATGAACAGGTAGCTCAAGCCATGTCGCTCCTGAAGTTGTCGCAGCAGGTCAATCAGCTGCTTCTGAACGGTTCGGTCCAGCGCCGACGTGGGTTCATCCAGCACGATGAGACGAGGCTCAAGGATGATGGCTCTGGCCACGGCGATGCGCTGGCGCTGGCCTCCCGAGAATTCATGGGGGTAACGTCGCGCTACGTCTTGCGGCAGTTCGACCTCCCGTAGCGTTCGGCGAACCCGCTCGGCAACTTCTGTCGGGGAAAGCTCGGGGTGATGGTAGCGCAGCCCCTCACTGACGATGTCGGCCACCGGCATGCGGGGTGACAGGGAACCATAGGGGTCCTGAAACACCATCTGCAGCTGGCGACGCTGCTTGCGCAGGGCGTTGCCGCTCAGCTGATCAAGCCGCTGGTCACCGAACTGGATGGACCCGCTGCTGCGGGTAAGCCTTAGCAGGGCGCTCGCCAGAGTGGTCTTGCCCGAACCCGACTCGCCAACGATGCCCAGGGTTTCACCCTCGGCAATTTCGAGGTCCAGCGGCGCTACCGCCTGAAATCCTGGCCGCGCCCGTTGCAGCAGCCGCCGCGGGCGCTCGAAGGTAACGCTGAGCCCTTCTGCGCGCATCAGCAGGCTGGCATCTGCTGCGGTGGGGGCAGGCTGTCCCTCGGGCTCTGCCTCCAGCAGTTCTCTTGCATGTTGGCTACGGGGAGCGCTGAAGACCTCGTCGACATCGCCGGTTTCCTGGGCCACGCCTCGGTGCATGACACAGACGCGATCGGCGTGGCGTTTCACCAGATTCAAGTCATGGGTAATGAACAGCATGCCCATGCCATGGCGATCGCGAAGCTCAGCCAACAGTGTAAGGACATCCTGCTGCACGGTGACATCCAGCGCCGTGGTAGGCTCATCGGCAATCAACAGCTGTGGCTCGTTGGCGATGGCCATGGCGATCATCACCCGTTGGCGCTGCCCCCCGGAGAGTTGATGGGGCCAGGCGTCGAGTAGCTCTTCCGCGCGGGGAAGCTGTACCTGTTCGAGTAGTTGATGACAGCGAGCACGTGCCGCACGTCCCTTGATGCCTTGGTGCAATCTCAAGGTTTCGGCCAACTGGCGACCAATCGTGTGCAGCGGATTGAGTGACGTCATCGGCTCCTGGAAGACGAAGCCGACTCTGTTGCCTAGCAGGCCTTGCCATTGCGCCCGTGTAAGCCTGCTGAGATCGGTCTGCTCGAGGAAGCGCCCCCCAGAGACGCTGGCATTGTCGGAGAGCAGATTGAAGGCGCCGAGTGCGCTGACCGACTTGCCTGAGCCAGACTCCCCGACCAGCGCCAGGGTTTCCCCGCGCCTGACCTCCAGGGACAGCTCATTGACGACATTATGTCCGTCGAAGTCGATGCTGAGGCGATCGAGGGTCAGTAGCGTATCGCTGCTCATGTCTCGCTTCCTTGGGCTGTTCCGCTGCTTGCCGAGGAGGGCACGTGGCGGGGATCGAAGGCATCACGGATACCCTCACCGATAAACACCAGCAATGACAGCATGATGGCGAGCGTCAGAAAGGCGGTAATGCCAAGCCAGGGAGCCTGGAGATTGTTCTTACCTTGGGCGACCAGCTCGCCCAGGGAAGGGGAGCCCGGTGGCAAGCCAAAGCCCAGGAAATCCAGTGCTGTCAGGGTGGTGATGGCACCGGTGAACAGGAACGGGATGAAGGTCAGGGTGGCGACCATGGCATTGGGCAGGACATGCCGCCACATGATCAGATGCGACGGTAGTCCCATGGCCTTTGCCGCCCTGACATATTCGAGATTGCGCGCACGCAGGAATTCCGCTCGCACGATATCCACCAGGCCGAGCCATGAGAACAGCAGCATGATCCCCAGCAGCCACCACAGGTTAGGTTCGACCAGGCTCGCCAGGATGATCAGCAGGAACAGCACGGGCAGTCCGGACCAGATTTCGGTCAAGCGCTGGCCCACCAGGTCGACCTTTCCCCCAAAGTAGCCCTGCACGCCGCCTGCCAGCACGCCTAGCACGAGAGAACCCAGTGTCAGCACCAGAGCAAAGATGACCGACAGGCGGAAGCCATAGATGACGCGAGCCAGCACATCCCGCCCCTGGTCATCGGTACCTAGCCAGTGGCGGGCATCGGGCGGCGAGGGGGCAGGGTGGGTCAGCGCCATATCCAGGGTGTCGTAGGAGTAGGGAATGGGGGCCCACAGGATCCAGCCGTCTGCCTCGATGGCGTCCCGGGTAAACGCATCGCGATAGTCGGCGGGGGTAGGCAGGAAGCCACCAAAGGCGGTGTCGGGGTAATCCACGGCCAGCGGGAAATACCATTCCTGCTGGTACTTCACCAGCAACGGCTTGTCATTGGCTACCAGCTCCGCGCCAAGGCTCAGGACGAACAGTAGTCCAAAGACCCACAGCGACCACCAGGCGCGGCGCTGGTGACGAAATACGCTGAGTCGGCGTCGGGTGATGGGGGATAGCGTCGGCACGGTCAGGACTCCCGAGTGTCGAAGTCGATGCGAGGGTCCACCCAGACATAGGTCAGGTCGGACACCAGCTTTAACAGGAGGCCTATCAGGGTATACAGATACAAGGTGCCGAAGATGACCGGGTAGTCACGTTGCATCACGGCCTCGAAGCCGAGCAGCCCCAGGCCGTTCAAGGAAAAGATCACCTCGATCAGCAGCGAGCCGGTGAAGAAGATGCCAATCAGGGCGGCAGGCATGCCGGCGATGATGATCAGCATGGCGTTACGAAAGACGTGACCGTACAGCACCCTGCGGTCACCGGCGCCCTTGGCTCTGGCCGTCAGTACGTACTGGCGATGAATCTCATCAAGAAAGCTGTTCTTGGTGAGCATGGTCAGGGTAGCAAAGCTGCCGATGGCCGAGGCGCTGACCGGCAGGATAATGTGCCAGAGATAGTCCTTTACTTTGCCCCAGGTTCCCAGCTCCGCGAAATCCGGTGAGGTCAGCCCACGCAGCGGGAAGACATCGAAGTAGCTGCCACCCGCGAACAGCACGATCAACAGGATGGCGAACAGGAACCCCGGAATGGCATATCCCACGATGACCAGTCCCGATGTCCAGACATCGAAGGCGGAGCCGTGTTTTAGCGCCTTGCGCACCCCCAGGGGGATGGAAATGAGATAGACCAGCAGCGTCGTCCACAGGCCGAGCGATATCGACACCGGCAGACGCTCCAGCATCAGTGTGGTGACCGCTTCACCGCGGAAGAAGCTCTCGCCGAAGTCGAAGGTGGCGTAGTCCACCATCATGTTGAAGAAGCGCTCATGGGCGGGCTTGTCGAAGCCGAACTGCTGTTCGAGTTGAGCAATGAACTGCTCGGGCACCCCGCGGCTACCGCGTGACTCACCGCTGGTGAGCGTCTCGCCACCTCCGCCTTGCAGGCGTGTGCTGGCCTCGCTGGAGAAGCCCTCGAAACGGGCCAGAATTTGATCGATGGGGCCGCCGGGGGCGGCCTGAACGATCATAAAATTGAGCAGCATGATCCCCAGCAGGGTGGGAATCATCAACAACAGTCGGCGCAGTATGTAGGCACCCACGGCACTTCCTTGCAGAACAGGTTCTCGTCATGCTGCCACGGTGATGCGTTGAGCGTCACTCAGCAACTCGCCCGAATCAACGTCGGCGCCCCCTTTATGCCGCCTTCATGCTGGACTTCCAGCGGACGGTATCTCGCCAGCCCTTCAGCGGCTGCGTTGGCGGGCCTCGACGGCCTCTTCGCGCTCGCCATCGACCCACCAGGCGCTGAGATCGAGCGTGTACTCGGGAAAGGGCTCCTGCCAGGCGAACTTGTCCCACAGCGCGATACGGTGTGCGGCCAGGTGAAACTGCGGAACCACATAGAACCCCCAGCGCAACACGCGGTCGAGGGCATGCGCGGCCGTATCCAGTGCCTCGCGCGATTCCGCGGCGATAAGACGATCCACGAGGGCATCGATGACCGGATCCTTCAATCCGATGAGGTTGCGACTCTGGGGGCGGTCTGCGTACTCGCTTCCCCAGAACTCGCGCTGTTCATTGCCGGGACTCAGGGACTGTGGATAGCTGCCCACCACCATGTCGAAATCGAAGTTGCGTAGGCGGTTGAGGTACTGATTGACATCCACCGTGCGAATGTTGCCCTGGATGCCCAGCCTTGCAAGATTGCGCAGCAACGGCTGAGCAATGCGCTCGAACTGGGTGCTGTAGAGCAGGATTTCGATGTTGAGCGGTTCCCCGGTCTGCGCATTGACCATCGTGCCATCTCGGGCTTCGAAGCCGGCTTCGGTCAACAGCTGAAGGGCATGAGCGAGACGTGGGCGTAAGGCCTCGGGTTGCTCCATGGGCAATGGCTGGGTGAAGACCCGCTCGGGTAGCTGGTCACGAAAGGGCTCCAGCAAGGCAAGCTCCTGGGCGGAAGGCAGGCCACTGGCTTCCATCTCGGAATTCTCGAAGTAGCTGTCGGTGCGCTCGTATGCCCCATAGAACAGATTCTGATTCAGCCATGGAAAGTCGAAGCCCATGGTGATGGCCTCGCGTACGCGCACGTCCTGAAACTTGTCCTTGCGCAGATTCATCACGTAGGCCTGCATGCCCGCTGGCTGGCCATCGTGCACCTGCAGCTGTTTGACAAATCCTTCCTTGAGCGCAGGAAACTCGTAGGCGGTTGCCCAGTTGCTGGCGGAGTTCTCCAGTCGAAAGTCGAGGTTGCCTGCCTTAAAGGCTTCCAGCGCCACCGTCTGGTCGCGATAGTAGTCAAACACCAGTCGCTGGATATTGTGGCGGCCCACGTTGACCGGAACCTGCCACCCCCAGTAGTCATCGACCCGCTCGTAGACGATTCGGCGGCCAGGATCTACCTCGGCGATACGATAGGGCCCCGATCCCAGCAAGGCGTCGCGGGTGACGGCCTCGAAATCACGGTCTTGCCAGAAGTGCTCAGGCAGGATCGGCATCTGCCCCAGGATCAGCGGCAGCTCTCGGCTCTCGCTGTCGCCAAGTTCAAAGCGGATGGTATCGCGATCAACCGCGGTCACGCTGGTAACGTCGCTGTAGTAGGCGCGATAGAACGGCTGTCCCTGGGTGGTCAGCGTCTGGAAGCTGAAGACAACATCGTCGGCATCAACCGGTTCACCGTCATGAAAACGCGCTTCCGGGCGCAAGTCGAATTCGACCCAGCGCCGATCCGGATCGAGCCTGATGCCTTCGGCCAGCAGCCCATACATGGTGAAAGGTTCACCCGGATTCGACTCCAGCAGGGTGTCATAGATCTGGGTAAGCCCAGAGGCGGGAGTGCCGCGCACGATAAAGGGATTGGTCGAGTCGAAGCTGCCCTGGGCAGCACGAACGAGGCTGCCTCCATGGGGAGCATCGGGGTTGGCATGGGGCAGGTGGTCAAAGTCAGCCGGCAGCGCCGGCTCACCGAACAGAGGTAGGGCATGCACCGTGGGAACGGTAGACACGTCTGCGGCCGCACAATGTCCGGCCAGCAGCACGCTCGCGAGGCTCACGCCAATCGCCACCTGTCGCATCGCGCTGAAATCCTTGTCCTGAGGGACGCCAGAATGGCGTCCGCTTTATCTTCCGGAAAGTGTCAGTTGCTGGCCCGGTTGTAAAGCCTGCGGATTATCGATGCCATTCCATTGGGCAAGATCACGAGGTGACACAGAGTAGAGCATGGCGATGCGCGTGAGGGTCTCGCCGCTCTCGACCACATGGGTGTCTGCCGGGTCTGCGCTGGCCACCTGAACATCGTTTATGTTGGTGAGGGCGCTGCGCAGGGTCGCTGCGCTTTCGGCAGGGACCAGAATTTGACGGGTGTGGCGAGGATTGACGTTGCGTGACTTCAGCCCAGGGTTCAGCTCGGCCAGCTCGCTGGTGGTCACGCCGGCGAGGGCGGCGGCCTTGCTGAGCGAGATGGGAGCTGTCACCGAGACCTTGGCGAAGGCCGCGGAGCCGCTGATGTCAGGTAACGTCACGCCGTAGCGCTCGGGGCTATCGATGATACGAGAAATCGCAATCAGCTTGGGAACGTAGGCCATCGTTTCGGCGGGAAGATTGAGGTCCCAGTAGTCTCCGGCCAGGCCTCTTGCCTGCGCGGCGCGGCGGGCATTGTTGACCGTACCAGCGCCAGCGTTGTAGGCAGCCAGAGACAGCATCAGATCGCCTTCGTACCACTGATCGGCCTGCATCTCGATGTAGTCCAGGGCGGCGCGAGTCGATGCCACGACGTCGTTGCGGCCATCCCAGGCACCGTTGCGCTTCAGCCCCAGCGCGTCGCCGGTACGCGGCATGATTTGCCACAGTCCAGCGGCGCCAAAGTGGCTGCGTGCCTTGGGATCAAAGGAGCTTTCCACGAACGGGATCAAGGCGATCTCGCCGGGGAGGCCGCGTGATTCCACTTGTTGGGTGATCCAGGCTAGCCAAGGACGGGCGCGTTCGGTGATCTCAGCAACGTTGTGGGGACTTTTCTGGTAGTAGTCGATCCACTCCTGCACACGCGCATTGACGGCCACATCGTTCCACTGAAAATCTCCGCGCAGGCTGGTCCATGCATCCTGCGGTTCCAGTTCCAGCGCGTCCCAGAAGTGGGTGGTCAAATGCTGGTGCGCCGCAGCGCCGCCCTGGGCGGCAGCAGTGCTGCCGGGGCCGCTGTTATAGGGCAGTGCTCCACCGGGTGGGAGCGGTGAGGCTTGCGAGGTATAGGCACCGGCCATCAACGAGCCAAGGAGCGCCAGACTACTGGCCGCACCAAGAAGTCGTCTACGGGTCGTGTGAAATGTCATGCGTAAGAGTTCTCCCGGTTCATGAAAGGGTTCACGAACCTGTCATGGGGCGATGTACATGGAACGCCTAGTTGATGGCGACCTTAGAAGTCATCCTTCCAGGCTCTCAACGTGGCAAAGGTGGCGTCCGTGCTGTCGGTCGACCCATGAGCTGATGCAGCGCGCTTGACATCCTCATCATCGCAACGAAGGAAAGGATTGATACGGCGCTCACGTTCCATCGTTGTTGGCAGCGTGGGTCGGTCCAGTTCACGTGCTTTCTGACAGTCGGTCAGGGCACGGGCAACCTCGGGGTTGCCTGGATTGGCCGCCTGCGCAAAGGCAAGGTTGGCCAGGGTGTATTCGTGGGCCGAGAATACCAGGGTTTCGGCTGGTAGCGTATTCAGCCGCTCGAGGGAGCGCAGCATCTGTTCGGGAGATCCTTCGAACAATCTGCCACAGCCACCGCTGAACAAGGTGTCTCCACAAAACAGTAGAGAGGGGATGCCAGCGGTGAAGAAAGCGATGTGGTCGAGGGTGTGCCCCGGAACCGCCATCACCTCGAACAGGCGCCCCATCACGCGTAGTTCATCACCATCACCGACGATCTCGGTAATGCCCTCGACCGTGGGAGCGTCCGAGTCTGACGCTCTGGGTCCGACCACGCGCGGTGAGTAGCGCTCGACCAGTTCGGCGATGCCGCCCGTATGGTCGTGGTGGTGATGGGTCACCAGGATGCATCCCAGCGTCAGGTTTTCCCGTTCAAGCAGCTGAATGACGGGCTCGGCGTCGCCTGGATCGACCACGCAGACCTCTTGACTCGAATCCTGGCGCAGTAGCCAGATATAGTTGTCGCTAAAGGCAGGAATCGGTGTCACGCTTAGCATGGTCGTCAGGTTCCTTCGAAAGCCGCAGAGTCGATAGCCACTGGATTTAATGCCGCAGGCGCACACGTCTAGTTAGCTTGCAGGCGCTCTGCTAGTGGCGACAGGCGGCAGCTGATGTCTTCAGTAAACTTCGCTTTTCGCCCTGCAAAATCAGACACTTTGGAGGCACGAGTCCACTATGTCAAATGCGTCGGAGCCGATGGAGCTCGCGCGCCTGATACGGCACGCTCGACGCTACTGGTCCAGTGACAGTGGTCAAGCTGTCCGCCGTTGCGAGAGGGCCTGTCTGGGTCCTCTGGCGGAGCGCTGGTGCGGCCAGCATGGCCTCGAGCTATCTCTAGCCGAACCTTTGGTCGACATGACCGCCGTGCGTCACTGGATACGATGGTCTCCGACCAGGGAGTTGGCGGAAAGTTCCAGCACGCTGGTATGCCTGCCCGAGCGCCTCCCGCTACCCGATGGGGCGGTTGATCTAGTAGTGCTCAATCATCTGCTTGAGGTCGTGGCCCATCCTCATCAATTGCTGCAGGAGGCCGTGCGTGTGTTGGCGCCGCAGGGCAGGCTGGTGCTGCTCGGGTGGTCTCCCTTGTCGGTGTCCGGGCTGATGAGGCTCAGCCCACGGCAGCGACGCCATCTGCCAGGTCAGGGCCACTGGCGAACACCGGGTACGCTCAGGGACTGGCTGGAGTTTGTCGATGTCGAGATCGACCGGTTAGACTACTGCCGCTTTCGTCTGCCGGGGTTGTCCGGGCGCAACACCATGCTGGAAACCCTGGGTCGGCGCTATAACCTGCCGATGGGCGACTGCTACATCATTCAGGCGCGCTGTCGCTCTCAGTTGGCGTGCACACAAGGACGGCGGCCGCTGTTTGGCCTGCAGGTCGGTGGTGCTCACCTGGGTACCACCTGTCTGGAGCCTAGCGTCCGACAACATCAGAAGCAGAAAAAAGGGTGAAATGCGTTGACCACACCGGACTCACTCCCTGTCGTCACTATTTATACGGACGGAGGGTGTCGAGGTAACCCAGGGCCAGGAGGGTGGGGCGCGCTGCTCGAGAGTGGCGACCATCGCAAGGAGCTCAAGGGCGCCGAGCATGACACCACCAATAATCGAATGGAGCTGACCGCCGCGATACGCGCCCTCGGCGTGTTGAAGCGGGAATGCCGAGTCGCGCTGTGGACAGACTCAGAATACCTGCGCAAGGGCATTACCGAGTGGATTCACGGGTGGATCAAGCGTGGCTGGAAGACAGCTGCCAAGCAACCGGTCAAGAATGCTGATCTCTGGCGCGAGCTCTACGCCCAAACCCAGCGTCATCAGATCGAGTGGCACTGGGTCAAGGGGCACAGCGGCCACCCAGGCAATGAAGCTGCCGACAGGCTGGTCAACGAAGCCATCGACGACTTGTTGAGCGGCGCCTGACCCCGCAGGCGCTGGCGTTACCACATTCAGGAAATCCCCATGCGACAGATAGTGCTGGATACTGAGACCACCGGTATCGAGACCCGCGATGGTCACCGAATGATTGAGATCGGTGCGGTGGAGATGATCAATCGTCGCCTCACCGGTAACACCTATCATCAGTACATCAATCCAGAACGTGATATCGATGCTGAAGCCATCGGGATTCACGGTATCACCAATGAGCGAGTCGCCAACGAGCCGGTCTTCGCCGACGTGGCAGCCGAGTTCTGGGACTTCATACGGGGGGCTGAACTGGTTATCCATAACGCACCCTTCGACGTGGGCTTCATCGATCATGAATTCTCGCTGCTGAAGGCGACTCGACCCGATCTCTATCCTGGTCCGGTCAGGCAGCATTGCGGCGTGCTGGATACCCTTACGATGGCGCGGGAGCTGCATCCCGGCCAACGCAACAGCCTGGATGCGCTGTGCAAGCGCTATGACATCGACAACGGTCACCGGGTGCTTCACGGCGCCTTGCTTGACGCTGAGATTCTGGCCGACGTCTATCTAGCAATGACGGGCGGCCAGACCGCGCTGACGCTGGATGCCGGGGATGACAAGGATCAGCAGGCGGCAGTTCCGGGTGAGTTGTCAGTGCGCCGCTTGTCACTGGATGCAGGGCGGCTGACGGTGATTCGTCCCGATGAGGATGAGCAGCAGGCGCACCTGGCGAAGCTCGACGCCGTGAGGTCCAAGGCGGGCCAGTGTCATTGGGATCACTTGGCACCGGAGTATGCTGGCCTAGGTCAGCCCAAGGAGGAGAGTCACTGATGCTACGTCGGGAGCTGCCGCAGGGAATAGCGCGCGGCCGAGTGATCAGGCTGTCGGAAGGACGCATCGCCCCTGGCGTCGACGATACGCCACTGGGGCTGATTCAGGACTGGGACGACCAGGTGCAACCCCTTTGCTGGTGGAACGACGACCCGATTGGACTGCGTCTGGAATCCGAGCCAGGGGATGACTGGATCGACGGCCGTGGATGGTTGGCTCAGTTACCCGAATCATGGTTCGCCCTCGTGTCGACCGCGCTTCAGGTGGGGGCCTGGATGGCCAACCACCGCTACTGCGGGCGCTGCGGCCAGGCCGCCACGCGGCTCGAGCACGAATTTGCGATGCACTGCTACCATTGCGGTCATCGCAACTATCCTCGTATTTCACCGTGTATCATTACCCTGGTGACCCATGGTGAGTCGCTGCTGCTGGCTCGCAGTCCCAGGTTTCCCCCTGGCCGATATTCCACTCTGGCGGGATTCATCGAGCCCGGCGAATCTGCCGAGCAGGCCGTGCATCGTGAAGTGCATGAAGAGGTCGGTATCTCGTTGGGACGGCTACGTTACATTCGCAGTCAGGCGTGGCCATTTCCGCATTCTTTGATGCTTGGCTATCTGGTGGAAGCCTCGACCCGAAGAATCCGGATTGATGGCCATGAAATTCAGGATGCCGCCTGGTTTACACCGCGCACACTACCCCAGCTTCCCCCTCTCTACTCGATTTCCCGCGAACTGATAGAGCTGCACCTGGCTGAGGTGCGCGACGGCCGGGGTGGTTAGGGCCTGAGCCACTTGGCGGATGAACTCATTGAGGGGTGAACGGCTTGAGAAATGAGTGGCTTGAGAAATGAACGGCTTTAGGGATGAGCTGTGTAAGCGCCTGTCAGTCCAGGTCGGCGTCGAAGAATGACAGTCGCGCGGAGCGGCCAGCAGCTTGTCTGCTGGCCGCGGGCTATCAGCTCGGGAACAGGTCGGTAAGCCGTGTCGCCAGCATGATGTTGCCGGTTGCCTTTAGTTTACCGGTCATGAAGGCCGTCATGCCGTTGATGTTGCCTTGCATGATTCCCTTGAGCGTCTCACTGCTCATGCTCAGGCTGACAGAAGGGTCGTCATGCTCGCCTTGCTGGATATCCAGCGCGCCATCATCGATGACCACGTAGTAGTCTTCGACATCGCTGAAATGGAACTGGAAGACTTCGTTCATGCCCTTGGCAGCATCCGGGTTGAAGCGAGAGCGCAGGGACTCGAGGGTGGTTGACATGTTGCATCCTGGGGTCTGGGAATCTGTACGGAAGCGTATTTCAAACGGATGTTTTAATCAAGGTCGAGATTGTCGTTGCCGAGCATGCTGGTGGTTGTAAAGCATGATTCTGTCTGTTCGGCCTCGTCTCACGTTATAAGTGTCGCAGGAGGATGTCATGGAAGAGTGGTTGGGTGAATTGGTGACGTTTTTTGTTCAGTTGCTGCTGGTCGCGCTGGTTGTCATGGGAGCGATTGCGCTTGGATCACGCGGCCAGAGGAGCGAAGGGCGAGAGCAGCTGCAGATTGTCGACTTGGGCCAGCGCCAGCGCCGGCTGCGGGCGAGGCTTGTTCAGGCCATGTCGCCCAAGCGCCGCCGGGGGCTCTGGCCCTTCAAGACGTCATCGGACGAGACGAAAGAGGCAGGCCAAGGTGACGATAGCAGGTCTACTGCCTGGGTCCTGGACTTTCACGGTAATCTCAAGGCCAGTGGGGTCGACCGCCTGGCCAGGGAGGTCTCACTGCTGATCGATACTGCCCGTGAGGGGGATGATGTCATCGTTCGTATCGAGAGCCCTGGCGGAGTCGTCCATGCCTACGGGCAAGCTGCTGCAGAGCTGGACAGGCTCAATGCTGCGGGTCTCAATACCACGGTATGTGTCGACAAGGTGGCCGCCAGTGGCGGGTATCTGATGGCCTGCAACGCCAAGCGCATTATCGTGGCACCTTTCGCCGTCATCGGTTCCATTGGTGTCGTGGCACAGGTTCCTAACGTCCATCGACTGTTGAAGCGCCATGATATCGACGTCGAGCTGTTTACCGCCGGTCGCTACAAAAGAACGGTGACGGTGTTAGGCGAAAATACCGATGAGGGACGAGACAAGCTTCAGCAGGATCTCGAGAATATTCACGAGAGGTTCAAGTCCTACGTAGCTGAGCGTCGTACCCATGTGGATATTGAAGCCGTATCCACTGGCGAGGTCTGGTATGGCGAGGAAGCCGTGGCGAAGGGGTTGGCAGATGAAGTGGCGACCAGCGAAGCCTATCTCGCTCAGGTGATGTCCAAACGGCGGGTCTTTAGCGTCAAGCTGTCGTCAGTGCCGACGCTAGCTCAGCGGCTAGGCTTTTCCTCTTCTGCTGTGGTGGACAAAGCCCTTGATAGAGTAGAAGAGCGCCTGGACGCATCTCGCTGGGAGCATCGTTAAAGGGTATTGCTGGAAGGAGACGAGTAACACCCGCCTGCACAAGGCTTGAGTTTTTCGCCACGCTCTGCGTGACAGCGTTGGTCCTCAAGCCTTGTAGCGATACTCAAGACGGTTGGCATCCTGCCTTTTGTCCGTCTCGATCTGACGGCCATCAATCGTCATTGGCGGCGTTCATCTTGACGATCGCGGCGATCATGATGCTCGCACTTTCACCATTGAGTGAGTAGTAGATGGTCTGAGAGGAGCGCCGCGTAGTGACCAGTTCCGCGCGCCTTAAAATGGCCAGATGTTGCGATAGGGCGGATTGGCTGAGGCTAAGTCGTTGATTAAGCTCCGTGACGGAGAGTTCGTGTCCTTCCAGCAGGCAGAGAATTCGTAACCGGTTGTCGTTGGCAATCGCCTTGAGCAGGCCGCTGGCCCTATCGACCACGGCGTCTCCTCCCTCAAGCAGACGACCGGCAACACGTTGTTGGCTGTTCATCAGCACTCTCCACTGCAATGGTGACTGATCATATCGACACCCGGCGCTGGCTTGCGGTCCAGCAGGTTCTGGACGGGTGGGGCGTTGCAAGAGGTTGCAGTGTTTCGCATAAATGTCTTGTCACCCTGATTAAGTGAGCGCGGATGATCAGCGTTGCCATCCCGCTCCCGCTTGGGGCTGCAACACAAGCCCATAGACGTTTTCGCTGTATGCCTGGGGTGCTCTGAACCTAGGTTGCTTCAGGCCTGAGTTGCTCCAGGCTTATGTCGCTCCAGGACGGCTCGCCTTTCAGTGCGTCAGTGATTAAGAAACTCCTCAATTATAGCGCATTGTAGGAGTAAACGCGTCTTAAACGCTTGTTTGTGACCGCTACAGCAGAATTAGCAAATCATTGTCTCGTTAAGTAACCATAGCCTTCGTGTTGTTACCGATGTTGACTAAAGAGAATCGATTCGCAACGGGCGCTAACAGACGCTGTCTCATCGTCGTGTGGTGGGGGCCCAGGCTGGCTGCCGCGTGGCATGCATGGCATGGCCATGGCGATGTGCGTATAATCCTTCACCCGGCATAAGAGCGCGCGGCAGGCACTTTTGGGGTGTTTGCGTCTCGGGTCTACCTCGGTTTCCCCGAGCAGGGCCTACGTTTGCTGCCTCTCAACACCCTCATGCGCGACGTCTGTCGTCATGACTCGATCACCAGGGTTCCCTCACCCCTTGCCAAAAAGGTTCGCTATGTTGACGCTTACGACCGATCAGCGCCGTCGATTGCTGGCACTTATGGTGGCTTTTCATATTGCCGTCATTGCCGCCAGCAACTACCTCGTGCAGTTGCCCTTCACGGTATTTGGCTTGCATACCACCTGGGGCGCCTTCAGTTTTCCCTTCATCTTTCTCGCCACGGACCTGACGGTAAGGCTGTTCGGTAAGGAGCCCGCTCGGGCGATCATCTTGCGGGTCATGCTGCCAGCCCTGGTGATCTCCTACCTGGTGTCGGTGATTTTTCCCAAGGGAAGCTACGTGGGCATGGCTGCCTTCGATGAGGTCAACCTCTTTGTCGCGCGTATTGCGCTTGCCAGTTTTATGGCATATCTGCTCGGCCAGCTGCTGGACGTGCAGGTGTTTGATCGCTTACGGCGCTTGGGCGCCTGGTGGGTAGCCCCAGCAGCTTCCACGCTGCTCGGTAATCTTGTCGATACGCTGGCGTTTTTCGCCATTGCCTTCCATGCGGGGCCTGATCCCTTCATGGCTTTGCACTGGCCGGAAATTGCGGCAGTGGACTACGCCATCAAGCTGGCCATCAGTCTGGCGTTCTTCCTGCCCCTTTACGGGGTGTTGCTCAAGACGCTGACTCAGCGCCTGGTCGTCGCCACGGGCAGTGCTGACCGCTGGCCGGAGCGCGCAGCAGATCGGCGTGGCTAGTGGTACGGCCAAGTCAGCCTTGCGGCGCTGGTGCGACGGGGTAAGCTTTGTGCTTACCCCATTTCTTTCCCCCATCGCGGGTGGGGGCTGATCCTAGAATTGCGCAAGAGAAGGAGTTGCAGACATGGCGGTTGCCCTTGAACTAGCTGACAGCGGTGGGCCGGGAGTGCCCCTGGTGATTGTGCATGGCCTGCTAGGTAGCGCCGACAACTGGCGCTCCCACGTCAAGCACTGGTCGCAACAGCGCCGTGTCATCGCGGTCGATCTTCGCAACCATGGGCGCTCTCCCCACGCAGACGGCATGAGTTACGAGGACATGGCAGAGGACCTGGCCGACGTTATCACGGGATCAGGGGCCGACAAGGTCCACCTGCTGGGGCATTCCATGGGTGGCAAGGTGGTCATGTCTCTTGCTCGCCTGTATCCGGATCTTGTCGCGTCCCTGATGGTGGCCGATATTGCGCCGGTAGCCTACGAGCACCGACATGACAGTGTGTTCGCGGCGCTACGTGCGGTGGAGGCGTCTGCCCCCAAGGACCGCCGAGAAGCTGATGAGCTGATGGCTGCGCATGTGGAGGACAAGCCAACCCGCATGTTCTTGGCGACCAACCTCGTTCGGGGGGAAGGCAATGTACTTTGCCTAAGGGTCAATCTGGATGCCATCGAGGGAAGTTACGAAGACATCATGGCCGAACCCGCCGGTCGGGGTCCCATTCGAGTGCCTTCCATCGTCATTCGCGGTAGTCGCTCGGACTATGTGGCTGACGCCAGGTTGGCGGCGGTTCGTGAAGTGCTGCCGGAGGCTTCGCTGGAAACCCTTGACGCCGGACATTGGCTGCATACCGAGAAGGCCAAGGAATTCCAGCAGTGCATCGATCGCTTTCTTGAACCATTAGCCTAGTCAGTCTAACAGCGACAGGTGCCGCGATAACGGCCAACGCCAGGCGGATAAAAGGCACTCGGTCATTTCGTGGCGCTTGCGGCCGGGCTTGGGGCTCGTGGCTTAAGGCTCTGGGCTCTGACCCAGGTTCAGCCTGGGTCGCGGCCAAGGCGAGACACTGGGGTTATCTCCTTCACTATGCCTTGGTCGTGCAGGTAGCGTTCCACGCGCCGATAGCGACCGTGATCCATGGCCGCCGGGCGGAGGCTGAGTCGGCGCCTGATGTCGGGCCACGCGGCGGCATTTGCTGCGCTGTCCATGGTCGGTTGCTGTTGCACCATGATGTCCCACGCCTCGGTGGGATGTTCGATGATCCAGCGAGTGGCTTCCTCAATCGAGTCAATGAATCTACGAATGGCATCCTGCTGTGACTGATAGTGTTCCTGGTTGGCCACCAGGATGAGCCCATCGTGAATTGGTATGCCCAAGGAGGCTGCCGACATGACTCGCGTCGCCACTCCCAGGTCACCCAATTCGCGTGGTAGCGAGATGCCGTGGCCGCCAACGACCGCATCAACCCAGTTTTCGCTCATGGCGCGAATGATGCTGAAATGCACGTCCTTCGCTTCCACATGTGACAGGTTCAATCCCTCCTGCTGCAGAATGGCTCTAAGCAGGACATCCTTGTCGGATTGCTGGGCGTAGCCGACCCGATGATCGATCAATGACAGCGCTGAGGCGGCGTTGATGTCGTCACGCACGACGAGCGCCGCGAGGGGAAGCTCCACCAGCGTAGCGACCCTCATGATCGGACGCCCGTCATCGACGGCGGCATGCAGGCTGAGTTGATCTGTCAGGGCAAGATCTGCCTGTGAGGCAGCGACCAGCTTGGCCGCCACGTCCGGATCTGCTGGCGTCTTGAGATGAACGTCAAGTCCGCGGCGCCGGAACAGTCCCTTGTGTTGCGCCACGAGCAGCGCGGCGTGCTGCGGACCCGGGGTCCATTCGAGAATGACGTTGAGAGTGGTCACGGGCGGGGGAGCGATGGGGTCTGCCGGCGCCGCGGTGATCGATGGCGCGATGGCCCGTGACGGCGTATCCACGCTTGGTCCTGTGGGCAGGCCTTCATAGGCTGCCGCGGGATCATGTCGCTCGGCACCGGACGCACTGTTGTTGGCGTGTTCGGCAGCGGGCGGGGTATCCGTGGGGTCGTCCTGAGCGCTGGCGGTGCTCTCGTCGGGCTGCCCTTGCTGCTGCGCTTCCTGCTCCCCAGCATCGTTGTCAGCCTGCGGCTGGATCGCCGTGGCGGCCTCGTTGCTGTCGACTGCGACGGCAGCATCGGTTGAGCCCTGCTCGTCTGCAGCCGGACAGGAAGCGCTAATAAAGCCCAGTGTCAAAGCGGTGGCCATGAGCCAGCCTAGACGATGGCGCCAGGACATTGACTTCGCCATCAAGTGTCTCCCGTGGATCAGGCGTTCGTACCAGCGGGCTAGTGTATACAACGGTAATTTCACCTACCAGCGGCATCCATCAACATCTTGATGGATCAGCGTTTGACCCGCATGAGATACTGTGGTCGAACTTTGCAAGGGACTCGCATGGACTCCATCAATAGCCTTTTTCTGTTATGTGGCACCTTGATCGCGTTGAGCGTGCTGGCGAGCCGACTCTCCGCGTTGGCCGGGGTGCCTCTTCTGGTGCTCTTTCTTGGGCTGGGCATGCTGGCGGGCGAGGATGGCCTGCTTGGCATCGACTTTGACAACTATTCCCTAGCCTTCGTCATTGGTCATCTGGCGCTGGCGATGATTCTTCTCGATGGCGGTCTTCGCACCCGGCTGAAGACCTTTCGAGTGGGCTTCCGGCCGGCCTTGGGATTGGCCACCGCAGGCGTGTTCATCACCAGCGGTCTGGTGGGGCTGTTGGCGATGTGGGTGTTCGACCTGTCGCTGCTGCAGGGGCTTCTTGTCGGAGCCATCGTCGGGTCGACGGACGCTGCTGCGGTGTTTTCCATGCTCAGCGGGCGTGGCCTGAATCTCAATGAGCGTGTGGGTGCAACCCTTGAGATCGAGTCCGGCACCAACGATCCCATGGCGATCTTTCTGACACTGGTGTTGATCGAAGCGCTGGTGGGGGACCTGGGTGGACCGCTGGACATGCTGCTGTTCTTTATTCAGCAGTTCGCCGTCGCCATTGCACTGGGTCTCGGCGCGGGCTGGCTGATCGGCAAGTTGCTGCGCTACCTTGACCTGGCTCCTGGCCTCTACTCGCTGCTGGCCCTGGCCCTGGGATTCTGTGTCTTCGGCCTGACCAGTGCTCTTGGAGGAAGCGGCTTCCTGGCTATCTATCTGGCGGGCCTGATGATCGGTAATCAGCCCGGTCGTCATCTCAACTTCATCTTGCCGGTACACGACGGGCTGGCATGGTTGAGTCAGATAGGCCTGTTTCTGGTGCTGGGGCTTCTGGTTACGCCGTCGGCGCTGTTCGACGTCCTGTTACCCGCATCGGTAGTGGCGCTGGCGTTGATCTTCGTGGCGCGGCCATTGGCGGTGATTCTCACGCTCAAGCCGTTCTTTCATTTTCGCTGGCGTGAGGTCGGCTTTATCTCCTGGGTGGGGTTGCGCGGCGCGGTGCCTATCGTGCTGGCCATCTTTCCCGTCATTGGCGGCGTCGAGCGGGCGGACCTTTACTTCAATGTGGCCTTTGCGGTGGTATTGCTATCGCTGTTGATTCAGGGCGGGACCTTGCCGTGGATGGCCAAGCGGATGAAGGTCATGGTGCCTGACAGCGCAACGCCCAATCATCGCGGCCCGCTTGGCATCTTGCCGGAAAACGACTTCGAGATGTTTGTCTACAAGGTCGAGAACTCTGATCTTGAAGACATCCCGATTCGCTTGCTGCGCTTTCCCTCGGGCTCATTGATTTCGGCGCTGTTTCGTCAGCATGTGATGTTGCATCCCAAAGGCAGTACCCAGCTGCGCATGGACGACATCATCTGTGTCATCGGCAAGAGCGATGACCTGCCTGCGCTGAATCGTCTGTTCAATGGCGACGCGAAGCATCGCCAGCAGCGAGCCTTCTTCGGGACCTTTACGCTGGATGCTGAGGCGCGCATGGGTGACGTGGCCGACGCTTACGGATTGACCCTGAGTCCTGGCGAAGCGTCGTTGACGCTAGGGGAGTTTCTGGGGCTGCGGTTGGGCGGTCATCCTGTCGTGGGCGATGACGTCGACTGGCACGGTATCCAGTGGGTGGTCAGTGATATGGAGGGAAACCATATCACCAAGGTGGGGCTGCGCCTGTACTAGGGCTTGTACGGAAAGTGCCTGCGCTTGGTGATACGGCGTTAAAACATCGGTCTAAATGCTCATTTACACCTCGTAAACTGCGCTTTCTCACCGATGTTTGCCTTGTTTCACCTTCGCTCGTCGACTTGTCGGACAAAACCTGGCGAATAGCCTGCCGCTGGATGGTGAGCAGGCGTCCGAATCATGTTGTCAGAGCCTTGGAGCAATGGGGCGTCGTCCCTGGGAGGCGTGTGGAGAGATGGTCATGCTCAGACGACTATTGCCGTTGTTGCTGCTGGTGGTGCTGAGCGGCTGCGACGAAACGCCGGCTGGTCGCAGCCAGCTGGCTCTTGTGCCGGGTTTCGTCATGAGCGATATGGGCAGGCAGGCCTTTGATCAGCTTCGCCATGAGCTTCCTCTGGATCAGGACGTGTCGCGCAAGGCGCTGGTCCAGTGCATCAGCGCAGCCCTCATCAAGTCAGCTCGCCTGGAATATCCAGAGGTGGAGACACCCGAGGACTGGCAGGTGGTGATCTTCGACTCCCCTTCACCCAATGCGTTTGCCTTGCCGGGTGGGCGTATTGGGGTCAACACGGGTTTGTTTGAAGTCGCGCAGTCCCCGGACCAGCTGGCCGCCGTCATTGCACATGAAATCGCCCACGTGCTGGCTAAGCATGGTAACGAGCGGTTGACTCAGCAGCTAGGCATCAAGGCGGTGCTGTTGGTGGTGGGTCTGATCAGCGAGGGCGATGTCGGCCAGGAGCCGCTGATGGAAGCTCTGGGGATCGGCAGTCAGCTAGGCATTGCGCTGCCTTTCAGCCGGGTGCATGAGTCAGAAGCAGACCTGATGGGGCTTGCGATCATGGCACGCGCTGGGTTTGATCCTGGCGCCAGCATCACCTTGTGGCGCAATATGGCGGCGCTTGGCGGCAGTCAACCGCCTGAGATCCTGTCCACGCATCCCGGCCATCAGTCCCGCATCAGTGGGCTAAGAGAGCATATGGCTGCTGCCAAGAGACAGTATCAAGAGGCGGTAGAATCTCGGTGTTCTGCTCGGCCGCTATAGTGCCACCTCTATATCCTTTCTCTTTGCCTGACAGCTCTGGCATGGGCCCCACGTTGTCTGGCGGGTCTCGTTGCCTGTAGCGATCCTGGGCTGGTCGGCGGTGGCCATACCGCGCCAATAGGACGCTCTTTACGCTTTATCGTCAGGGGGGGTGGGTAGCCTGTCCTCGAAGGCAAGGGCGGCCGCTGCCGACCGCGCCGCGTCCTGGCTGTCATGGCGTGAGATAACCTGGCGTGTCGCTCCTGGTGATGAGTCGGAGAAGGCGACGACGGCCCACCGGGTACGTTTGAGCGCCTTGGTCTGGTAGCTCTCGACGCGAAAGTGCTTCATGGGAAACTCTGCTCTTTTTGCGAAGGCGCGCAGTCTACGTGCTGTAAGCCATCAGCATGGTCAAAAGTTTACTGAGCCTTCAACGATGATGTCACGCGCCGTATGCTGAGTAATGATTAGGGTATTCATTAAGCGATATCTTATTGAGCAATAAGAGTATGACGGAACGAAAAGGTTCAGTCCGTCCGCATCATTTGCCCCCAGGGGGCGCGGCGCTTCAGCAGTCGGACCGCTCATCCCCTGGCATCTGCTAATGCCTAGTCTGCTAATGATATCACGTCAGTGCGGTTGCCAGGCGCAGCGCTTGGGAGCGCTATAGGCAGCTGCTGCTCAAACGGCGGGCGTCAACCTGAGTGCCGGCGCAATGGTCGAAGATGAGGGCAGAGACAGGTGAGGGCAGAGACACCGACAAGAAACAACAACAATAAGCAAAGTGGGAAGGGATAAGAGAGAAGAGAGAAGGAATAAGCGGCTAGAGACAGAAGACAAGCGCGGGGCACCGCTGAATGCTAGGCGGGTTGGTTCGAGCTTCATCGGTATGGTGAGAGAGGGGCTGATCGTGCTGACGATCCAGGTGGATTTACCATCACGAAAACGCCGAATCTGCAGGACAGATTCGGCGTTTGGCAATTCGAGGTGGCGGAGGGACAGGGATTCGAACCCTGGAAGGGCGTTAACCCTTGCCGGTTTTCAAGACCGGTGCATTCAACCGCTCTGCCATCCCTCCGGCTCACGGCGATGTACTTTACCAGCTTTTCTTCTCACGTCAACAGTTGTGTGCGATCAATGTGTTACGGCTTACCCGAGGAGCCCTCGTCAGCCAGGTCATTAATCTTTAGCCCAGGCGATTGGCAAGGGGGAAACTGCGCAAGAAATGTGCAGCTAAGCAATTTTTTGTCGCCAATAGGAAACGCTGTTCGAGCCAAGTGTGGCGGGGATGCAGCGCCATTCAGGTGAATTCCCTTCGTTGAAACCGCGCAGGTGGACGTCTTGCGCCGGGAACCTCCCATGGGCATGCTGTGTCGAATGCATGTCCACAAACAGGGAGCTACGGATACATGGCTTATCAAGAGTCACAGGTGAGTCGTCAGACCCAGACGCAGGTAGCTGCGACCAATAAGGTCTTGCGCAATACCTACGGCTTGCTGGCGATGACACTGCTGTTCTCTGCGGTGACAGCGGGGGCGGCAGTGGCCCTCGGCGTTCAGCAGATGAACATTCTGGTGTTCTTCATTGGCGCATACGGCCTGATGTTCCTGGTTCACAAGACCGCTAACTCCGCCATGGGGCTATTGGCGACGTTCGCCTTCACCGGCTTCATGGGCTTCACCCTTGGTCCTATTCTCAGCGCCTACCTGACGCTGTCGAATGGCCCTGAACTGATCATGACCGCGCTGGGCATGACCGGTTTGACCTTCTTCGGTCTGTCGGCGGTCGCGCTGATCACCCGCAAGGACTTCAGCTTCCTGGCCAACTTCATGATGGCGGGTGCCATCGTACTGATTCTGGCCATGGTTGCCGCGCTGATCTTCAACATTCCTTCGCTGTCCCTGATGGTCTCTGCGGGCTTTGTCCTGTTCTCCTCGGCAGCGATCCTGTATCAAACCAGCGAGATCGTTCATCGGGCCGGTGAAACCAACTATATCCTCGCTACCATCACCCTGTACGTCTCGATCTACAACCTGTTCATCAGCCTGCTGTCACTGCTGGGCGTTGTCAGCCAGGATTGATCCAGACGGGACGGAATGGCACAAGTATCGTAGAATGGTGGCCCTGCTCATGCGGGGCCATTTTTTTGTGCTGGCTGCGTGTCGCCATAGACCCGATGCCAGTGGTTGATGACGCTGTCCAGGGGTAGAGACATATGCGCTACGCCATCCTGTTGCTGGGTGCGCCTTACAGCTCTCAGGCAGCCCATAGTGCACTGCGTTTCGCCCAGGCGGTGATAGCGCGTGGTCACCGCCTGGAAGCCGTGTTCTTCTACGCTGATGGCGTTCACAATGCGGCGAGCCTGGCGACCCCGCCCCAGGACGAGCCGCAGATTGTCGATGGCTGGGTAGATCTTCAGCGTGACCATGAGGTCAGGCTCGAGGTGTGCATTGCGGCGGCTCTTCGACGCGGCATCATCGATGCCGCTGAGGCGGCGCGACATGGCAAGGACGGGCACAGCCTTGCGCCACCTTTCACGCTCACCGGACTGGGGCAGCTGATCGACCTTGGTGTTGACTGTGACCGTCTGATCACCTTCGGCGCATGACGCGACCGGAGTCACGGCCAGGGACAAACCCGGAGGAGTGGGTATGACGGTAACGACGTCAGTCGACGAGGGGGCAGCGGGAGAACTGCTGGTGATTCTTCGCCATGGTCCTCATTCAGGTATCGCGCTGAAGGAAGGGCTTGATGCTGCTCTGGTGGCTGCCGCCTTTGGGCGCCGTGTATCGCTTCTGTTCATGGGCAGTGGCGTGGCCGCCTTGATGCCAGGTCAGGGCAAAGGCCCGCTGGACCAGAAGGGAACTCTGCCGACGCTGGATATGCTCGAGATGTATGACATCGATCGGTGCTATGCCGACAGTGCCAGTCTGGAAGCCCTCGACATGTCGGCAGACGCGCTGGTCATCGACGTCACCGCTGTCGACAGTGGCGGTGTCGCTCAGTTGATGGCATGCCATTCGCTGGTAATGACGTTCTGAGGCCTGCGAGGCGTTCACTGTCTATGGACGACGGAAGCGATCCTGCTGGTTGAGTCACGGCTCATCTATTGCACCCATCGACTTCACCCATCTATTGCACCATTGCCATTTGTCGCCCGTGTGGAGCAAGAATGATTCTGCATACCCTCAATCGCTCGCCGCTAGATTCGTCAGTCTACATTCAGGCGTTGGCCGCCATGACCGAGGCAGATTGCCTGTTGCTCATAGAGGATGGTGTCCTGGGGAGCCTGCCAGCCCAGGCTGGGCGCTGGCCTCAGCTCACTGGCAGAGTGTTCGCGCTGCAAGAGGATCTGGCGTCGCGAGGTCTCGTTGATGCCTGTTCCGATAGCATCACCGTCATTGATGTCCAGGAGTTTGTCGCCTTGACGGAGCAGGCCACCAAGGTGGTGAGCTGGTACTGAGTCAGTAAGTCTGGTGATAGCCAGCTGCCATCCCCGGGGATTCGCGGGGTTTATGCTCGCTGTCAGTGCCCCCACCTATTGTTATCTAGCGCCATACAGGCATGGCATTCAGTATTCACCGTCATCAGCGTCGTCCAGCAGGAGAGCGTCATCATGGCAACGACACAGACCGCTGAGGAGCTCAACCTTGGCACGGGCACCATCGGACTCGATCCCGAGGGCTACCTTGTCGATCTTAACGACTGGACCCCTGAAGTCGCCGAGGCGCTGGCAGGGCGGGAGGGCCTGGTGCTTACCGAGGAGCATTGGGAGATCCTCCACGTGCTGCGCGAGTTCTACGGACGCTACGAGCAGTCGCCAGCCATGCGCCCGCTGGTAAAGGCGGTGGGCAAGGCCCTTGGCCAGGACAAGGCTAGCTCGATCTATCTCATGCGGTTATTTCCGGGCAGTCCGCCGAAGCTAGGTGCCCGCCTTGCTGGATTGCCTAAACCGACCAATTGCCTCTAGGCTCGGCTGTGAATTTCCTGGCTCATGGCTGGCTGGCCCGCGAGGGCAGTGACGGTTTTCTGCTCGGCAACTTGATTGCCGACGGCGTCAAGGGGACCGACCTGTCTGCGTGGCCAGCGCCAGTCGCGGAAGGCGTGCTCCATCATCGCCAGGTTGATGCCTTTGTCGATCATCACCCCCGAGTCGCTGCCGCAAGGGCTCGTGCGCCAGCAGGTGGGCGTCGCGTTGCCGGTATTGCGCTGGACATGATGTGGGACCACTTTCTCGCTGATGAGCTGAGCGGCGATCAGTGGCGCGAGCGGGACGAGCTGATTGATCGCTGCTACAGACTGTTCGAGCGGCATGGTGCGCCGCAGCGGCTGGCCCAGATGGTGCCCGTGATGGTGCGTGAGGACTGGTTGCGGCGCTATTCCAGCCTGGCGTTCACCACCCGCGCGATTGCCGGCATCGGTACGCGTTTATCGGGTCCCAATCGGCTGGCGGAACTGGTGCCGCACCTGGAGCAGGATTACGACGTCCTGCGGGAAGACTTCGCCATCCTGTGGCGGGATACCCGTCGCCACTGGGAAGTCTCCCCACGTCTCTCATGACGTTCGTAGCCACAGGCACTCGACAGCATCTCCAGGGCTTATCTCGGTGTGCGGTGGAATGACGGCCAAGGCGTCGGCATTGATGCAGGAAGATAGAACGCCTGAGTTCTGGTCGTCGAAGGCTTTCGCCGCAATGCCAGTCTGACGGAAGTCGAGGGAAACCCTCATGTAGTGCTGGCGTGGCCCCGTGCTGGTGCTGAAATCGCTTTGTGCCCAAAGGCGCGGTAGCTCAGCCATTTGCTGGCAACCCTGCATGCTGCCGAGCAGTGGGCGCAAGAATAGCCAGGCACCGACGTAGCTGGAGACTGGATTGCCAGGCAGACCTACAAAGCGTGTCGCATGTCCTGTTGCATTCGGCAACTGGCCCAACGCCAGGGGTTTGCCAGGGCGAATGGCGAGGCGCCATAGATCCAGGTGACCCAGCTGTTCCAGGGCTGCCTTGACATGGTCTTCCTCGCCTACGCTGACCCCACCCGTAGACACCACCAGATCGGCCATCGCGGCAGCTTCAGACAGACAAGCGCGAGTACCCTCGGCAGTGTCTGGCACGCTGCGGGTCAGTACCACCTCGGCACCGAACCGCTGCAGCAAGCTGAGTAGCATGGCACGATTGGAGTTGTAGATCTGACCGGGGGCTAGCGTCTTGCCCGGGTCAATGATCTCGTCACCGGTCGACAGCAGGGCGACACGGGGTCGGCGGTGGACAGCCACCTCGACGATGCCTTGGCCTGCCAGGTGCCCCAGGGCAGCGGCATCCAGGCGCGTGCCCGCCGCCAGCAGGGTGTCGCCACTGGTGACATCACGCCCTTGCCTGCGCACGTTGTCGCCGGCAGGAATCGTCGCTGGCATGATCGCGATATTGCCGTCACGCTCCACCTTTTCCTGCATCACGATGCAGTCCGCGCCCTGTGGCAGCACGCCACCGGTAAAGATGCGTGCACAGGTGCCTCGTTCAAGCTTCGCCGTGGGCGATCCTGCCGCCATCCTCAGCGCCACGGGTAGACGCCGGCCGGCATCCTCATGATGCAGGGCATAGCCGTCCATGGCGCTGTTGTCGAAAGGCGGTACGTCCAGCACGGCCTTGACGTCCCTGGCCAGCACTCGGCCGTCGGCGACGTCGCAGCTGACGGTCTCCTCGGGGAGGGCCTTTACGCCCTCCAGCAGGGTGTCCAGGGCGTCCTGCATCGGTGCCAGCCTGCTCGACGGCTCAATGGTCATGCTGTCCGCGCTCCGCAATCACGAGATTGGCAAAATTGCAGGGCTTGTGGCGACTGTCCAGCTGTTCGGCAAGGATGCCATCCCAGGCGGTGCGGCAAGCCCCTGTAGAACCAGGGAGGCAGAAAATGACCGTGCGATTGGCCATGCCGCCCAGGCAGCGGCTCTGGACGGTAGAACTTCCAATCTCCTGCCACGACAGCTGGCGGAAGAGTTCGCCGAAGCCTTCAATTCGCTTGTCGAGCAGCACACTGACGGCCTCTGGCGTCGAATCACGGCCGGTAAACCCGGTGCCGCCCGTGGTCAGCACCACTTGAACCTCCGGGTCCGCGATCCACTGGGACAGCACCGCACGAATACGATAGATATCGTCGATGACGATCTGCTTGTCGGCCAGCTGGTGACCGGCATCTTCCAGGCGCTGGACCAATGCCTGTCCACTGCGATCGGTCGCTTCATCTCGGCTATCGGAGACGGTGAGGACGGCGATCTTCAATCCGATCATGGCATCGTGGCTCATGAGCTCGGGCTCTCCTTGCTCTGCTGCTTGTCACGCTTGGTCTGCTGGCGTGCCTCGAAGGCGGCCATCTGCTCTGGCGTGGCCTTTGCCTGGTAGAGTTCCTTCCATTCGCTGTAGGGCATCCCGTAGACGTACTCGCGGGCGCTTTCATAGTCGATGGTTTCACCGCGCTCATCGGCGGCTGCTACCAGCCACTTGGAAAGGCAGTTGCGGCAGAAGTCTGCCAGGATCATCAGATCGATGTTCTGGACGTCCTTGTTGTCATCAAGGTGCTTCAGGAGACGACGGAAGGCTGCCGCTTCCACTTCAGTGCGCGTGTGTTCATCGAGATGTTGCATGAGGTTCTCCAGAAAATATGTCGAGCACAAAGCCGGATGCCATGATGGTAACGCCAAGCCCGCCCGCAAGAAACACGTCGCCCCGAACATGAGTCGGGGCGACGTGTGAAGCGATGTGCAGCTTTGACCGTCACTGCGATGGACAATAGCCCTTGATGATCACGAGGGTGAGGACGAGGAGGGGGCGCTGTCGGCCTGATCGTCGTGGGGCTGTGCCGCTGGTGCTTCACCGGCCTGATCCTTGACCTCCTCGTACCACAAGTTGTGGTGCTGCTTGGCCCATGTCTCGTCGACGTATCCCGTTGTCATGCCTTCCAACGCACCTTCTGTGCCGAGGGTGCCAATGTAGATATGGCCGAAGGAAACGGCGGTCAGAATCAGTGCACCTACGGCGTGAATGATGTTGGCCCACTGCATCGTGTCGCGGCTCTGATCGAAGTTCGGGAAGTCCAGCACCAGTCCGCTGGCAAAGACCACCATGCCCGCCGTCGCCAGCATCCAGAACCACGCCTTCTCCCCGCCATTGGCGAAGCCCGCATCCGGATGCTTGTCCCCGATCATGCCGCCCCCCTGCTTGAACCACTCGATATCATGGCGCTTGATCCAGTTGTGCTTCAGGAATTTCGCCAGCACGAAGATCAGCAGGATGCCGAAGAAGGGGCCGATATAGTTGTGCAGGAACTTGGTGCCACTGATCATGGCCGCCCAAACCGCATCCCCGAACAAGGGCTTGAACACAAACTTGCCATACAGAATGTTGAGCCCGGTCAGCGCCAGAATCAGGAACAGGGTGGCCAAGGTCCAATGCAGTGCTCGGCTTAAGACCGACCAGCGCAACAGCTTGCGACCGGTGCGCGGTTCATCGAGCTGGCTGCGCCCCACGATCAGATAGAAGATCGTGATCATGACCAGCATACCGCCCACCGCCACCAGCCCGAATGGCGATACCCATTTGTTGCGCCATTGACGCCAGGTCTCACCACTCTGGTTGATCAGGCTGTAGGTGGAATCATGGCGAGTATCGATGAAGGACTCACCATCCTTCACCTGTCGCCAGGTATCTGCGTCAGCGGCGGGCACGGCGACCGCAATCTCCGCATTGGGGTCGGCAGCCAGTGCAGCGCTACCAAAGGCCAGGGCGACCAGCAGGAGTAAACCGGGCAGGGCTATTCCTGGAAGGGCTATCGCCAGCCGTGGCAAGCGAAACCCCTGGCCCAGCCGGCTCAAGACATCACGCATGTTCATGGGGCCTCCTCACTGGTCTTGAGTCGCATCGTAGGCCATTGCGTCGATCGCCGAGGGCGACCCGTTGCCGATAGCGGACCAGGCGCCGTCCTTGTGGCCGCGACGGACGACCCGCTCGCGGAAGATATCCGCTACGGTCTGGGCATCACCGGCCAGCAGAGCCTTGGTGGAGCACATTTCAGCGCACAGCGGCAGCTTGCCTTCCGCAATACGGTTGGCGCCGTACTTCTCGTACTCTTCTTCCGGGCTGTCCGCGGGACCACCAGCACAGAACGTGCATTTGTCCATCTTGCCGCGTTCGCCGAAGGCATCCTGCTGAGGGAACTGGGGGGCGCCGAAAGGACAGGCGTAAAGGCAATAGCCGCAGCCGATGCACAGGTCCTTGTCGTGCAGGACGATGCCGTCATCTGTCTTGTAGAAGCAGTCGGTGGGGCAGACGGCCATGCAGGGGGCGTCATCGCAGTGCATGCAGGCCACCGAGATGGAGACTTCGGAGGGTTCACCATCATTCAGGGTGACCACGCGCCGGCGCTGGATTCCCCACTCGACCTCGTTGGCATTCTTGCAGGCGGTAACGCAGCCGTTGCACTCGATGCAGCGCTCTGCGTCACACATGAATTTCATTTGGGCCATCTTGCAACTCCTGGTTTCCCGGAGGTCGGGACGGGCTGTTCACCGGTCCCGATCTCTTGTTCGATTCGACGGTTCAGCTCGCGAGCTCGATACGACACAGCGTGCACTTGGTTTCCTGCATCTGGGTCACCGAGTCATAGCCGTATGTCGTTGCCGTATTCACCGCCTCGCCGATCACGTAGGGGACCGTGCCTTCCGGGTAGCGGTCGGCCAGACTTTCTCCCTGGAACACGCCACCGAAGTGGAACGGCATGAAAACCACTTCCCTGGCCACCCGCGGCGTGACCATGGCCTTGACCTTGATGCGTCCACCTTCTGCACCTTCGACCCAGACCATGTTGCCGTCCTGGATGCCCAGGTCATTGGCCAGGGCAGGGTTGATCTCGACGAACATCTCCTGTTGCAACTCGGCCAGCCACGACATCGAGCGGGTTTCCTCGCCGCCACCTTCGTATTCGACCAGACGTCCAGACGTCATGATGATGGGGTACTTCTGACTGGCGTCGTTTTCCTGAATGCTCTGGTAGAGCGTCGGCAGGCGATAATGGGAGGCCACGTCCTCCCAGGTGGGATAGTCCTTGACCAGGTCGCGTCGCGAGGTATAGAGCGGCTCACGATGCTTGGGAATCGGGTCGGGGAAGGTCCACACGTTGCAGCGCGCCTTGGCATTGCCGAAGGGGGCGCACTCGTGGGCGATAGCGACACGCTGGATGCCGCCGGACAGATCCGTCTTCCAGTTCCTGCCCTCTGCAGCCTGTTTTTCCTCCGGGGTCAGCTCGTCCCACCAGCCCAGGTCCTTGAGCATGTCGGCACTGAATTCAGGATAGCCATCCTCGAGATCAGACTCGGCGCTGAAGGAGTTGTCCGCCAGAATAGGGGTGCCTTCATGCTCGATACCGAAGCGAGCCCGGAAGGTCAGCCCCCCCTGGGATACCGGCTTGCTGGTGTCATACAGAATCGGAGTGCCTGGATGGCCAAGTTCTGGCGTGCCCCAGCACGGCCAGGGCAGGCCGTAGTAATCGCCGTCAGCCGGCCCACCTTCGGCACGCAAGTCACGGAAACTGAAGGTGTGCCAGTTCTGCTGGTGGGCCTTCAGCCGCTCTGGGCTTTGGCCGGTATAGCCGACGGTCCACATCCCGCGGTTGAATTCTCGGGTGATGTCCTCGATCAGTGGCTCATCGCCATTGACTTGGATGTTCTTGAACAGCTCGTCGGCAAAGCCAAGACGTTGGCTAAGCAGATACATGATGGCGTGGTCGGGCTTGGCTTCGAACGCGGGTTCCACCACACGGTCACGCCACTGCACAGAGCGGTTGGTGGCCGTCACGCTACCGTAGCTTTCGAACTGGGTGGCGGCCGGCAGCAGATAGACACCGTCGGTGCGGTCATGCATGACGCCAGCCACAGTGGGATAAGGGTCCACGATGACCATCATCTCCAGCTTCTGCATGGCCTTCTGCATCTCGGTGCCACGCGTCTGGGAGTTGACGGCATGTCCCCAGTAGAACATCGCCTTGAGGCTGGTGCGCTGCGAAATATCGGCATCGTCCTCAAGCACGCCATCAATCCAGCGAGACACCGTGATCCCGCTGGAATTCATCGGGTAGCCGTCGGCGTACTCGGTCTGGTCGAAACGGCTCTTGAGCCACTCGTAGTCCAGCCCCCAGATCTGGGCCCAGTGTTGCCACGCGCCCTCGGCGAGACCGTAGTAGCCGGGCAGCGAGTGGGACATCAGTCCCAGGTCGGTAGCGCCCTGAACATTGTCATGGCCACGGAAAATGTTTGCACCACCACCTGACTTGCCGATATTGCCCAGGGCGAGCTCGAGAATGCAGTAGGCGCGAGTATTGTTGTTGCCGGTGGTGTGCTGGGTGCCTCCCATGCACCAGACGATGCAACCCGGGCGGTTGTCAGCCAATGTCCTTGCGGTATCCCGCATGACATTTTCGGGCACGCCGGTGATTCGCTCTACCTCGCTGGGCGGGAAGTTGGCCACTTCATTGCGCACCTCGTCCATGGCATAGACGCGCTGCTCAATGTATTGACGGTCTTCCCAGCCGTTTTCGAAGATATGCCACAGCAGTCCCCAGATAAAGGCGACGTCAGAGCCGGGACGAATCCGCACGTAGTGATCGGCCTTCGCTGCGGTGCGGGTGAAGCGAGGATCCACCACAATGATTTCGGCCTGGCTGCGCTCCTTGGCGAGCAGCACGTGCTGCATGGCCACGGGATGCGCTTCGCTGGGGTTGGAGCCGATGAACAGGATCGAACGACTGTTCTGGAGGTCATTGAGCGAGTTGGTCATCGCCCCGTAGCCCCAGGTATTGGCAACGCCCGCCACCGTCGTGGAGTGGCAGATACGGGCCTGGTGATCGGTGTTGTTGGTGCCCGCCAGCGCCGCAAACTTGCGCATCAAGTAGGCTTGTTCATTGCTGAACTTTGCAGATCCCAGCCAGTAGATGCTATCTGGCCCATGCTGATCCGTCAGTTCCAGTACCTTGGCGCCGATCTCGTCGATGGCCTCATCCCAGGACAGCCGCTGCCATTCGCCGGCGACCAGTTTCATGGGGTATTTCAGGCGTCGCGTCGAGTGGCCATGCTGACGCAACGAGGCGCCCTTGGCGCAGTGGGCGCCGCGATTGATCGGATGGTCGAAGGCCGGTTCCTGGTGGGTCCAGACGCCTTCCTGAACCTCTGCATAGACGCCGCAGCCGACGGAGCAGTGTGAACATATCGTCCGGCGTGTCTCTACCGGTGCGTCGCTGTACGGGGTTTTCTCGGCGGCTTCGGAGCGACGCATCATCGGGCTGCCAAGTAGACCTAGGCCGGCAACACCGCCGGTGGCGGCTCCACTGCGCTTGAGGAACTGTCGCCGCGAGATACCCAGCCCGGATGCCTTGGGAGTGTAAGAGGTGCGTGTCAGACGCATAGCAGGATCTCCTGGGTATCAGTCGCGTAGAGAGTCATAGAAAGCACGCACGTGCTCTGTCTCCCGGTAATTGCCGGAAGACGCTGGGTCACGCTTGGCCGATGAGGCGTCGGCGTTGTCCTCTGCTGTCGCCTGAGCCGTCTGGCTGACCACGACCGCTGCCCCGGCAGCGGCAATCGTGCCCCCGCCAAGCACCTTCAGGAAGCGACGTCGTTGTGTATCGGGGGTAGCACTCATGCTTGATCTCCTGCTCCTTGGGGCTGGCGACGAACGTCTGGGGTTGCCATGCCGAGGGTCTGGGATGAGGGGTGGGGCGTAGCCTGCAACTGACTGCGTTCGCGTTCGAAGAAGAGTGACGCCAGCGCGCCGATGGCGGCATAGAAGGGCGATGCCACGGCGGCGAGATCCCGTGCACAGTCAGTGGCCCATGGCGCCAGGTGGCGATGGAAGAAACCGGCCTCGTGGGGATGGCTTTCCGCCACCAGCATGGCCATGACTTCGCACAGGGCGGCCAGGTGGTCCTCGGGCTCACTCACATCGGGAGAGCGTTCCAGATTAAGCGTGCGCAGCTCCTGGCGCAGGGCGACCAATGGCGCTTCCATCAAGCCGCCTTCACGATAGTAGGAGGCGTAAGGCAGCACATCGCCCTGGATGACGCCGACCAGGTGAACGAAGTGAGCGCGTTTCAGCCCTTCGCTGGTACTGTCCGCGGCGGCATTCGCCAGGCGCTGCCAGGCCTGGGCGAAACGTATGTCGTCTGTCGATGTCTCGAGAGAGGCCAGCCATTCACGCAGTGCGTTGTCGGGTGGCGTTCTCAGCAAGGCGGCGAGCAGGGCATAGATGTCCGCTCTGAGGGCCCGGGCCTCATCGTCCTGCCCGGGCGAGATGTCGGTGGGCGAGTGTTGAGCCGTCATACCTTGAGCTGAGCCTCCGGGTTGGTCGCCATCTCCTGCCATACATCCTTGACGCGGCAGTCCTGACACATCTCCAGACGGCGTGCCTGATCACCGCTGAAGTACGGATGCTGGGCGAGCTTTTGCTGAATGGCCTCGATGGTGCTGCGAGTGGCGAACGCGGTGCCGCAGGAGATGCAGTGAAAGGGGCTGTCTTCGTGGCACACGCGCCAGTCCGCTCGCGCTGGGCTGGCGAAGAATCCGGGCTGCAGCGTGATGGCGGACTCAGGGCAGCTCTTTGCGCATAGACCGCACTGCACACAGTCGGCCTCACGAAAGTCGAGCCTAGGTGTGTCCCCGCCCGCGGCCAGCGCGTCCGTGGGACAGCTGGCGACGCAGCCCATGCATAGGGTGCAGGCATCGCTATTGACGTCGATGCCCCCGAAAGGGCTGCCGCCTGGCATGCTGTGTCGTTGACCATCCTGCTCGCCATGGAGCGCCAGGTGCTCCAGCACTCGGTTGAGGCGTCGCCGCTTGCCCTGCTCATCATCGCCGTCACTGTCGGCGTCGTCGTCAAGGCGGCTCAGGCGGGTGGGCAAACCCGCATGGCGGGGCAAAGCATCGCTGCTGAGCGGGTCGTTGGCGGCAAAACGCTGGAGTCGCTGTTCAGAATGTCCAAGTGCCGCGAGCAGTCCGCGAGCCTGAGCCAGCTGATCCTCCAGATGAGCGGCGAGGCGCGGCGGCATGGAGGGGTAGTCGACAATGCGGACTTCACACGCTCCCGCGGCGATCAGCGATAGCCAGTGGTCAGCACCGGCGGCGCCAAGATCTTCCAGGGCCACGTCGATCACGTGAGGCGCGTCGGGTTGTTGATGATCGGTGTAGTCGGCCTGGACGAAGCGCACGACCGGCGACGTGCCGCCAGCGTTGTGATACCCATCGAGCCACGCCAGCAAGGTGTCCTGCTGACGTAGGCTGTGAGGCTGGCGAAACTCGATGGCTCCGGTGGGGCATGCGCTGGAACAGCTACCTACGCCCTGGCACAGCTGAGGGTCAATCTCGATGTGCGCGCCAATCCTTCCAGGAACACTGTGTATAGCGTCGGCTGGGCAAACCTCCAGGCAGCGAGTACAGCCTTCAAAGCCACGTGTGGAGTGGGCGCAGCGATCGTTATGAATCTGGAAGTAGCGAGGCTTCTCGAAGTCCCCAACCCAGTCAGCCAGACCATCAATGAGGGTGTCGCGCTGCTCCCCCGCAACAGGTGCGTGAAAGTACCCGGGGGGAGGAAGCTCACGAGGCAGGCTGGGCTCTGCGCATAGGTCGATGACCAGGTCATGGCCGTCACGTTCCAGCAGCGCCTTGGCCAGGTTGATAGGCCCATCGGGTGTCGGCAGCCACAACCTGAAGTTGCCCAGGTAGCCCTCGAGGTGCAGGTCCGCAGGGTGTTTGCCCAGCAGTGGTTGCACGAAGACACGCAGATCGGCATGGGCACGCAGATCAGCATGGGTCGTGAGCGCTTGATATCCGGCGTCGGTGACGACCAGCGTCAGGCTGGCCAGGGATGATGAGTCTCCCTGGCGATCCAGCAGGGCGATCAGGGCCTGGCTGTCACCGATGGCCAGCGCATGGCCATGACTCTGATAGCCGACGGAGGAGGCTGCCAGGTTGACTGGCCATGAGCTGGCGGCAAGTGCGCGCTCACGGGCTTTCCGGTTGACCTCCTGGTCTACCGGTATCGTCGCAATTCTTTGGTTCATGCTGTTCCACGGTCGAGAACGTATTGGTCGTTATCATTTTTTTCTTATGTGTCTAGGACTCAGTGTGAGCGGTCAATCTCAAATTCGCCAACCGCCCTTGGTCGAAGACGTGGGCCAAACGTTGATAAGGTCAGGGTTGAGGTGTATCTCCCGAGAGGTCCTGGTCGTCGCCCCTCGCTGTGTCTTCGCTGAGCGTCTGGCAGTGAGACTTACTGCATGCTGCGGTAGACGCCTCCCGGCCCGTGCGTGGGCGAGAAGGAGTGGCACCACCCTCGTTGGTAGCTTGGTCCTGCGCATGCCCAGCGGCGTCTTTCTCGGCGATGCCGTGGTCAAAAGCCTGCTGGTCGCCAGCCTCTTTATCAGCCCGGTCTTGACCAACACTGTCGGCATCGGTATCGGTATCGGTATCGAGAGTCCGATCGTCAGTCGCGTCGTCGACGTTATCCCACCAGCGGCGCAAACGCTGGGCGGTCTCCTTGGCCAGCGGTGTCAGGCGCTGTCGGAAGTCATCGTCGTAGTCGTCCAGACCGTCGCGAATGCCGTAGCGCTCGGCACTGAAAAGCTGCCGCAGGGCACGCTGCTTCAAGGCTTTGTCGATGCCTGGCTCAAGATAGGCGCGTATATCACTGCCTGGAACCAACGTCTCTGGGTCGGGCAGGGCGGTGGCGTCAGTGCCAGCAGCAGACTCGCTGGCGTCGCCCTCTGCAGCTTTCGTCGGTTGCGCTTGCGCCGGGCTTTGCGCTGGGCTTGGCACAGCGGCGTGCCCGGGAGCGTACATACGATCACTGGGGACATCTTCCGGCTCGTTGCCGGCCCCAATGGTTCGCTGCGTTTCATCCACGGACGCTAAGTGGTCAGGCGCTTCGTGATCATCCAGCTTGCGCTGAGACCAGCGCGACAGGCGGCTCATGCAGTGTTCTCCCGGGCACGGCCTGCGCCCTTGCGCTTCTTCTTGCGCCCTTCTGTCGGCGCTTCGCCATGGGCTGCCAGATAGGCCTCGACCCAGGCTTGCAGGGCCAAGGGCATGGGTGTCGCGAGCACTCGGTGTTCACCGTCCATCCAGTTGGCAGCGACATCCTGGCTCGCGGTGACCGCGTCGGGCTTGGGAGGCAGGTCGCTGTGGCCAGCGCGAACGAACAGGCGTGGTGTCTGGGACTCGAGGTTGAAGCGGTAGGCGGCACGCTCGGTCATGCTCAGCACCAGCGTCAGCACCCAGGGACCGCTGTTTCCGGGTTCAAGGCCGGTGATTTCCCAGTTGCGCTGGCGAAAGCCTTTGACCATACGGTCGTGGTGACCAAGGTCAAGGCTGAGTTGTCGCCTGTTGGACATCTCAGTCATGGTGTATTGTCTCCGTGCGGCATCCTTGCCTCTGGGGAACGACAGTATCAGCGAACGCTCATTCAATGATACCCAACATGCATTATGCCGTTAACAGGCATTTGATTCACGCCCTTACGATGGCTGCCACCGACCTCCAGGAGTCTGCATGTCATTCAGCAAGCCCAGCAGCCAGCATCAGGTCCAGCATAAGGTCCAGAGAAGCTACGCGCAGTTGCCAGCGACGCTCGAGATTGAGGTTGTCGATGAATTTGGTCATCCCCGTCGCCAGGCGATCGCCGCAGAGCGGGCCTTGACGGTCTACCTCAATCGACGGGAGATCGTCACCTTGATGTCCCTTGGTGCCGACCCTGAGGCCTTGGTGGTGGGGTATCTACGCAATCAGGGCTTGATACAGCGGCGTGAGGACCTGGACGCTGTCATGGTGGACTGGGAGGTAGAGGCTGCGGCCGTGGTGACGCGAGAGGAGCCTGACGATCTCGAGCAGCGCCTTGGCCAGCGCACCGTTACCACTGGCTGTGGCCAGGGCACGGTGTTCGGCCGCCTGCTGGATCAGACCTCGATGGCAGCACTGTCGCGTGAGCCGGTACGTCAATCGGTGATCTACGCCTTGCTGGAGGCACTAGGGGCCTATAACGACACCTACCGCAGTGCGGGCGCGGTACATGGCTGTGCGGTGTGCCGCCAGCAGGAGGTGCTGGACTTCGTCGAGGATGTGGGGCGCCACAACGCCGTGGATACTCTGGCCGGGCGTGAGTGGTTAACGCCGGGGGATGGGCAGGTACCCGACATCTTCTACACCACCGGGCGACTGACCTCCGAGATGGTACTCAAAGTGGCGCAGTTGGGCATTTCGATACTGGTATCCCGCTCAGGCGTTACCCAGAAAGGCGTCGAGCTTGCCGAGAGGTTTGGGGTGCTGCTGATTGCCCGCGCCAAGGGGCGCAGACTGCAGATCATCCATGGGCGAGAGCGGTTTATCCATGATGCCAAGCCTGATCCCCGGCCGGGGGATCTTCAGCGACGCCAATAGGACGGATGCCCGGAGGCGTTGAGGTCATATTGTCATCTGGTGCCTGGCCATTTCCGCCTAGCTGGTGTTGCTAGCCTACCGCTTCTCGTCGTGTACAGACCGACAGGATCGTGGCGTCTTCCTTGCTGGTAGAGACCAGTGCATGGCCCATGTCGCTGTCAAAGTAGATGCTGTCCCCCTCGGCCAACGCCAGCGGCTCATAGAACTCCGAGTAGAGCAGGACTTCTCCGTCCAGCACCATCAAGAACTCTTCGCCGTCATGACGCACCCACTCGGAAAACTCGTCGAACCGACGCGCCCGCACGATCGTCTTGAACGGGATCATTCGCTTTTGAGCCAGTTCGCAGCTGAGCAGCTCGTGCTCGTAGGTCGGCGTTGGGTGGCGCTGACCATCGCCGCGACGGGTCATATCGCGTCGGCCCATGGTGCGCGACTGCTGGCGTGGGGGTGACAGCAGTTGTGGCAAGTCGATGCCAAGCCCACCGATCAGTTTCTGGACGGCGGTGAAGGTCGGGGATATCTGATCATTCTCGATCTTGGAAAGTGTCGAGCGGGCCAGCCCCGTGCGCTGGCTGACATCTTCCAACGTCCATTGGTTGGCAAGGCGTATTTCCTTGAGCCGCTCACCCAGACGGAGGGGTTCAACGAAGGCCTTGCGGCCGGAGGCAATCTCGAGCGCTGCCTCCTGATCGGTATGTTGCGCCATGGCGGTGTTCACGATAGGAAATCTGATTTCCTTTAGGCTAACACAGCCCTCGGCTGTTTCGCTTCTGCCTGTTTTACCCGTAAGACGCCGCCGCTTAAGCCACAGCCCGTAACTTACAGCCCCGTGAGAGGGAGGGAGGCGCGCCGTCAGGTGGCGGCGGAAGGTGAGTAGGCCAGTCCCAGCAGGGCGCGCATATGGGCTTCAGCGCATCTGCCGAGAGCGATGAGGTCGTAGCCTCCTTCAAGCACTGAGACGACGCGCCCTTCACAATGTTGGCGCGCTATGGCGAGTATGCCCTGGGTAATCCAGTGGTAATCCTGATCGTCCAGGCATAGCTCGGCCATGGGATCGTCGCGATGGGCGTCAAAGCCCGCCGAGATGATCACCAGTTCGGGCTTGAAACGGTCCAGCGCAGGCCACCAGTCACGCTCTATGGCAGCTCGAAACTCAAGACTCTGTGTGCCGGCAGGCAGTGGCGTGTGCACCACATTTGGGTAGGGAGTGTCGAGATACCGCCAGGGATAGAAGGGCGACTGAAAGCTGGTACAGATCAGGGTATCGGGATCATTCTTGAAGATATCGATAGTGCCATTGCACTGGTGCACGTCGAAATCGAGGATGGCGATGCGCTGCACGCCATGGGCCGCTCGGGCGTGGGCCGCACCGACGGCGACGTTGTTGTAGAAGCAGAAACCCATGGCTTCATCGGCTTCGGCGTGGTGTCCTGGCGGACGCACCGCGCAGAACACGTTATCAGCCTTGCCCTTGAGGACCTGGTCCACGCCCTTGACGACCGCCCCAGCCGCAAAGCTTGCTGCCTGCAGGCTGTCGGGGTTCATCAAGGTGTCGGCGTCCAGGTGGGCGTGGCCGGCGTCAGGCAGAGCGGCGTCGAGGCGCGCCAGGTAGGAAGTGCCATGCACGCGCTCCAGCTGTTCCCGGGTGACCTCGCGAGCATCGGCCTGCATGGCATGCTGCAGCACACCTGCACGCATCAGCTGAGCTCTGATGGCATCCAGTCGCAGTGGGCTCTCCGGGTGCTCTGGTCCCATGTCGTGGCGCTGGCACTGCGGATGGGTCAAGTAGGCTGTAATCATGCGAGGCTCCGGCGGTCATGGCGCCACCTTAAGGGTGAGACGGCCTGGGAAGACAGTCACCAATGGTCGAACGCGCCCACTGTGGCGACACCGTTGACGTGACACCCAAGGGTGGACGCGCGGAAGGCTCCGCGCCACACTCCACCACTATTGGCTTGGGCGGCACGCCAGGTGCCACCCATCGGGGTACGATTCGCCCAGGAGGTCTTGCCGTGAGCACCCAGTTTTTGCGCCGTTTTTTCGATCCCGCGTCGATAGCCGTCGTGGGCGCCTCCGAGAAGACGCACTCCACGGGAGGCCAGGTCATTCGCAATCTTCTCGATGGGGGATACACGGGTAAACTCTGGGCGGTCAATGCCAAGGGCTACGCCAGCGTGCATGGGGTCACCTGTGTCACGCGGACATCGCAGTTACCCGAGATCGTCGATCTGGCGATTCTGTGCACTCCGGTCAATAGCTTGCCGAAGCTGCTTTCCCGCCTTGGCGAGAGTGGCGTACGGGCTGCGCTGGTGCTGTCCGGAGGCAGCCAACTGGATGATGAGCATAGCGGCAAGTCCTCGCTTCGCCAGCGCATGCTCGATGCCGCCAGGGCCTCCGGTATTCGCGTGCTGGGACCCGAATGCATGGGGCTGATCGTGCCCGGAAGGCACCTCAATGCCTCCTATTCGAGCCACACGGTTCCCAGGGGTAAGGTCGCCTACCTCGGGCAGTCCGGCATGCTGGCCAACGCCATGATCGATTGGGCTGCGGGGCGAGGTATTGGCTTTTCACACTTGCTGACGCTGGGTGAAAGCATCGATGTGATGCTTCCTGACCTGATTGACTACATCAATCAGAACTCGCCGACCCAGGCGATATTGCTGCACCTGGAGCGAGTGCATGATGCCCAGCACTTCATGACCGCCGTGCGAGATGCGTCACGCAGTCGCCTGGTCCTGGCCATCAAGAGCGGTCGCACGGCGCAAAGTGACATGAGTGGACTGCCACCGACACCGGGTATCACCCATCGCGATCAGGTCTTCGATGCGGCCTTTGCCCGGGCGGGGGTGGTCAGGGTCAACGATTCCGATGAGCTTTATGATGCGCTGGAAACCCTGTCGCGGATGCGCCCTCTCAAAGGGGATCGGCTGGCAATCGTTTCCAATGGGTTAGGCCCGGCCATGCTCGCCATCGACAAGCTGATTAGCTCCGGCGGTCGCCTGGCCGAGTTCGAGGATGATACCCAACGCGCGCTGCGCGAACAGGACCTGGATATCAGCAAGCCAGGTGAAAATCCGGTGGACCTGGGAGGCAATGCCACCCCAGAGCGTTTTGTGGCAGCGTTGGAGGCGGTGGCAGCGGATCCCAACGTCGATGCGGTGCTGGTGGTTCATGCCCCCACGCGCCTGGCGCCCTCCCGGGCCACCGCCGAAGCGCTGATTGGTGGAAGGCGGCGTTTCCCGCGCAATCTGCTGACCAGTTGGATGGGCTTCGAACAGGCTGTCGACGCCCGTCATCTCTGTCATGAAGCCGGTATCCCCACGTACCTGTCTCCTGAGAAGGCGGTCAAGGCATTCATGCACATGGTGGACTATCAGAGAGTCCAATCGCTATTGCAGCAGACGCCGCCAAGTCTTCCCATTTCTACTGCGGCAGAGGTGCGCCAGCGCTGTCATCAGCTGATCGATCGGGTGCTGGCCGAGGGCAGGGAAAGTCTTGCCCATAGTGAGACGGCCGAGGTGCTCAAGGCCTATGGCCTGCCGGTGGCCAAGAGCCTCTATCCCGACAGCACCGATAACGCGGCGCAATTGTCCCGAGCCATGGAGGGGCCCTTTGCCCTGAAGGTGGTACATGATGGCAACAGTCGGCCATTCCGCTACCGCCAGCATCCTCACAAACTGTCGGCTGGCTTGATTCAGGACATCGCCTCACCTGCGGACGTCGCAGCCGCCATGGATCGTCTCAGCGAGAAAGTGTCCGAGAAGTTCCCAGGTTTTCAGGTGCGCGAGTTCTGTCTCCAGCCCATGCAGCGGGGCAAGCATTCCATGCAGCTGTGTGCCGGGATCACTCGCGATCCGGTGTTCGGCCCGCTCATCGTCTTTGGCATCGGCGGTTACAAGGTGAATATCCTGGCCGACCGACAGGTATCGCTGCCGCCGCTCAACATGACCTTGGCGGCCGACATGGTAGGCCGCACTCATGCCTACCGGCTGATTCGTGAGCACTCAAGCGATCCCGAACGTGACACGCAGCGTCTTTGCCAGGTGCTGGTGACGCTGTCGCAGATGGCAACCGACCTGCCCAGGTTGCGGGGGCTAGAGATCAACCCCTTGCTGCTCAACCGTGATGGCATGGTGGCGGTGGATTTCGCCATGGACCTGGGGCAGCCCGCGCGATTTGCGATCATGCCCTATCCGGAGGAGTTGCGAGAATCGGTCACACTACGCAATGGATGGGAAGTGGAGTTTCGCCCCATCCGTGCCGAGGACGCGCCGCTGATCACCGAGTTCCACCGTCAGCTGTCGGAAGAGAGTATTCGCTTTCGCTACTTCCATAACAAGACCGACCTGAGCCAAGGCGACCTGTCACGCCTGGCCCATATCAACTACGACCGCCAGATGGCCTTTATCGCAGAGCGTCTGTGCGAGGATGGCAGCAAGGAAATGTTGGGGGTGGTGCGCGTGTGGAATGACCCCGACAACATTCGCACCGAATTTTCTATCATCATTCGTGATGATCTTCAGGGGCTGGGTATTGGCAGTCGGCTGATGGAGAAGATGATCCGCTACTGCAAGGGTGTCGGTACCCTGGAAATGTTCGGCAAGATCATGATCGACAATCATCCCATGCGGGCACTGATGAAACATCTGGGGTTCCGTCAGCGCTTCAACATGGAGGAGCAGGTGGTGGATGCCGTTCTGCGACTCAACGAGCCCACCAGTGACTGGCAGCGGCACCGCCTGGAACGGCCGGTGGAATGATCACGCCGCCACCGGCGCAGCATCCTTCCATGCGCCGGTGGGCCTGAGTTCTCAAGAAGGGTTGCTCTACAGGTTCTTGTCGACAGACTCTCTTCGACAGATGCTTCCTAGAGCAGCCTGCTTTCTTTCTACGGAGCCAGGCGAGCCACCTCCCAGCTATCATCGCGGCGGTGATAGCGCACGCGATCATGCAGGCGACTGGGTTGCCCTTGCCAGAATTCGATCATCTCCGGTACGACGCGATAGCCGCCCCAATGTACGGGTCGAGGAATGTCCTGACCTTCGTAGGCTTTTTCGAAGCGTTGCTGGCGCTGTTCTATCCAGCCGCGGTCAGGAATCACCACGCTTTGCGTCGCGATCCAGGCACCAAGCTGGCTGCCCCGGGGCCGACTGGAGAAGTAGTCGTCTGATTCTTCTTCCGCCACGCGCTCGACCTGTCCTTCCACCCGTACCTGACGTGCCAGAGAGGGCCACCAGAAGGTCAGTGCGGCATGGGGAACATTGGCCAGCTCGCTGCCCTTATGGCTGTGGTAATTGGTGTAGAACACCATGCCGTTGGCATCGATGCCCTTGAGCAGCACAATCCGCGCATGGGGCAGTCCCTGACTATCTACCGTCGATAGCGTCATGGCATTGGCGTCCTGGGGTTCGCTATCCAGCGCGAGGGCAAACCACTCGTCGAACAAGGTGAAGGGGTCGTTCGGTACGCTGCCTTCGTCGAGAATACCGCCTTCATAGTCGCGTCGGATGTCCGCAATATCACGGGTCATGAGTGTCTCCAGTGGTATCCAATTAAGCAGTGAACGTGAGTTGTGTTCGGCTGGCCGCTACCAGAATCATCGCATCCACGAAAGTCGCTGTCGCCTTGCCAAGTCATCGTTTAGGCAACGCACACCCAGGCCGTCGTGTTGCACCACGCTAACGGCCAACCAGGACGCATGGGGAGATGCCAACTGGTTCAGGCTTGGCGTAGCTGGCGCGAACGAAAGCGGGCGTAGGCGGTACAGCCGGCAAACAATACCAGCGCCACCACAGCCTCCAGGATGCCGCGACCACCCAGCCCTGGCAGGCTTGCGACCATGACTCCTTGAGCAAAGTACAGCAGGCTGACAAAGGCAAGCCAGGCGTGTCCACGCGGTCGCCGCGTAAGGATGGAAGGCAGAAAGAGGATCAACGGCAGGACGAAGGCGATCATCGGCCCGAATCGATTGCCGTCGGCCTCTACCGAGAACCCTCGATAGATCATCATGGCCAGCAGTGCGGTAAACCCTACCAGCACTACCTGGCGTGCTCTCGTGGTGAGCTGATCCAGGCCCTTGCGTCGTTCCACTTCCTCGAGCCAGGCCCTCATGATGCCGCCTTGCGGGCAGCCGAGAGCGCCAGCGTCAACCTGGCGATTCGTTCGCCTTGGGCAAAGGCGAGTTCGCGCTCGTGTTCATCCAGCGGACGATCGCTGCGGACCCCGGCGAGGTGGCTGACACCGTAGGGAGTGCCGCCGCCTTGAGTGCGGGTGAGAGCCGTCTCACTGTAGGGCAGGCCTGCGTAAACCATGCCATGGTGCAGCAGCGGCACGAGCATGGTCATCAGCGTGGTTTCTTGCCCACCGTGCAGGCTGGAGGTGGAGGTGAAGGCGGTGGCCGGCTTGTCGATCAGTGCACCGGACAGCCATAGCTCGCTGGTGCTGTCGAGAAAGTGCTTGAGCGGCGCAGCCATGTTGCCAAAGCGCGTAGGACTGCCGATAGCAAGGCCGCTGGCATGGCGCAGATCATCGAGTTCGGCGTAGATAGCACCTTCCTCGGGAATCTCCGGATCTACCGCCTCACAGGTGGGCGACACCGGAGGAACCGTGCGGATCCTTGCGTCCACTCCCGCGACCGACTCCACGCCGGCGGCAATCCGCTCTGCCAGTGCGCGTGTGGCGCCCTGGCGTGAATAGTAGAGGACCAGTACGTAGGGCAAATCCGACATGCGGTTTCCTATTGAGTTGACCAGTAAACGGCGTTGAGGGCAGGGCGTTCACCCCATGAAAAAGGCGGAGATCAATGGCCGCGGAGTGCTAGAACAGGCGTTTGATGTCTTCGGGTGGTCGTCCGATCACGGCACGCTGTCCGTCATCGAGAATCGGCCGTTGGAGGATACGCGGATGAGCCTGAATCGCCGCAATAACCTGTTCCGGGTCGTCACGATCGGCGCCCAGCGTTTTCCACTCGGTCTCGTTGGTGCGGACCAGGTCCCTAGGAGAGCCATCCAGACGCGCGATCAGCTCGCGCAGCTCCTGGCCGTTCAGGGGATCGTCCAGATAACGCCGGACCTGCGCCTCTATCCCGGCCTCCTCGAGCAGGGCAAGGGCTTCACGCGACTTGGAACAGCGCGGGTTATGCAGCAGGACGAGAGTGGCCATGACAGCTCCGACGGCAGGAGAAAGGGCTCACATTGTAATGCCCCGGCACCGGGCCCCACAACGCTGTGCGTATCCCGCACCGAAGGACCTGGGCGATGAGATGGGTGAGCGCATCGTCTCGACGAACTTGCGTGTCAGTGTGGATCCAGACGCAGGTAGACCCAGGCCGGCGTACCATTGGCCAGCGCCACCCTGACCCGCTCGTAGCGCTGGCCCAGCCGCTCGTAGCGATCGAGGGCGCGTAATTCGTCGCCGTCGACCTGTAACAGCTGACCAGGCACGTAGGCCTGTGGCGCGGGCTCAAGGTCCAGGCCAACCCGCTCAAACCCACGCAATAGTGCAGGGCTTGTCTCTAGGTCGTCACCGGTAATCAGCCAGCGTACCCACGGCCAGCGCAGGGTGCCGTAAACAAAGACCCGATGTTCATCCGCCAAGTCGAGCTCTGAACGAGCCGAATTGACGGTTGTCGCTTGCGCTGGTGGCGTGTAGCCAAGTGGGCTCTTGTAGGTGTACCACAGCCAGCCAAGGCCGAGGATGCCGGCCATGACCAGAGCAAGGCACAGACGAGGGATCCAGCGTGACAGCAACGACATAAGCAGTGACCGCAAAGGGATGAGCGTTGGCACTGTAGCGTGGCCAGGAAGCCGTGCACAACGTTCTGCACGAGAAGAAGACGTCTGGCGCCGACGATGGCAGGGCGTTTGCACGACAGTCTATCGATGATCGTCTTCGGCTTGCTAGGATAAAGACCCGATGACGAGGAGGTGCCCCATGACCGATTCCTTCCATGCCAGCGGAACTGACCATGGCCATGACGATATCGACTTCAAGACCATGATGGGGGATGTCCAGCCACTGCGCCGCAGCCAGAATCGTGCCGATGCAGGTCATCGGCCAGCAGCACCCACCGAGTCACAGATCGCCAGGCGGCGCCATGCCCTGAGTGGCAACGATGGCGCGGACGGTTTGAGTGACGACTTCGTTGACCTGGTGCCTCCCTATGATCCGCTTGAGTTTCGGCGAGATGGCATTCAGATTGGCGTGATGGAGCGCTTGCGCCAGGGGGGCTACCCGGTACAGGCCAGCCTGCACCTGTTGCGCAGACCGTTGTACGAGTGCCGTGCCAGCCTGCCGCAGTTTATCCGCGATGCTTACGCTGCTGATCTTCGCTCCGTACTCATCGTTCACGGGCGCAGCCGAGAGATCGATGGCGCGGCCAATGTGCTGCGATCCTGTCTCGCCAAGTGGCTACCTACGCTGGAGGAGGTTCACGCCTTTGTTTCTGCACAAGAGGGGGATGGGGGATTGGGCGCTACCTGGGTGATGCTACGCAAGAGCGAGCGTGCGCGATCGGCCAACCGGGAACGCCAGCAAAAACGTCGGGGCTAGTTCTGGTGCTTAGTGTCTCGTCCTTAGTCCTTAGTCCTTAGTCCTTAGTCCTCAGTCCTTAGCCCCTAGTGTCTAGTACCTCTCGGCGGGGACTTGCTGCCAATCCTGACGGTAACAAGCAACCTCTACGTCAATAAGCTTCACCAAACAACAGCGCCGCCCCATTGGGCGGCGCTGTTGTCTTGAACCCTAGGTGACAGCAGGTCAGTGCTGGCACATCAGCGGTTCAATGCTGCTGCGTCGTTTGACGTATCAGGCGACGGCGGTGTCACGCTGGCGCTCACGCGCTTCACGCTGGCGGCGAAGGAACATCGGTTCCGGGTTGTCGATAGACACCTGGTAGTGGCGGGAAAAGATGGTCAAGGCATTCAGCGCATCCTCGACGATCTGATCTTCGCGCAGGGAGAAGGCATCGAAGCCACAGCGAGCCATATAGGACAGCTGGTCGATGAGCACATCGCCGACAGCGCGAATTTCCCCGCTGATACCGTACCGTTCCCGCAGCACACGCGCGAGGGTGTAGCCGCGACCATCGGTGAACTTGGGAAAGTCGATGGCGATAAGTGGCGCCTTGCGCAGCTCGGCCACGGTATCGTCATCCAGCACCGTGTCGCTGGGCAACCAGGGGGCCAGGTCGTCGCGACGCTCAGCGGCGAGCCAGATGTCCAGGCGCACGATGCTGCTGGGCTGGTCGGCAGAGGCTTCGTCTTCCAGGCGAACCCAGGTGTCCTCAGCCAGTCGACGCTCCTTGATGAGCGGACGCTGCGGCGTGTCCTGGAGGGTGGCTTCAGGCTGCATAGACAAACTCCTTGAAGGGTTTCAGGCCGATACGGCGATAGGTGTCGATAAAGGCTTCGTCGGGCTGACGCTCGCCAACATACACCTTGAGCACCTTGTCGATGACGTCCGGCACGTCTTCACGGAAGAAAGAGGGGCCAAGGATCTTGCCCAATGACGCTTCGTTGCCCTGGCTGCCACCAAGCGAGATCTGGTAGTACTCCTCGCCTTTCTTGTCCACACCAAGAATGCCGATATGGCCAACGTGATGGTGACCGCAGGCGTTCATGCAGCCGGAGATATTGAGGTCCAGCGGGCCGAGATCATACAGGAAGTCGAGGCTTTCGAAGCGTTCCTGGATGGCTTGAGCCACCGGAATTGACTTGGCATTGGCCAGGGCGCAGTAGTCACCGCCAGGGCAGCAGATCAGATCGGCCAGAGTGCCCACGGTGGGGTTGGCCAAGCCAAGCGCTTCCAGCTTGTGCCACAGCTCCTCAATCTGGTCCACGGCCACGTCGGACAGCACCAGGTTCTGCTCGTGGGTCACCCGCAGTTCGCCGAAGCTGTAGTCGTCAGCCAGATCGGCGATCTGCGCCATCTGCTCTGAGGTGACGTCACCAGGCGACTGTCCGCTGCGCTTGAGAGACAGCGTGACGGCCTTGTACCCAGGCACCTTGTGATCGGTCACATTGTTGGTCACGAAACGGGCAAAGGCGCGGTTGTCCCGGCGCAACGCTTCGAAGGCCTCGATGGCCAATGCGTCCACGTCACGGCGGGGCGGATCGACAAAATGAGCGGCCATGTCGTCCACTGCCTGCTGGTTGAGGGTCTGCACGCCGTCCTTCAGGTGCGCCCACTCTTCCTCGACCCGCCGGCGCATTTCGTCGACGCCCAGGGCCTTGGTCAGAATCTTGATGCGCGCCTTGAACTTGTTGTCCCGGCGACCGAACTGGTTATACACCCGCAGTACCGCTTCCAGGTACGTCAACAGATGCTGCCAGGGCAGGTCTTCGCAGAGCGTCTCGCCAATCATCGGGGTACGCCCCAGGCCGCCACCGACGAGGACCTTGATGCGCACGTCCCCGGCGTCGTTGCGCCACAGCTTGAGGCCGATGTCGTGCACCTGAATGGCAGCACGGTCCTGGGCAGCGCCGGTCACCGCGATCTTGAACTTGCGCGGCAGGTAGTAGAATTCCGGGTGGAAGGTCGACCACTGACGAATCAGCTCGCACCAAGGCCGCGGATCCACTTCTTCGTCCCCGGCGATGCCGGAGAACTGGTCGGTGGTGGTGTTGCGGATATCGTTGCCGCTGGTCTGGATGGCGTGCATCTGCACACTGGCGAGCTCCGCCAGCATGTCAGGCACGTCTTCCAGCTTCGGCCAGTTGAGCTGAAGGTTGGTACGCGTCGTGAAATGCCCATAGCCACGATCATAGCGAGCAGCCAGCTCACCGAGCTTGCGCAGCTGGTAAGAGGCCAGCATGCCGTAGGGAATCGCGATGCGCAGCATGGGCGCGTAACGCTGCACGTACAGACCGTTCTGCACCCGAATCGGGAGGAATTCTTCCTCGCTGATCTTGCCTTCGAGATAGCGACGCATCTGGTCACGGAACTGTGCGACGCGTTCGTCGACCAGGGTCTGGTCATGATTGTCGTAGCGATACATTCTGCGCTTTCCTGCAGCCAGGGAATGACGGGACGTTGCGGGTTACTCTACCTGCACGCCATTATGCGATAAAAGAATAAATATTTATAGTTTGGGTGAAAATAGTAATAAGAGGCTTGTCAGCATACCCTCATACCGCCAGTTGTTGCCATCGGCGACGTTGCCAAATGATGGCAAAGCATAGTGAATTGAGGGCGCGATAGCCGAGCTGGCACCACCATACCGCCAATAGGCCGGCACCTTCATGGACGCCAAACCACCAGGCCAGCGGCAAGAACACCAGCCATTGGCACGCCAGGGTCAGCTGCATGACCGTGCGATTGGCGCCGGCACCCAGCAATGCCTGGGTGAACACCAGGGCGACGGCGTCAATCACGATCATCATGGCGGTCAACCGCAACGGAGCAACCCCGAGCGTGATCAGGTCGGGCTCATGCAGGAACAGGCCTAGGACGGCGTGGGGAATCGTTAGCATGGGGAGGGCCAGAAGGGCGAGCAGTAGCCAGGCCACCCTGACCGTGTCCCAGCCCCAGCGATGGGCCTTTTCCGGCGAGGCATTGCCCAGCGCTTCCCCCACTAGACTCATCGCCGCCATGCCCAGGCCAACACCCGGCAGAATCAACAGTAGCGACAGGTTGACCAGAACATGGCCGACCGCGACGCTGGCGGTATCGATCTGGCCAAGAATCCAGAACAGCACGGCGTAGCCTGCCGCAAACCAGAGCTGCTGAAAGGAGTGTGGGGTGGCGAGGCGAAGCGTCGTTGCCAGTGTCCTGGGGCAGGGGCGACGGGGCGTTCCCGCGCGGCGGCTGAGCCAGGCCCAGATGCCGAGACCGACGAACAGCGACAGGCTGCTGCCCAGGCCAGCGCCACTCACGCCCATGGCCGGTAGTCCCCAATAGCCAAAGATGAGTCCGACGCTTGCCACCAGGTTGACCGCCTGCATGATCAGCATGATGCGCAGGTACAGCCCGGTCTGCTGGATACCGTTCCAGTAGCCTCGATAGCAGAAGATCATGGCCACCGGCAGCAACGCTATCACCCGCCAGCGAAAGTAGCTCACGGCGAGAGCAGAGACGGCGCCATCATCATTCAGCCAACCGATGAGGGTTGGGGCCTGCCATAGACACAGCAGCATGAGAGGCAGACCAAGCAGGGCGGCCAGCGCCAGTCCAGATACCAGGGGTTCGGCACGAGGATCGCGTGCTCCAGCGCTGACATCCGCCTCTCCGTGACGCCTGGCAACCTGGGCCTGGACTCCGGAGGACAGCCCAAACAGGCAGGCCGTGACCATGAACATGGCATACCCTCCCACCCCTGCGGCGGCCAGTTCCGTCTCGCCCAGCCGCCCTATCAGAGCGGCGTCCACCAGATTCATCAGGCTCTGGCTAAGCATGCCCGCCATGATGGGGAGCGCCAGCCGCAGGATCATGTTCCAGCGGTTGAGCTCTGGCAGCAGCTTGCAGGGTGACGCCACGCGCATCAGGTGTCGTAGGACAGCACGGGCGAGAGCCAGCGCTCTATCTCGTCCAGCGCCATGCCCTTGCGGGTCGCCAGTGTCTCTACCTGGTCCCGGGTAATCTTGCCGGTAGAGAAGTACTTCGACTGCGGGTGCGAGAAATACCAGCCGGATACCGCTGCGGCGGGCCACATGGCGAAGCTTTCGGTCAGCTCGAGTCCGCTGTTGGCGGGGGCGTCAAGCAAGCGAAACAGCGTGGCTTTCTCGGTATGGTCCGGGCAGGCAGGGTAGCCAGGGGCCGGTCGAATACCCTGATACTTCTCGGCAATCAGCGCTTCGTTGTCCAGCTGCTCTTCCGGTACGTAGGCCCAGAACTCCTTGCGCACCCGCTCATGCATCAGTTCGGCGAAGGCTTCCGCAAGGCGGTCGGCCAGGGCCTGAACCATGATGGCGTTGTAGTCATCACCGCGGGCCTTGTACTCGTTGGACAGGGCCTCGACGCCATGCCCCGCGGTGACGGCGAAGCCACCGATCCAGTCGGGCGTGCCGCTGTCCTTGGGGGCGACAAAGTCTGCCAGGCTATAGCAGACCCCCTCGCGGTTCTTGGTGGTCTGTTGGCGAATGTGATGCAGTCGTTCGATCACCTCGCTGCGGCTGTCATCGGCGTAGACCTCGATGACATCATCATCCACCGTATTGGCCGGCCACAGGCCAATCACGCCGCGGGCCTTGATGCGCCCCTCGTCGATCAACTTGCGCAGCATGACTTGAGCCTCGTCGAACAGCTGGCGTGCAGCCTCGCCGACGATCTCATCGTCCAGGATCTTCGGGAACTTGCCGACCAGCTCCCAGCTCATGAAGAAAGGCGTCCAGTCAATCCGTGCGACCAGGTCGTCAAGATCATAGTCGTCGAAGACCTTGAGGCCGGTGAAGGTCGGTACCGGGGGGGTGTATCCCTGCCAGTCCAGCACGGGCTTGCGGGCGCAGGCGTCACGGTAGGAAAGGTCCGCTGCCTTGGGGCGGCGCTTGGCGTTGCGCTCACGTACCTTTTCATACTCCTCACGCACTTCCTTGACGTAACTTTCCTTGAGACCAGGAGACAGCAGGCGACCCGCGACGCCCACGGCGCGCGAGGCATCGGTCACGTAGATGACCGGCTCATCATACTGGGGCTCGATCTTGACCGCGGTGTGGGCCTTTGACGTGGTCGCGCCCCCGATCAGCAGCGGCAGCGAAAAGCCCTGTCGCTGCATTTCCTTGGCCACGTGCACCATCTCGTCCAGGGACGGCGTGATCAGTCCGGACAAGCCAATGATATCGGCGTTCTCCTCTCGGGCCGTCTTCAGGATCTTGTCGGCAGGCACCATGACGCCAAGGTCGATGACCTCATAGTTGTTGCACTGAAGCACCACACCGACGATGTTCTTGCCGATGTCGTGGACGTCGCCCTTCACCGTGGCCATGACGATCTTGCCCTTGGCCTGGGTGTCCTCGCTCTTCTCCGCTTCGATATAGGGGATCAGATAGGCGACGGCCTGCTTCATCACTCGCGCCGACTTGACCACCTGGGGCAGAAACATCTTGCCCGCGCCAAACAGGTCGCCCACCACATTCATGCCGTCCATCAACGGCCCTTCGATGACCTCGATAGGGCGGCTGGCTCTCTGGCGGGCCAGCTCCGTGTCCTCTTCAATGAAGGCAGTGATGCCTTTCACCAACGCGTGTTCAATGCGTTTTTCTACTTCCCAGCTGCGCCACTCCAGATCCTCCTTCTTGTCGCCGCTAGAGCCATCGCCGCGGTACTGATCGGCAATATCGAGGAGGCGCTCAGTGCTGTCGTCACGGCGGTTGAGGACAACGTCCTCGACCGCTTCACGCAGGGCTTCGGGCAGGTCGTCATACACCGCCAGCTGCCCCGCGTTGACGATCCCCATGGTCAGGCCCGCGCGAATGGCGTGGTACAGAAAGACCGAGTGGATGGCCTCGCGCACGGGATTGTTACCGCGAAACGAGAAGGACACATTGGATACGCCGCCGGAGACCATGGCATGGGGCAGATGTTCACGAATCCAGCGGGTGGCCTCGATGAAATCGACGGCGTAGTTGTTGTGCTCCTCGATGCCGGTGGCAATGGCAAAGATGTTGGGGTCGAAGATGATGTCTTCAGCAGGAAAGCCGATGTCATGGACGAGCACGTTGTAGGCTCGCTGACAGATCTCCGTCTTGCGCGCGAAGGTGTCCGCCTGGCCGGTTTCATCGAACGCCATGACGACGACCGCGGCGCCATGCCGGCGACACTCGGTGGCCTGGTGGCGGAAAGCGTCTTCGCCTTCCTTGAGCGAGATCGAGTTGACCACTGCCTTGCCTTGAATGCACTTCAGGCCCGCTTCGATGATGTCCCACTTGGAGGAGTCGACCATGATCGGCACGCGAGCAATGTCCGGCTCCCCGGCGATCAGGTTGAGGAAGCGCACCATGGCATCCTTGGACTCGAGCATGCCCTCGTCCATGTTGATATCGATCACCTGGGCGCCGTTCTCGACCTGCTCAAGTGCCACCTCGAGCGCAGTGGTGTAATCCTCTTCCTTGATCAGGCGCTTGAAGCGCGCCGAGCCGGTGACGTTGGTGCGCTCACCGACGTTCACAAACAGCGAGTCATGTTCGATGTTGAACGGCTCGAGGCCTGACAGGCGGCAGGCGCGGCTGCGCTGTGGAATCTGACGCGGCGTCAGGTCTTTGATGGCACGGTGGATCGCCGCAATGTGTTCCGGTGTGGAGCCACAGCAGCCGCCGATGATATTCACCAGGCCGCTGCGTGCGAACTCGGCCACGATGGCGGCCATCTCCTCAGGCGTCTGGTCGTATTCGCCAAATTCGTTGGGCAGGCCAGCGTTTGGGTGAGCCGATACGAAGGTGTCGGCCTTGGTGGACAGCTCCTCGATGTACGGCCGCAGCTCTTCGGCCCCCAGGGCGCAATTGAGGCCAACGGTCAGCGGCTGGGCGTGGCGCACGGAGTTCCAGAATGCCTCGGTCGTCTGCCCTGACAAGGTGCGGCCTGACGCGTCGGTGATGGTGCCCGAGATCATTACCGGCAGGCGCTGGCCGGTTTCGTCGAAGATCTCCTCCAGCGCGTAGATCGCGGCCTTGGCGTTCAGGGTATCGAAGATCGTTTCGATCATGATCAGATCGGCACCACCGTCGATCAATGCCAGAGCCGCCTCGCGATAGTTGTCGCGCAGAGCATCGAAGGTCACGTTTCGCTTGGCGGGGTCATTCACGTCTGGAGACAGGGACGCCGTCCGCGACGTCGGGCCCAGTACACCGGCGACATAGCGAGCTACCCCGGTGTCCGCCTCGACCTCATCACAGACCTGGCGGGCCAGACGAGCCGCTTCGCGGTTGAGCTCGGGTACCAGGGCTTCCATGCCATAGTCGGACTGCGACAGGCGGGTCGCATTGAAGGTATTCGTCTCGAGAATATCGGCGCCGGCCAGCAGGTAGTCGCGGTGAATCCGCGATACCAGGTCCGGGCAGGTCAGGACCAGCAGATCGTTATTACCCTTGACGTCCGAGGGCCAGTCCTTGAAACGCTCTCCACGAAACTCTTCTTCGCTCAGCGCTGCATTCTGCAGCATGGTTCCCATGCCACCATCCAGCATGAGGATGCGCTGGGAAAGGCTGTCGACGAGGCGGGCGGTCTGAGCGGTTGGTGCGGCTACGGCCATGGGAAGGTGGGTCTCCAGCTGGACGCTAGTCAGGTCGACTGACGCAGAATTTTTTATATGCCACCGCTTGCGTTGGCGTGGCTCGGCCCCCATGTGATTGGCGCAGACATGGCAAGTCGCCGGGGGATCCGTTCGAAAGGCGCACATCTTACCAAAGCGCTGGCCGTGGCGGCAGGGGCAATGGCGCTGTTGTCGCGATGCCGGATCCGTTCACCGTTGCGAGACATTCTTGAGTGTTTTACTCGGGATTGAGTCTGGGCCAGCTTGGGCTTACCATGCAGTCATCCAACCCGCAGTGGCCACGAGCCTTGAGTCAAGGCGGGGCGAACCAGTGAGAGAGCCATGAGCGAGAACATCCAGATCACCGACAGCGCACAGGATTACCTGGCCGAACTGCTCGAGAAGCAGAACGTCGACGGTATTGCGGTGCGGATTTTTATCACCCAGCCGGGTACCCCCTACGCAGAAACGTGTCTGGCCTACTGTCGTCCGGGCGAGGAAGAGCCCAGTGACGAGCGGCTTGAGCTCGACAAGATCGCCGTCTACCTGGACGCCAACAGCATTCCGTTCCTGGAGGAGGCCGTTGTCGACTTCAATGCGGATCGCATGGGTGGGCAGCTGACGATCAAGGCGCCCAACGCCAAGATGCCGAAGGTCAATGCCGACAGCCCGCTCGAGGATCGTATCAATTACATCCTGTACAGCGAAATCAACCCGGGCCTGGCCGCCCATGGTGGCGAGATCAAGCTGATCCAGCTGACCGACGATCAGGTGGCCGTGCTGGCCTTCGGTGGTGGCTGCCAGGGCTGTGCCGCGGTCGACCTGACGCTAAAGGAAGGGGTCGAAAAGACCTTGATGGAGCGGATTCCCGAGCTTGCCGGTATCCGTGACGTCACCGATCACACCGATACCACCAACGCCTATTATCGGTAAGTCATGCTCAGTTGATCGTCGGCCGCGATGGCTGGCGAGGTATCGGCGTCACCCATCTGTATGCCGAATGCAAAAAGCGCCGCTCTCTGGAGCGGCGCTTTTTTTATGGAGCACAGGGTTTTATGGAGCGCAGGGTTTTATGGAGCGCCGGGCGCGTCAGCTGTCGCGGCCTGGGTCTCGCTTGAGCTTGGATTCATCGTTTGGTGAGGCGGCATCTTGCTCCCGCTGCTGCCGAGCCAGCGCCCAGATCTTCTCGTCGAGCTTTTCTTCCAGTCCCTTCAGTCGCTCTGTGTGGCTCGCTATCAGGCGACGCTGCTCCTCGATGCGTTCGTTGAGTAAATCCACTTCATGTCCGCGTGCGCGCAGCGCCTCTTCCGAACGAGATCGCTCCAGCTGCGTTTCTCGATGCCGTTTTTCCTCATCCGCAAGCTCCCCGCGCAGGGCGTGTAGCTGCTGCTGTAGCGTGTCGTGGCGCTGCTCAGCCTGCTTCAAGCGCTGGGCATGGGATTTCTCCAGCGCCTGTCGCTCGCGACGGGCTTCGTCCAGCATCGCCATCAGGCGTGCCTCAGCCGCTTCGTGACGCTGTTCTTCCTGGGCGAGCTTCTCGCGCTGCTGTTGCTGCTGCTCCTCCAGTGCACGCTGGAATTCCCTTGCTTCCTGCTCCTTGTCCTGTTGCAGGCGCTCGAGTTGATCCTGTTGCTGGCTACGGCGCTCGCGCTCCTTGGTCAGCAGCTCCTCCAGTCCCTGCTTTGCCGATGTCAGGTGAGCCGCCTCACTGGCAGCCTCCTGCAGGCGCGCTTCCACCGAGGAAAGGTGGGCAGCAAGGGCGCTCTCGCGCTGCTCCGCGTCTTCCGCGCGACGGTGGGCGGTAGCGACCTTCTCCAGTGCCGCCTCGACGTTACGGTCAGCTTCCTGGCGGTAATGGGCGAGGTTCTCGGCTGCCGCTTCCTGTGCCTTGGTCCATAACTCTTCTGCCAGTGACACGAGTTCTGCCGGCATCCCCTGAGGCGGTGGCACATCACGCCGCTCCTCACGCCGAGACCGCCATTCGCGCAGATGCTCGCTGATGGTGGTGAAGCTGCCAGTCCCAAGCACTTCGCGGATCTTCTGAACGCTAGGGGCTTCCTGCTGCTTCAGCAGAGTGTCCACCGCTCGCTGTACGTCGTCGTAGGTAATCCCTGTGCGGGCCATCGGGGTCTCCTTGAGCGGGCATGTTAGCGCCAGCGGCAGATCATGCCTGAATGCGGGGGTGCTGACTACGATCCAGTGTGTCCATTGGCCGCGGCGGCGATCGCGCGCCATCGCCTCAGCGCTGTGCATGTGACGATCTTAGTGTAATTACACTACATACGTAAACATAATAATATTTATGATAGCGCCTAGAAAATCAAGATTACGCGCCTTATCTTGAATAATTGTCGCTGTAGGGGCAGCATGGAAGGGGCAGGGAGGGTGTTCAATCCATGGTGGTGACGGGCTTTATCAATGGCAGATAACGACAGATCTGGCGGAGGTGGCATGGCTGCCTGGCGCGCGGAGTCTTCTCAGTGGCTTGCCGCGCGGGAGGCTGAACGCCCAGGCGCGCTAATCGAGGCTAATGACGACCGGGAGGCTGTCACCTGCTGGTTGCAGGAGTACGCGGCAAGCCCGCAAACCCTCAGGGCCTACCGACGGGAGGCTGAGCGGCTGCTGCTGTGGCTGGCCGAGCGCCAGCAGGTCCTCGCGGGTTTGCGTCGCGCCGACATCGACGAGTTCGAACGATTCCTGGCCAACCCGGTGCCTGCGGAGCACTGGGTTGGGCCGACCAGGCCGCGCCAAGATCCACGCTGGAGGCCCTTTCGCGGGCCTCTGTCACCGTCGAGTCGGCGCCAGAGCCTGGTGATCCTGCAGGGCATGATGGCCTGGCTGGTGGAGGCCGGTTGGCTGTCGCGCAATCCGTTTCGATTGATGCGCGACAAGCGGCGGAGGCTCAATAATGGCCAGCGCAGGATCGAACGCTATCTGGAGCGTGCGTTATGGGACTGGCTATGGTCCTGGGCGAGTCGCCCGTTGCCTTTACTGGCGACGCAGCGCATGCGCTACCTTTGGTTCAGGCGCAGGCTGATACTGGGTTTTGGCTATCTATTGGCCCCGCGCATCAGCGAAATGAGCGCCGCACGCTTTGATGACATCGTTTCGAGAGAGGGGCGGTGGTGGTGGCAGGTCGTCGGCAAGGGGCAAAAGTTTGCCCAGATTCCGGTACCACCAGACATGCAGGAGCTGTTGGAGGAAGCCCGCTCGCTCTATGGAGTGTCAGATGCCTTGGGCGCAGCGCAAGGTCCGATCTTACGTCGACTCGATGGCCAGGCACCGCTGGGCGACAACCAGCTGTATCGGATGATTCGCCAGACCTTTCGCGAGGCAGCAGAGGCGCTGGAAGAGGAGGGCGGTGAGGCGCGCTACGTTGCCCAACTGCGCGAGGCTACGCCACACTGGCTGAGGCATACCGGGCTGACCCATCAGGCCCAGGCCGGGGTGGAGCTGCGCTACCTGGCTGAGACTGCGCGCCATTCACGCCTGGATACAACGGCGATCTACCTTCACTCGGAAGATGAAGAGTGGCACCGTCAGCAGTCCCTGCACCGATTGACGCGTTAGCCATGGTCAGCATGGCCAGGCGTCTGGCTGGGATTTCAGAGGCTGGGTTCTACGAGGACTGGTTTCAGGAACAATCTGACAGATCGGTTTCAGGGCCTGAAATGGCCGCGCTTACGCGCGAGATAGCGATCGGCGTGCTCGGTCAGTGCCTTGACGTCTGACTTGTAGCCGCGATCTAACTGGTAGGCTGCCACGGCAAGTGCCAGGGTGGCGGCCAGCATGATCAGCATGGCGATGTGAAAGGTCATTACTTATCCCTCCAGGTCAGCAGGGCCTTTGCATAGGATGCCACGAGTGCGAGCCCGAAGCCAATACAGGCTCCCCATAGCGGCTTTGCGGTGTTGGCCACGACCAGTGTGGCATGACTGTCCTTGTCGGCAAAGAACAGGGCGATCAAGGACAAGGCACCCACGGTGGTGCCGGCTCGGTCCGCCAGGTCAAGCAAATTGGTCAGGATTGCCGCACGCTTGGCCCGTCGCTGGGCGGCCAGGTGCGCGATGATGTCTTCCAGTTGCTGCGATGTCAGCCCACGTTCGTGCGCAGGCGTTTCCTTGCCAGCCAAGGCATGGCGCGAGCGAGCGTCTTCCAGGTAGCGGTCAAGTTGCTTCTCGAGAGCGGCAAGCCGACGGTCGCGGGGCTGTCGTTTTCCCGGTCCTTCGGGAGGGTGTTCTGCCATATAGACTCCGTGGCGGCGCTAAAGCCCAAATCTAAAATGCCCAGTTCTGAAAGCCCAGTCCTGAAAAGCCCGGTTCTGAAAAGCCCAGCCCCTGAAACCGGGACGCTAACACCGACTTGCCAGAACGGGTGGCGAATACCTGGCCGTTGTAACCGGGTTGTCATGCCCGATGTATCACGACCGAGACATCACGTCGACGCATCACAGCGAGTCACCAAGACGTGTCGAGGTACCCGATGTTCCCGACAAGGGAGCATGGCCGAGCGTTTCCGAGCCTGGCTTATCGCAGATACCGATACCATGCATTCATCGCTGGGGATAAAGCGAATACAGTCTAGCACGCTCGCTGTCGTCTTCATGTCCGCGGTAGGTCTTCATGTTCGCAGTAGGTCTTCATGTTCGCAGCAGAAGGGTGGCCGCGGGAGGGACGACGCCGGGGGCGTGGTAAAGGTATACTGGCGCGAGCTATTTCAGGGAGTTTCCATGACCACTACCGCGGAACAGGCCCAGCAGGAGCTGCTGGAAGAATTCGAGTTGTTCGACAACTGGATGGATCGCTATCAGTACATCATCGACATGGGCAAGGCGCTGCCGCCCTTTGCTGAAGAAGACAAGCGGGATGAGCTAAAGATCCAGGGCTGTCAGTCAAATGTGTGGATGCGCCACGAGCGTCAGGGCGACCTGCTGCACTTCGCTGCCGTTTCGGATGCGGCTATCGTATCTGGGCTGATTGCGGTGCTGCTGCGGATTTACAATGAGCGCACGCCATCCGACATCCTCGCCACCAGTCCTCATTTTCTCAAGGATCTGGGGCTCGACAAGCACCTGTCGCCGACCCGTAGTAACGGACTCAATGCGATGCTGCAGAGGATTTATCGCGTCGCCGAGCAAGAGGCGGCGTAACGGTCCGGCAAGGTCGAGCGCTAGAGATACACGAAAGCTGTCGCTCCGCCGGGCTTGGCAGAGTCAACGGAGTGTTGCGTAGGCCCGCCAAGCGCCGCGACTCGTCTGCGTAGGCATTTATGCAGTGTCTCCTTATAGGTTCCGCTAAGGGCGAGGCCGAAAATGATCATCCAGCTCAGGATCATCGCGACACAGCTGTTCACTGGGCCCGCCCGGCACGGGATCGATGCCTCCCTCGGCACCGGGATGACAGCGAAGTATGCGTTTCACTGCCAACCAGCCACCCCGCAGTGGGCCATGCACGACGATGGCTTCATGGCTGTAGTGAGAGCAGCTCGGCCAGTAGCGACAGCGTGGCCCCAGCACCGGGCTGATCACCGTCTGATAGACACGGATGACACCGAGCAGTGGCAGTGACAGCCAGCGCTTGAGCCCCCGTTGACGGGGGAGTGCTGGCTCTCCAGGTGTCTGCTGCAAAGGAGCCGAGGGTGAGTCGTCTGCATGATCCTTGCCACAGCGACAGCCTGCATGATGCTGTAGAAGGGGCGGCGGCGGAGCAGGGTGGGCGCCATGCTGTGCCGGAGTGCCCGTCTCGCCCGTGTGAGGGTCGACCCGGTTACCATCGCTCACCTGGGCAGTGCTTGCTTGACTGCCACGGCGTGCATCACTTCTTGTTGTAGAGCTCATTGGGGTCCATCAGCGGGGCGCTGGTGATGCGCGCCTGCTGGTCCTCCAGTCCCACGTAGAAGCAGCTACGACGTCCGGTGTGACAGGCAGGTCCGGTCTGATCGACCTGAAGCAGCAGGGTGTCGCCATCACAGTCCAGCGCAGCGCTTCTCAAATGCTGCTGCTGCCCGGAGGTCTCCCCCTTGCGCCACAGTTTGCTGCGTGAGCGTGAGTAATAGCACACGCGCCCGGTGCTCAGGGTTTCCTGCAGGGCTTCGCGGTTCATCCACGCCATCATCAGCACCTCGCCACTATCGTGCTGCTGGGCAATGGCAGGCAGCAGCCCATCCCCATTGAAACGAACGTGGTTCAGCACCTCTTCGAGGGAGTGGCAACTGTCCTTTGGTTCGCTCTCGAGGCGTTTCATGAAATCGCTCATGGGGCTCCGTTGTCGGTGGAATGGGTAGAGGTTCCGTTGTGGGCTGAGCTATCGTCGCCGCGGGATTGGCACTGCTGGCACAGGCCGTGAAGCTCGATGGTCTGACGCTGTACCTTGAAGCCCAAGGATCGAGCCCGTGCGGACAACTCCTCATTGATATCGTCCAGATGCAGTTCTTCCACGAGCCCGCACTGACGGCAGATCAGCAGTTGAAAGCGATGAGCATGCTCAGGACACGGGCATGCCACATAGGCATTGGAGGACTCGATGCGGTGGACCAGCCCCTGTTCGATCAGAAACTCCAGAGCACGATAGACCGTCGGCGGCCGCGCGGCCGCATGGTCCTTGGCCAGCCGGTCCAGAAGATCATAAGCCTTCAGTCCACCGCAGGCGTCGGCAATAAGCTCGAGCACGCGGCGACGAATCGGCGTGAAGCGTACACCACGTCGGGCGCAGTGTTCTTCAGCCTGTTGCAGCAGGGCGGTATCGGTCATGGGGGCCTAAAAGTGCAAATCCAGATGTCAGTCTACCTGCTGGCTCAGGTGCGAGCCAGCAAGCAGGCGGGTCAGATGGCTTCGGCTGGGCTGTCCTGCAGCTCTCCTTGGCGAGCAAAATGGTGCTGGGCGAAGGCGACCCGTTCGGCTGCATTGCGCGACGTTGTCTGTGCCTCGATCAGGTCCAGGCGACGACGCAACCCCTCACCGTTGGCCATCTGGATGGCCAGGCCTGGCCTCGCGTTGAGCTCAAGCAGCATCGGGCCGCGATCTCGGTCGAGCACCATATCGGTACCCAAGTAGCCAAGACCGGTCATTTCAAAGCAGCCGGAGGCCAGCTCCAGCAGGGTGGTCCAGCCGGTAATCTGCAGGCTGGCCAACTCGTGCCCGGTGTCGGGATGGTCGGTGCGCGCGCGGTCAAACTGGACGCCGCGAACAGCTCGTCCGCTGGCGATATCGATGCCGACGCCTACTGCCCCCTGGTGAAGGTTAGCCTTACCATCCGAAGCAGCGGTGGACAGGCGCATCATCGCCATGACGGGATATCCCTGAAATACGATGACGCGAATATCCGGCACACCTTCATAGGTGTAAGCCGCGAAGGAAGTGTCGAAGTTGATCAGCGCCTCGACCAGCGCCACATCGGGTGCTCCGCCGAGGGAGTAAAGACCGGAGAGGATGTTCGAGACGTGCCTCTCGATGTCCTCGATATCGAGCTCGGCGCCGCTTGGCTTGATGAAATGCCGGCCTTCGACACGTTCGATCACCAGGATGCCCTTGCCGCCGCTGCCCTTGGCCGGCTTGATGACGAAGCCATTATGGCCCGCCAGCATGTCGCCAATCCGCTTGACGCCGAACTGGGTAGACACCGTGCCGATCAACTCGGGGGTGGTGATGCCATACTCCTGAGCGAGCAGTTTGGTCTTGAGCTTGTCGTCCACCAGGGGGTAAAGCTTGCGGCTATTGTATCGGCCGATGTACCGGATGTTGCGCCGGTTCATACCGATAATCCCCTTGGCCCTCAGCTTGCCTGGGCTGGTCCAATCACGCATGAATCAGTCCTCCGTCACCGGCTTGAAGCGCCGGAGTTCGAGCAGGCGATAGCCGGTGTAGTTGCCCAGCAGCAGGATGAAGGCCATCAGGATCAGCTGCAGCCCGAGGAAGTTGAAGGTGATATGGCGAATCCAGGGATTGTTCATGGCCAGGTAAGCCAGCACCGCTGTCAGCAGACTGCCACCACCCTGAATCAGTACCTGCTTGGGGCCTTCTTCCTCCCACAGGATGGACATTCTTTCGATGGTCCAGGACAGAATGATCATCGGGAAGAAGGTGATCGTGAGACCGGCATTAAGCCCGAATCGATAGGACAAGACCGTGAAGATGGAGATGATGGCGATGACCGTTATGATCACCGCCGTCACCCTCGCCACCAGCAATAGATTCAGGTGCGACAGGTAGCTACGAATCACCAGGCCTACCGCCACCACCAGCAGGAAGCCAATCAGGCCGGTCAGCAGGGATGTCTGGATGAAGGCCAGGGCAATCAGCACGGGCATGAAGGTGCCCGAGGTCTTGATTCCCACCAGTACCCGCAGCAGCACCACCACCAGAGCGCCGATGGGAATCAGCAGGATAGTCTGGAACAGCGCCTGTTCTTCCAACGGCAGGCTGTGGATCGAGAAGTTGAGCAGGGTGTCACTGTCTTCCGCCAGCTGGCTTCTGACCGCTGCCGCAGCGGGCTGATTGCGGACCAGCATGGAGAAGGAAATCCGCGAGTCGCTGCCGCCTTCCACTTCCAGAACAGCGTTGCCGGCGCTTTCCCACATCAGCAGGTTGTCGGGTTTGCCCTGTTCACCGGTGGCAGGGTTGAACAGGGCGCGCTGGTCACCGTCGTAGACTTCGATCCAGGAAGTCAGACTCTGGCGGCGGCGTCCGCTCTCGAGCATCAGGCCGTTGACTTCACGCGCGGCAACTCCCGCCTGGTTGAGCAAGCGGACGGCGAGGGGGACACGGTCAAACTGAGTCAGCAGCAGACGGGCGTTCTCGCCCTGACGGTTGTCCGCAAATTCGCTCAGCAGTTCCCGGGCGAAGGTGAAGGCATCCGAGGAGCGGTCCCAGGCACGGTCGATGACCTGCTGGGCAGCAGTATCGTAGGGCCGTTGCCACGCCACATCGCTGACGGGCGGGGGCGGAGGCGGCTCTGATGCCTTGCGTCCGCCTTCGGTCACCAGGACCTGGGCCGTGTAATAGAGACGCTGGTCACCGCTGGCTTCACGGGTGGACCATTCCGCACGGCGCGCGCCATCCTGCTGCAGGAAAGCAAGCCCGTAGCCCGGGGACGCGGTGTGTTCAGTCAGCACCCGGAAACCCGGTTGGGAGGAGGGCAGAGCCATGTCCACCTTGGCCGGCTTGCCATCGCCATCAAAGGTGACCTGAGCCTCGATTTCCCAGACCTGGCGCTGTTCACCCGGGGTCCATGGCACCTCGAATTCCACGTGGCGATGGATGCTTGTAGCGATGCCGACCACCATCAGCAGGGCGACGATCAGATAAAAGGGCAATCTGGACATGGGTCTTCCTTAAACGGGAGCGAAAGGCCAGCCAGCTGAGGGCTGGCACACAGCGTTCGGTCAGGGCTGTTCCTGATCATCACGATCGGCCGCTTCTTCATCAGCGGCTTCGCTGGCGGATTCCCCTCCTGGGAATTCGGGGCGGTCGTGCAGGTAGTGGCGAGCCACATCAATAACGGCAATGTCGAGCAGGAATCGCCGCCCAAGCAGCACCGGGTAGCTCAGGTGGGTACGGTCATTGAGAGTGAACTCAACTTGTTCACGAATGGGACCAAGGGTCATCAGCAGGCTGACCACCGGACGACTTTCCTCACCATTGGCCTGAACGATGGTGACATTGCGCTTGACCGGTGCTTCGATCCACTTGTCTCGCACCGATTCGACCACAGAGTCCTTGTCGTTCAGCCCAAGCTTGAAACGAACCCACTCATCACCATCTCGTTCGAAGGTGGTGACATCGGTGGCGGACAGCGACGAGGTGTTGGCCCCGGAGTCGATTCTCGCCTTCAGATACGTGCCGACGTTGGGCAAGCCGACCCACTCGCTGCGCCCGAGCAGCTCCTTGTTGTCAATGCCAGACTCGGTAGAGGCCTCACACTGGGCAACCTGAACATTGGCCTGTGAGGTGTCTCGATCCAATGCCTCAAGGTCGCTGCGGACGCCGCGGAGCAGACTGCCGACTTCACGGATATCGGCGGTCATGCGCAGGTCCTGGGCGCGCTGGGCGCTCAGCACATCCTCGGTAATGTTGCACTGGCCGGCCAGGCGGGTTTCCAGCCGCTGCATTTCAGCGTGAAATTCTGCCGGCGTAAGAGGCTCGGGGGGCGGTTGTGTATCGACCGGTGCCAGAGCACAGCCTCCCAGCATGACAGCGGCGGCCAGAGGAATCATACAGGTCGGTCGAAGAGGCATGACGCTAGCGTCCTTGTATCGGCATCGGCAAAAAGGTTTGGCTGACGGCCTGCGCCCTAATGACGCATCCGAATGAACCAAATTGAAGGGATGATAAGGAGCGATGCCTGCGCTGTCCATGCTGGCACATGGGCGAAAGGAGGATTCAAGTACCGCTGGGGGCGTGGTTGGTGAAGGCGAGACGCACTGGCGGCGTCGCGGGAAGGTCGCCGGAGCGAAGTCCGTGCGTCATATCCAGCCCAGCACGGGCGTCCTCGCACCATGGAAGTGAACATAGCTACCGACCAAGCCGTCAGCAACGCTCGGTATATCAGCACTCTATGGTAAATATTGTGCCAATTGTCGGTTTCAGCTCTCGTTCAGAACCTGGATCACTGAGCGATATTCGCGCTGTCTTGTCGGCTCAGTGATGCCGGGTTCATACTCAATTGGCTTCTACAGCACTGTCAGGCCCCTTCATGCCGAGGAAACCATCCTGGTGTGGTGCGGATGATGTGCCATAACTTATTGGGGATTGCATTCCTGGCAGGGTCTTGTGACATATCCATGGCCTTCCGGATGTGGGTTTCCTCGCCTGCCTTGGCGGGTTGTCCAAGGCCACCAGGTGCACCTTGTAGAGGGATCGCCCCGGTGTTCTCACCGGAGCGAGCGTGGGAGAGCGATGTGCAGGGGATTACCGCTTGGGGATCACAGTCGCTCCCTGAAGAACGGCACCAGGGCGTCGAGGGCCTGCCGCACCGGTTCGGGTTGGTCATAGAGGTCGTAGTGCGACCAGCCTTCGGCGACGACAATATGCTTATCCTTTGAGGCGGCGCGGCCATAGATCTCCCAACCATCGCGATAGGCACCGAAGCCGCCGGGCTTGTCGCCGATGATCACCATTAACGGCTGGGTCAGCAGTACTTCCGCCTGCAGGAAGGCGTCCCAGCCCATCGCGGCGCTGTTGAAAGAGAACAGCCCACTGGTGGCGCCATTGGGTTGCTGGCCGCGGGGCGACTTGTAGTAGTCGGTGGCCTCCAGCACGTCGATGTCGTTGATACCGTTGTTCCGGCCATCCTCTACCGACGGCGGCAGATAGTCGATGATGTGACGTGGTGCGCCCTGGGCCTCTGCCGTGCGCTGCTGGGCCATGGCTTGAAGCGCGCCGATCGGGTCGAACTCGCTGAAGCTCTCGCGGATCAGTCGACCGAAGTTCACCCCCGTGATTGAGACCAGAGCCTTGATGCGATGATCTGTCATCGCTGCATGGATGGTGTAGCCACCTCCACCGCATACGCCGATGGCGCCGATCCGCTCGGCATCGACATAGGGCAGGGTGACCAGATAGTCGATGGCGAAACGGATGTCGGAGACGCGAATCGCCGGGTCTTCGATATAGCGTGGTGCGCCGCCGCTGGCACCCTGGAAGCTGGCATCGAAGGCCAGCACCACGAAGCCTTGCTCGGCCAGCGCCTTCGCGTAGACATTGCCGGACGTCTGTTCCTTGCAGCTGCCGATGGGATGGGTGCTGACGATGGTCGGATAGCGCCGTTTTTCATCGAAGGCCGGCGGCAGGTAGAGATCAGCCGAGGTTTCCCAGCCGAGATTCTGGTAGCTGACGTTCTGGACATGGCTCATGATGGACTCCTTCACGAATGGTGAGGTTTGACAGACAGTAGAGTGGTAGCTGAAGCACCCGGCAGGCCCCCTCCATAGTTCTGGAGAGGTCTGGATAGCTCTGGCTTTACAGTGTTTCCCGGAAGAACGGGGCCAACACCGATACGGCTTCCTCGACGTAACCGGGTACGTCATACAACGACATGTGATTGGCGTTCTCCACCACATGGAAGCGCTTGTCCTGGCTGGCGGCGCGCGCATACAGGTCATCGCTCATCCACTTGCTGCCCGCCGCGCTGCCGGCCACCACCTGCAGGGGCTGGGTCAGAAAGGCCTCAGCCTTGTGATAGGCATCGTAGGTGATGATCTGGGTGAGGCTTCGAGCCGTCATAAAGCCGGGCGCATTCGGATGCTGGCAGCGCGGGGTGTGGTAGTACTCCCAGGCTTCTGCCAGTTCCTCGTTTGGCGCGTCTTCACGGCGCATCGGTGCCAGGGGCAGGGTGGCCAGATCACCGTTGCCAGCATCTTCGGTACGGGCCTGTGAGCCGTGCTGAATCAGCGGCAGGGCATCTGCATCGGCGACGCTGCCATCCCATCCGTTGCGGAACATCTGGCCGATATTCACCGCGCTCACGGTACCCAGCGCCTTGATGCGGCGGTCGTTAATGGCGGCGTTAGCGGTGTAGCCCCCGCCGGCGCAGACCCCCATGGCGCCGATGCGCTCGGCATCGATGTAAGACTGGGTAGTCAGATAGTCGATCACGGCGCTGATGTCTTCGGTGCGCACGTGGGGGTTCTCCAGCTGGCGGGGCTCGCCGCTGCTCGCACCCTGATACGAGGCATCATAGGCGATGGCCACAACACCGCCCTCCGCCAGGTGCTTGGCGTACAAGCCGGCGGTTTGCTCCTTTACGCCGCCACCAGGGTGCGAGACCACTACGGCGGGATAAGCCTTGCCGTCATCGAAGCCGGCAGGGAAATGAATATCCGCGGCGAGGGTGGTGCCTTGGCCGTTGAGGGTCGGGATGCTGACGCTTTTCATGGTGAGGCTCCTATCGGGATCATAGGGTGTGTACCGCTCAATACCGACAAGATTAGGAGCTCTACTGTTTTCGATAAACGGCTCTATAATGACATGACTGTTAAGTCACGGTTACCAATATGCCCTTGGATCCCACGCAATACCCGGGACTGGTGTGGTTCTTCCACATTGCCCGCCATCGCAGCTTCACCAGGGCCGCCACCGAGATGGAAGTGTCGCGTGCCGCGCTGTCCCAGCAGCTCAAGACTCTGGAGCAGCAGCTGAACGTTCGTCTGTTGAATCGAACCACTCGGAACATGTCATTGACTGAAGAAGGGCAGCGACTTTATGACTCGCTGAAGCCAGCTCTGGGGTCCATTGAGCGGGCCGTCTCAGAAGTGGGCGAGGCCCAGGCGGAGCCGTCGGGTGTCATCCGGATCAATACATCCCGGGTCGCGTCCCGACTGTTGCTGGAACCTCGAATGGACGAATTTCTCGCTCGCTACCCAAAGTTGCGACTGGAGCTCGTCATGAACGATGGCTTTTCCAACATCGTCTCCGAAGGGATGGATGCCGGATTGCGTCTCGGGGAGAGCTTGGATGAGCATATGGTGGCTGTGCCGGTGACGCCGCCGATCGAGATGGCCATCGTTGCCTCTCCCGAGTACATCAAGCGGCACGGTATCCCGACGACGCCAGCCGATCTCGTCCAGCACAACTGTCTGGGTTATCGATTCGCGTCAAGCGGTGCGATCGATCGTTGGGGCTTTACCTCACCAGAGCCAGACGGGCGAAGCCTGGTGTTTGAACCCAAAGGAAACGCGATCTTCAATGATGACGACAGCATGTTGAATGCTGCAGTCAGAGGGGTCGGCTTGGTGAAGCATCTGGATCTGTGCGTCCGTCAGCAACTGTCGGACGGAACCTTGGTTCGGGTACTGCAGCCGTGGTGTCAGCCTTTTTCCGGGTTCTATCTGTACGTGCCATCGCGAGCGCACATGCCTGCCAAGATCCGAGCACTGATTGATTTCCTGGTAGACCAGCGATCGAGCTTCGAGCGGAAGTGATCGCGTGCAAAGGATCTCTTGGCATTGATCCCTGATGAAGGACGGGCCAGGGTAGGGCTCAGTGCTGTCTCGCCATTCGCAGGCTTAAAGCAGCTACCCAAGGCGATGCCTGAGCTCAAGGTATGCCACCAGTCCTGGTATCTCTGGATCAAGCCTGGTATCTCTGGATCAAGCCTGGTATCTCTGGATCCAGCGTTTTCGGGTCTGGGCTATCCAGGTCGATGCTTTCCACATCTCCCTTCACACTGCGCATTTAACATAATATAGATTATGCGAACTATTGAAGAATGGCTCACTGATGGCAGTCCCACCCGTTATTCCCTATATTTACTGTACGACACTTTTACAAGGATCTTTGCAATGTACAGTAAAATCCGATGGGTCGCCGGGCTGGCCGTGCTTCTGATATTGGTGAGTTGCGCCAATGTCGACGTCGCACGCTACGCTGGAACGACGCCGCGGCTCGATATCGCCGAGTACTTCGACGGCCAGACGCGAGCCTGGGGCATGGTCCAAGACTACAGCGGCGAGGTGCAGCGACGCTTCACCGTCGACATTGAAGGTCGCGTCGACGGCGATACCCTGACCCTGGATGAGCGATTCACCTACGCGGACGGTGAAAAGGACCGTCGGGTGTGGACCTTCGAGCGAGGTGACGGTGGACGCTGGCAAGGCCGTGCCAGCGACGTCGAGGGCGTTGTCATGGCACGTCAGGCGGGTCACGCCTTCCACATGCGCTACCCACTCGAGGTTCGTGTCGGCGAGCGGGACATCACCTTCACCATGGATGACTGGATGTACCTGCAGCCAGACGGTCGATTGATCAATCGCACCACCATGTCAAAGTTCGGTGTGACGCTCGGGGAAGTCACACTGGTGTTCGAGCGTACTCCCTAACCCTCCTACTTTTTTTCCTTGAACTGCTGGTAGGTCTCGCGGGCGCGCTCCAGATGTCGTGCCATGGCGGCTCTGGCAGCATCGGGCTGGCGTGACAGGATCGCGTCAAGCACGTCCTGATGCTCCGCCTCCACGCGCTTTAGATAGGTCACGCTGGATTCGGCATTGACTTCGCTGGACGCGAGTTTCGAGCGCGGAATGGCGCTCAGATCCAGCTGTTCCAGCGCCTGGGGGAAAAACGGGTTGTGCGTCGCCTGAGCGATGGCATGGTGAAAGTCGAAATCCTCGTTGCGTGCCTGACTGTGCTGTTGGCGCGCCTTGACGAAGGCTTGGTGAGATTCTTTAAGCCGATCGACATCCGCCAGCTCATGGCGCTCGGCGGCCAATGCCGCCGCCGCAGGCTCAAGGTTCAAGCGCAGTTCAAGCACGTGCAGGATATCTTCTACGGTGGTCGGCCTGATGCGCTTCGCTGGCATGGCTTCTGCGGGCGCCTGGCGAATAACGGTGGTGCCAACCCCACGCCTGGCCTCGACCAGGCCCAGGGATTTCAGATGGGCCACCGCTTCACGGATCACCGTGCGGCTGACGCCAAAGGAGTCGCACAGACCGCTCTCCGTGGGCAGTTTTTCGCCTACAGCGATGGTGCCAGCAGTGATCAACCCCTCCAGTTGGTCAGCCACATTCATGGAAAGGCTGCCCTCACGGGTCAGCTTCTTGACGTTGAGCGGTACCGGTTCCGTTCGGGGTACAGGCTTGGCTGCCATGGTCGATTCCTCTTCAGTGCGCATGCAGGACGCACGTCTTTCCGCAAAGCGTCATTGTAACAGGGTGTTGACGGCGGGTCTTTTAGGCGATCACCGCCGACATTCCTCATTATTTGGTACAGGGTCGCCCGCCTTGGCGATGCGCCACTGTGCCCATTGGTTCAATCATCCGGGTGGCCCTGGGCGGTAAATTTGCCGCCCTGAAAGCGCACGGCAGGGTCGTTCGGGTCCAGGCGCCCTTCCCTTGCCTCCGTCTGGGCTCTCCAGGGCTCCGAGCTGTCCTTGGGTACCCAGCCCAAGAATCCCGCCTCGCGGTTGTCCCACCATTGCTCGGCGTTGTTGGATGCGCCATACACCACGGTATAGCCGAGCTTGGGTGCAACGAAGGCGCGCTCCAATAATGCCACGAAGTCGTCGACGCTCATCCAGGTCGCCAGCATTCGAGTGTCGGCCGGTTCTGGAAAGCAGGAGCCGATCCGCACGGCGAGGGTTTCCACCCCGAATTTGTCAAAATACAGACTGGCCAGGTCCTCGCCGAAGCACTTTGACACCCCATACAAAGAGTCCGGTTTGTGCGGAACCCGGGCATCCAGACGTTCGGTGCGTGGATAGAAGCCGATGGCATGATTGGAGCTGGCGAAGACAATGCGCGAGCACTGCTGCTGCCGAGCCGCCTCGTAGAGATGATAGGTACCCATGATGTTGGCGGGCAGAATCTCCTGCCAGGAGCGCTCTACCGAAACGCCACCGAGGTGAAGAATGCCGTCGCAGCCGTCGACCAGGCGCATGACCGCAGCACCATCAGCGAGGTCTGCCCGCACGACTTCCTCGTTATCTGCCGTTGACCCGCCTGGTAGTTCCGCCACGTCGGACAGCCGAACGTGGCGAGCAAGACGGCCCAGGTGCGGTCGCAGGGCCTGGCCCAGTCCACCCGCTGCGCCGGTTACCAGTAGTCGATTCAGCATGTCAGTCTCCTTGATCTGTACGCCCGTTGAATGTCTCGACGGTTATCTCTATCCCGGCCAGGCTGAGCGTGCTGATGCTCATGCCCATTAACGGCCCGGTCCATCCACCGTTACTCTGCCGACAAGCCTGTTCTCAAGCTATTCAGCTGGCAAATCCATATAGTGTGGCCGGGTTATCGACCAGGATCTTCTGACGTTGCGCTTGTGTTGCCCAGCTCAACAGAATATCCAGCTGGTCAGGGTCGTCCGGGTATTGCTCCCGTGGCACACCGACATGTGGCCAGTTGCTGCCCCACAGGATTCTCTCTGGCGCGTGGGCGATCACCCGTCGAGCAATCGCGCCCACGTCCTCGTACTGGGGTCCTCCGGTCACGCTTGATTCGTAGCCGGCGCAGATCTTGAACCAGGCATTGCCCCGATCCAGCAATCGCACAATCGCGTCTACGCGGCGATCATCAGCGGGAACTGGATCCATGAACTTGCCGATGTGGTCAATGATGTACGGGCAGTCGATGCCTTGTAAGGTTGGCAAGTGCTGGTCCAGCTCTCGGCCATTGAATTGCACCATCAAGTGCCAACCTAGTGGTCGGATCAGCGGCTCGATCTGCTTGAGTTGAGCGATCGGCACGGCGCCACCGGGCAAGTTCATGATCCTGGCACCACGGATGCCTCGCGCGTGCCACTGCTCCAGAGTGCTCATCGAGGTATCGGGGGCCACCACTGCCACACCGCGGGCGCTATCAAGGCCGAGCTGGTCGAGGGAGCTCAGCAAGGCGCCATTGTCGAACTGGTAAGCGTTGGACTGGGTGACGACCACACGGTCCAGCCCCATCCAGCGTTGATAGCGACGCAAGTCGTCGACCGTCGCCAGTTCCTTGATCGGCGGCCCTCCTGGCTGACCTTCAAAGCCCTCGAGATACAGGTGCACGTGGCAGTCGGTAGCACCTGCCGGGGCTACCAGCCGAGGGTGGCGTCCTTCGAGTGGACGGGTATTGGCCGGAATCACAGGTTTGTCTCCTTGAGGGCGAAACGTGTCAGGGCGTCGCGATCGATGTCGATGCCAAGCCCTGGACCATCGGGGATCGACACCCAGCCGGCATCATGCTCCAAAGGCTTAAGCACCACGGCTTGCCGAAAGGGGTTGTGGGTACGGTCAAACTCCATGATGGGCTCGATAGGCTCGCGTCTCGGTGGGTTGGGTGGCAGCGCGGCCATGGCCTGAAGGCTGGCGGCAATACACACCGCAGTACCCCACACATGGGGAATCAACCGCACGCCGTGCAGCGCGGCCATGTCCACCACCCGGCGCATTTCGGTGAAGCCCCCTACCCCACAAATATCCGGCTGGCAGATGTCGATGGCCCGACTGGCGAGCGGCTCTTGCATGGCATAGCGGCCGTGCCAGTTTTCACCACTTGCCACCGGCAGCGGCTGACCTTCACGCACCGCGCGATAGGTCGCTATCTGCTCCGGCAGTACCGGCTCCTCGAACCAGTCCACCCCGAAGGCCGCCGCCTGACGTCCCACTTCAAGTGCTTCGAGCAGATCGTAACCGTGGTTGGCGTCGATCATCAGGCGACGCCGAGAACCGATGGCTTCCCGCACCGCAGCGATGACCCGCAGGTCCTCTTCGACGTTGAAGCCAATCTTGATCTTGACCCCGTTAAAGCCTTCCGCCGTATAGCCGGCGACCTCTGCCGCGATATCGCTGACGCGATCGACGCCATCACGGCGAAAGGATCCAGTGGCGTAGGCCTCTACACGCTCTCTGAAGCGGCCTCCCAGCAACTCGGCAATGCTCGCCCCATAGTGCTTGCCCTTGATATCCCACAAGGCGATGTCGATGCCGCTGAGCGCGGTCATGGTCAGTCCACGCTGGCCTTGATCGCGCAACCGGTTGTACAGCTCGAGCCAGCGCTTTTCATGCTCGAGGGGGTTGGTGCCGATGAGGGACGAAGCATAGGTGGCCACCACCCCCGCGTTGGCCTGGGCCGGTCCCAGGCATTCGCCCCACCCTACGGTGCCATCATCACAGGTGATCTCGACCAGGCAGTGCTGGCGGCGCTCGAAGCGCATGGAGGCACTTTCGAAGGCCTGGTCAAGAGGATGATCCAGTAGATGGGTCTGTACCTTGGCTATCTTCATGGGCGATGCTCCGACGTCTTCGGCAGTGGGTCTAGGGGCGTTCATTGCAGCCAGTTGGGTAGCGCCATGGACAGTGCCGGTACATAGGTCACCAGCATCAGCGCAGCAAACAACGCCAGATAGAACGGCCAGATGGTACGTACGGTCTGCTCGATCTTGATCTTGCCCACCACACTGCCGACGAATAGACAGGCGCCTACCGGTGGCGTGCACAGGCCGAGGCCAAGGTTCATCATCATCATGATGCCGAACTGGATCGGATCCATGCCGAACTGGGTGGCGATGGGCAGAAAAATCGGTGTACAGATCAAAATCAGTGCGGCCATGTCCATGATCATGCCCAGAGCCAGCAGGATCAGGTTGAGCATCAGCAGAATGGCGATGGGATTGTCACTGATGCCCAGCAGCGCCTCGGTGAGCAGCTCCGGTACGCTGTACAGTGCGAGCAGATAGGAAAAGGCTGACGCGCAGCCCACCAGAATCATCACCAGCGCGGTGGTTCGCACCGACTGGTAGACAGCCTGCTTAAACGAGGCCCAGTTGAGCTCGCGATAGACCAGTGCGGTGATGACGATGGCGTAGATCGCACCGAAGGCACCGGACTCGGTCACCGTCAGCACTCCGGAGAGTACGCCGCCGACGATGATCACCGCCGTCAGAAGTCCTGGCAGTGCCGCCGCAAGGCTGACCACCAGCGCCTGCCAGCCGGGGAAAGGCTCGCCCTGATACCCTCGTTTCACCGCGACCAGATAGGCAGCCAAGGCCAGTAGCGCGCACATCACGATGCCCGGCACGATGCCCGCCATGAACAGCTGGGTGATGGACAGACCGCCACCGGCTGCCACGGCATACAGAATCATGTTGTGACTGGGGGGGATGACGACGCCGGCCACCGACGAGGTGACGGTGACATTGACCGCATAGTCTGCGTCATAGCCCTTTTCCTTCATGACCGGAATCAGAATGGAGCCCAGCGCCGAGGTGTCGGCCACCGCAGACCCTGAAATGCCACCGAACAGCATCGATGAGGTGACGTTAACCACCCCCAGTCCGCCTCGCACACGGCCCACCGCAGCGGAGGCGAGCCTGACCAGACGCTGGGAAATTCCCCCATGCAGCATCAGTTCGCCGGCGAAAATAAAGAACGGAATCGCCAGCAGGGAAAATACCGAGATACCAGAGAGAATCCGCTGGAACGCGACAAACAGCGGCAGGCCCTCGTAAAGGAAGCCGCCTACGGCGGCTAACCCAACCGCAAAGGCAACGGGAGCACCCACCGCAAGCCCGAGTGCGAACAGCCCAAAGACGATCGCCAGTCCCATGTTCAGGTCTCCTGTGTGGATGTCGGGTGGCCAGCGAGCCGCCGGACAATGTTGACCAGGGCGAATAGCGACATCAGCACGCCGCAGATCACCAAGGGGGCCGCACGCCAACTTTCAGAAAGCCCGAGCATGGGAATCGGCCGGGCCAGGTTGGTCATCATCAACAGCCAGCCCTGCCACGCCATGAAACCGCCAAAGGCCAGCACAAACAGGTCAGCAAGATGGTGCATCAGCGTCTTTATCGGTCCGGGCATGGCATCCCTGAGCAGATCGATGGACAGATGAGCGTTGTGGCGAACCCCCGCTGCGGTGCCAAGGCACGTGATGTACACCACGCACAGCAAGGCGGATTGCTCCACCCAGGTGGGCGTGTCATTGAGGATGTAGCGACCAAACACCAACCAGCCGAAGGTGATGATCAAAAACACCAGCAAGACCCCTGCCACCATGATGCAGCCGTTGGCCAGGCTATCCAGCAGCCGGTCCAGCGTATCCGGCGGCTGCCGCTGATAGCGAATGGAGCGGGATTCAGGCGACGCCGGCGGAAAGGCCCCGCGGCGCGTCGACGTTGACCCTTGCGAGGCGCTGGGTACTGGCTCCGCCGAAGACGATTGATGGGGTGCTTTCACACAGATACCTCCCTGCCAGCCCCATGCAGTGGCCGGCCTAGCCTGATCGCAGAGGAAACACGGCATCATCGCCTGAGCGCATGAGTTGTTGCGTTGCGCGGTGCTCGAACACCTCGCCTATGCCGCATGGGCTCCGACTTCTTCGCTTCCGGAGCCTTGCGTGTCATTGCGCTCGGCTGATGTCGTCAGTGCTTCCTTGGGCTGACGATGTCAGCGCGTCCGTGAGGTTAGTCGGCCTGCGCCGCGCGAATGTCATCGACCAGAGATGCAAGGTCGGGGTTATCGCTCAGGAAGCCGTCATAGACCGGTTCCATCAGCGTCTGGAAGGCCGTCTTGTCGGGCACTTCATTGATTTCGACGCCGGCATCAAGCGCCTTTTGACGGCTGGCCTCGGTGCGCTGGGCCCACAGCTCCCGTTGCTCGCTGGTGGCGATCGCCGCTGCCTCCCTGATGGCCGCCTGATCGTCGGCCGAGAGCTGCTCCCAGCTACTTCTGGCCACACACAGGCACTCTGGAATCACCAGGTGATTGGTCAGCGAGTAATAGCGGGCTACCTCGTAATGACCGCTGGACTCATAGGAGGGGAAATTGTTTTCCGCACCATCGATCACACCCGTGGTCAGCGACTGATAGACTTCCCCGTAGGCCATCGGCGTGGCATTACCGCCAAGAGCGTCGATCATCTCCACGTACAGGTCGTTGTTCATCACCCGCACCTTCATGCCCTTGACATCATCAGGGGTCTGCACCGGATGATCGGTGTTGTAGAGGCTGCGTGATCCGGCGCCAAACCAGCCAATAGCGATCAAGCCTTGTTCTTCCATGGCAGCAGCGAAGCGGTCACCGATCTCGCCGTCCATCAGCTCATACATGGCCTCTTCGCTTTCAAAGATGAACGGCAGTGACAGCACATTGGCCGCAGGCACCATGGGCCCCATCGGTCCCATGTTGAAATTGCCGAAGTCCAGCGCTCCATTGCGTGTCTGCTCTATGGCGTCGGGCTGATCTCCCAATACGGCATTGTGGTAGACCTTGGGGGTGATCCTGCCGTCGGTCTTGTCATCGACCTGCTTGGCAAAGGTCTCGAGCGCAATGCTATTGGGATACTCCGGTGGGTGAATGTTCCATCCCCGCCACTGTTCCGCCATGGCGGGGGTAGCAACAAGTCCCACGCTGGCAGTAACGGCAGCAAGGATGGCGGCGTTGGTGGCATGACGTGCAGAACACATGGCGAGACCTCGTATCGATGTTATTGCTGTTGTTGTCATCTCTGGCGCCCGGAGGAATGCCCTACCCTGCGGCTTCCCCGTCTGACGCCAGGCTCACACCTGACGTTGTTATATTATGTATGACAAAGTAGTGTCTTGAGCATCCAGATCGCAAGTCGCAAATAACATCTTTTGACTAAAGTGCAAGGTCTTCCTGTGAGCCAGCAACGGGACATATGAGCGCGAGTGTTATCTCGGCGAGATACGGAAGCGGCGCGAGTTCGAGCTGCATCGCGCCGATGCCAGACACCACCAGTGACCTTTGGTGGGCAGCGGAAACACGCAATGTGTCAATAGTTGTAAATCCGCAATTCCAGAGCCGATATGGGCACGGCCTGACCTGAGCCTGGCGCTCGCAGGCAGGAGCGCCCTGGTGTCATGTGGTGCTCGGTAAGTGACGCGGCTACCACCATTGGCATGTGCAACCGTTCCTGGACCGCCGCGTGTCTCAAGCGGCCTTCCCGCCCTGCACAAAGGCCCTAGAAGGCCCAGGCGGCGGACAAGGAGACGGTGTCGCCGTCAAAGCGGTTTTCCGAGGACACGTCGTGAAGCCACTTGCCGATCAGCGTGACCGGTGTCTGCCCGAGGGAAACACTCTTCATGAAGGCCGGCCCCACCCCTGCTCCACTACTGCGAAAGCCATCATCCAGACGGTCGGGCACCGGCCCGGAGTCCGACTCCAGCTGCTCGTAGACATAACCGGCTACGCCAAGGCCGAAACCCGGCGTCACATATTTGGCGGCCAACACATCCAGGTGAAATTCGTCCCCGGTCGTATAATCGGTGGCATCGTTCTCGAAGTTGAACAGGATGCCAGCCGTCAGTGACAGGTCCCAGCCGCTTGCCGGTAGCCAGCTATAGGTGATTGTCGGGTCGATGGCCCAATAGTGGCGCCCCAGATTGATGCGATCATCTTCGTCGTAGCGTCCCACCGGGATATTCACTCCCACCGCTGCGGTGGTGTGATGCGCGCCGTTGGCCCAATTCAACGCAATGGGCACCAGGTACGGGTCACCGAAGCCATCATTGCTGCCCGTGCTGAAGCGCTCTTGCCCGGCAAATTCGGCGTTGAGATCTACGCTGACATCAAACACATAGGGAATGTTGATGCCAGCAATGTAGGTAGCCCCCAGCCATTCCACGTCTGTGACCCAGGTCAGCTTCAGCAGGTTGAACCACAGGGTCTGCTCAAGGCCCGCATCCAGTCTACCGCCCAAAGGTCTGGCACCGATCTCCCCTTCGTAACGCACCAGATCATTGCGCGCGTAGACGCCGGGCGGCGGTGCAAGCCCGGCAGCAAAATCGTTATAGGCCCCGGGAACATAGATACTGCTTGCGCCCTCTGAAGCGTGGGCGGAGGCCGCGATCGAAAGGAGCAACGGGGCTGCGAACACCGATAGCCAAGGACGGGACGGGCGCCCTTCCAGACGGGGGTAGCGGTAGTCGGCAGCAAGACAACGGGCAGGCATGGTCAGCGCTTCCATCAGATGGTGTGAAGCAAAGTATAGGGGGGCTGCCCAACTTTTTGGCACAATTTGCAAATTGCCTGACGTAGCGACGGATCCAACGAGACGTCGTGGCCGCATTGGCAGCGACGTCAGTGACGGCGTCTTGTTTCAATCTGCGCCAACGTTGGCATGTCAAAACGACAGCGGCGCCCACCAGGGGGCGCCGCTGTTGTGCTTGGCTGTTATGGCCATCACACCGTTCAGTCATCGGCCGGAGCGTAGGAGCCATCCTCGCGATGCACTTCCTTGCCGGTCAGTCCCGGTGTGAAGACACAGGCCAGGTGCATGGTCTTGCTGGCCCGCAGCAGGTGCTCGTCATGCTGGTCCAGGATATAGATATCACCTGGCTTGATCGGCCAGATCTTGCCGTCGGCCAGAGTCTCGACCTCTCCTTCTCCTTCGATGCAGTAGACCGCCTCGAAGTGATGCTTGTAATGGATGTGAGTCTCGGTGCCTTCGAAGATACGCGTGATATGGAACGAGCACTGACCGCCATCATCGGCGAGCATCAGTCGGGTGCTGTCCCAGTTACCGTTTTCTGCCTTGACCAGGCGATCGGTTTGACGTGCTTCTTCCAAGTTACGAACGATCATTGAACACTCCATTGTCAGGGGATTTCGACAGGCCATGGTGCACCATCCCTCGGGACGTTGGTGCCACCATGACCCTCGATCTTATCAGGCCGTGACTATCTCAGGGCTAAGCCAGGATTAGCCGGTCCTGAGGATCTCAGCTAAGCGCCTCGTGGGTACTGCGCTCGAGGATATCGAGGCCTTCGAGCAAGTCTTCATCGGTGATGGTCAGCGGGCAGAGGCACTTCACCACTTCACCGTCTTGGCCACTGGTCTCGATGACCAGGCCGTTTTCAAAGGCCTTGGCGGTAATCTTGTCTGCCACTTCACCGTTTTGAACGTCGATGCCACGCATCAGTCCGCGGCCCCGCTCCGACGCGGTGTAACCCTTGTCATTCAGCCAGGCGGCAATCTTCTGGAAGCGTTCCTCGACGATGCGTGCCTTGCGCTGGACATCACGCTCGAAGGTATCGTCGCTCCAGTACTTGCGCATGGCTGCTGCAGCGGTCACGAAGGCCAGGTTGAAGCCACGGAAGGTACCGTTGTACTGGCCGGGCTTCCACTTGTCGAGTTCGGGACGCATCAAGACGTGGGCGAACGGCAGGCCGAACGCGGACAGCGACTTGGAGTTGGTCACGATGTCCGGTGTGATGCCCGCATGCTCAAAGCTGAAGAACTTGCCGGTGCGGCCGCAGCCCGCCTGGATATCATCAATGATCAAGAGGATATCGTGGTCGCGGCAAATCTTTTCGAGTCGCTTGAGCCACTCGAGCCCGGCGACGTTGATACCGCCCTCACCCTGAACGGTTTCCACAATCACGCCCGCAGGCACGTCCAGGCCGCCGGACTTGTCACCGAGGAGCTTTTCAAAGTAATCCAGCGTATCTGTCTCGCTGCCCATGTAGCCATCAAACGGCAGGAAGGATGCGCCTTGGGTCGGGATGCCGCCGGTGGCTTCACGGAACTTGCGATTACCGGTGGTGGCAAGCGCCCCCATGGTGACGCCGTGGAAGCCATTGGTGAAGGTCACGATGTTGTGACGTCCCTTGGCCACGCGGGCCAGACGAATGGCCGCTTCCACCGCATTGGTGCCGGTCGGACCAGGCAGGTGGACCTTGTAGTCAAGACCACGCGGCTTGAGGATCACCTCTTCGAGGGTCTCGAGATAGTCGCGCTTGGCGGCCGTCCAGAAGTCGAGACCGTGAATGATGCCGTCGGTGGCCAGGTAGTCGACCAGCGCCTGCTTGAGGTGCGGGTTGTTGTGCCCGTAGTTGAGGGTACCTGCACCGGCAAGAAAGTCGATGTACTCGCGACCGGTCTCGTCTGTCAGGCGAGCATTCTGCGCCTTGGTGAATACGACCGGAAAGGAACGAGAATAGGTACGAACGTCGGATTCCATGCGTTCGAGGATCTGGGTCTGCATTGGTGACCTCCTGTCGGGTTCGTAAGCAGTGAATCTGAATGAGGAGAGAATGGCGAAGCGTCGGTAAATGCCTCGCCATCAAGTGATGGAGCTAGATGCGTGTGGTATCGAACGGACCGATGCGCACGAGGTTTTCGGGATCGTGCTCACCACCTAGCTGGTCAGTGGAGAAATACTCGCGACTGTTAAGCGGGGCCTGCCAGCGATCTGCCAAGCGTCGAAACAATCCCCACGAGGCCTGGTTATCAGGCGTGATGGTGGTCTCGAGGTGGTGTACCTCGGTGAATTCTGGTCGCGTCAGAATGGCCTCGACCAAGCGCCGTGCCAGTCCGGTTCCGCGGGCCTTCTCGCCCACCGCTACCTGCCACAGGAAGTAGGTGTCCGGGGCATTGCTTTTCACGTAGCCAGAGACGAAGCCGACGATTTCCCCTTCCTCGTTGGTGGCAACCGCACAGCTGTCACGGAACTGGGTTGCCAGCAGCAGATAGGCATAGGCGGAATTGACGTCCAGCGGAGGGCACGACTTGACCAGCTCGTAAATCCCCCAGCCGTCTTCGGGATTGGACTTGCGAATAAACAGCGGCGCCTCTTCGTGCCCGACCACTGCATCTGCCACGGTGGGCTTGGCGAGGTCGGCGGAAGGTGTGAAGGGCTCAGTGCTTGCAGTCATGTTCGTTATGCTTCGCTGTAGCGAATTTGGACAGCCATTATAACAGTCGATTATGACATTTCAAAATCTGGATTATTCTTAAGCCTCAGAATCATAACAAAATGTTATGCGAGCGCCGAAGCGCCCGTGGTTGGGCGCCTTGGTACCGGCAGTAGCCGCCAACGCTTGCCAGCGACTCGAATGTCAGCCCAGGCCCCCGTTCTTGAGGTGCGTATCGACACTCCTGGATCATGAAATACGTACCTCAATGAGTATAGAAGGCGCTTGACGAACGGCCAGCTTCCGTTTTTCTCATCGCCTCAGCAACGCCAACTGCTGTGAAATCCGCCACAACCTGTCACTAACTTCGCGGATTCGCGCTCCCGCTATGGGCAATGTCTGAAAGTGCGCAGCTCCTCGCTGCGTCACGGTTTCACAATGCTTAGGATCCTTCTCATTCAGGGCCTCGTGTCTATGGCTCCGTGTTTATAGCCCCGTGTCTATGGCCCCGTGCGCTGTCAGGGAGGATCTCGCATGCCGTTGTTGTCGCGTTCATGTCGCTTGGGAAATGTCCACTGGGTGGGCTGTGTCCTCGTAGATGACGGCAAGACGGGAGGGCACTGACATGTGGATACCTCCTTCCTCCGGTCAGCCGCCTTCTGGCACTTCCGATAACTCTGACGCTTCTGACCAGCCTGGCACGAATGCCCCGCCCTCCCCCCGCCGCTTGCATGAGCTGTTGGCTGCCTTTGATGTCCCTCTGACCCAGGACCACCGGCTGCTCAAGCTTCAGCTATCCGGCCATTCCTCATCCCGCCACGCCCTGATTCCCCATCGCCTGGTCGGGGAGGAAATGCTGTCGCGACCCTATCGCTATCGTCTGGACGTGATCGCCCAGCGTGGAGATATCGAACTCAAGTCGTTGATCGCTCAACCCGCCACGCTGGAGATTCGCCAGGCCGACGGGAGTTACCGCCAGCTTTCCGGGCTGGTGGAATCCGCCGCCCTGCTCGGTGAAGACGGCGGCGTCTACTACTACCAGCTCGAACTGGTGCCCTGGCTTGCCATGCTCAGCCTTGGCCGCGACAGCCGCATCTTTCAGGACAAGACGGTGGTCGAGATCATCGAGACGGTGTTCGCCGGCCACGACGTCGCCAAGGGGGGCTATCGCTTCGACCTGCGCCGGGACTACCCCGCCCGCAGCTATTGCGTGCAGTACCGCGAGAGCGACTACCACTTCGTCAATCGCCTGATGGAACAGGAAGGTCTGTTCTACTATTTCGAGCACCACCCCTTTACCAACGCGTCCTCCGACAGCGCCAGTGGCGCGGGCGAGGTCAGCCACCGTCTGGTGATCACCGACGATGTGATGACCTGCCCCGCCGTCGCCCCCCAGACCATTCGCTTTCATCGTCAGGCAGCGACAGAGACCGAGGACGCCATCACCCAGTGGGGCGGCAAGCGGGTGCAGCAGCCGACGCGTGTCAGCCTGGCGACCTTCGACTACAAGCACCCACGACGCGATACCAGCAACACTCAGCACACCATCCGTGCCCAGGGCAATCTGCCCGCCAACGAGGTCTATGACTTTCCCGGCGAGTACTACTATGCGGACCATGGACGGGGCGAGCGTCTTGGCGTCAATCGCCTGGAGGCGCTGGAATCCCGCGCCAAGCGCTTCTTTGGTGCCGGTGGTGCTCGCCAGCTCCAGGTCGGCGGCCATTTCACCCTGACCCAGCACCACCAGCATGACCGAGGCAATGCCAGCGAACGCGAGTTTCTGGTGCTGGCGCTGAACCTGTACGCCGAGAACGCCCTGCCGGTGTCGGCTCACCTCTCTACCCTGCCGGGCAGTTTGCAGCAGGAGCTGACGGACGCCCGTCGCGCCCATGGCCTGGAAGACGCGATTGACGGCCAGAGCCTTCACCAGGGTGACTATCAGCGCGCCGGGACCGGCCACTTTCTGCTCGACTTCGAGGCCCAGCGCCGGCTCCTGCCCTACCGCTCGACCCTGGACCACCCCCGGCCCGTCATGGGTGGCCCCCAGACCGCCATCGTGGTGGGTCCCGAAGGGGAAGAGATCCACACCGACCGGCTCAACCGGGTCAAGGTGCAGTTTCATTGGGACCGTGAAGGCACCCATAACGACCAGTCGAGTTGCTGGCTGCGTGTCGCCTCACCCAATGCCAGCGCCGGCTGGGGCGGGGTGTTCGTGCCGCGCATCGGTCAGGAGGTCATCGTCGACTTCCTCGAGGGCGACCCGGATCGCCCGCTGATCACCGGGCGCCTCTACAACGGTGACGAGCGACCCGAGTGGCACTCCAACGGCCTGCTGTCCGGCCTTAAGTCGAAGACCTATCGCGGTGGCAAGTACAACGAACTGGTATTTGACGACGCGACCGATCAGGAGCGGGTACGGCTCAATTCCGAACATGCCAAGAGCCAGCTCAACCTGGGCTATCTGATTCACCAGCAGGGCAATACGCGCGGCGACTTTCGCGGTACCGGCTTTGAGCTGCGCACCGACGCCTATGGCGCCGTACGCGCCAACGAGGGCCTGCTGCTGACCAGTTGGGGCCAATTGGGGGCAGGCGGTGAACAGCTCGACCTGTCACCGGCCTGGCGTGAACTGCAAGCCGCCTGGCAGCTTGCCGATACGCTGAGTGACAGCGCCGTTGACCATCAGGCCGAACCGCTGGCAAGCCTCAATGACCTGCATAAGGCCAGCGACGATGCTCAGGGGCGCCATGGCCGACCCGCCAGCACCAACAAAGACCGCTTCGATGGCAGCAGCGCACAGAGTGCAAGCCAAGGCGGCCAGGGTGAGGCCGGCAGCCTCAAGGCTCTGGCTGCACCTGGCCTCCCCTGCCGGTATCGCCGCCAGCACGCCGCAGTCGACGCACCTGGTGCAGGGCAAGTCGCTCAGCGTGACCAGCGGTGAAGACATCAACCTGGCCACCGGGCGTAGCCTGATTGGCTCGCTGTCCGAGAAGCTCTCGCTATTTGTCCAGCGCGCCGGCATCAAGCTGTTCGCTGCCCAGGGCAAGGTCGATGTCCAGGCCCAGTCTGACGAGATGGCCCTGACCGCCGAGAAGAAGGTCACCATCACCTCCACCGAGGACGCCGTTCACATCGCCGCCGCCGAAGAGATTCTGCTGACCAGCGGCGGGGGCTATATCCGCCTCAAGGGCGGCGATATCGAAATTCATGCGCCGGGGCTGATCGACGTCAGGGGCGGGCAGCACCTGTTTGCGGGGCCCGCGAGTCTCAGTTACAGCCTTGATCAACTGCCAAGAAAGGCCATCTGCTATAGCTGCTTGCTGGATGCCGCCGCCCAGCACAGCACCTATTTACGCCGCTGACAACGTCACCATCGACAAGGAGCTCAGGGTGTACCCAACCCATATGCAGGCCGATGTCCTGCTGCTCAAGATGCTCGCCGAGGCGCACGTAGAAGCACTGATCGGCTACGTGCTGGTCGATATGTCGATATCGTCTTCCACCCAGCGCTTCGTGTTGAACCTGCATGACCAGAAGCGAACCCGCAGTCTGTTTCAGGCCACGCCAGAAGGTGCGTTCGTCCATATCGCCCCTCACCTTATCGCCTGGAACGATCTTACCGCCACCGAGCGGGATTACCTGATCGCCCTGGACCAACACACCCCGGCACTTTCCTGGCTATGGGTCGATACCGATGGCACACGCACGCTTTATCGCCACCTCAAGGCTCAGTTGGATATGCAGCTGCCCGACGGCGGACTGGCCCTGCTGCGCTATTACGACCCCTGCGTCTGGCAACGCCTGATGCACCTACTGACGCCAGAACAAATCACCACGCTAATGGGTCCGGTTCACTACTGGGGTATTCGGCTGAATGACCAGCGGAAGCTCTTCGATCGTCAAGGAAGACTCGCATGCTTCAACTGACAACAGAGCAGGAACGGCGACTGCGGATTCCCGATCAAGACGTCATGGTTCAAGATGCCCTGGACACTTTCCGGCAAAAACTGCCTCGCATCTACGACAAGCTTGGCCACGACACCCTGTCATTACGACTGAGCGAGGGATATGCCCTTGCTGTTGATCTCGGACTCACCAAGAAAGCCCTTGTTTTCAACTACATGCTTTATGGCGTTAGCGCCCCCAAGCTTCGCAATGTTGCATACATGAAAGAGCACTTTCAGACAAGCAGCGATACGCCAGACCTGGTCGCCATGGATCTTTTTGCGTTATTGGCATTTCGCCCTACCTTGAATAGAGAGAGATAATACATGGCCGCACCAGCATTCCCCATTGCTGTATGGCTGGCGGAGAAGGCGGCGGAGGTGGTAACAGCCGCCGCGGTGGCAGTATATATAGCTATCGTTATCGACGATGAGACAGATCTGGAGGATCTTGAAGATTTTGGTGATATCGCCGGGCCAACCACCGAGGGAGGGACGGAGGAGAGTCAGGACCAGTCCCAAGACGCTAAGTCTATTCCTGGCTCGACAACTGATGTTGGCACGCGTACCGAAGAGTGCGAGGATTGTAACGACTGCAAGCCAAGAGACGGTTATATTCACCAGCCACTTAATCGAAACTATCATGTAGGCGGTGGTGATTGGGTCTTCTACCAGCTGTATATTGCCAATATGGGGGGAGGTCCTTTCTTCAACATGGTCGGTGGAAGAATCCAAGAATGGAGATATAACGGAGTGGATTTTGATGGATTCTGGTCCAGCTCATGCACCTTGGTGGAAGCTAAGAAGGGGTATGAGCGATTTCTTTCCATAGATGAAAATGGAATCATACGCGAAGGCAAAGTACCTTTTATGATAACCACAATAAGAAATTTCATTACTGAAGCCCAGGCCCAAGTTGATGCAATAGCCGGAAGTAAACCTCTGGCTACACTTAGGTGGTACTTCTCAGCACAATCAGTCTATCTCTACTTTCTCGATATGTTTGAGTCAAGAGATATGGAAATCGAGTGTTACTTCCTTCCATACTCAGATCTAATGCCAAATAAAAAATAATTAGGAGAACTAATGTGATGGAGCCAATACATGTAACTCTATTTTTTTATCAGAGTATAAATCAAGCAGACCCTGACAGCGTATATGAAACATGGATGAACTTAAATAATTCAACAACAGATATAGACCCCGTCCTCAACGAATGGTTCTATCTTGCCAAGGCCACACCAAGTGAGGTTGTGTACCTAGACCTGCCAAAGGAAAAAGAGCAGATCATAACAAGCTCAATAAGAACAATGAAGCTAGATAGAACCATTCCACGCCGAAACATCAAAGGAATTACTTTTCACGCTTGGTCTCAGAAAGTTCCTGCACAAGGACCAGCAAATGAAAGAGAAGGATCACAAACTGTTTTTAGTTCTTTATCTGGCGGCACTGAACATAGACTAGCCCGCTTTAGTCTGGAAATAGAAGCGCTCAAAAATCACGAAGGGCGTCATGAAATGATAGCGTTTACAAGAATATGCACCGCAATTTCCAATGTTCAAAAGCCTATTTGGCTTAGCGCATGTCCGCTCTCATACATGAAACATAGAGTATTCCCCCATAGGCGCCATGTTGGCTGGATGGCGGTAGTGCCGGACGTTGATATTTCAGGCCAACTGCCGTTTCTTGCTTATGATGAGTACCTTCCTGATGTTGGCACACTCATCGTCACGACGGAGGAACGCTTCGATACCACCAAGCCAGAACACGTGGAAAAAAGCCAAATGACGGAGACGACGTTACTGCAGATGGGACTGCTGCCAGAACGCCAGCGCTAGTATCACCATCTGGTCACGCGCTACACCCATCGCGATGGCCTGGCCGTTATGCTGGAGTGGGACTGGCCGGGCAAGGCCGACGGTGCCCAGCCCTCTGCCCATGACGCGCGCTGTATCCGCAATCGTCTGGAAGACGGCAGTGAAGACACCCGTTTCGAGTACCACCGGGGCTTGTGGTACACCAAGGTCACCGATGCCGACGGCATCATCACCTACTACCGCTACAACTATCACAACCAGATCGAGTCGATCACTCACCCCTTCCACCCGGAGCTTGGCAGTGAGCACTGGCGCTGGGATGAACACGGTCGCCTCAGTCGCCATATCGATGGTGAAGGGCGCACCAGCCACTATCGCTACGATGACCGCGGACGGCTGATCGAGATCACCGATCCCCAGGGTCTGACCACCCGCATCGAGTATGACGCCAACGGGCTTCCTATCGAAGTCACCGAGCCGGATGGGCGCACACGCCAGATGCGCTTTGATGAGCGCGGCCTGCCGCTGGAAGATATCGCCCCAACGGGTGCATCACTACCTTTGAGCACGACGAGCGTAGCCTGTTGACGGTCATGACTGGCGCTGCTGGTAACACCTACCGCTATGCCTGAAATGAAAACACAAAGCATCGAACAAAAAGGCACCCGAAGGTGCCTTATAGAGGTGAGCCAGTGCTGTCCGCGTTGCCGCTACAGTCGATGCCTCAAGTGCGGGTTGGAGTCCGCATGGTCACGAACTCTTCTGCGCCGGTGGGGTGAATGCCAACGGTGGCATCGAACTGGGCCTTGGTCAGTCCGGCACGCACGGCGATGGCGATGCCCTGAATGACTTCACCAGCCTCTTCGCCGACCATATGGGCGCCCACCACCACGTCGCTTTTGTCATCGACGATCAGCTTCATCAGACAGCGCTCATCGCTACCGGACAGGGTGTGCTTCATCGGACGGAAGTCGGCTGTGTAGACACGAATATCGCCGTATACCTCACGTGCCTTTTCTTCGGACAAGCCGACGGTGCCAATATTCGGGTGACAGAACACCGCTGTCGCGATGTTGTCGTAGTTCATCGGTGCCTTGGGCGCATCCCCATAGTGGTGAGCGACCAGGTGCATGGCCTCGGCCAGGGCCACCGGGGTGAGCTCCGGCCCGCCGGTGACGTCGCCTAGCGCCAGAATGGACGGCACCGACGTCTCAAAGCAATCGTTGACCTGGATCGAGCCATTCTCGTTGAGGGCGATATCAAGACGGTCCAGTCCCAGGCCTTCCAGGTGAGGCTTACGACCGGTGGCCGACAGCACCGCATCCACTTCCAGTACATCGCCGTTGGTCAGGGTAGCCTTGATGCCGCCCTCGACCTTCTCGAGAGACTCGATGTTGGTGTTGAAGTGAAGGTTAACGCCCTTCTTGGCCATCTCGTCCCGAGTGAATTCGCGGACCTCCTGGTCAAAGCCGCGCAGGAACAGCTCCCCCCGATACACCAGATGGGCATCCGCGCCCAGGCCGTTGAAGATGCTGGCAAACTCGACGGCGATGTAGCCACCACCGAGGACCAGAAAACGTTTAGGGAAGTGGTCCAGGTCGAAGATCTGGTTGGAGTTCATGGCCAACTCACTGCCCGGGAACGGCGGCACCCATGGCCAGCCACCCACCGCCACAAGAATCTTCTCGGCGCTGATGGTTTCACCTGCGACCTCGACACGATGCTCGTCGACCACCTTGGCGCGGCCATTGATCAGGCGCACACCTGCGTTGTCGAGCAGCTTGCCGTAGATACCGTTGAGACGCTTTATCTCCCCGATCTTGTTGTCGCGAAGCGTGTTCCAGTCGAAACTGGGGGCTTCATTGAGCTCCCAGCCGAAGCCCCTTGCATCATCGAAGGCCTCATGAAAATGGGCGGCGTAGGAATACAGCTTCTTCGGTACGCAGCCTACGTTGACGCAGGTGCCACCCAGGTAGCGATCTTCAGCGACGGCCACCTTGGCTCCTGTTGCTGCTGCGGTGCGCGCCGCGCGTACACCGCCAGAGCCGGCACCAATGACAAAGAGGTCGTAGTCGTATTGTGACACTTGCGTCTCCTGAAATCCGATTCTCGTCAGCTCGCTCCAACGTCCTCGCCTACGAATAGCCAGGTTGAGGACACCGGAGAGGACAGATGGTCCGCTCGCGGCGGCAGGCTGCCATGATACCAGCGGTACGCTTACCCCGGGAGGGTGCTTGACCACCTTGGCCGACGGGGGTAAAAACATGCACCACTTTAGTCACCATTCGCACAGACGGGGAAAGAACATGAGTGATATCGACAACCTCCTTGAAAGAAACCGGGCTTGGGCTGACAAGGTCTGCCAGGATGACCCCGACTTCTTTTCTCGTCTGGCCCAGCAGCAAAGCCCCGAGTACCTGTGGATTGGCTGTTCGGATAGCCGCGTGCCGGCCAACCAGATCATCGATCTCCCTCCGGGTGAGGTGTTCGTCCACCGTAACGTTGCCAACCTGCTCTATCACAACGACATGAATGCTCTGTCGGTCGTGCAATTTGCCGTCGACGTGCTGAAGGTACGTCACATCATGATCGTGGGTCATTACAACTGCGGCGGCGTGCGTGCGGCGGTGACCGGTGGCGAGAATGGCATGGTGGACAACTGGCTGCACAGCGTACGTGAGCTGTACAGCATGCACCGCCCTCAGCTCGAGCAGCTGCCGCTGGATGAGCAGGTCGACCGTATGTGTGAATTGAACGTCCAGTCGCAGGTCAAGACGCTCTGCCGCACCAAGATCATTCAGCGTGCCTGGCAGCGCGGACAGCAGCTGTCGGTCCACGGCTGGGTCTATGGCCTCAGCGACGGCCGGGTGACGGACCTGGAGTGCAGTGTCCACGGCCTCGATCAGGTTGCCCAACTCTATCGGATCGATCGCGTCACCCCGTCGCAGGATTGATCACCCCTCCGACCAGCGACGATGTCGTCAGCTTGGTGCATTACCCCGCCTGGCCTTCGCCGAGCGGGGGTTTTCTCGCGCGTCATCAGTATGGATTCGCTGAGGAAGGTCGTGCTGCAAGGAGAACTGCGAAAGACGAACCGCAAAAGACGAACCGCAAAAGACGAACTGCGCAAGACGAACTGCGACGAGTGCAACTGCTGATAGCAGGTCCATAGGCGGCTCACCCATGACTAGCGCTCTCTCAGCGGGCATTGTTCAGTGGACATCGTTCAGTGGGCAGCCCGTCCACAGGATCTTCGGTTTCCGGGATGACGCGCAGACCCAGCGGGTGAACCACAAGGCACTATAAGCGGACCCTGCGCGGCTGCCGTGGCCCTTCCCCCTTCCTGCCTGCATGACATGCATCGTGTTCTATTCAATCCTCGCATGGGGGTTATCAGAATTTCGATTGTGTTTAAACGGCACATCTCACTATGTTGTTGGTGGACATTGACTAGGCGGCATGTGCCAATTGCGCCAAGCGTCCGACTAGCCATTACAACAACCTCAATAACAAGCAGGACCACCTTCCATGTTCAAGAAGACCCTTCTGGCCAGCGCTCTGGGCGCGGCCATGTTGACGGCTGCCCTGCCTCAGGCGGCAGTCGCTGAGACTACCCTGCGTATGGCCTATGACGCCGATCCGGTGTCATTGGACATCCACGAGCAGCTGTCTGGCGGTATCCTGCAGCTGTCACACATGGTCTTTGACCCGCTGGTGCGCTGGACCAAGGACTTCGAGTTCGAGCCTCGCCTGGCGACCGACTGGGAACAGATCGACGACACCACCATGCGCATCACCCTGCGCGAAGGCGTCACTTTCCACTCCGGTAACCCATTCACCGCGGAAGACGTCGCCTGGACCGTTGATCGCCTGAAGCAAAGCGGCGATTTCAAGGCCATCTTCGAGCCCATCGAAACCGTCAATGTCATTGACGATCATACCGTCGAGATTGTCTCCAAGCGGCCCAACCCGCTGCTCCTCAACATGGCGACCTATATCTTCCCGATGGATAGCCAGTTCTATTCTGGTGAGACAGAGGACGGCAAGGCCAAGGATGAGATCGTCAAGAACGGTAACTCCTATGCCTCGCGCAATGTGTCGGGTACCGGCCCATTTCAGGTGACCAACCGCCAGCAAGGGGTCAGGGTCGACTTCGAGCGCTTTGATGACTACTGGGACAGCGAGTCTCCGGGTAACGTCGATAACATCACGTTGACGCCGATCAGCGAGAATGCCACCCGTGTGGCCGCCCTGCTGTCCGGCGATGTCGACTTCATCGCTCCGGTGCCGCCCAACGATCTCGAGCGCATCGAGAGTGACGAAGACACCAACCTGGTGACCATGTCCGGCACTCGCATCATCCTGTTCCACATGAACCAGGACCGGGTCGAGGCGTTCCAGGACCCCCGCGTGCGCCAGGCCTTCGTCTACGCGATCAACCAGGAAGGCATTGCCGATCGCCTGATGAAAGGCTTTGCCACCCCGGCTGCCCAGTTCTCGCCTGACGGCTATTCCGGCCACAACCCGGAGCTCGAGCCGCGCTTCGACCTGGACCGGGCCAAGGAACTGATGGCCGAAGCAGGCTATGAGGACGGTTTCTCCATCACCATGATGGCGCCCAACAACCGCTACGTGAACGATGCCAAGATCGCCCAGGCGGTTGCCGCCATGCTGGCTCGCATCAACGTCACCGTGGACCTCAAGACCCTGCCCAAAGCCCAGTACTGGGGAGAGTACGACGACCGCGCCGCCGACATGATGATGATTGGCTGGCACTCGGATACCGAGGATTCCGCCAACTTCCACCAGTACCTGACCGAATGCCCCAACGCCGACACCGGGGCGGGTCAGTACAATGCGGGCAACTACTGCAACCCGGAACTCGACCAGCTCATGGTCGACGCCAACCTGGAGCTGGATCTCGAGAAGCGTGGCGAGATGCTGCAACAGCTGGAGCAGGGATTGTACGACGATGCCGCCTTCATTCCCCTGCACTGGCAGGACCTGGCCTGGGCCTCGGCCGCCAATGTCGACATCGAGCCGGTGGTCAACGTGCTGAACTTCCCCTATCTGGGTGACCTGGTCATCAACGAAGAGTAAGCCTACGGGCACCGCACCCTGGTGCCCTTCGCTCCCATTCAGTGCGCTCAGCTTCGTGACAACCTCGCGGAGCTGAGGGCCTGTACCCTGGTAACGCCAAATGATCGCATTTTTGATCAAGCGCCTTTTTCATGCGCTGCTGGTGATGTTCGTCATCAGCGTGATTGCCTTCGCCATTCAAGACAATCTGGGTGACCCGATCCAGCAGATGGTCGGACAATCGGTACCCGAGAGCGAGCGTGAAGCGCTGCGTGAGGAACTGGGCCTCAACGATCCGTTTTTCGTGCAATATCTGCGTTTTGCTGCCAATGCCACCCAGTTTGATTTCGGCTATTCCTACGTCTATAACGAGCCGACCACCGAGGTGATCCTGCGCCACCTTCCAGCCACGCTTGAGCTGGTCTTCGCCGCCACCCTGTTGATCATCGCCCTGTCGGTTCCCATTGGGGTCTACAGCGCCATCAAGCCTCGCGCCTGGCTGTCCCGGTTCTTTATGGGGGTGTCGATCATCGGTATCTCCATCCCGGTGTTTCTCACCGCGATTGTGCTTATTCAACTGTTTGCCATTGGCGTCAGTTTCACCCCCTTTCCGGCCGACACTGGCTGGGGCGCCTGGCTTAACGGGCTAGTGTCTACCGAAGGCGGGATGCCGGCCTATGGACGTGGTGATCCTGTCCATGTGTTCGGTACCTGGAGCACCAACTTCGCTTCCCTGGAAGGCCTGACCTACCTGGTGCTGCCGGCGATTTCCCTTGCGTCGATCATGCTGCCGCTGTTCATTCGCCTGATTCGTGCAGAAATGCTTGAAGTGCTGCAGTCCGAGTACGTCAAGTTCGCCCGTGCCAAGGGAATCTCGATGCGTCGCATCTACTTCCTGCATGCGCTCAAGAACACCATGCTGCCGGTCATCACCGTTGGTGGCGTGCAGATCGGTACCTTGGTGGCCTACACCATTCTGACCGAGACGGTGTTCCAGTGGCCCGGCATGGGCCTGATGTTCCTCGATGCCATCGAGCGCTCGGACATCCCATTGATCGTGACCTACCTGATGATCGTCGGCCTGATCTTCGTGATCACCAATACTCTGGTCGATCTGGTCTACGGCCTGGTCAACCCCACCGTCAAGCTGACAGGTAAGCCCGCATGAGCACCCACAGCACTGCGACCAGCACTCGGTGGGAGCGGTTTCGCGACTCCTACCTCTTGTACAGTTTCAAACGCGATGTGATCGCCCAGGTCAGCCTGCTGGTGTTCGTCGTCATGGTCCTCGCCGCCCTGCTGGCTCCATGGCTGGCCCCGGCCAACCCCTATGACCTGGCCCAGATCGATATTCTGGCCTCAGAACTACCGCCTTTCTGGATCGATGGGGCCGACCCCCAGTATCTGATGGGTACCGACTCCCAGGGCCGCGACATGCTGTCCACCATTCTCTATGGCATGCGGGTATCGCTGGTCATTGGTTTCGGTGCGGTGGCCTTGCAGGCAGCTTTGGGCGTGTGTTTCGGGCTGTTGGCCGGCTATCTGGGAGGACGTGTCGACGCCTTCCTGATGCGCCTGGCGGATATTCAGCTGTCCTTCTCCACGCTGATGGTGGCCATCGTGGTTGGCGCCTTGTTCAAGGCGATCTTTGGCGGTGCCACCTACTCGGACTACGCCATGTGGCTGCTGGTGCTGATCATCGGCCTCGCGGAATGGCCACAATATGCGCGTACCGTGCGTGCCTCGGTGCTGGCGGAGAAGTCCAAGGAATATGTGGATGCAGCGCGGGTCATGGGCTTGCGCAGTCGACGCATCATGTTCCGCCATATCCTGCCCAACACCCTGTCACCGATCTTTGTCATCTCAACGGTCCAGGTGGCCAATGCCATCATCTCCGAAGCTGCGCTGTCCTTTCTTGGGCTTGGCATGCCCGAGACGCAGCCTTCCCTTGGCTCGCTGATCAAGTCCGGTTTCGATTATATCCAGTCGGGATCCTGGTGGATCACCCTGATCCCCGGCCTGGTACTTGTGGTGCTGGTGCTGGTCATCAACCTGCTCGGCGATTGGCTGCGTGACGTGCTCAATCCACGACTGTACAAGGGCTAGGAGGACAACCATGGCACTACTCGACGTCAATCATCTCGACGTGCGCTTCGCCCTTCGTCAGGGCGACGTCAAGGCGCTGCGCGACGTCTGCTTCAGCCTGGACCGTGGTGAACGCCTGGGCATCGTGGGGGAATCAGGTGCTGGCAAGTCCGTTGCCGCCTTCAGCCTACTGAATCTGATTGCCAAGCCCGGCTACATTGCGGGGGGCAGCATCACCTTTGACGGGCTCGAGCTGACGGGACTCAGTGACCGCCAGCTACGCAAGGTTCGTGGCCACCGGATCTCGATGATCTTTCAGGATCCGATGATGACCCTCAACCCGGTGCTGTCGATCGGCGAGCAGATGGTGGAGTGCTTGAAGGCCCACCGCCGTATCTCCAGCCGCGAGGCTCGCGCCATTTCCCTGCGCAAGCTCGAACAGGTACAGATCCCTTCTCCAGAGAAACGGCTGGATCAATATCCCCACGAACTGTCTGGGGGCATGCGTCAGCGCATCATTATTGCCATCGCCCTGCTGCTGGACCCGGACATCATCATCGCGGATGAGCCGACAACGGCACTGGATGTCACGATCCAGGCAGAGATCATGGCGCTGCTGCTCGAGCTTTGCGAAAAGCATAACGTCGGCCTGATCCTGATTACTCATGATCTGGGGGTGGTCAGCCAGGTCACGCAGCGCATGCTGGTCATGTATGCCGGGCGTGTCATTGAGCAAGGCCCGACCCGAGAAATCATCAACGACCCCCAGCATCCCTACACCCAGGGTCTGATCAATGCCTTGCCGCAAATGGCGACGCCGGGAGAACGGCTCAACCAGATTCGCGGCAGCATGCCGTCGTTGAGCCAGCTGCCGAGCGGCTGCCCGTTTCATCCACGCTGTGACTTTGCAACACGTCAGGACGGCAGCGAGCGCAGTCGCTGCAAGACTGAGGTACCGGCCTTCGTCAGCTCCGGCAACTGTCAGGTGGCCTGCCACATGGTGGCCGAGATGCAGGATGCCGAGCGTATCGAGGTCAGGGAGGAAAACTCATGAGCCAGACGACTCAAGCCGCCATGGCGCCGATGCATCAGGATGCGTCGACTCAGCGTGAACCCGCCCCAGGCGGTGATAGCCTGCTCGAGATCCGGGGGCTGGAGAAGCGTTTTTCGCTGTCCGGTGACTTTCTTGAACAGCTCAAGTTCCGGCGAGGGCGTATTGTGCGTGAACAGCATCACGTGCATGCCATCAACGGCGTTGACCTCGATATTCGCCGCGGTGAGTCCCTGTGCGTGGTCGGCGAGTCGGGCTGCGGCAAGTCCACCGTGGCACGCACGGTCATGGGACTGCTGACACCCAGCGCCGGTGAGATTCGCTACGCCGGAGAGCGTATCGACCATCTGGATAGCAAGGCACTGCTGCCCTACCGCCAGCGCATGCAGATGATCTTCCAGAACCCCTACGCCTCGCTGAACCCGCGCATGACCATTCAGCAGACCTTGGAAGAGCCCATCCGCCTGCATCATCCCGACTGGAAGCCGGCTCAGGTGGTCGAGAAGGTCCACGAGGTCATGTCATCGGTCGGCATCGCCCCAGACTGGGGTTCCCGTTATGGGCATGAGTTTTCCGGAGGCCAGCGACAGCGTATTGCCATTGCTCGGGCACTGGCGATTGATCCTGAGTTCATCGTTGCCGATGAGCCGATCTCCGCGCTGGATGTCTCGATCCAGGCTCAGGTGCTCAATCTGTTGATGGAGGCACAGCGCGAGCATCATCTCACCTATCTGTTCATTACCCACGACCTGGCAGTGGTGGAACATTTCGGCACTCGGGTGGCCGTGATGTATCTGGGCCGGGTCTGTGAGGTAGCACCTACGGCGACGCTGTTTGCTCGCCCACGTCACCCCTACACCCAGGCCCTGATGTCGGCGATTCCACGACTGGAAGACGACCGTCCCCAGCACCTGCGGTTGCAGGGGGAAGTGCCGACGCCGGTCAATCTGCCGTCGGGGTGCGTGTTCCATGGCCGCTGTCCCCATGCCAATGATCGCTGCCGTCGGGAAATCCCGACACTGATCGCCACGGATGACGGCGGGCAAGTGGCCTGCCATGGTGTCGAGGAAGGTCGTCTTACGTGATGCCCGCCTTTTGCTATGACGTCTGTGGCAGTCGTAGTACCTCCGTTTTCGTCATGCCGGGTACGCCCGGCATGACGTTATCTGGCACAATCGTCGCATTGCTGGACAGGTGACCCTTCCATGGAAATACGTTGGCTGGAAGATTTTCTCGCCTTGGCCCGTACGCGACACTTTTCTCGCGCCGCCGAAGAGCAAAATGTGACCCAACCTACCTTCTCTCGCCGCATCAAGTTGCTGGAAGAGGAGATGGGCACGACGCTGATCAATCGCCAGACCCTGCCGCTGTCACTGACGCCCGCGGGTGAGGCCTTTCTCGGCATGTGCCACGACGTGACCCGTCGCGTCGACCAGACTCGTCAGAGATTGGCACAGATGGCGGAGGAGCAGGCTGGACAGCTGCGTCTCGGTGCGCCCCAGAGCCTACTTGCCCAATTCCTGCCACAATGGCTTCAGCACTGGCGCGAACCACCGCCCATACAGCCTTATCTGCGTGCCACCGCCTGGCTGGTGGGTGACTACTTCCAGGGCTTGGCCTCCGGGGAAATCGACCTGGCGTTATGCTACTGGCCGACCACGGGCAGCCCGCTGGAACTGGCCAATGAGGATACCGACTACTGCGTCATCGGGCGTGAACGTTTCATTCCCGTCAGCCTTGCCGATGACCGAGGCCAGCCCAGGTTCGCTCTCGGAGGCGGCAACGACGCGGGTAAAGGGATCGGCAAGGAGTCTGGTAAGGGGCGTTCCTTGCCATTGATCGCCTATCATCCACGAGGCATGATCGATGCGGCGATACGCGCCCACCTTGATCGACTGGGAGATTCCCCCACCCTGACAGTGCTCAACGAGAGCATCCAGAGTGGCAATATCCGAGAACTGGTCAGCCTTGGCTATGGCCTAGGATGGTTGCCAGAACGCAGCTTGTCCCAGGCCCTCGCGAGCGGCGAGTTGGTGCCTGCAGGAGATGAGCGCTGGGTCGTGAGCTTTGATATTCGACTCTACCGACATCTCACGACACGACGTGCAGCGGTCGATACCGCGTGGCAAGTCCTGCGCGCACGGGCGCTGGTGCCCTAGTCTTCTGATGTAGCCTTCCTGATGTAGTCTTGCTGATTCCTGGCAGGTAAATGATCGTTGGGTTACTGCCAGGACTTTAGCCACAGGACACCTTGACGTGAATGTCAGCGGTCACTGCAGCGCCGCTGGCTGACTGGAGATATTCCTTTGCCCCAACCCACAGCCAACCCTGCGTCGATCAACGCCGATGGCTCGGCAAGCCTGGTACCCTCTCGTTTTCGTGCCGCTCGATGGTTATCCAACCCCCATGTACAGACGCTGTTACCCCGCCTGCTGCGACCGCAACGGGTTGAGTGGCGCCAGGAATTCTTCACGCTGCCGGACGGTGATGAAGTTGAGTTGGCATGGGTGACGCCTGAACCGGCGGATGTGCAGGCCCCTCTGTTTGTGCTGTTCCATGGCCTTGAGGGAGGCATGGGCTCTCCCTATGCCCACGATCTGCTGGCGGCGGCCAGAGACCAGGGCTATCGCCCGCTGCTGATGCATTTCAGAGGCTGTGGGAGTCGACCCAACCGCCTGCCCAGGGCGTATCACAGCGGCGACACCGGGGATGCTCGGGTTTTACTGGATAGCCTGTCTGGGCGTTTTCCCGGGGCTCCCAAGGTCGTCGCCGGCGTCTCCTTGGGCGGGAACATGCTACTGCGGCTATTGGCCGAACCAGAGTGTGATGCACTGGGTCTTCATGCGGCCTTGGTCATCAGCGCGCCGCTGGACCTTGCCGCATGCGCCCAACGATTGGGTGAAGGCTTCTCGCGGGTCTACGAACGCCATCTGCTCGGATCACTGAAGCGCAAGGTATTGCCTCGACTGGAGCGCGGGGAGCTTCCCCTTGTCGCGACGGCGGAACAAGTCAGAAAGCTCAAGCGCCTGCGTGACTATGACGACCTGATCACGGCACCGCTGCACGGCTTTCGTGATGCCGAGGACTACTACACCAGGGCCTCCAGCGGTCCCGTGCTGGATCGCATTCAAGTGCCGACGCTGCTGCTCCACGCCAAGGATGATCCGTTCATGCCAGCGGATCTGATCGATCGTTTTCCGCAGCGCTCCCCCATGGTCACCATGGAGCTGGCGGAGCAAGGGGGGCATGTGGGGTTCATGGCGCCCGGAGACGGCTACCGCCCCGATTACTGGTTAGGCAAGCGACTGGAACGTTATCTGCAGGAGCTGTCCCTGACCTGAAACAGCAGAAGCCCCGACCTTGGTCGGGGCTTCTGCTGGGTTGTTGCACAGCGCTTACTGCAGCTCTGGCGGGTTGCCCGGCAGGCTCCAGGTGTAGATCAGGTCAACCGCCTGGGCAGCACCGGATACCGCCTCCAGGTACAGGCTTCGCCACAGCTGGTAGGTCAGCGTCAGTTCGGCGATGGGCGAGAAGATGCCCACGCCATAGCCCACCTCAAGACGATCGGTCAGGCGGCCACTGACGACCACCTGGCTGGTTTCACCACTACCGGAGGTATCCAGTGACAGGTCCTGGATGCCGAAGGCCTCACCCATGGCGCCGACGGCGCCGCCTGTCTTACCCAAGGTCAAGCCGATCAGTGCCGAGGTCAGCGCACCGCTGGCGTCACCGCTGTCATCAGGGGCGCGTCCGCGAAGCACGTAGGACAGAGCACGGGACTCGTCCATGGCGGGTTCGGAGAAGATCTCCAGGTCCGGCTGGCTGGCAGTCCCGGTCACCTTGAGACCTGCCACCACGCCGTCCTCGGTGCTGGCTGGATTGCGAATGGCCTCAAAGTCCAGCGTCGGCACGCTAGGCGGTCCGGCGAAGATCACCTTACCCTGGCGGATCTGCAGGTCCTGGCCGTAGGCCCGGAAGCGCCCATCGACCAGGCTGACATCCCCAAACAGCTGCAGCGGGCCGGCGTTCTGACGCACTTCCAGGTCGCCGGCCAGCTCCGTCTGCAAGCCATAGGCACTTAAACGGGCGTCAGGACCCAGCAGCAGTCTGATACGGATATCGATGGCCATACCCGCTTCCGCCATGGCCTGGGCGGTGGAGGCACCCACCGGGTCTTCTTCGGCCTGACGCTCGGCCTCTCTGGCCTGCTCGTCCATTTCGCGAGTGATGATGATCTCGTCACTGCTTGGGGACACTGCCGACGGCGGCACCTCGCCGACGTCGAGGCGGGCCCAGGGAATACGCACCTCACCGCGAATACGCAGGCGGGTGGGGTTCGCCGTTATCGTCAGGTCAGGAGCCAGCTTGAGCCGGCCATAGGCAGGCATCGCGGCCAGCAACGGGTCCTGGACCGCGGACAGCGCCAGATTGGCTTCCCAGCTACCGCCTGGCCAGGCGGCGTTACCGGTGATGTTGAGGCGCCCTTCTTCACCATCGACATAGCCAGAGATACGTGCGCTGTCGCCGGTCAGATCGATATTGAGGCGACCATCCGTCACCGCGACAGGGATGTCTCCTCCGTGAGCCTTGAGACCCGTCAAGCTCAGCTCCCCGCTGAGATCCGGTGCCTCGCGGCTGCCCGCAATACGAATGTTGCCGGCCAAGGTGCCTTCCAATTGATCCAGTCCCGCTGCCAGGGGGCGATACGGTGACAAGCTGACGCCGTCTATCGACAGGTTGCCGTCCAGTCCACCACGACCCACGGGATCGTCGATCGTCAGGGCCAGAGTGATGTCACCGCTCTGGGCCAGGGAAAGATCGACGTTGAGGTCGACGCGGGCGTCGCTGGCGTCAGCATTCAATGACAGCCGTGTGGCAGGCACCGACCAGGGCTGGCCATAGGCATCCACACCGGTCACGCTGACTTCACTGTCGAGCTGCGCATCTGCCTGCCAGCGGCTGCCGCCCGCTGACCACCCTGCCACCACACGCGCACCGGTATCGCCATCGATGGCCCAGCCTTCGGGCAGCGCCTCATTGACCAGGTCCATGGGCAGTTCGTTGATGTCGAGGGTCAGCTTGCCGGCATCTGCCGAGGCGCTGAGCGGTTCGCTGATACAGATCGCCCCACCTTGTTGGCGGGCGAGGCAGAAAGGATCGGTGCGCACAGAGCCCTGGGCCAGATTGGCATCGAAGGCCAGTGGCCCATCCAGTGCAATATCGCCCTGGGGCAAGGTAATCTCCAGCGGCGTCAGTGTCCCCCGGTAGCGGTCGCGGGCATCGTTCATGGCACCGTCCAGGGCCAGCACAAGGCGGTTGAGCGGGCCTTCGTCACTGCCGTCGACGGTGAGCTCCAGCCGATGCTGGGACAGGCGACCATCCAGGTCGAGGGCGATATCCTCGAAACGCTGGCCAGCAGCGTCTACCTGACGTGCGGACAGCCCCACATCCAGCTGGGGGTCATCGAGGCCGCGGACACGACCGGCCAGGGCGAGCTCGCCAACACGATTTTCCTGATAGCCGACACCGCTCCCCTCGATGGCGAGCTCCAGCTGTGGTGAACGAAGACTGCCTCGTGCCTGGATATTGCCAGACAGACGCCCCGACAGCCCAGGATACAGGCTGGCCATGTCGGGTAAGGCAAGCTCTGCATCCACGTTCAGGCGGGCTTCACTGACCTGGCCCTTGGCCTCAATCTGGTTGTCCCCTTGGCGGAAATCGAGGCGATCGATATCCCAGCGCATGGCACTGTTGCCGGCAAGCGCGGCCTCCAAGGACAAGGGGCGATCATCCAGCGTTCCCTGGATATCGATATCAGGAACATCGACTTCCCAACCTTCGTCCTGCTGGGTGAAGGCGACGTCCAGGGTGCCGCTCAGATTACCCTTCAAACCCTCGACAAAAGGCTCAGGGTTGAGGTTGTCCAGAGCGGCGGTGGCGGTCACGGCTACGCCATCCGACCAGTCGACAGTGCCCTGCGTGCGCAGCTGCCCTGCTCCCTCCAGCGCGAGTTCAAGCGGTGCCCAGGAGAAGTGTGACAGATCGCCCTGACCATCGACGGCCAGGGTGGTTCTCGGCAGATCAGGCCCCTCGGCCGCGAGGGCCAGCTTCAGCTGATATCCGGTCAGGGAGCCGTCGACGGACAGATCAATATCCTCAGCGACCCAAGGATCGACATCGGTGGCTTTGGTCTCGTCCCCTTCGGCGTCCGCCTGGGCCGGCTGCATGCCCGGCAACGGCCATTGCAGACGAGGGCTGGAAAAGGCCGCGGTGAACGGTAGCGTCGGGTCGAGGGCATCCAGGCGGGCGACCAGCTGCGTGGAGACGGGGCCAGTCGTGGTCAAATTGAGCTCCAGCTCGGCAAGACTGCCATTGGCGGAAAGCTCGACACGCTCGCCATCAAGAGCAGGAAAAATCTCGGGCTGGAACAGGTCCGCGGCAAAGCGAACCTCTAGCGGGTAGTCGCCGCTCAGCGTAGCCTTGGCCTGGAGCTCTGCATCGGCGTCCTGGGTGGCCACGGCCAGCGGCTCAATCGTGACGTCCTGTCCCCGTGCCAGCAGGCTCAGGTCCAATCGCTCTACCTGGTAGTCAAAGGCGCCATCGATGGTAGTGTCCTCCACCACCAGCTCCGGCACTTCGATGGCCAGGGGCAGAGTGACCTCGGGCAGGACAAGCCGTTCACGCTGATCCAGAGGAATGTCATCGGCCTTGGAGGCGGCACCTTCCAGCTCTGCCGCAGCGCTGCCAGGCAACGGAGAACGAACGGCGATCGCCGCATCAATGGCGTCGGCGCTTACCTTCGGACCGTCGTGCTCCGCATCACTGAGGGCCAGCATGGCCCCAGGCGTCAATGGCAGCGTAAGATGCAGTCCCGCCAGACGCGTGGGACTGACGGAAAGCGTATCGCCTTCGGCTACTGCCGCAGTGGTAAAGCTCTCCCAGGCCAGCTGCGTCCCATCCGCCAGGTGAACCGCAACGTCGCTCACCGTCAGCTCGCGAATCTCGACCGGAAAGGGCAACGATAGCGGCGCCGCTGGTTCGTTGGACGGCACTGGCTCCGGTTCAGGCTCGGCGACCGTATCACTCTCGCCCAGGCGTACATCGGTGCCTGACACGCGCAAGTGGTCGAGACACAGCCGACCATTGAGCAGGCAGTCCTCCGCCCACGCCAGGGACAGGGAGTCGACGCTCACCCGTACACTGCCCGCTTCCAGTCGAAAACCCTCAAGATCAAAGCTGTCGAGCAACGCTCCCTGGACCGACGAATACTCCAGCACGCCCATGCGACTGCCCTGATCCAGGGCCATCCGTGTCCCCCAAGGACTCAGCACCAGGCCGACAATCAGCAGCACCAGACCTATCAGGCTGAACGGCAGCCAGATCAACAATCGTGTCAAGGCCCAGAGGGCGCGTCCTTTTCTCATTGAAGCCTCATTGCAGGGGCTGGCGCCCTCCTGTCAGGGGGCTGGCGCCGGCTGGCCTTAAAATTCTGGTCCGATGGCGAAGTGCAGGCGGAAATTATCGTCCTCGTCATCGAAGGGATGCGCGATATCAAAACGTATCGGCCCCACCGGAGAGATCCATCTCACACCCACCCCAGCGCTCTTCTTGAGGTCATTGGGCCACCACTCCGAAAACGCATCGCCAATGTCGACAAAGGTGGCCCCCCACCACTTGCCGGTGATCCGGCGCTGGGCCTCGACGCTGGCGGTAAATTCGTGCTGCCCGCCTTCCAGGTCGCCGTTCTCATCCTCCGGGGACAGGGATTCGTAGCTGTAACCACGCACGCTGGTGTCGCCACCGGTAAAGAAGCGCAGTGATGGCGGGATCTTGTCGAAATCATCGGTGTTGATCGCGCCTACGCCCAGACGGCCGATAAAGCGGTTGTCGTCACCCAGCTTGCGAATCCAGGCGGTGTCACCGGTCATGCGAAAGAATTCCGCGTCCGACCCCCAGGACTCATGAGAATACTGCAGCTCCAGGTTCTGGCGGTCGCCCCAGGTCGGAAACTGGGGATTGCGAGTGCGCACCCGGGACCATTTCACCCCGGGGTACAACAGCAGCACCTGATCGGACTGCTCACCCTGGGTGAAGTCCTCATAGGTGGTACGCACGTAGATCGTCTGTTCCCAGTCGTTTTCAAAGACCCAGTGGCGCCCGAAGTCCACGGTGCTCTCGAAACTCTCGGTATCCTCGATATCCTGATTACGCAGACCGTACTGCAGCCGATAGCTGTCATTGAGCGGGTCTTCCAGGGGAATGCGATAGGTACCGCTGAACTGCTGGTCGGGTGCAGACAGATAGACCTGGTTGTCCCAGCTATGCCCGTAGCGGTTGACCCACGGTTGCTCCCAGGAAAACTGAAGCCGGGGCCCTACATCCGTGGCAAAGCCGACACCCGCCTCAAACTGATGTCGATCAGCGGGGGTAACGGTGACATCCACTGGCATTGTGGGTAGCGCAGGCGGATAGAGGGAAAGTGCGCTGGCCAAGGCTTTTCGGCTAATCCGGGGACCAGAGAACGGTGCCGGGATCTCGCTCACATCAACCGAGTACCACCAGCCATCGTGCTCCGGCAGAGCAAGACTGCCTTTCTGGCGCTCCAGCCGGGGGCGAACCGTCAGCGAGCCGAACCACTCGGTCGAGCTCAGTCGGTTGTTCAGTTCGGCCACATCGCTGGCCAGGTAGGGATCACCGTAGTCAAAGGGGACCAGATTGCGCAGGCGATCTTCGACGATGTGACTGCCTTTGATGTAGACATTACCGAAGCGATAGCGAGGGCCGCTGTCCATGCCCAGGTAAATGCGTGCACTATCCGCCCAGGGGCGTATCTCCATACGTTCATCAGTAAACTGCCAGTCGAAGTACCCGCGCTCGATGGTCAGCCCCTGAAGTCGGCTTTTGAGGCTGTCATAGGGAGCATGCTCGAGGATGTCCCCGAGCTCTTGCGGGTAGGCGTCGATCGCCAGTTGGAAGGGCGCATCGTCCTTCGCGTCCCCTTCCAACGTGAAGTCGATGACCTCAAGGCGCACCGGATCTCCCTTGTCGATGGTCAGGAAGACTTCCTGTGGCTCTTCATCACGATCGAAGCGCATCTCGATGGACGGCTCATAGTAGCCGTACACCCTCATGGCTTCCTGGGTCAGGCGCGCCACTTCGTTGCGCAGGCGTTCGACGCGGTACTGGCTGCCATCCAGCCCCTCGAGGTAGACCTCGACGTTGTCAGCGATTCGTCCTTCGATACCCTGGACCTCGGCATCCATGGCGAACGTCGGCAGTGCCACCAGCAGCAGCAGGCCCGGTCCCAAGGCAACAGCACCCAGTCTCCGGCGAGCGGGAGCACGATGTTCCATCATGTTGTAGCGTTCCTGACGTGGGTACTGGATCAACGCAGCGCTTCCAGTTGTGCGCTGAAGGCGAGTTGAGCTTGGCGCAGGTCGCGCAGATCGGCGGCCAGCGACGCCATATTGTCTTCCATGGCGTCGATTCGCTGTCCGATCCTGGCCTCCAGCGCCTGCTGCTCTTCGGCCACATCTTGGCGTGATTGGCGCAAGCCTTCAACGTCACGCGTCACCTCGGACAGGCGATTTTCAGCGATTTCTACCCGTGGCAGCATCTCGCCGAGACGAGTATCCAGTCGGCTGACCACTTCATCTACCCGGGTAGTGACGGACGCCAGCCGTCCAGCAAATGACTCGCGGGCGTCGTCGAACCTGTCCATGCGCGCCTCGAGGGCACCTCTGGCGCTGTCGCCGGCCCGTTCTACCGCTGCCAGTGACGAGCGGGCCGATGCCAGGGTGTCGCTGAGAGTGGACAGCCTCTCGTCTAGATCCTGCAAAGTTTCTGCGTTCACTTCCTGGCGGTCCAGCGATGCCTGTGCCTGTTCGGCAAGTGCGTTCTCCACTCCAGCAAGGCCTTCCCCTAGCCGTTGGTCGAGAGCCTCATTGGCGCTCTCCAACCCATCCAGGCGGCGCTCGAACTCTGCTATCAGGTCGCCCTCCCCTTGTTCGGCCTGGAAGCGAGCGTGAACGTTGGAGAGTTCTCCGCGCAGACGGTTCAATTCCTGATCAAGCCGCTGGCGTTCCTGCCACAACCACCAGCTACCCGCCGCCAGGCCACCTACGACCAACAGCATCAGCAGCCACAAAGGCCACAGCCTGGGCGCTGGTGCTTGCCGATAACGGGTAGCGGACACGCTTTCGCCCGGATCCGGCACGATACTGCCCGGGCGTCCGATGTCTGGGGGGTGAGCCATAGGGGTCTCCTGATCTGCATGAGGAGCTGGCGCGAACACAACCTGTAGCGATCCGAGAACCGTACGTCACGTCGCTGGCAGCCAACAGTTGGCTGATAGTGTAAGGTTTTTTACCACCATTACGCACGGCGCTGCGCGCTTCTCTGCTGTCAACATGCTATTGACGCCGCTATTGGACCCCGTGGCAAGACCTGTTCAGGAGCTATCATGTCCTTCGAATTACCCGCACTACCCTACGACAGCCATCTATTGGAGCCTCGGCTTGCCAAGAGCTGGATCGAACACCGCTACATGGGCGATCATCTCGATCATCTGCGGGTTCTCAACCGCTGGGCGGCCGTGCAAGGGCAAGCAGCGCTGTCACTTGACGACGGGCTGCGAGCGGCCAGTGAAGAGGTGCGTCATCACGCTCAGGAGGCGTGGAACCTGACCCTGTTCTGGCACTGCCTGACACCGCGCCCGGAGCCTTTGGTGGAGCCACTGGCGACGATGATTCAGCGTCAGTACGGGAGTGTCGAGGGAATGAAGGAGGCCTGCATCAGGACATTGGGCAAGGCCGGAGAGAGCGCCGCTTGGGTGTGGGTTCTGCGTCAGGACGATTCCCTTGTCATCGCCACCACCGGGACAGGTGAGCCTATGACGACACAGGGTGAACCCCTTTTGGTACTGGACGTCCTGGGCGACAGTGAGGCGCTGGAGCGGCTGTGGCCTCTGATCAATTGGCCGTTTGCCGCTCGCAACGCTCAGGATTGAGGAAGACTCAACAGACGGGGTCTGCACGCCTGCCGATGCCGCGGTAATGGAAGCCCTGCCCCGCGACATACGCGGGGTCAAAGATGTTGCGCCCGTCGAGGATAAGCTTCTCGTTCAGGCGCTGGTGCAGGAGCTGCCAATCCGGGTTCCAGTAAGCCTTCCACTCGGTCACCAGCAACAGCGCATCTACCTGCTGACAGGCGTCGAGGGGGTCTCCATAGTGCAGTGTCAGCAGCGGATGATCACCCACCGCTGCCTGCACCTCCGGCAGCGCTGCCGGGTCGTGCAGATGCACGTGTACGCCCTGGGCCCACAGGGCACGCAGCAGCGTCAGCACGGGAGCGTGATCGATCCGCGCCGTGCCGGGCTTGAAGGCGGCGCCCCAGATCGCCACACGGCGGCCTTCCAGACGACCCTGAAAATGGGTCCACAGCTTGCGGAACAACGTCTCTTTCTTGTGCTCGTTGATCTCGAGGACCTGATCGAGCAATTCAGAGTGGCGACCGCTGGCCGACTGTACATCTGCCAGCCCCACCAGATCGCGGCTGAAATTGGGACCGCCAAAACCGCAGCCCGGGTACAGGTACTCATAGCCAATACGGGGGTCTGCCCCCATGCCCTGGCGCACGTACTCGACGTCGACACCAAGGGTGTCCGCCAGTCCGGCCATCTCGTTCATATAGCTGATCCGCGTCGCCAACATGCCGTTGATGGCGAGCTTGGTCAGCTCGGCGGCGCGCCGAGGCATGCGCTTGAACACCTCATGCCGACGGTTGAACGCCCGCATCAGTTCACGGACCTGGCGCTCTGCACGATCATCGTCGCAGCCCAGCAGCCAGCTTCTTGCCCGAGTGAAGGTGTCCCAGGCGCGGCCTTCCTCAAGGGTGTCGGGCAACGCCACCGACATGACGTCCTTATCGGGCAGCAGCGCTTCGAAACGCTCGGTATCACCTACCGGGAAGGTAGCATTGTTGATAATCACCGCCCCGTTGGCCAACATCTCGGCCGCATCCTTGACCAGTCGTGCCGCCTCATCACGCTGGGTGGGCGACAGCGCAAGCCATAAGACGTCCACGGCGGCGTACGGCGGCGGGTCGTCGTGATCTACCTTGAGGTGCCCGGCCTCCATGGCCGCTGTCAGATGCGCGAGCACGGATGGCTCACGAGTGAGCCATCCGCTGTCCTTCAGCTCGTCCCAGCGGCGGTCCAGAGGACGCCAGACGACATCATGACCCACCCAGGACAAGGCAGCGGCGGCGGTGGCGGCTGACAGTTCACTTCCATGTATCACCACTTTCATGGCATCAGTCCTCGGCAGCGTAGCGTTTCAACAGCTCCGTGAAGCCCTCGCCATAGCGAGCATGTCGGCGACCGTAAGCCAGAATCGCCTCAAGATAACCGAGTTGATGACCGCAGTCATACGTCGTGCCCTGCATACGGTAGGCGTCAACGCCTTCAGCGTTGCGCAGCTCCTCGATAGCGTCTGTCAGCTGAATCTCATTGCCGGCGCCCGGCTTGGTGCGGGCCAGCATCGGAAAGATCCGTCCCGGGAGCAGGTAGCGACCGATCACAGAAAGGTTGGAAGGCGCTTCTTCCACCTTGGGCTTCTCTACCAGACCATCGAGCTGGCAGGATTCGCCCGGCTGGGGCGGTTCGCCCTTGGGTGCCACAATGCCGTACTTGTAGGTCAGCTCGCGGGGGACTTCCTCGACCATCAGCTGGGAGCGCCCGGTCTGTTCAAACGCCTCGATCATGCCGGCCAGGTCATTGCGGCTGAGACCATCGTCATCCACCAGCACGTCCGGCAGCAGCACCGCAAAGGGTTCGTCGTCGCCAATCACCGGGCGCGCGCATAGCACGGCGTGTCCCAGACCCAGCGGTTCGGGCTGGCGCACGCTGATGATATTGACGTCGGCTGGTACGATGGCCCGCAGCTCTTCGAGCAATTCGGTCTTGCCCTTGGCCTCAAGCCCGGCTTCCAGCTCGAAGTGCTTGTCAAAGTGGTTTTCAATGGCACTCTTGGTGCCATGAGTCACCAGGACGATGTCACGAATACCTGCCGCAACGGCCTCCTGGACCACGTATTGAATCACCGGGCGATCCACGATGGTGATCATTTCCTTGGGGATGGCCTTGGACGCAGGCAGGCAGCGGGTGCCAAAACCAGCGACAGGGAGAACGGCCTTGCGGATCATGGAGACTTCCTTCTTGTCGAAAACAGGAGGTTCTAGTGTCATCCATGGCGACGTGCACCATGGGACTTGGAACAGGGAATGCGTAGAATAGCGTATCAGACGAATGTGGTCCGCTGACATTGGCGGCTTGCCTTGGAGAACCTAATGAACATGTCCGATACCCCTTCCGCCAACGTTGACCACAGCGAGATCGACAAGTTCTCTGCGCTGGCGGATCGCTGGTGGGATCCCGAAGGGGAATTCAAGCCGCTGCATGCCATCAATCCGCTGCGCCTGGACTTTATCGACGCCAGGGTTGGGCTGGCTGGTCGCAAGGTCATCGATGTGGGCTGTGGCGGTGGCATCCTGGCTGAGGCCATGGCACGACGCGGTGCCCGAGTCACCGGAATTGACCTCGCCGACGCCTCGCTGGAGGTCGCTCGACAGCATGCCCGGGAGCACGACGTAGACGTCGACTACCGGCTGGTCAGCGTCGAGGATCTGGCGAGCGAAGCTCCAGCAAGTGCCGATGTCGTCACCTGCCTGGAGATGCTGGAGCATGTCCCCGATCCCGAAGCGATCATCCGGGCCTGCGCCTCACTGTTGAAGCCGGGTGGGCAACTGGTGCTGTCGACGATCAATCGCAACCCCAAGTCCTACGCCCTGGCCATCCTGGGAGCGGAATATCTGCTCAAGATGGTGCCCCGCGGAACCCATGACTATGCGCGCTTCATCCGTCCATCGGAACTGGCTCGCTGGTGCCGTGACGCTGGGCTCAAGGTCTGCGAACAGACAGGACTGGTCTACCATCCGGTAACCCGCCGCTTCTCGCTGTCTGCCGAGGATGTCTCGGTCAACTATCTGATGCATTGCCGTAAGGAGGTGGCATGAGTCAGTCATCGCCCCAGGCCCTGCTGTTTGATCTCGATGGCACCCTGGTCGATACGGCGCCTGATCTGGCGATGGCCACCAATCGACTGCGCCAACTGCATGGTCAGGAGGCGCTGCCCTACCCACGCATCCGCGCTCAAGTCTCCAATGGCGGCAGTGCACTGGTGACCCTCGCCCTGGGACTGGAACCGTCGCATCCTGATCACGCCGCAGCACGCCAGACATTGCTCGACTTCTACGCGGAAGCTGTCGCCGACCACAGCCAGGTGTTTCCGCCCCTCGACCGCCTGTTATTGCACTGGAGCGATCGCTCGCGTCCCTGGGGCATCGTCACCAACAAGCCGCGCCTGTACGCCGAGCCCTTGGTCGAGGCGCTGGGACTGCAGCCTGGAGCCTTGCTGTGTGCCGATGACCTACCCCACAAGAAGCCCCATCCGGAACCATTGCTCGAGGCAGCACGGCGCCTGTCAGTGGCCCCGCAGGAGTGCTGGTATCTGGGCGACCACGTGCGCGACATGCAAGCCGCCAGAGCGGCCGGCATGACCGCTATCGCAGTGGGATATGGCTATATCGCAGAGGAAGACGACATTCGGCAGTGGCCAGCGGATCGCTGGTTCGACACTGCTGAGGCGGTCGTGGAAGCGCTCAGCCTGCCCTGACACGACGGCAGTGGAAAGACCGACTACGGCCAAGCCGTCGTCACTAAGCTCAGGTCCACGCTGCCATTGCCTTGCATCTTGCACCACCTGAGGCAGCTCAAGGCAATGGCAGTAAGTCACACTCAACGCTTTGGTGGTTGAGCGTCGAAGGCCTGACCGTTGCAGCCCCTGCTATCCGGACCCATCAGCCACAGGTAGGTTGGCATGATGTCTTCCGGTGTGCGCAGGGTCATCGGATCTTCTCCGGGATAAGCCCCTTTGCGCATGGCCGTGCGTGTCGCACCAGGGTTCAGCGTGTTGATCCTGAGCGTCCCGAGGTGCTCAATTTCTTCGGCCAGCACCTGCGAGAACCCTTCGGTGGCGAACTTTGACACCGAATAGGCTCCCCAGTAGGCCCGCCCTTTGCGACCGACGCTGGAGGAGGTAAAGATGACGGAGGCATCCTGGGACTGGGTCAGCAATGGTAACAGGGCCTGGGTCATCCAGATCGGCCCTTGCAGGTTGACCTGCATCACCTGCTCCCAGAGCTCAGGATTGTACTGCTCGAAGGGTGTGATCTTGCCCAGGAGCCCGGCGTTGTGCAGGATGCCGTCGAGACGACCGAACTCCTTGTTCAACGCCTCAGCCATGTCGTGATAGTCCTTGAGCGTTGCCCCCTCGAAGTTCAGCGGGAAGATTGCCGGCTGTGGTCCCCCCGACGCTTCTATCTCGTCATACACCTTCTCAAGCTTGGACGTGGTGCGACCCAGCAGAATCACGGTAGCACCATGGCGAGCGTATTCGATCGCGGCAACTCGACCAATACCGTCTCCGGCGCCGGTTACCAGAACGATGCGATCGCTAAGCAAGTCACTGGGCGCTTGATAGTCGATCTTGCAGGCGGTCTCATGGTCACTCATGGCGATTCCTCGATCAGGCCCCGCTCTGGCGCATGTAGTCATCGGCCAGCGATGCGGCATTGCTATCAGGATAGTCTTCCTGCACCGACTTCAGCAGCGCATGTCCCGCATCCGTATCCCCCTGGCGCGCTTTCAGCAGTCCCAGCTTGTACATCGCATCGGGAACCTTGCTGCTGTCGGGGAATCTCTCCAGCACGGTGTCAAAGGCCTTTTCGGCATCGCCAAACGACGATTGGGCCGAATGCAACTCACCCAGCCAGTAGTAGGCATTGCCGGTCAGACTGCTGTCGGGATAGCGATCCACGAAGGTATCGAAATCACTGATGGCTTGATCGAAATTGCGTGACTGGACCTTGGAGAAAGCGGCCTGATACGCCTCGCGAGCCTGGTCACTCGCGCCGCTTCCCGCTTGCTGGGATGAGTTACTGGTCGAGTCGCCCTTCGGCTCGGAAGTGTCGGCAGCGGCCGCTGAGGATGAGGCTTGCGGCGCCTGGGCAGGCAGCTCGCTGAGGCGCTGATCCAGGTCCATGTACTGCTGGCGGCTCTGCTGCTTCAGCTGATCAAGCTGATAGCGCAACTCCTCGATCTGCCCGCGCAGCTCTCTCAGCTCCCGTTGGTGCTGTTCGACCTGGTTGAACAAGGCCAGGTTACCGCTGGCTTGGGCCTGGGTGGCCGTCTGATCATAAAAGCTGTTGCTGCCTCCAAGATCCCTGACAACCGGTTGCTGGGCCAGCGCTGGTGACATGATGGCGGGTACTATGACGGACAACGGGAGCACCAAGGCTCCCGCGCCGCACAGTCCCTTAAGACTGTGTCTCATTGACTTCTCCCACGTCCGACGTCAGTGACCTTTAGTAAGCAAAGACCACGCGGCGGTTCTGTGCAAAGGCATCCTCGTTGCTACCGCGAGCCGCCGGGCGCTCTTCACCGTAGCTGACGACTTCCACCTGGGACGGATTGACGCCTTGCAGGCGCAGGTAGCGCTCGACAGATCCGGCACGACGCTCACCCAGTGCCAGGTTGTATTCGCGGGTACCACGCTCGTCGGTGTGGCCCTGCAACACGACAGAGGCATTCGGATTGCGGCTGAGGTACTGAGCGTGGGCATTGACCACTGACTCGAACTCAGGGCGAATCGCGTCGCTGTCATAGTTGAAGTAGATGGTGCGCACTTCAGGGATGCGTGCATCGGACATCTGGCCGGAGCCATCGGTGCCGTAGCCGCTTACCTGGCCGCTGCCTGCGGTGCCGGTGCCGACACCGGATCCGCCCATGGTGCCGGAACCACTTCCGGCGGCGCTGCCGTCCTGGGTGCCGCCAGTGCTGGAACAGCCGGCCAGCACGGCCAGGGAAGCGGCGATTGCCAGCGAACGGGCGTAGGGCTTCAGAAACATCGTGTCACTCTCCTTGCTTGATGCATCAAAGTCGATTCGTGGGCCGAGGCTACCAACGAATCAGTTGAGGAACGGGGACCAGGACGGCTCACGCACATCACCCTGGGCGGCTGGCAGGCGGAACTGCGCACGTCCATCGGCGGTGACCGCCCCCAGCACCCCCGTACTACCCTGCTGGGTGGCGAAGATTACCATGGTGCCATTGGGCGCGATACTGGGAGATTCAGCTTGTTGTGCATCGCTAATTTCCACCAGGCGCCCACTGTCCAGATCCTGCTTCGCCACCTGATAACCATTGTTGCCACGGTGGATCAAGAACAGCGTCTTGCCGTCCGGAGACAGGCGTCCACGAGCGTTGTAGCTACCGGTGTAGGTCAGACGCTCGGCGTTGCCGCCGTTGACGCTCTGACGATAGATCTGTGGACCTCCAGAGCGGTCAGAGGTAAAGATCAGGCTGCTGCCGTCGGGGCTCCAGGCCGGTTCGGTCTCGATGCTGCTGGAGTTGGTCACACGCTGCAGGTTACGAGAACCGATATCCATCACGTAGATTTCAGGCTGGCCATCGCGGGACAGCGCCATGGCCAGACGACGGCCATCCGGGGACCAGCTCGGCGCGCTATTGAGACCTTCAAAGTCGGTCAACTTGGCCCGCTGTCCGGTAGCCAGGTTCTGGACATAGATCGCCGGACGCTCGGTCTCGAAGGATACGTACGCCAGCTTGCCGCCGTCAGGAGACCAGGCCGGTGACATGATCGGCTCATCGGATGTCAGCACCTGCTGGCTGTTGCGACCGTCGGCATCCGCCACATAAAGACCATACTGGGTGTTATCACCCACGCCTTGGGACGTGACATAGGCAATACGGGTTGAAAACGCGCCGCGAATACCGGTGATCTCTTCGAAGATCTGGTCACTGATATAGTGGGCCGCCCCACGCAGGTCGGAGCTTGAGGCCGTCACAGTCTCTCCGAGCAGACGACTTTCGCCGCTGACGTCGAGCAGTTCGTAACGCACCTTGACCTGTCCACCTTCCTGGCTGGTGCTGCCTACGACCAGATAGCGGGAGTCCAGGCTACGCCAGTCGCCATAGGTGACGTCGTCACTGCTGGAGGGCTGGTTGAACATCGCCGAGCGGGGCAGAGGCTCGAAGTAGCCGCTGCGCTCCAGATCGTCGGAGACGACCTGGGCGATGTCCTCGGGCAAGCCACCGGCCTGATCAGCGAAGGGAACCACGGCGATGGGCGTGGCGCGCTCGTTACCCCGCGTAATATCGATGGTGAGGTCTGCAGAAGCCACGGGGCCAACCAGCCACAGCATGGCGCCGGTCACGACCGAAGCCAGTCCTTTGCAGAGCGTACGTCGATGACCACCGGATCGACGCTCTGTTCCTGCCCACCAACTCGCGTTCAATGCTCTCATCAGCGAATGTCTCCTGGTCTGAACCGCAGATTGAATTGACGATAGTCGCGTTGCACGCCGCTGGGAAGGTCCCGCAGCTCGGAAAATGGCGCGGCCGACTCCACCGCCTGAATCGCCGAATTATCAAAGGCGGCATCGCCACTGGAGCGACGGATGCTCACCGCGAACACTTCCCCGGAGGGACCAAGCCGAACTTCAACTTCGGCCGTGGTGCCATTGCCGACATTCGGCGGGATGACCCAGGCTTGCTCTACGGCACGTCGCACCAGTTGAATGAAGCCATTGGCGGCCTCGGCGCCCTGCTCGGCATTGGAGACGGCATCGGAATCGCCTTCGATAATGCGCTGCAACTGCCGCTCAGCCTCCTCCCGTGCCTGGCGCTCAGCCTCCTCCCGGGCCTTGCGTTCGGCTTCCTCTTTGGCCCTCTGCTCGGCTTCCTCTCTGGCCTTTCGCTCGGCTTCCTCGCGGGCCTGGCGCTCGGCTTCTTCTCTGGCCTTTTGCTCGGCCTCCTCGCGGGCCTGGCGCTCAGCGTCTTCTCTGGCCTTTTGCTCGGCTTCCTCGCGGGCCCGACGCTCGGCTTCCTCTCTGGCCTTGCGCTCGGCTTCTTCGCGGGCTTGGCGCTCAGCTTCTTCTCTGGCCTTTTGCTCGGCTTCCTCTCTTGCTTTCTGCTCGGCCTCCTCGCGGGCCTGGCGTTCGGCTTCCTGCTGACGAGCGGCCTCTTCCTGACGTCTGCGCTCGGCTTCCGCCTGGCGCTCCTGCTCGGCCTGCTCACGTGCCGCTTCACGCTCAGCCTCCTGCTGCGCCCGCTGCTGTTCGGCAGCTTCCGCTTCAGCCGCGCGACGCTCTGCTTCAGCACGTGCTTGCTCCGCCGCTTCCGCCTGGGCCTGCCGTTCAGCTTGTTCCTGAGCTTGCCGCTCCGCTTCCTGCTGCGCTGCACGTTCAGCCTCTTCCTGCGCCTTGCGTTCAGCCTCTTGCTCGGCTTGCCGCTCGGCGTCACGCTTGGCCTCTTCCTCTGCCTGGCGTTCCGCCGCACGGGTACGTGCCTCCGCAGCCTGCTGCGCCTGATCAGTCCGTGTTTCGGTGCTGATCAGCGTTGCCTGCACGATAGCGTTATTGGGCGTCTCAGGCTCGCTGGTCGGCCACTTGATCACGCTCAGGATGAGCAGCCCCAGGTGCAATGCCACGGCCAGCACTGTCGGCAGGCCGTAGCCGACGCTTCCGGCGCGCTTGCTGGTCGTTCGCCGTTGTGGTTTCGCCATGAGCTCTCCTAGCCTTCCTGGGGCGGGGGCTCGGAAATCAGCCCTACGTTGGCGACGCCAGCCACCTGCAGCGTGCTCATCAGGGTCACTATCTGGCCATATGCCACATTGCGGTCACCACGCACCATCACCGGCGTGCCGGGTTTGCGCTCCAGCAGAATAATGACGCGATCACTGAGCTCATCCAGGCTGACCTGCGTCTCGTCTCCACCAAGACTGATGAAATACTGGCCTTCCTTGTCGACCGACACGATGATCGGTTCGCTGTTCTCGACATCCTCGATCGGCTCAGACGTCACCTGTGGCAAATCGACCTTCACCCCCTGGGTCAGCATGGGTGCGGTAATCATGAAGATCACCAGCAGCACCAGCATGACGTCGATGAAGGGCACGACGTTGATTTCCCCCATGGGCTTGCTGCGCCCACGGCGATTGAAGGGTCCTAGCATGGAGGGTCTCCTTCCTCAGGCCGCACTTGCGTCGGGACGGCCCTGCAGGTTGCGGTGCAGGATGGAGTGAAACTCCTCGGCAAAGTCTTCGTACTTGCCCAGCAAGCGTGACGACTCGGCAGAAAGGCGGTTGTAGAAGATAACCGCAGGAATAGCCGCAAACAGGCCCATCGCGGTAGCGACCAGCGCTTCGGCAATCCACGGTGCCACCGTGGCCAAGGTCGCTTGCTGGGCCATGGACAGCGACTGGAAGGAGCCCATGATGCCCCACACGGTACCGAACAGGCCGATATAGGGACTGGCCGAGGCGACGGTGGCCAGAAAGACCAGATGAAGGTTCAAGCGCTCTTCTTCGCGGGACCAGGCCACCCGCATGCTGCGCTGAACGCCGTCAAGGATCGCCTGTGGGCTGCGCGTCTTGGGCATCAGCCGATTGAATTCACGGAAACCCGCACGAAAGATGTGCTCAGCGCCCTGGCTATCGCCTTCGGCCGGAGCATTCTTGTACAGCTCGTTGAGGTCGACGCCGGACCAGAACCGATCTTCGAACGCGCGGTGAGCCTTGCGGGCACGCCGCATGACGAAGCTGCGCTGAAACACCACGATCCAGGACAGCACGGAACCGATCATCAGCAACAGCATGACGAACTGGACCACGCCGCTGGCGTTCATGATCAAGTGGGGAATGGACATGGAGTCGTTCACGGAAATCCTCGTCTCAAATCAGTCGTTGGAAGCGTCAAGGGCCCGGTCGTCCGGGGCCATGCCAAAATGGGTCCAGGCCTGGCGGGTAACCACCCGGCCTCTGGCGGTTCGCATCATCAGACCCTGCTGAATCAGATAGGGTTCGATGACATCTTCAATGGTGTCGCGCTCTTCTCCGATGGCAGCGGACAGAGAGTCCACGCCTACCGGACCACCCTCGAACTTTTCGATCATCGCCAGCAGCAGTCGGCGGTCCATATGATCCAGTCCATGGTGGTCCACATGCAGCATGTTCAGGGCCTGGTCGGCCACGTCGGCGGTGATATGACCTCCCGCCTTCACTTCGGCAAAGTCACGCACCCGCCGCAGCAGGCGATTGGCAATTCGGGGCGTGCCCCGAGACCGCCTCGCCACCTCTCTGGCACCGGCGAGGTCGGCTTCTACCTCGAGCAAGCGCGCAGAACGCGCCACGATCTCGGTCAGCTCGTCGATGGCATAGAATTCCAGGCGCTGAACAATGCCAAAGCGATCGCGTAGTGGTGAGGTCAGCCGGCCTGCCCGGGTCGTGGCGCCGACCAGGGTAAAAGGAGGCAGATCGAGCTTGATCGAGCGTGCTGCCGGCCCTTCACCAATCACGATATCCAGCTGAAAATCTTCCATCGCCGGATAGAGGATCTCTTCGACCACAGGAGAGAGCCGGTGTATCTCATCGATGAACAGCACATCGCCGGCCTTCAGGTTGGTCAGCATGGCAGCCAGATCTCCGGCTCTCTCCAGCACCGGACCAGACGTCGAGGTCAGTCCAACCCCCATCTCCGTGGCGATGATGTTCGCCAGCGTCGTCTTGCCGAGACCAGGAGGACCGAATACCAAGGTATGATCCAGGCTCTCGTCTCTGGCTCTGGCCGCATGGATGAAAATCTCGAGCTGTTCGCGCACTCGCGGCTGACCGATGTAATCGGCGAGACGCTTGGGACGAATGGCATGATCCACCCGACCCTCGCCTTCCAGGGTGTCTCCGGCGATAAGGCGATCCGTTTCAATCATGTCAGCCCGCCATGCGGCGTGTCAGTGCCGCCTTGATCATGGCTTCGGTACTGCCTTCCCCTTCGAGTCCCGACAGCATGCGGCTCGCCTCCGTAGGCTTGTAGCCGAGACTGACCAATGCTGCTTCCGCATCCGCCAGCAAAGACGTGGAGGACGTGGGTGCCGCAGGCTGTCCCTCCAGCGGGAGACTGTCGGGATGCTGCCAATGGGGGAAGCGATCTCGCATCTCGATGACCAGGCGTTCAGCGGTCTTCTTGCCCACGCCAGGTAGACGTGTCAGAGCCTTCACGTCGTCCTCCATGACGCAGCGCACGAAGGCGTCCTCCTCCATGCCCGAGAGAATCGCCAATGCCAGTTTCGGCCCGATGCCGTTGACCTTGATCAGGGCCCGAAACAACGCCCGCTCCTGCTCGCGAGCAAAGGCGTACAAAAGATGAGCGTCATCGCGTACGGTCAAATGGGTGTACAACGACACCTTCTCACCACTACCGGGCAGTGCGACCAGGGTCGTCATTGAGGCTTCCATTTCGTAGCCGACCCCTCCCACATCCACCACGAGCCAGGGGGGCTGAGTCTCGAGCAATGTGCCTGTGATGCGTCCAATCATGGCGCTATAACTTCCTTGAACATTCGGTGTAGGTGACCACCAGTGTAACCGAGACCGGGGCCGGAGTTCGCTGGTGCAACGCCGTAACATGCCACCGGACTACCCCTTGGCTGCGCCCACTATACGGCTACCAGATAGCCATCGCTAGCGTGACAAACACTGTTCGAAAATCAAGGTGTCTGCATAAAGAGACGCTCATCCAAGGGCACGGCTCCAACGCTATCGTCAGGGACGGTACTGCCGCCAGGATTGTCCGCGACCACGGCCGCGACGCCCGCCATAATTGCCTTCATTGACCAGTCCTCGGGACGCGTAGAGGTGCGTCAAGGCAATCGCCAATGCATCTGCAGCGTCTGCCTGAGGAGTGCCCGACAGCCCAAGGGTGGCGGTGATCATATGCTGCACCTGGGTCTTTTCTGCGCCACCGGAACCGGTCACCGCCTGCTTGATCTGTCGTGGACCATACTCGTTGACGGTAAGACCGTGGTTAGCGGCACACACAATCGCAGCCCCTCGGGCCTGTCCCAATTTCAACGCGGAGTCGGCATTTTTCGACATGAACACCTGCTCAATGGCAAAGGCGCCTGGGCGGTAGAGGCCAATCAACTCGCTGATGCCGGCGTAGACCTGGGCGAGCCGTTGCGCAAGGGCGTCGTCTTTGAGGCGAATACAGCCACTGGCCACATAGCGTGGCTGTCGCTCGCTGGCGTCAAGTACACCGTAGCCTGTCACACGTGAACCAGGGTCAATGCCCAGCACAATCATCCCTGTCTCTCCTGTGCCGCGTACTGGACACACGTGCCACGGCCGTTGTCATCGCCCGCAAGAATGGCATGGCCTTGGCCTGAATTGGTGGAAAAATCTAGCATTTATGTCCTTAGGGTCGTGGCGCTGCCATCCTTGACCAGATCAAGATAACCGCACAATGCAGACGAAAGCGTCTGAGGCTGTGCTAGCGTAATGCGCACCATTCTATCGTTCCTTCAAATGACCAGCGAATCCGACACAGGAGTCAGGTATGAAAGATGTGGCCATCGTAGGCGCGGGGCCTGTTGGCATCTGCTTGGCGCGTGCACTGGCGGGCGCTGGAATGGACGTGGCGCTAATTGAGCGCGCGCGCCAGGACCAGCTCTCCACCCCCCAACCAGATGGCCGCGAGATCGCCGTCACCCGAGCGTCTGCGGGTCTGCTGGAAACGCTAGGCGTATGGCAGCGGATTCCCCAGCAGCAGGTGTATCCACTGGCGAGCGCAAGAATTTTCAATGGTGCATCGCAGTTCTCGATGAAGGTGGATCCACACGATCCCGATCATCCCCTCGGCGTGATGGTCTCCAACCATCTGATCCGCCAGGCGGCCTACGATGAGGCAAGTCGAATCGATGGCATCGAGTGGCACTTCTCTTCCCTGAAGCAGATTGACACAGATGCTCAGTGCGCGCGGCTTCGTCTAGAGAATGGTGAGGAAGTGACAGCGCGGCTGGCGGTCGCCGCCGACAGCCGCTTTTCCGAGACTCGCCGTCAAATGGGGATCGCCGCACGCATGCGGGACAATGGACGCAGCATGATGGTGTGCCGCGTTCACCACGAACGCGCTCACGACCAGTCTGCCTGGGAGTGGTTTGATCACGGCCAGACACTGGCGCTACTACCGTTGACCTCTCATCTATCCTCCGCGGTAGTCACCCTGCCCAGCCGGCAGATGGCAGAACTGTCGTCACTTCCCTCAGAAGCGCTTTCCGCTGCCTTGACACAGCGCTACGCCAACCGACTGGGAGCGATGACCGTCAACGGTGAAGCTCACGTCTACCCCTTGGTCAGCGCTTATGCGGAACGCTTTGTCGGCACTCGCCTGGCGTTGGTCGGCGATGCGGCGGTGGGCATGCATCCTGTCACCGCCCATGGCTTCAACTTCGGGATACATAGCCAATACCGCCTGGCCCGACGGTTGATCGACGCCTATCAGCAGGGTAAGGATATCGCCGCCCCCCATCTGCTGGTCGGCTATGAACGGGAGCATCGTCTCGCCACTTGGCCGCTGTATCAGGCGACCCAGGCCATCGTCGGGCTATATACCGATGAACGCCCCCATGCTCGCATCCTGCGACACCTTGGTTTACGAGCGGGAGAGCGACTGTCTCCTGCCCGCCATTGGCTAGCGCAGCAGCTTGCTCAGACCGCGCCCAATCGAGCAGGGCCGATTCCACTCCCTGGGCTGCCGTCACTGCCCCTGCCACCTGCGCCCTTTCCTTCCCTGTTGTTTTCAGGGGCGCCATCTCGCCAGCAGTAAGCAGGAATGACCGCTATACAAACGCAGAACCCCCGCCATATGGCGGGGGTTCTGCGTCATTCATGCGCCAGGCGGACCTGTCGAAACAAGCCCCTGGTGCAAGCGCCCAGGTGACGGCCTGGGCGGCTTGTCTCACTCGGCGCTGTCGGCCTTGGCCTTCTGACGAAGACGAATGTTCAGCTCCTTGAGCTGATCGGCGCTGACATCGCCCGGTGCGTCCGTCATCAAGCACGCGGCACTCTGCGTCTTCGGGAAGGCAATGACTTCCCGAATGGTGCGCGCACCGGTCATCAGCATGACCAGACGGTCGAGACCGAATGCCAGGCCACCGTGGGGCGGCGCGCCATAGTGCAGGGCGTCGAGCAGGAAGCCAAACTTCTCACGGGCCTCTTCTTCACCGATCCCGAGAATCTCGAACACCACGCTCTGCATGGCCTGATCGTGAATACGAATGGAGCCGCCACCCAGCTCGGTACCGTTCAGCACCATGTCATAGGCGCGTGAAAGTGCCCCCGCCGGATTGGCCTTGAGCTCTTCCGGGCTGCAGGCTGGCGAGGTGAACGGGTGGTGCAGCGGACTCAGACGCCCGTTGTCATCCGCCTCGAACATCGGGAAGTCGACGACCCACAGCGGTGCCCAGGCCTGGGTGTAGAGATTGAGATCCTCGCCCAGCTTGACCCGCAGCGCTCCCAGTGCCTCGTTGACGATGCGCGCCTTGTCGGCGCCGAAGAAGATGATGTCGCCATCTTCCGCACCGACACGGTCAAGCAGCGTCTCGATCACGTCTTCCATGAACTTGACGATCGGCGACTGCAGACCTTCGATACCCTTCGCACGCTCGTTGACCTTGATCCAGGCCAGACCGCGCGCTCCGTAGATACCGACGAACTTGGTGTATTCGTCAATTTCCTTGCGTGACAGCTTGGCACCGCCACTCACCTTGAGCGCTGCCACACGACCGTCTTCGGCGTTGGCAGGACCAGAGAAGACCTTGAAGTCGACGTCTTTCATCAGATCGTCGACATCGGTCAGCTCGAGCGGAATACGCAGATCAGGCTTGTCAGAGCCGAAGCGATGCATCGCCTCATGCCAGGTCATCCGCGGGAAGTCGCCAAGTTCGACATCCAGCACATCCTTGAACAGGCCCTGGATCATGGATTCGGTAATACCCATGATGTCGGACTCGTCGACAAAGGAAGCCTCGAGGTCGATCTGAGTGAATTCAGGCTGACGATCCGCCCGCAGGTCCTCGTCGCGGAAACACTTGGCAATCTGGTAGTAACGATCGAAGCCCGCCACCATCAACAGCTGCTTGAACAGCTGTGGGGACTGCGGCAACGCAAAGAAGTTGCCAGCATGGGTACGGCTAGGCACCAGGTAGTCGCGGGCACCCTCAGGGGTGGCGCGGGTCAGTACCGGGGTCTCGATATCCAGAAAGCCTTCGCCTTCGAGGAAGGCGCGTACGCTGTGGGAGATGCGAGAACGCAGACGCAGCTTCTCGATCATCTCAGGGCGACGCAGATCGATGTAGCGGTGCTTGAGGCGAATTTCCTCACCGACCTTGCCATGCTCGTCCAGCTGGAACGGCGGCGTTGCGGCGGTGTTGAGCACCTCTACTTCTTTGGCCAGCACCTCGATCAGGCCTGTCGGCATGTTCGGGTTCTGGGTGCCTTCGGGACGCATGCGCACACGGCCCTGAATGCGCAGCACGTACTCGCTGCGGGCGCGGTCGGCATTGGCGAAGGCCTCGGCAGTGTCAGGGTCGACCACAACCTGGGCGATGCCATCACGATCGCGAAGGTCTAGGAAGATCACCCCACCGTGGTCACGGCGGCGATGCACCCAGCCGCACAGGCTGACCGTCTGGTCTACCAGGGTTTCGTTGAGCTGGCCGCAATAATGGCTGCGCATGTTGATTCCTGTCATGTTGCGTGAAGGTTGGACGGATCGAGACTCAGGCGGCGGCGCCGTCTCCGGAGGACGAGCTACCGGAGCCGCTGCTGCCACTCGAGGCACCACTGTCGCCCGCCAGGTTTTTCTTGCTGCCGCCGGTCTTGAAATCGGTTTCGTACCAGCCACCGCCGGCAAGACGAAAGCCTGCGGCAGAGACCAGACGATTCAGCTCGGGGGCTTCACAGGCTGGACAATCGCTCAAGGGAGCGGCGCTCATTCGCTGCAGCTTCTCGAGACGGTGGCCACAGGCCTTGCACTGATATTCGTAGATGGGCATGGTTTGAGGTCTCCGTTCGCATCAACCCTAAAAGTAGGAACAGAGACGCCACAGCGGCACATCTTCCGCAGCTCTCTGTCCCGACATGCGATATAGGGCCGGCCAAAAGCAATTCCAAGCCCAGATCAAGGGGCCGTATTATAGCGCGCTGAACCCCATGAGGCACAGCCCTGTGCGATCAAACCGCTCAAACTCGGCCATGCTACCCCCAATGACAAGAGGAGCCGTGATGAAAGCCGTTCTACTCGATGCCGACAGCCTGGGCGACGACATTGACCTGACCCCCCTGCGCGAGCAGCTCGACAGCCTGGACGTCCACCCCACCAGCACCACCGCCGAGGCCCGCGCGCGCCTCGACGGTGCTGATGTTGCGATCGTCAACAAGGTCGTGCTGGACGCCGATACGCTGAACGCCCTGCCCTCGCTGAAGCATATCTGCGTGCTGGCAACGGGGACCAACAACATCGATATGGAGGTCGCCCGGCAACGCGGCATTCGGGTCGACAACGTCAGCGCCTATGGTACCGCCAGCGTCGCCCAGCACACCCTGATGCTGATCCTGTCGCTGGCCACTCGCCTGCCACAGTACACCAGCGATGTTGCTGAAGGACGCTGGGGTGAGAGTCCCTTCTTCTGCATGATGGGGCATCCCACGGTACAGCTCGAAGGAAAGCATCTGGTGCTGGTCGGCCAGGGTGAGCTTGGATCTCGCGTCGCCTCTCTGGCCGAGGCGTTCGGCATGCGGGTGACGTTCAGTGCACGTCCAGGTAATGAAGCCAACGACCATCGCCCCGCCCTGGCCGAGCTGTTGCCGGAGGCCGATGTGGTCAGCCTGCACTGTCCCCTGACCGAACACAGCCGCCACTTGATCAACGCCGACAACCTTGCACGCATGAAGGCCGGCGCGCTGCTGGTGAATTGCGCCCGCGGTGGTGTCATCGACGAGGAAGCCGCACTGGCGGCGCTGCGTGATGGCCGTCTGGCCGGCCTGGCCGTGGATGTCTTGCCGGTAGAGCCACCCCGCGATGGTCATGCGCTGATTGACGCGCTCAACGAGACGCCGCGGCTCAATCTACTGGTGACGCCGCACAGTGCGTGGATCACCCCGGAAGCGCGACAGAACATCGTGCGGCTGACCGCCGAGAACTTGCGAAACGCCTGACGACCTAGCGTCGTGTTCTCGTGCCCTTGTCTAACGTTGATGTTAATCGAGGGCACCTCAATAAGGTGTTCGTCTCAGGAGATAACGGTATAAATACGACTCTACTGTTGACTGCGCTTGCACACACCGGCCTTCACTCCGATACTTCGCGCTAACGCCGTATCACCAAGCGCAGGCACTTTTCGTTCAAGCCCTAAGCCCATACCGTCATCGGACACCCTATGTTGTATAACTACGGGTCGATCAACCTCGACCATGTCTACCGCGTCTCTCATCTGGTGCGTCCTGGAGAAACCCTTGCCAGCCACGAACACCGTGTCGGCCTTGGCGGCAAGGGCGCCAATCAATCATTGGCCCTTGCCAAAGCGGGAGGCCAGGTCCAGCACTGGGGCTGCCTCAACGCACAGGATGGCTGGGCTCGCGAGTTACTGCAGGATGCCGGCGTCGACGTTGCCGGCGTCAAGCAGGTACCAGGCCCTTCCGGACACGCCATCATTCAGGTGGACGACAGCGCGGAGAATGCCATTCTGCTCTTCCCCGGCGCCAATCATCACTTCAAGGCGGATGATATCGCCGAACTGATGAAGGCTTGCTCAGCCGGTGATTGGCTGTTGCTGCAAAATGAGTGCAGCGTACTCGCCGACAGCATCCAGCTGGCACATCAGCGCGGCGTCCAGATCGCCTTCAACCCTGCGCCGATGAGCGATGACGTCAAGCGTCTGCCGCTGCATCTGGTCGATCTGCTGTTCGTCAATCGCGGCGAAGCCGCCTGGCTCGCTGAATGCGAGGATGACGCCTCTGCCGAGGCCTTGCTGGACGCCCTGGCGCAACAGCTTCCAACAACGGCAGTGGTGTTGACTCTGGGAGCCGAAGGCGCCTGGTACCAGCACGGCGATCAGCGGCACTTTCAGCCCGCCAGCAGCGTCAAGGCCGTCGACACTACCGCAGCCGGCGACACCTTCATTGGCTACTATCTGGCCGCCATGCAGGAGCAGGCAAGCGTTGCCGAGTGCCTGGCCCTCGCTTCCACCGCAGCCGCCTTGGGTGTTCAACGCCAGGGCGCTGCCACCAGCGTTCCCGCGCGCCATGAAGTGGACAGCGCCCTTTCATCCGGTCAGCACCAGATCCGCTGAGCCATTCTTCTTCAGCGTAGGCGTGGCACCACGCCACGCCTGCTGCACAGGAGCTATCGTGAAGTATCCGATCATCTTTGATACCGATCCTGGCGTTGATGACGCCCAGGCTATCGCCATCGCCCTGCGTCATCCCGACATTGACCTGCTGGGCATGACCACCACCTTTGGCAATGTCGATATCGATACCGCCACCCACAATGCGCTGTTGCTCGGTGAGTTGGCGGGCCAGCCCGTGCCAGTGGCCCAGGGCTCGGCATGCCCAATGGTCAAGCCGCGACACCCGGCACCGAAACATATTCACGGCGACAATGGGCTTGGCAACATTCCGCTGCCACCCGTCACCGGCCAGGCGGAGTCACGCAACGCGGCTCAATTCATCGTGGATACGGTGCGAGCACGTCCAGGTGAGGTGTCACTTGTCGCCGTGGGCCCCCTGGGCAATCTGGCCGCGGCACTTCAGCTGGCGCCAGAGATTGTCAATCTGGTTCGCCAAGTGGTCGTCATGGGCGGCTCCATCCGCGAAGGGGGCAATGTCACTCCGGTGGCGGAGGCCAATATCTTCAATGACGCCCACGCCGCGCAAAAGGTACTGACGGCGGGCTGGCCGCTGACCCTGGTGGGACTCGACGTCACCCATCGCTGCATCCTTACCCCCGACCACATGTCCCGCATTGAAGCTGCCCAGGGTAATCTCGGTCGCGTCCTCGCCGGCAGCTATGACTTCTACCGCGCCTTCTACCGTGATGCCCTGGGTATCGACGGCTGCTGCCCTCACGACAGTGTGGCATTGGCCTGGCTGGTACGCCCGGAGCTGTTCAAGACCACCCGGGGCCACCTCACCGTGGTCACCGAGGGCGCTGCGGAGGGCCAGACCATTCTTGCCGCGGAGGGTCGCCAGTTCATCGAGCCTCGCTGGTCCGGCACTCCTCTTGCGCAGGTGTGTCTCGAGGTAGACGGTGCTGCGGTCAGCCAATGGATCGCAGATACGCTCGGCTAACCCAGCACGCCGCTGGCGTCGACGCATCTTGCACTAGCTCGTTGCCCCGTTGATCTAGCAAGGAGCAACGCCGCATGGCGCCCAAGCAAAGGGGGCGGCCACCGACCGCTCGGTGACCGCCCCCTGTCGCTGTCGCCTTCTCGTCAGCCCGTCGTGAATGCCTCGGGCATCGACGAGAGCGTCACCTCTTGACGCGTCACTCGGGTCACCGTGGCCTGGGGCGGACCCTGCTCCAGCCACTCAGCGACCTGCTCGACCTCATGGCGAGGGCCGCACAGCAGTACCTCCACGCTGCCGTCAGGCTGATTATGCGCGTGCCCAACCAGCCCATGCGCCTGGGCCTGCTGCTGAGTCGACCAGCGAAAACTCACGCCTTGCACCTGCCCTTCGACAACGGCCTCCAGGCACATCATGTCACTCTCCATATCGTCCTCCAGCGCCTGATCGTGCTGCTGGGCGGTGGCTGCATGGCCTGTGCCGCCTACTTCATGCTCGGACATCCCATCGACGCGCTCAAGCGTGTCGACCTCTTGCTGACGCTGTTGCGCCTCCTGTTCGAATTCACGCTGCTCTTCAGCGCTCCACTGGGCCTTCACGCTTTGCTGATCCATCAACTCCTGCTTGACCAGCACGGCACTGTTGCGAGGAATAATCGGCTTGTGGCGGGCGACCAGGTGCACCTTGGTAAAGGCGGCGCCGAACAGCAGGATCAAGGAGGAGTAGTAGACCCACAGCAACACCACCACCACAGAGCCCGCTGCGCCGTAAGTCGATGCAGTGGCGTTGTAGGCAAGGTACAGCGCAATACCTGAGCGTCCTACCGAGAACAGCAATGCGGTGACCACGGCCCCGACAATGACATCACGCCAGCGCAACACCACGTCCGGCAATACCTTGAAGATGGTGGCGAACAAGGCGGCAATGACCCCCACCGACACGGCAAACTCAATGCCCCTGGTCAGTAGACTGACATAGGGAAGAAGGTCATCAGCGGCCTTCAATGCCGCCCTCACAAAGACCCCAAGACCTACCGAAACCAACAGAATGAAGCCGATCGCGAGCACGATGGTCAACGACAGCATCCGGTTCTTCACGAAGATCCAGGCACTGTTACTGGTGGGACGGGCCGCTACTCCCCAGATGGTGTTCAGTGAAAACTGCATCTGACCGAACACGGTGGTGGCACCAACGATCAAGGCGCCAAAGCCCAGCAAGGTCGGCAACAGCCCGGACTCCTGAATCCGCGACTGAGCCACGGCCTGTTCGATGGCAGAGGCGGCGTCGTGTCCCATGGTGCCCTGCAGCTGGGCAAAGATCTGTCCCTGGGCCGCCTCTTCACCGAGTACTACCCCAATCACCGTCACCGCAATGATCACCGTGGGGGCCAGGGAGAACAGCGTGTAAAACGCCAGGGACCCTGCATAGCTGAAAGCATTGCGCTCTAGCCAGAGCGCCACGGACCGCCGCAGTACTCCCCACCAGAAGGCGAAGAATGGAATGATCATAACGTTCCCTCGTCATTTTCTTTGCTGTCAGCATACCGAAGAGCGCGAGACAACGCAGAATCGATGTTCAACACCCTGTCTCATGTAGGGGTTTGCGCGACCTGCCCCACCCCACCATAATGGCGGCGTCTGCGATACAGGAGTCGTTCATGCCCCCCGTCCCGGCCAGCCCATCGTCCCAGGCCAGCTTCGACTGCCTTGTCTTTATTGGCCGCTTTCAGCCGCCGCACCTGGGCCATCTCGCTGTGATCCGGGCGGCGCTGAAGCAGGCGCGCCAGGTCATCGTCCTGGTAGGGTCTGCCTGGCAGGCGCGATCTCTACGTAACCCCTGGCGCTTCGACGAGCGCCGCCAGATGTTACGTAGCGCCTTCGACGACGAGGACAACGCCCGACTCGAAATCGTGCCGTTGCTCGACGCACTGTACAACGACGACGTCTGGGTCCACGACGTACAGCGCAAGGTGCGTGATCTGGCGCACCCCGAAAGCGCGCGCCTGCCGCGAATCGGTCTGATCGGCGCAAGCAGAGGACAGTCAAGCTACTACCTGTCGCTGTTCCCCCAGTGGGAGTCCGTCAGCGTGCCGCTGGTAGAAGCGATCTCTGCCAGCCAGATTCGTGAACGGCTGTTCCGCTCACAGGGCTCCGCAGTGGAATATCTCTCCACTAACGCCAGCCATGACCTTCCACCCGGTGTGGTGGAGCACGTCCATGAGTTCATGGACAGCAAACCCTACCGCCAGTTAGGAGAAGAACAACAGCTACTTGATCAATATCGCGCGGCCTGGGCCCAGGCGCCCTATCCGCCGATCTTTGTCACCGTATGCGCCGTAGTGGTGCAGTCGGGTCACGTGCTGTTGGCAAGGCGCACCTCGGCCCCGGGCAAGGGCTTGTATGCCCTGCCAGGGGGGTTTATCAGCGCCCAGGAGCGTTTGATGGATGCTTGTCTGCGAGAGTTGCGGGAGCGTATCCGCTTGAAAGTGCCGGAGCCGGTGCTGAAGGGATCACTGAGGGGACAACGCCTGTTCGACGAGCCCCATCGCAGCTGGCGTGGCAGGACCCTGGCCGAGGCCTTCTATTTTGCGCTGCGCCCTGACCAGAACCTTCCTCGGATCAAACCCGTCAAGGGCGGAGATCATGCTCGCTGGGTACCGTTGGCCGAACTGGAGCCGGAGAGTCTGTTCGAAGATCACTTCTTCATCATTCAGAACTTTCTTGGCCTGCCTGCCGACCGGCGCTCCTGACCACGAGCGCTATCTCACCCACCACCGAGGCCTGGCCAGCATCAGGCCTCCAGGAAGTCACGTGGCAGCTTCATCATCTGACGCCACAGCTTCTCGACACCCGGCTTGTGCACCAGCGAACAGCGGTACAGGCGAATCTCCAGCGGGACATCCCATTTCTCACCGCCAGCCCTGACCACGGTGCCGTTTTTCAGCTCCTGGCGCAGGCAGAAATCGGGAATCCATGCCATCCCTACCCCCTGCATCACCATAGCCTTCAAGCCCTCGGCCATCGCCGTCTCGTATACGGTGCGCAAGCGCAGCCGCAAGGGGTCATTCTTCAGCAGCATACGCACGCTGCGGCCAAGGAAGGCACCCTGGGTATAGGCCAGATAGGGCAGCGACGCATCGCCGTCAAGCGAGAAGCGTGGCTCGCCATTGGCGTCCGGCTGACACACCGGAATCATCTTGACGCTGCCGATCGAGAACGATGGGAAGACCTCCCCATCCAACTGCATGCTGGCATAGGGATCATAGTAGGCCAGCATCAAGTCGCAATTGCCTTCGCGCAGAACGTGAATGGCCTCCCCCACGTTCATCGCAACCAGGCGGGTAGGCAGCTCACCCAACCCCTTCTGCAGCCGGGAAATCCACTGCGGAAAGAAGCTCAGGGCCAGAGAGTGCGCGGCCACCACATCGAGCGCCTCATTGGCCATGGCCAGACCACGCAGGTGGCCCAACGACTCATTGAGCTGCTCGACGATGTTGCGCGCCGTGACCAGAAACAGCTGCCCCTGGGGGGTCAGGTCGATCGGCGTGGTAGAGCGGTCTACCAGTGTGACCCCTACCGCCTGCTCAAGAGAGCGAATCCTGCGACTGAAAGCGGGCTGCGTGACGTGGCGTTGACGCGCTGAGGCCGAGAAGCTCCGAGTGTTGGACAGGGCAACGAAGTCCTCGAGCCATTTCGTTTCTAGATTCACCGGTACTCCTTGAACTGTTGCCCCGTCCAACGTCGCCCTCTTCGACTAACGCTCTCGAGAGGGCAAATGGCTGTGATGGATGCCAAAGCGGCTCAATGTACCCGAAACCAGGCCCATGCCCAAGCATCGTCCCGGACTTTGTGTCGAGACCGCCGCACTTTCACCGCTGCCGTACCCTGAAGCCGTGCCTTTAAGCCATGCCTTGCTGCAACAAAACCGGACCCTACTGCACCGGCGCCAACAGATACGCGGCACGGGACACCAGCTTGCGCCACAGAGGACGTGCACGCATCTCCTCGAGCGTCACCTCACGGCAATTGGCGAAGTCCTGTTGCAGCATGGCTTCCACTTCACTGGCGAACCCGCGGTGAGGGACCAGTGCGGTAATCTCGAAATTCAGCCTGAAGGATCGATTATCGAGATTCACGGTGCCCACACTGGCGGCTTCGTCATCGATCAACATCACTTTCTGATGCAAAAAACCGGGTTGATAGCGGAACACTCGAATACCGGCCTTGATCATGTCCGGCAGAAAGGCAAAGGCCGACAGGAACACCAGCAGATGATCCGGACGCTCCGGCATCATGATACGTACATCGACGCCGCGCATGGCCGCCAGTCGTAGCGCCCCCTGCACCCCCTCGTCCGGCACGAAATAGGGGCTGGTCACCCACAGCCGATGATGCGCGCTGTGAATCTGATGCTGCACCATGAGGCTGGCCGTCTCCTGAGGATCGGCAGGACCAGAGGGCACGATCACCACCTGACGGTCACTGTCGTCAGTGGCGTCGTGATGATCGACAGCCGGCGCCCACGACAGGCTGAGCATGGTCCCCGTGGCCCAGTGCCAATCTTCCCAAAAGGCCTCCTGAAGACCCAGCACGCTGGGGCCGGTCAACTTGAGGTGGGTATCTCGCCAGGCTCCGTGTCGCGGATTTTCTCCGAGGTACTCGACGCCGACATTGAGCCCTCCGAGCCAGCCCTCGCGGCCGTCCACCACCAGAATCTTGCGGTGATTGCGGAAATTCAGCTGGAAGCGGTGACGCCAGCCTCGCGATGAATGGAAGGCGCTGACGTTGATCCCAGCGTCGCGCAAGTCCCGCAGGTAACCCTCGCTTAATTGGCGACTACCGATCTCGTCATACAGGAAGTAGACCCGTACCTGACGCTCGGCGGCACGCATCAGGTGCTGCTGCAGGCGTCGCCCCAGGGCATCATCTCGCACAATGAAAAACTGGATGAGGATGTAGGAGCGAGCGGCATCGATACCCGCGAACAGGCTATCGAAGGTTTGCTCACCATCTATCAGTAGTTCGGTGCGGTTGCCGCTGGTCAACGGCATCATGGCCAGCTTCTCGACCGCCTTGACATCGGCATGGCTTGAACTGACCAGATAGGAGTCGAACCGATCTCGGTAGCGCAGCAGCACGCGTCTCAGCAAGGTGTCGCGCTGCCCACGAGCGGATACGTAGCCGTAGAAGCGTGGACGCCCAAATACCCAGTAGGCGGGCAAGGCCAGATAGGGCATCGTCAGCAGCGAGATGATCCAGGCAATCGCGCCCTGGGAGGTACGGCTCGACATCAGCGCCATGACAGCGGAAATGGCGCCGCCGACATGTATCAAAAAGATGGCCACACCAATCAACCATGAGGTCATCGCGGGTCTCCGTCCATGTGACAAGGCACCGTATTGCATCCTCGTGCCGGCACCAGCATACCGGTAACGACGACGGCCCCGCCAGGTGGCGGAGCCGTCGTATCTCGTCAGCGCATGAGCCGCGCATCGCCAGAGGCGACGTTGGGATCACGCCACTGCCTCCCCGGCCGTCGTAGCGGCAGGGTCACACCGCTTCGGCGATGATTTCCTTCCACTTGGCCGGGCCGGTCTGATGCACCGACGTGCCCTGGCTGTCCACGGCCACGGTCACTGGCATGTCTTCCACTTCAAACTCGTAGATGGCTTCCATGCCAAGGTCTTCAAAGCCCACCACGCGGGATGCCTTGATCGCCTGGGACACCAGGTAAGCGGCGCCGCCAACGGCCATCAGGTACACCGCCTGATTATCGCGAATGGCATCGATCGCAAGCTGTCCCCGCTCGGCCTTGCCGACCATGCCCAGCAGGCCAGTCTGCTCAAGCATGGTGCGGGTGAACTTGTCCATGCGGGTCGCGGTTGTCGGTCCTGCAGGTCCGACGACCTCATTACCCACCGGATCCACCGGCCCGACGTAGTAGATGAAGCGCCCCTTCAGATCCACGGGCAGGCTTTCGCCCTTGGCCAGCATATCGACCATGCGCTTGTGAGCCGCATCGCGCCCGGTCAACAGCTTGCCGTTCAGCAGCAACGTATCACCCGGCTGCCAGCTCTGGACGTCCTCGGCGGTCACCTCATCGAGATTCACGCGCTTGACGTTGGCACCCGCCTCGCGCGTGATCTCGGGCCAGTCCTCAAGCTTGGGCGCCTTGAGCGCAGCAGGCCCGGAACCATCCAGGGTGAAATGGGCATGACGAGTGGCGGCGCAGTTGGGGATGATCGCCACCGGCTTGTTGGCTGCGTGGGTCGGGTAATCCTTGACCTTGATGTCCAGCACCGTGGTCAGTCCACCCAGACCTTGGGCGCCGATACCACTCTTGTTGACCTTGTCGAACAACTCCAGACGCAGCTCCTCGGCGCGGCTGGATGCTCCGCGGGCCTGAAGATCCTGAATATCGATCGGATCCAGCAGCGCTTCCTTGGCAAGCTCCATGGCCTTTTCAGCGGTCCCGCCGATACCAATACCCAGCATGCCCGGCGGGCACCAGCCAGCCCCCATCTTGGGCAACTGCTCCATTACCCAGTCCACCACGGAATCGGACGGGTTGAGCATGGCGAACTTGGACTTGGCCTCGCTGCCGCCGCCCTTGGCCGCGACGTGGACTTCTACCTTGTCACCCGGCACCAGCTTGTGGTGGATGACCGCGGGGGTGTTGTCCTTGGTGTTCTGGCGCTTGCCATCAGGATCAGCCAGAACCGAGGCGCGCAGCACGTTGTCAGGAAAGTTGTAGGCACGACGCACGCCCTCGTTGATCATGTCGTCGAGGCTCATGTCCGCTTCGAAGCGTACATTCATGCCGACGTGGACAAACACGGTCACGATCCCGGTGTCCTGGCAGATCGGGCGGTGCCCCGTGGCACACATGCGCGAGTTGATCAGGATCTGGGCGATGGCATCCTTCGCTGCCGGGTTCTCCTCACGCTCGTAGGCGGCCGCCATGGCGTCGATGAAGTCCTTCGGGTGATAGTAGGAAATGTACTGGAGGGCATCGGCGACACTCGTGATGAGGTCGTCCTGGCGAATCACGGTCATGGCAGACTCCTTGGCTGGGTCGGTACGCCCGCTCTCTTGGCCACGCGGAGGCAGCACGGCAGGCTTGCGAGGGGCGCTAGTGTAGCGCAATGCGCTGCGCTAGGCAGCCACTCCCCGACCCAGACAGGCGTGAAAGACGGTTCAGCGCTGGCAGCGCGGGCAGTGATACAGCCGACGCGAGGCCATGCTGATGCGTTCTATCTCGCCGCCGCAGGCGTGGCATGGCTTGCCATCCCGCTCGAACACTGCAAACCGCCACCCCCGCCGTGTGGCTCCCTGCTGCCGGGCCAGGGACACCCACTCAGCGCGGTTGGTGACCCCGGCCTGCCGGTAGGCCTGCTGCGTGATGTCAAGGATCGTGCGCGCCAGTCGCTGGCGCTCTTGAGTCGACAGATCCCGGGGGCGCCGCCCTGGAGCGACGCCGGCGAAGAACAGGATCTCTGAGCGAAGATAGTTGCCGATACCGGCCAGCAGCCCCTGGTCAAGCAGACTGTTTCCCAGCGCCCGACCGCGCCACTGCGGGGCGTCGAGACGCTCTTCGATATCCTCAGGAGTGACCTGGTGGGTCAGCAGATCTGGCCCCAATCGGCTAAGAAACGGGTGATCGGCTAGTGCATCGTGCTGCCACAGGGAGACATCAGATGCACTATAGAGACTGGCGGCGTGCTGCCCCGCTGCCAGCGATACCCGCAGCGAACGCCGCGTGGACGGGGGACGATCACACCGGTGCAGCTTCCACACACCGTACAATTGGTTGTGTGAATACAGCGTTCGTTGATCGTCAAAGTGAATCAGCAGCGCCTTGCCCCAGCAGTCCACCGATGACACCTTACGCCCTATCAGCGACGACGCCTGGACCTGAAGTTCAGAGAACGAAAACCATACATGATCGAGCCGGCGACCTTGCAACTGCTGTCCCAACCGGTCGGCGACGCGTCGAATCTCGGGACCTTCTGGCATTCTGCCTCCTGTCGGACACCGGGGGCGGCAACCATTGGCCATCAAGCGAATCGTGAGGGGCGCTACCTGCCAACGGCAGGCGATAGCGTCGCCTCAACCCTCGCCATCATGCCGGCTCCGCAGGCTGGGACCTACATCGCCCCCAGGGCAAGCTGACGCTCGCGTAACTCGTGCAAGCGATCGCGTAAACGCGCAGCCTCTTCGAATTCTAGGTTGGCGGCGGCCTCGCTCATGGCGTCCTCGACCCGCGTCATTTCCTTGCGCAATTCATCTCCCGACAGGCTGGACACGTCGTAGGTGGCTTCCGGCTCGGCCACCTTGCGATCCTTGCCCCGCCCCTTGCTCTTGCGGCTACCGGGAGCCTGGGCAGCCTCCAGAATATCGGCCACGGAGCGCGTGACCGTCTGGGGCGTGATGCCGTGCTCCTCGTTGTGGGCCATCTGCTTGGCGCGACGACGCTCGGTCTCGTCGATGGTCTTGCGCATCGAGTCAGTGATGCGATCGCCATAGAGGATGGCCTTGCCGTTGGCGTTACGCGCGGCTCGTCCGACCGTCTGAATCAGCGAACGCTCGGCACGCAGGAAGCCTTCCTTGTCCGCATCCAGAATGGCGACCAGAGACACCTCTGGTATGTCGAGGCCTTCTCGCAGCAGGTTGATGCCCACCAGCACATCGAACTTGCCCAGTCGCAGATCACGAATGATCTCGACCCGTTCGACCGTATCGATGTCGGAATGCAGGTAGCGAACCTTGACGTCATGTTCGTCCAGATACTCCGTCAGATCTTCTGCCATGCGCTTGGTCAGGGTCGTGACCAGTACCCTTTCACCGACGCCGGTACGCAACCGAATTTCGGACAGCAGATCATCCACCTGGGTCGACGCCGGCCTGACCTCGATCTGTGGATCCAGCAGTCCAGTGGGTCGCACCACCTGCTCGACGACCTGTCCGGCGTGTTCAGCCTCGTAAGGGCCGGGCGTTGCGGACACGAAGATCGTCTGCGGGCAGATCCGCTCCCACTCCTCGAAGGTCATGGGACGGTTGTCCAACGCCGAGGGCAGGCGGAAGCCATACTCCACCAGGGTTTCCTTGCGCGAGCGGTCACCCCGATACATGCCTCCTACCTGGGGCACGCTCACGTGGGACTCATCGATGAACAGCAGTGCATCGGACGGCAGATAGTCGAAGAAGGTGGGCGGCGGCTCACCGGGATTCCTTCCAGACAGGTAGCGGGAATAGTTCTCGATGCCGTTGCAGTAGCCCAACTCAAGCATCATCTCGATATCGTAGAGCGTGCGCTGCTCCAGGCGCTGAGCCTCGACCAGTCGATCTTCCTTACGCAGGAAGGCCAGACGCTCCACCAGCTCTTCCTTGATCCGGTCCACCGCCGCCAGGATGGTTTCCCTGGGGGTCACGTAGTGGCTCTTGGGATAGATGGTCATGCGCGGGACCTTGCCACGCACTTCGCCAGTCAACGGATCAAACAGGCTGATCGAGTCGATCTCGTCATCGAACAGCTCGACCCGGACCGCCTCGTCTTCGGCATCCGCCGGGAAGATATCGATGACATCGCCTCTCACCCGGTAGGTACCGCGCTTGAAGTCCATGTCGTTACGGGTGTACTGAAGTTCCGCCAGACGCCGCAGGAACCCCCGCTGGTCGATCAACTCGCCACGAGTGAAGTGCAGGCGCATCTTCAGGTACTGATCCGGGTCCCCAAGGCCATAAATCGCCGAGACCGAGACGACGATCAACGCATCACGGCGCTCCAGCAGTGCCTTGGTGGCGGACAGACGCATCTGCTCGATATGGTCGTTGATCGAGGCGTCCTTCTCGATGAAGGTGTCCGACGATGGCACGTAGGCTTCAGGCTGATAATAGTCGTAGTAGGAGACGAAATACTCGACCGCGTTATCGGGGAAAAACGCCTTGAACTCGCCGTAAAGCTGGGCGGCCAACGTCTTGTTGGGTGCCATGACGATCGTCGGCCGCTGGAGCCGCTCGACGATATTGGCCATGGTGAAGGTCTTGCCTGAGCCGGTAACCCCCAGCAGGGTCTGGTGGGCCAGGCCTGCATCGAGACCACCGACCAACCCGGAGATAGCGTTGGGCTGGTCGCCGGCGGGCTTGAACTTGGATGAAAGACGGAACGACTTGCTCATCGTGACTCCTGCAGAGGGATATTCAACAGGTCGGGGCGAAGCGACCATCCTTCAAGCCCCACCGCCATCCCCACGTCTCCGACACTAGCTACACACCATCGCTGCCACGACCAACGTGCGGTAAAGCGGTGCAACGAAAGCCAGGGTGCGGCGGAAGCCAGGCAATAGCGGCGCCCTGACGCGCTCACTCTGCCAGGGTGCGCGTGGTGATCTCGACCGTGGAGCTGGTCATCAGCCGATGAATGGGACACTTGTGGCTGATCTCTTCCAGCCGTGCCTGCATCTGAGCGTCGGCAACTCCGTGAAACGTCATCGCCACATCGAGCCGGTAGATCCCCTTGCGTTCATCACGCTCATCACGGGTGACCACCACACTAACCCCCTCCAGGGGCCATTCCTTGCGGCGAGCGTACATCTGGGCGGTGATGGCCTTGCAAGCGCCTAACGACAGGTCGAAGTAGTCGTGTGGGTCCGGTGCCAGGCCGTCTCCGCCATAGGGCACCGGCACGTCGACCAGAATGTCGTCGAAGCTCTCGATGGAAACGCGCTGCCTCAGCTTGCCGTCTTTCTCGGTGGTGACATGGATGGTCATCACTTCACCTCGATGCCGAGCTTGAGGCGCTTGATCGCCTCAATCAGTGCCTCTCGACGCGCTCTCCCCTCCACCTCGGCCCCGTGCCGACCGACTTCTACGCTGTCGACACCATCAAGCATCATCAGCGCGGTGGTGATCTGGTTGACCTGCTCGGCGCTATCCACGCCCTTAAACTCAAGAGAATATTGAGCCATCGAATATCACTTCCTGAACGCTGTGGACGAACCCGAAAGCTTAGCATGGGCAGCCATGACTGACAGCGGCGCAATCCTCCGACCTCGACCGTTCGAGTACAGGAAGGGACAAGACGGCGTCCCGACAGGCGGCGGTCGCGTGCTTGCAAAACGCTGGGTCCGCCCTCACATTGCACGCATGCGCATAACATGCATGATGCTCACATGCTGCACCCACTTCTTACCGCCGGACAGGACGGTCTCATGACGGATTGGATCACCGCGCTAGGCGGTCATATCAGCGGCCCGGATCAGGTCGAGTTTACGACCCCCGACGCGCCTCGACAGGCCCTCGACGGCACCGTGGTCACACCGCTGGTGCACCTGGGTGCTCTGGATATCACCGGCGCCGATGCCAGCGCTTTTCTGCAAGGGCAGACCAGTGCCCAGGTCCAGCACGCCAACGGTGACTTCGCGCCATTGACCTGCTTCTGCACGCCCAAGGGACGCATGCTGGCCAATGGGCAGCTCATGCAGGTGGCGCCGGACCACTATCGCCTGCTGATGCATCGCAGCCTGATCGCCCCAATGGCCAACCATCTTGGCAAGTTTGCTGCCTTCTACAAGGCATCCCTCGAGCAACGGGATGATCTGGCCATGATCGGCCTGATCGGGCAGGAGGCGGCCGCGCTGGCAGAGGTCGACTGTGACCTTAAAGCGCCAGCCGTATGGCATCAGGCCACCCAGGGCACCTTGATGGTACTGGCGCACCCGGGCCAACGGGATCGCTACGTCATCATGCTCCAGGAGCAAGATGCCAGGTCCCTACTCGAGCGCTTGGCGCAGCAATGCAGCATTGTCGGCAATGACGTCTGGCGACTGTCGGATATTCAGGCGGGGCTGCATTTCATTGACGCCAACCAGCAGGACAGCTTCTTGCCCCAGATGCTCAACTGGGAGGGGCTGGCCGGCATCAGCTTCAAGAAAGGCTGCTACACCGGACAGGAGGTCGTCGCCCGAGCGCACTTCCGTGGCCAGGTAAAGAAGCGTCTCTACCGGGCCCAGCTTGAAGGCACTCAATTACCGGCCGCAGGCTCTGACGTGCTGGATTCAGAAGGAAAGCGCCAGGGTGAGGTCGTCGCAAGCGCCCTGGACGCCTACGCACAGGTAGAGGTGTTGGCCGTCCTCAACACCAAGGCGGAGGAGATGGCGCTTGAGGCCGAGGGCCAGAAGTGCAAGTTGCTGCATTTGCCCTATGCGGTGGAACGGCTTGATCCAGAGACGCTGGTCTAGGTCTCAGAACGATACAGCGAGGCTGCCATCATCCGGGTGGCAGCCGAAACACCCTGCGGGCGTTAGCGCTGCTGCAGTCTGCCACCCGCTCGATGGTCTGCCGTCGCAGCTCGGCTACGCAGTCGCATACCTGGGCCACCCTGGCAGGCTCGTTGCGCTGCCCCTGATGGCCGCATAGCGGCATGTCTGGACTGTCGCTCTCCAGCAGGAAACCGTCATCAGGTAGCGAGACGACGGCCCGCCTCAGCCTCGCCGCGCGCGGATAGGTCACCGCTCCCCCCAGGCCCAGCACGAAACCCAGGTCCAGGAACCGGCTCGCCTGCTGCGCGGACCCGGAAAAGGCATGAATGACGCCACCGGCCGGCAGCGCCAGCTGACGCAGTCGCTTGGCCACCTCGTCATTGGCCCGCACGCAATGCACCACCACCGGCAAGTCGCGTTCCTTGGCCAGCGCCAGCTGGGCATCGAACAGTCGCCACTGCTGCTCGAGAGTATCGCCAAAGCGGGCATCGATACCGCATTCACCCACGGCGACACACTCGGGATGCTGATCCAGGGCCCGTGCCAGCGCCGCCAGATCGTCGTCACCACCACTCAGGTGATGATGGGCAAGAAACACCGGGTGTAACCCCAGGCAGACATGCACACGATCGTGATGGCTCTGCTGCAGGGTTGCCTGCCATCCTTGGCGATGGGTGCCCGCCACCACCAGTTGATCGACGCCGGCGTGACGCGCCCTGGCCAGGACAGCGTCACGATCGGGATCAAATGCCGCGTTGTCCAGATGACAATGGGCGTCGATCAACATGTCAGTGCTCGCGGGTCTCGCGGAATCGAATGTCCGGCCAGCGCTCCTGGGTCATCTGCAGGTTGACCCGGGTCGGCGCGATATAGGTGAGATAACCACCGCCATCGATGGCCAGGTTGGCACTGGCTTTGCGCTTGAATTCCTCAAGCATCTTGGCATCGTCGCAGTAGACCCAGCGCGCCGTATTGACGTTCACGCCCTCGTAGATGCAATCGACCTTGTACTCTTCCTTCAGGCGATGGGCGACCACATCGAACTGCAGGGTACCCACCGCGCCAAGGATCAGGTCATTGTTGTCCACCGGCATGAACACCTGGGTCGCCCCCTCTTCCGACAGCTGCTGCAGGCCTTTCTGCAGGGCCTTCATCTTCAGCGGATCCTTCAGCCGCACGCGCTTGAACAGCTCAGGTGCGAAGTGCGGAATCCCGGTGAAGCGCATATCCTCAACTTGCGTGAAGGTATCGCCGATCTGAATCGTGCCGTGGTTGTGCAGACCGATGATGTCACCCGGCCAGGCCTCTTCCACATGCGCACGGTCTGCCGCCATGAAGGTCAGGGCGTCGGCAATCTTGACGTCCTTCTTGATACGCACGTGGCGCATCTTCATGTTCTTCTCGTACTTGCCCGAGCATACCCGCAGGAAGGCAATGCGATCGCGGTGGTTGGGATCCATGTTGGCCTGGATCTTGAACACGAACCCAGTGAAGCGCTCGTCTTCCGCGGGCACCTCGCGCACATCGGTCTCCCGCGATTGGGGCGGCGGCGCGTACTCGACAAAGCCATCGAGCATCTCGCGCACACCAAAGTTACCCATCGCTGTACCAAAGTACACCGGCGTCAGCTCCCCACGGCGGTACGCCTCAAGGTCGAACGTATGGGAAGCACCGCGCACCAGCTCTACCTCCATGCGCAGTTCTTCAGCCACATCTTCCCCGAGCACGGCGTCGACCTCGGGGCTGTCCAATCCCTCGATGCGCTTGTCATCGGGGATTCGGTTGCCCTGCCCCTGGGTGTAGAGGTGAATGACATCATTGTAGAGGTGATAGACGCCCTTGAACTGGCGCCCCATCCCGATCGGCCAGGTCATGGGCGCGCACTGGATGTTCAGCACGGTCTCGACCTCATCCATCACCTCGATGGGATCACGGATATCGCGGTCCATCTTGTTGACGAAGGTCAGGATCGGGGTGGTACGCAGGCGGCAGACCTCCATCAGCTTGATGGTGCGATCCTCGACCCCCTTGGCGCCATCGATGACCATCAGGGCAGAGTCCACCGCGGTCAGGGTGCGATAGGTATCTTCAGAGAAGTCTTCGTGCCCGGGGGTGTCGAGCAGGTTGACCATGCGTCCGCCATAGGGGAACTGCATGACCGAGGTCGTCACCGAGATCCCCCGCTCCTGCTCCATTTTCATCCAGTCCGAGGTGGCATGACGATCATCACGCTTGCTCTTCACCGACCCCGCCATCTGGATGGCATTTCCGAACAGCAGCATTTTTTCGGTGATGGTGGTCTTACCCGCATCCGGGTGACTGATGATGGCAAAGGTACGCCGAAGCCCGGTTTCCTGGGCCTGCTTGGGGTTGGACATGAAGACTTACGCCTGCTTGCTCGTCGAGTGGGGACACGGGCACTTAGGCGCCGTGTGCAAAGTCGCCATGATACCGCGACGAGGCCCCTGCCTGCATCCACCCAGACGGGACATCCGCTGCCGCCCCTCCCCAGCCTGAGCCTGAATGGATATCCGGGAAACCTCCACGGGCCAGTCCAGTTTCCCTTGAGTTGGCCGAAAACGCCCAGGAGCTAGGCGCAGGCACTTTTCAGACGAGCCCTAGGCCAGACTCTCCTCTATATGCTCCGCCAGATAGTCAATAAACACGCGCACCTTGGGTGGCAGCCCACTACGACTGGGAAACACCGCGTGAAATTCCAGCGTCGGGCCACGCCAGGACGGCAGTACGGCCTCCAGGGCCCCTTCCGCGAGGTGGGGCCTGGCCATCAGCGAGGTCCCAAAATAGATACCATGCCCCCCCAGAGCAGTGTTCAGCGCCGACAGCGGTTCGTTGGAGACCAGCGCAGGCCTTAGCTGCACACGCAGGGCTTCATGCTCCGGCTGCCAGAGCTGCCACACCACCCGCTCTCTCTCGGGGTTGGGCGATTGGGCAAGCGTTACGTGGTTGACCAGTTCGTCCGGGTGGCTAGGCCGTCCATGACGGTCCAGGTACCTGGGGCTTGCGTACAGCCGCATCACCGCTTCGCCCAGTTTACGAAAGCGATAGCCCCCCTGCTCCACCGGCCCCACATGAAGCGCGATATCCGTTCCCTCGGCAAGCAGGTCCACCGAGGTATCGTTCAGGGTCAGTTGCAGGCGGATATCTGGATACTGCTGCAGAAAACCTCCTAACAGCGGCGCCAGGTACTGAGAACCAAAGGTGTAGAGCGACGCCACCTTCAGCACACCACTCGGGGTCGACTGCAGCTGGCCCACGGCCAGCTGTGCATCTTCGACCTCCCGCCGCATGGCCACACAGTGTTGATAGAACACCGCGCCGGCCTCGGTCAGGTGCATACGCCGGGTGGTGCGCTCCAGCAGCCGTATCCCCAGGTTGCGTTCCAGCTCCCTCAACTTGCGACTCAAGGTGCTGGAGGGTATTCCCAGCCGCTCAGAGGCTTGCCCGAAGCTTCCTAGATCCACGATGCAGGCGAACCACAGCATGCTGTTGGCATTCGGGTAGGTCATGACGCTCGCTTCCTTGTTCCATGGACACCCACGATTAGAGCCGATCCTGGCTATCGTCACCTTGCTCAGCGCCAGCAAAACCGTCGCTCAGCTGACGCCTTGTCTCCTGCGGGGCTCTCTTAAGGGCTCTCTTGAGGGGTCTCTTGAGGGGTCTCTTGAGGGCTATCTCAGGCACGACTCCAGCCACTATCCCATCGACGACATTATTTTCTCCAATATCCGCGTTTTTCTCGTGGTCGGGGCTCCCTACAGTGGAGTCAGCCGTGATGCCAAGAGAGGAAACAATAATGCCAAGCGCAGAGACTCGCCTCACACTGACCGTACGCCGGATTCGCCAGCTGACCCCCACCATCAAAGCCTTCGAGCTGGTATCCCCTGACGGCCAGCCGCTGCCAACCTTCACTCCCGGCGCACACCTGAAAGTAGAGGTCCAGCTAGCTGACGGCAGTCGGGATGAGCGTGCCTACTCCCTGGTCAATAGCCAGGACCCCACCTCTCACTACGAGATTGCCGTGCAGCTGGAGCCAGAAAGCCGCGGTGGTTCCGCCTACATGCATGGTTTGAAGGAAGGTGTCACTGTTGGCGCATCCTGTCCACGCAACGACTTCCCTCTGGCACAGGATGGCACGCACCACGTCCTGATCGCCGGCGGCATCGGTATCACCCCCATACTCTCGATGGCCGCACAGTTGCAGGCACAGGGCGCCTCTTATGAGATGCATGTCGGCGCTCGAGCGCCGGGGCTTATGGCCTATCGAGCACATATCGAAAGCCTGTGCGGTCAGCATGCTCACCTGTGCTTCGACGGTGGAGATCCGAGCAAAGGCCTGCAGCTCGCTACCCTGATGGGTCCCCCAGCCCCCGGCAAGCACGTCTATGTCTGTGGCCCTCGCGGGCTGATCGACGCCGTCATTGCAACGGCCAAGGCCAACGGTTGGGAAGCGGAACAGGTGCATTTTGAACTGTTTGCGAGTACCGCACAGCAGACAGGTGACACCGGCTTCCAGGTTGAACTGACCGAATCCGGCATGACCCTCGAGGTGCCGCCGGACAAGACCATTCTGGAAGTGATGATCGCCGCCGGCCTGGACCCCTTGTACGACTGCAATCGCGGTGAATGCGGCGTCTGCGCGGTGGACGTCATCGACGGCACCCCAGAGCACCGCGACTACTGCCTGAGCGAAGAAGACCACGAGTCAAATAGTTCCATGTGCATCTGCGTATCGCGATCCACGACCCCCAGTCTGTCACTCAAAGCGTAACCCCCTTGATCCATTGATAGCCCCATCGAGTAGATACCACCGAAACACACGACCGAACAACAGGACCGAATAACAAGAGAGGAGAAACACCATGGCTCAATTCATTCGCAATGCCTGGTACGTCGCTGCCTGGAGCGAAGAAGTGCAGCGCAAGCTACTGCCACGCACCATTCTCAATGAACCCGTGGTCATGTATCGCCGCGAGAACGGCGAACCCGCCGCCCTTCTCGACAGCTGCCCTCACAAGCTGGCGCCACTATCGTTGGGCGAGTTGAAAGGCGACGAGGTCGAATGTGGTTACCACGGCATGATGTTCGACTGCACAGGCAAGTGTTCGCGCATCCCTGGACAGCCCAATATTCCGCCCAGCGCCAAGGTGCGAGCCTTCCCGGTCGTGGAACGCTACAACGCCGTATGGATCTGGATGGGTGAACCCGAGCTTGCCGACCCCTCGCAGATTGTGGAGGTGCCCCACTACGGTGAAGACGGCTGGGGACTGGTGGATGGCCAGTATCTGCACTTCAAGTCGAACTATCTGAACATCACCGACAACCTGGTGGATCCAGCCCATACGACCTATGTGCACAAGCGTACCATCGGTGGTGCCAGCGCCAGCGACGTCAGCGTCAAGGTAGAACAGGGCGACAGCCACGTACTGGCCTACCGCTGGATCAAGGATGAGCCGCCGGTCCCGCTGTTCGAAAAGATGGGTAACTTCAAGGGGAATACCGACCGCTGGCAGTACTATTACCTGCACATGCCGTCGGTGTCCTACGTCGATTTCGGCGGCATCGATACCGGCGTCGAACCTACCGAGGACAACAAGGACAAGGGACTACGCTCCTACAGCTTCAATTTCCTGACGCCTGAAACCGACTCGACCACCCACTACTTCTGGCTGCACGTGCGCAACTATCACCCCACCAACGACGACGTCGATCGCGACGTGGAGCACTTGATGACCCTGACCTTCAACGAGGACCTCGACATTCTTGAGGAAATTCAGAAGGAACAGGATCGTACCGGCATTCGTGAGCGGGTCCGTCTGGGTATCGACAACGCCCCTGCCAGGATCCGCAAGATGGTCGAGCGCCGGGTCGCGGCAGAACAACCCACCGACTCTGCCTGATCCTTCATCGCTGCCATGGCGCCCGCTCACGGGCGCGTGCACCCACCCACCAGCGCCACCCGGGAGCCTCGTCTGCCGGGTGGCGCCGGCCGTTAGCGCCTGCACGCAAGCCTCCTTCGAAAGCCTCCCTCTAAAGCCACCGACTAGCGGTACTGTCATCGCCACGGGCACCAGACACCGTAGTGACATATCTCTGCGATCAGTTTGTCACGCGCCGGAACGACACTATTTCCCGTCGTCAGCGCTCGGTTTGACCCACTCCACGCTATCCAGGCCACGCTATCCACGCCTGGCTGCGCACCCAATCCGTGAGTAGCACAGAGGTGGCAAAACAGAAGGGCTCTGAGCAGCAACGCTTAAGACGTGTTGCCGCCTCATGTCGACACCCTGATACGCAACCGATTGCCCATGCCAGGCACATGATCTGGGAAGTCGACAACGTCTCTTGATAGTCCCTATCGGTAGTTCTTCGATAGTCCCTATCGATAGCCCCTATCGAAAGCCCCCTATCAATAGCCCCCGGTCGCGACCTCTGCCCGCTGACGACAGCATTCCCCGGACCGTATGACAAGGAGAGCCCCATGTTTACCACACGACGCCAGTTTCTCGGCCTAGGCCTCAAGGCCGGGGCGGGACTAGGATTGATGACCGCGGCCCCAGGCATTGTGCTTGCCGAGGCACGCCGCCCCCTGCTGACCTCAGGCGTGATGACCGGCGATGTTACCCAGGACCGCGCCATTCTCTGGTCCCGTGTAGACCGTCCCGCCCAGATGCTGGTGGAGATCGCGGACAACCCGACATTCGCCAACGCCCGCACGTTACAGGGTCCTACCGCCCTGCCCACCAGTGGCCTGACCACGAAGCTGGATATCACCGGGCTGGGCGACATGGAAGAAGTGCATTACCGCGTGCGCTACGCAGCGCTCGGCGATGCCCGAGCCCTGAGCGAGCCCACGGTGGGCCGATTGGTCATGCCAGGCCAGCGCGCACGCTCGGTGCGCTTCGTGTGGTCCGGGGATACCGTCGGTCAGGGCTGGGGCATCGATGAGTCACGGGGCGGCATGCGCATCTACGACACGATGCTCAAGCAGTCTCCGGACTTCTTCCTGCACTCCGGGGACACTATCTACGCCGACGGCCCGCTCGAGGAAACGGTCAATCTGGAAGACGGTAGCATCTGGCGCAATCGCATGACCGAAGCCAAGAGCAAGGTTGCCGAGACCCTGGAAGAGTACCGCGGCCAGTATGTCTACAACCTGCTGGATGACAACCTCAAGCGCTTCAATGCCCAGGTGCCGATGTTTGCCCAATGGGATGATCACGAGACGGTCAACAACTGGTACCCCGGGGAAATCCTTGATGATCCCCGCTACAGCGAAAAGAACGTCTCCCTGCTGGCGGCACGAGCGCGTCGTGCCTTCCTGGAACACATGCCGATTCGTCAGCGGCCAGAAGCCCCGGAGATGATCCGCCGGCGTTTCCACTATGGGCCAGAGCTCGAGATGTTCATGCTCGACATGCGCACCCATCGCGCCGCCAACAGCACCAATCAGCAGGCCGCCACGGACCCGGCATCGGCCTTGATGGGGCAGCGCCAAGTGGATGATCTGATCGAGGCATTGAAGGCGTCCACGGCCACCTGGAAGATCATTGCCTCCGACATGCCAGTAGGCCTGGTGGTCGGTGATGGCGACAACTTTGAAGCGGTCGCCAACGCAGATGACGGGTTGCCGTCCGGCCGTGAGCATGAGATCGCGCGTTTGCTCAAGGCCATCGCCGACCACCGCATTACCAATGTGGTCTGGCTGACCGCCGACGTGCACTATACCGCCGCTCACCATTACGCACCGGAGCGCGCCAGCTTCAAGCACTTCACCCCGTTCTGGGAGTTCGTCAGCGGACCGCTTCACGCAGGCACCTTTGGCCCCAACACACTGGACGGCACCTTCGGGCCGCAAGTGGTGTTCCAGAAGGCCCCCGCCGATGGTCGCGTCAACCTGCCGCCAAGCGAGGGGTACCAGTTCTTCGGCCAGGTCGACCTGGACGGTGACAGCCTGGCCCTGACCGTTACCCTCAAGGACGTGGAAGGCGCCACCCTGCATCAGCAAGTCCTGACACCTGAGACGGCATAAGCCGCTGGATCAACCCACCTTTCAGGCGCGCAGAGCAGGCGCCTGATGAGACTGCGGGCAGGTGATGCTGGAATCGATTACCTGCCCGCTTGCTGGACGTGCACCTGCCGTCTGTTTGTCCCAGCACGCCCCTATCCCAGGACGTCCCTCTCCCAGAACGAGCCTATCGGATGCCGACGATCGCTGACCTGTCGGGCATCAAGCATCAAGGTTCCTGTGGCTGATCTGGCGATGGCTGCCCTGGCGATCTGTGGCGGCGGGCATAAAGCCACTCTCTCAGGTGCTCAAGGTAGCTGAGCAGCACTGGAATCACCGCCAGTACCAGCAAGGTCGACACCCCAAGGCCAAAGGCAATCGTGACCGCCATGGGAATCAGGAACTGGGCCTGAAGCGATGTCTCGAACAGCAGTGGCGTCAAGCCGCCGATGGTCGTCAGTGAGGTCAGGAAGACCGCGCGAACCCGCTGCACCACCGCCTCGTTCAACGCCTCGTCGATGCCAAGCCCTTTTTCTCGCTGAATGCGATAGAACGCGACCAGAATGATGGCGTTATTGACGACAATGCCGGACAGTCCAAACAGCCCGAAGATCGACAGGATCGTCAGGTCGAGCCCCATGAACCAGTGACCCAGCAGCGCACCGGTCAGCGCCAGCGGAATCGTTGCCATCACGATCAGGGGCAGGCTCCAGGACGCGAACACCCAGGTCAGCACCACGTACATGAGGCCAAGACCGATGATCAGCCCGGTCTGCATATCCGCAAAGGTCTCCCGCTGGTCCGCGGCCAAGCCCTCGTAGCTGTAGCGCAGGTGGTAGCGTTCAGACAGCGCCGGGAGCACCGACGCCTCAAGCGCCGCAATCACTTCCTCGGTGTTGGTGACTTCGCTGTCGAGATCGGCCCCTACCTCGATGGCCAACTGACCATCCGCATGCCTCAGCGCCTCGAAACCCTGCCGGTGCTTCAGCGTCATGACCTGGTCCAGGGGCACCAGACGTCCATCATCAACCCGAATCATCAGCCGCGGTAGCGTTGCCAGGTGATCACGCTGCTGCTTCGGCAACAGCACCCTGACTTCGATTTCATCGGCACCGTCCTGATAGGTCTGAACCAGCACCCCGTCGAAGGCAGCCCGCAGCTGATCACCCAGCTCCCGTGTCGAAAGGCCCAGGGCCTGGCCATAGTCGTTGACGGAGTAGATCAGCTGCTCGCGCCCCCAGGGCATGTCATCCTCGGGCTCCAGCACGCCGGGTATCTGTTCCAGGCTCAGCGCCAGCGACTCGGCCGCGCGCTTGAGCTCCTCGGCAGATTCACCGGTCAGGCGAACGTTGACGTCCTTGCCGGGCGGACCACTGGTCTGCTCGACGATGGTCAGGGTATCCAGCCCAGGACGTTCTGTTAGCCGTTCACGCCAGGCACGAATGAAGGCCAGGTTGCGCACATCTCGCTGATCCGATGGCACCAGCTCCACCAAAATGCTGCCGACGTTATCCCCCGTACGACCGCTACCGTCCACCGCAAGGGTGCTGCCAATACGCACTACGGCGTGTTTGACCAGATCCCCGCCGAGCGCTTGCTCGGTGTCGTCGAGGCCATCTACCATGTCCTCCAGATATTCCTCCACCTGATCCCTGGCGGTACCCGTCACAAAGCTGAGGTTGGCATACAGCACACTGGGTTCCGGGGCGGGAAAGAAGTTGAAGGCGAGGCGTCCCCCTGCCAGCAGACCAATGGTGAGTATCACCAGGGCGATGGCGGCAGAGAGGGTCACGGCCCGATGGCGCAGCGTCGTCTGGGAGAAGCGCCGAAACGGCCCCTCTCGAAAACGGTCGAAGCCACGATCGAACCGAGCTCTAAGGCGGTTAAGCCACCCCCCGCCAGCCTTCTCGGCAGTCACGCCAAAGGCATTTCGAAGATGGGCCGGGAGCACCACGAAACACTCCAGCAGCGAGGCCACCAGAACGCAGATCATGACCACCGGGATATCGCGCAGGATATTGCCGATGATGCCCCCCACCATCAGCAGTGGCATGAAGGCTGCGACGGTGGTCAGGGATGAGGCGACCACCGGCCATAACATGCGGTTAGCGGCCCCCGATGAGGCCAGCCGCGCGGGTTCACCGGCCCGGAAGTGGGCATCAGCGTCCTCACCGACGACGATGGCATCATCCACGATCACCCCCAGCGCCATGATCAACGCAAACAGTGACATCATGTTGACGGATCCACCGATCAGCCAGAACACGGCCATGGCGCCAAGAAACGCCGTCGGAATGCCAATGGCGACCCACAGGGCCACCCTGGCGGGAAGAAATAGATAGAGCAGGCCCAGGACCAGGACCAGGCCGCCCAGACCATTGTTGATCAACAGCCCAATACGTTCGGAGAGGAACTGCCAGCTCTCATCGTAGACATCCAGCTTGATGCTCTGGGGCAGATTGGGCCGAGTGGTGTCCAGCCATTGCTGCAGCGTGGTGGCGGCCTCCAGCGAGTTGCCGCTCTCGGAGCGCTGCAGCACCAGCTCGATCGCAGGTCGCCCTGCATACTGCATGGCCATCTGCCGGGGACGATCTTCCTGACGGATAAAGGCGATATCTCCCAGTGCCAGGCGCACGCGTTGTCCGCCACGCACCGCGATATCGGCAAACTCCTGGGCATCACGGCGCTGCTGCACCGCACGTAATTCCCGCTCGCCGTCCTGGCTGCCGAGAAGTCCCGCCGGCAGGTCAACGGACATACCATCGAGACGCTGGGCCACCTCCGGCAGCGTCAAGTCAAGCTGCCCCAGACGCTCCACAGGCACCTGCACACTGATCTGCTGCTCAGGCATGCCATCGAGGACCACCCGATCGATACCCGCCGCCAGCAGCTCGTCCTCGAAGCGCCTTGCCAGGCTCCGCAGCGCCTGCGCATCCACGTCACCAGACACCAGCAGGCGGGCGACCGGTTCATACTCCTTGGCCCGGGCCACCCGGGGCTCTTCTGCAGCACTCGGCAAGTTATCGAAGCCGTCAACCTGCTCGCGTACATCGTCCAGCGCCAGCACCGGGTCGGTCCCCTCGTAGAACTCCAGAGTTATGCTCGACACCCCCTGGGCGGAGGTCGACGTCATTCGCTTGAGTCCATCAAGGTTGCGCAGCCGCTGCTCTAGCGGGATCGTGATGCCCTGCTCGACGTCCTCGGCCGAGGCACCGGTGTAGACCGTCTGTACCGACACGATGTCCAGGGCAAAGTCCGGAAAGAACTGGATGTTCATCCGGCTCAGCCCAAGCACCCCACCCATCAGCATGACCACCATCACCAGGTTGGCGGCGACCCGATGACGTGTGAAGAAACCGATGACACCCGAGGACCGTGGGTCGTTGCTCACGGCGCGTCCTCCTCGATGGATGCGCTGCCGGCAACCGTGGCCGTGTCGGTGGTACTCTGCTCCTGTGACGGAGTCTGGGTCTGAGATGAACGCTGGGCTGGCGGCTGGGAGGTTGATTCGGACTCACGGGAAGACAGATCCGTCACCCGCAGCCCTTCGATGGCATTGGGCAGGTGAGTCGTGGCCAAGCGTTGCCCATCGGCCAGGCCCTCACCGCTGATGATCATCCAGGAGCCACCGCCTGGCCCCGGCGCTTCGCCGTGCCGGGTCACGCTGATGGGGACCAGGCGGCCTTGCTCGATCACATAGATTCGGTCCGCCCCATACACGGCGCTGAACGGGATCAAGGCGCTGTCAGCAACCGCCGGACGCTCGACGAACAGCGACACCAATGCCCCAGGACGCAGACGTGGCGTCGACGGCAGCGCCTCGAAGATGGCTTCCGTACCGGCAGGATCTCCCTGACCGGACAAGGCCCGTAGCCGATAGCGTCCCCCTTCGTCGTCAAAGGCGTAGACGTCGACGCCCTGGTCGAGACCTGTCATCAACTCCGCCTGCACACCACGAGGCACCCTCGCCCGCACCTCGAGGCCAGCAAGAGGTATCAATTCGAGCAACGGGTCTCCATCGCGGACACGGTCCCCAGGGGCAATCTGGACCTGACTGACTATCCCCGCAAAGGGTGCCTGGACCCTGGCCCGCCTGGCGTCTCGACGCGCCTCTGACAAGGCAGCCTGTGCCTGGCGTCGCTGTGCTTCCAGGCTGGCCAGCCTGGCCGGATGACCGTCAAGCTCGCCTTGACGACTCACCAGAGTGACCTGAGCGCGGGCAATGTCATTTTCATCGGCGTCCAGCTCAGCACGGGAGGCCAGGTTTCGGTTGACCAGGGATCGCATGCGTTCAAGCTGGCTTCTGGCATTGTTCAGCAGCTCCTGCTCCCGAGCCAGCGCCTTGCCGTCGCTGTCGAAGCGAACCTGCTCGGCCTCCACCTCCGCGTCCAGTCGCGCCACCTCAGACTCCGCCCGCGCCAGCACCGGGTCGACATCCTCGTCAGCCAGCGCCACCAGCAGGTCACCCTCGGCCACGTGTTCGCCCTCGCGCACAGGGCGCTCGGCGATATGCCCATCCAGGGAGGCCATCAGCTCGACCCGGTCGGGCGCGACCACTTCCCCATACAGCGCCAGTCTGGGCGTGTGGCGCCCCAGAGAGAGCGTCATTGCCGATACTGGCCATTCCCGCTCTGCAACCGTCACCGGTGGCGGCGTCGGCCGGGTCGCCTTGAGCAGCAGAAATCCTCCGACCCCGAGCCCTAGAATCAACAGCGGTAACAGTCGCTTCAACATGTACATCCAGTCCCTTGTTCTTGCATCAACGGCCGCTGGCTTGGCCAAGCGTGAGTGCCGTCGATGTCCGCACCAGCGCAATGTCTGCGCTACCGATATTCCCGCAAGCGCTGTCATTGCGTTGCCGACACTGCGCTACCAGGGGTGTTCCGCCTGCCCAGGTCAGCGACGCGGCCTCAGCGCTGCCGCCACATCAGCTTGCCACTGTTGCTCAGCTGGGGTGACAACGCAATCGCCAGGCTCCAAAGCTCTTGATCTGGGCAAGCAAGCTCGAGACATACGACGGTCCATTGCGCGATGCGGTATCATGCCGCCACTTAATGAGGGAGACATCATGCAAGCCGCACTTCCGCTACCCCTATCGACGCCAAACCGTAATCTGGTTCGCCTCACCTTCGTGCGGGGAATCACCTGGACCGGCTTCCTGGTGGCCATCATCGTGGGTATCGAGCTGCTGGACTTCGCCCTGGATGTCCCTGCCGTCATCGCCGTGATTGTGGCCATGGGCGTCATCAACATCGCCACCTGGTGGCGACTCGGCCGCCCCCGGGATGTCAGCCACCACGAGTATCTACTCCACCTGCTGCTGGACGTCGCCGGCCTGACGCTGTTGTTCTATTTCACTGGTGGGGCCACCAATCCCTTTATCACCTACTATCTGGTACCGGTAACCATCGCCGCCGCCACCTTGCCCTGGCGTCATGCCTGGATTCTGGCCATCACGGCCATGGCCTGCTACAGCGCGCTGATGGTGGTCTATCACCCCGTACCGCAGCTGGGCTCTCACTATGCCTCGAGCGTGAACCTGCATGTGCTCGGCATGTGGCTCAATTTCTTCCTGTCTGCCGGTCTGGTCACCTTCTTCATCTACAAGATGGCCCACGCACTGCGCCATCGGGAGCAGGCCCTGGCCCGAACTCGGGAGGCCGCGCTGCGCTCCGAACAGGTGCTGGCCGTGGCAACACAGGCCGCCGGCACCGCCCATGAGCTGGGTACCCCACTGTCGACCATGGCGGTCGTGCTGTCCGAATTGAAGAGTGAACATGCCGACCATCCACGCCTGGTGGAGGATATTGACCTGCTGCGCCAGCAGGTCGATACCTGCAAGGCCCGCCTGCGCCATCTCGTCGACAGCGCCGACCTGCAACGCAAGGATGAGCCCAAACGACTCGATGCCAGGACCTGGCTTGAAGGGGTGATCGATCGCTGGCGTGTCCTGCGACCGGATGTCACCCATGAAGTCAGTGTCTTGCGACGCCGGGGACAACCGATGATTGCCGTCGATACCACCCTGGACCAGGCGCTGACCAACCTGCTGAACAATGCGGCCGATGCACGACCGGACGACATCGCGATCCAGCTCGACTGGACGGCGGACCAGGTCGTCATCGACATTCGCGACCACGGTCCGGGCATTCCCATGTCGATTGCCGATCAGCTGGGCGACACCTTCGTCTCTACCAAGAGCAAGGGACTTGGTATTGGACTGTTTCTTACCCATGCCACCATCAATCGCTTCGGCGGTGGCGTCAGTCTGTATAATCACCCCGAAGGCGGCACCTTGACCGAGGTGTCACTGCCCCGCGTCAGCTGAGTCTCCCCGATAGAGGACATCATGCAAGACACCGCACACAGGCTACTGATCATTGATGATGATGACGTCTTCTGCCACGTCCTTGAACGCGCCATGCAGCGCCGAGGACATGACGTCAAGGTGGCGCTGGACGCCACCCAGGCGCTGGAACTGGCCCGCAGTCACCAGCCCGATGTCGCCACCCTGGACCTGAAACTCGACCAGGAGTCCGGGCTCAAACTGCTGCCCGAACTGCTGGAAGTCGTTCCCCAGTGTCGCGTCGTGGTACTGACCGGCTACTCCAGCATCGCGACGGCGGTGGAGGCGATCAAGCTGGGTGCCGTCAACTACCTGTGCAAGCCGGTAGACGCCGACGAGGTGCTGGCCGCGCTAGAGCAGCGTGAAGGCAACCCCGAGACGGAAGTGGCGGACAACCCTCCCTCGATCAACCGGCTTACCTGGGAGCATATTCAAAAGGTTCTGCAGGAGCACGATGGCAATATCTCAGCCACCGCCAGAGCGCTAGGCATGCACCGCAGAACCCTGCAACGCAAGCTGCAGAAGCGCCCGGTCAGGCGCTGACGCGCTGGTGCGATGTGTCAGACGCCGGTCGACTGGTCGGCGTCTGACCCATGTGACGTCTCCGCGATGACTACTGTGCTGTCCAGCCCAGGTCGATATTCCAACTGGCACCGGTAACCGCGCCAGCCGCATCCGAGGCCAGGTACGCCACCAGAGAAGCGACCTCGCTGGGCTCTATCAACCGCTTCACCGCAGCGTTCTTGAGCATGATTTGCTCAATGACCTGCTGCTCCTCCATGCCATGCAGCTTGGCCTGATCGCTGATCTGGTTATCCACCAACGGTGTCTTCACATAGGCAGGACACAGCGCATTGGCCGTAATCCCCTGCGCGCCCCCTTCCAATGCAGCGGTCTTGGTCAACCCGATCATGCCGTGCTTGGCGCTGATATAGGCCGACTTGCCGGGCGACGCCACCTGAGCGTGCACCGAGGCAATATTGATGATCCGCCCCCAGCCATTGTCACGCATCGACGGCCACACGGCCTGGGTCAGCAGGAAGGGGGCGGTGAGCATGAGATCGATGATCCGGCGCCACTGCTCTTCGGGAAAATCGACGATCGGTGCGACATGCTGAATGCCCGCATTGTTGACCAGAATATCCACGCGACCGAAACGTGCCAGCGCCTCATCCACTGCACCGCGACACGCCTCGCCCTGGGTCAGGTCAGCCTGATAGAAGGCGGCGCCCTCGGCCTCTGCAGTCTGGCGCCCTTCCGGGTTGAAGTCGACGGCCAGCACCTCATGTCCCTGGGCTCGTAGCTCGGCCACGACCGCGGCTCCGATGCCACTGCTGGTGCCGGTCACCAGTGCGACCCTGGTCGGGGAATTGGCACTCATCTCTCTCTCCTTGCGCGAGGCGTCTGCAGGTTATCGCCCGTACGGTTCGCCACTAACGGCGCCATACATTAGGGCACCAGCATAGATAGTGCTGCAGTGCAGCGCCAGCCATCCCATAGTCGAAACAAGGGATCGTTCAGCCTGGGGAAGCTTCCGTCATGACGCGGTCCATCAGCCGCTGAGCCAGGCGACAGGCCTCGCCCATATCATCGACATCGTCCAGATCCGACAGCAACTCACATCGCCACAGCCAGCTGTCGCCTAGCGCCTCCCGATAAAATGCGAATTCACCACGTGGCAGGGTCACATACCATGGAGAACGGGGCATCTCATCGGTGGGAACGCTGGCGGGACGGTCGCCCGGGCCTGGCGCCTGGGACACATCTCTGACCAGCGCAAGGGACAGTTGACATGGCGTCAGCCAGGCACCCAGCAGCCAGTCTGGATGACCGGGACAGACCCCGAAACACAGCGCGTCGACCTTCAACCCCCGGCGCGAGCCCGCGCACACGTCCAATGCCTGCTGGTGGGCAACACGATAGGCGGCCGCCAGGGCCTCGAGACGACGGTATTGTTCGCGGGTCAGGGCGATCATGATGTTTCCTCTACTGACGCGGCACGGGGTGCGAGATATCGGCGTGAGATCGTGGCGATGGTAGACTCTACACCATTGTCCCCTGCAAGGAGTGCCCCATGAACCTCGAGGAGCGCCTGGCCGTTACCATCGAGATCGCGAAAGCCGCAGGTCAGATGATCGCTGACGCCCGCGACAACGACGATCTACAGCACCACTACAAGGACGGACAGGAGCTGGTCACGGATACCGACGTCGCCGTCGACACCATGATCAGCCAGCGACTGGAGTCGGCTTTCCCCGGCGAAGAGCGCCTGAGCGAGGAACTCTCGCCCGATAAGGATGCCCTGGAGCAAGGTGGCGACCTGTGGGTGGTCGACCCCATTGATGGCACCGTCAATTTTGCCCACGGGCTGTGTCATGTGGCGGTGTCGATTGCCTACGTCAAGGATGGGGTCACCCAGCTCGGCGTGGTGCATGCCCCGTTCCTGGGAGAGACCTACACCGCCGTTCGTGGCAAAGGTGCCTGGTGCAACGACCAGCCGATCAAGGCGAGCCAGGCGAAGAGCCTGGACGCCAGCCTGGTCGGTACCGGTTTTCCCTATCGTCGTGACAGCCGCCCCCCGCTGATGCGCCGACTCGGCGCGGTGCTTCATCGCTGCCGCGACATCCGCCGCAATGGCTCCGCCGCGCTGGACCTGTGTGACGTGGCTCGCGGTCGGCTGGATGCCTATTACGAAACCGTATCCCCCTGGGATTTCGCCGCCGGTTGGCTAATTGCCGCCGAGGCTGGCGCCACCACCGGACACCTCTACCCCTGTCCTGGTGGTCTGCCGGAGGACCTGTACGGTGAAAACCTGCTGGTCAGCGCACCGAGTATCCACGCCGAATTGGCCGATCTACTGCGCCGTGCCGACGCCGGCGAGCTGCGTGAGGACAGCGCCGACCAGGCGTGATAGCGATGGCCGATAGGGAGAGATATGTTCCACCTATTGGCCTTCGACAGCACAATCCGTCACAATGCGCGCCACTTTCTTCGTCGACCTGCTCGCTTCGCTGTGCTGTTCTCACCAACGACCAACCGATAGGGCTGAACCAATGCCTTTGAAGGTCGTCTTCGAAGCGACTTCACGCGGGTCACAGATACCACTCGTCAATGCATTGCGTATGCAAGGAGATGTCATGTTTGTTGTTATTTTCGGTCGTCCTGGATGCCCCTTTTGCGTGCGCGCCAAGGAGCTTGCCAACACCCTGAGCGATGCCGGCAGCATCGAAGGCTACCGCTACGTCGATATCCATGAAGAAGGCATCACCAAAGCCGACATGGAAAAGACCATTGGCAAGCCTGTGACCACCGTGCCGCAGATTTTCGTGGACCAGACCCACGTCGGTGGTTTCACGGAATTCGATCAGTACGTCCGTGACAACGCCATGTTGCCTGCCTGACCACCACCGAGAGTCGGCTCGACACCTGGCCAGGCACCACCGTGAACGGCTACGCGGTAAAGACACCGCGGTAGGCGGCGATCGAAACGCCAGATGTGCTGAACGACGCGAAGGACGCGTGGAAGACATCTGAAAGACACGTGAAAAAACACGTCGAGAAAGCACGTAGAGAAAGCTCTTGGTAAAAGCACGGCGAGGGATCCATCGGACCCCTCGCCGTTTTTTTAAGCGCAGGCTTTTATGCTCAAGCGAGCAAAAACGACGTCATCAAAGATCCAAGCAGACAAACGTTCTCGCGTCGTTGAATGGTCCTGACGACGCCACGCCTATACTCATGGCACAGGTAACGGGCAGGCAAGGAACGGCAATGACAGAGCAGCAGCGCCTCGTTCAGCAACTCAGGCTGGACTACATTCACCAGCATCCGGATGTCAGTGCCTTGCGCCTGTGGCCAGTGGATGCGCCGATCGAGAGCTTTACCTTGGTGACCTTGAGCCAGTCGCCATGGAACCTCGCGTCACTGCTGCCGATGCTGGAAGCCCATGACTACCGCCCGCTGCACCGCTATGCCCTGCCCGAGCGAGGCCTGCTGGCCTGCTTGCTAGGGGGGCTTGGCGACGGCCCGCGTATCATCATCGTGGAGCTGCAGACCACCCGCCTCTCGCGAGCGCCTCGGGACGCGCTACTATCGCTGGTCAAGCAGGGCCACCCTTCGGCCCTGCCCCTTCCCGGAGCTTGCCGTCCCTGGCCCATGCCTGACTGGTCGCTGTATGAACGCCTGCATGCAGCCCACCCGCTGGCTGCCTGGCTGTCAGTGATGGGCCCCAGGGTCCATCACGTGGCGCTGGACTGCCACCACTTGGGCCGCCCCCTATCACAGCTGGATAGCGCGGTGCGCCAGCAAGGACTTGCCCTCGGCGACGACGATGACCTCCCGTTGCCGATGTCGGCCATGGTCGAGCATCGCTTCTACCCTACCTGTTCACGCCGACTGGCCTTCGCCCATGGTGATGAGCATCGGGTGCAGCTGGGTGGACTGCTGCTGCTGGAAAAACAGGCCAGTGCCGGCCAGGAGCGCACCGCCGACGTGATGCTGCCACCCCACAGTCGCTGCGAAATCCTCTAGCGCATATAGCGTCAGCACCTGCGCGCATATCCAAGACGACATGCACTCGGCCTGGCGCACCGACTGTCAGCTCGGGGTCGACTCAGCCTCAAGATCCAGTTCCAGCTGCTGCGGTTCGTGGCGTGGATCGACCTCGGCGAAATGCGGTGTCTCCATGACCGGCTGAGCCACGAAGGGCTCCTGCTCCACGTGGCGATCTCGTTCACCATGCAGTCGCACCATCACAAACATGGCCAGCGTAAACGCCGCCATGCCCAGGAACAGCCACAGGCCATCGGGGCCTGCCGCCTGCATCACCAGCGACGCACTGAAGGGGCCAATGACCGAGCCGATGCCGTACCACATCATCAGCTTGGCGTTGGCGGCTACCACTTCTTCCGGCTCCAGCCAGTCGTTGGTGTGGGCAAGGCTCAATGAATACAGCGTATGCAACATGGCGGTATGACCACAGGCGATCGCCAGCAACCACCAGAAGCTGCCGCCCGCCACTACCGAAATCAGCGCCCCGGTGACGGTCATGACGATGGCCATCCACAGGATGACGCGCCGCCTGTCCAGCCGATCCGATACGCGACCGAGGCCCCACTGGGCCACCAGCGCCACCAGTGTGGTCACCGCCATGAATTTCGCGGTCTGGGCCGTTGTCAGACCAATTTCCTGTCCATAGTAGGGGGTCATGGCAAAGAAGGCCTGGACCATGAGACCGCCAGTGAAGGCGCCGACCAGCCCGACCGGAGCACGACGATAGAGCGTCTTCAGCTTGATCTTGCGAGGGGTAATATCGCCATGGCGACTGGGTCCGTGGATACGATGAATCGATAGCGGCACCAGGGACAGCGCAAACAGCATACCGACCACCGAGAACAATGCCGGCCCGGCCGGGTCGGCGATGTTCAGCATCCATTGCCCACCCGCCAGTGAGGTCGTCGAGATCACCATGTACCAGCCGAGTACCTTGCCCCGATTGTCATTGCTGGACTCACCCGATACCCATGACTCCATCACCATCAGCAGGCCCGCGGTGGCACCACCGCCAATCAGCCGCCACACCAGCCAAGCCCAGGGATTTACCCATAAACCATGGAGCATGGCCGTGACTGCCAGGGAGGCGGCGCAGGCCGCAAACACGCGAATATGGCCGACGCTGCGGATGCGCTTCTCGAGCCAATAGCTTCCCGCCACGAACCCCAGCGAAAAGCTCGACATCAATAGGCCTGCCATCTGCGAAGGAAACCCTTCCAGTGACATCCTGACCCCCAGCAAGGTCATGATCAGGCCGTGACCTAGCAGAAAGCACATCTCACACAGAAAAAGCACAGGTAGCGTGGCGGGCAGCGCGCGCAAGGGGAACCTCCGTGGGTATGGGACGTGGACGATCGACCTGCCTGTCGGCCACTCTGCGTGGGTGGGCCACAGGGACAGGACAGGGACGATACGGGGGCAACGGCGCCGCATTGTACCGATCCGTTGAGAGGAGACCATCCCTCGCAGGAGGTTCATCCACAAAATCTGTGGATAAGGCTGTGCATCAAGGCGTTTGAATGGCCCAGGGGCCCGGCCACAGGGGGGGCATGCTCAAGATGGTCACAAAATCGACAACCCCTTGAAGCACTTCAATGAAAGCAGCGCTGAAACGAAAGCGGCCCGGCAAGAGCCGGGCCGCGATAACGCGTGTTCAAGCTGACACGTCAATCAGTCAAATACCATCTCCGGTACGTGCTCTGGAACGATCAGCTTGCCGGCGGTCTTCTCCTTGATCTCCTCGACGCTCACACCAGGCGCACGCTCCTTGAGGATAAAGGCGCCGTCATCGATCTCGAGGTAGGCAAGATCGGTCAGCACCCTTTTGATGCAACCCGCACCGGTCAGGGGCAAGGTGCACGACTCCAGCAATTTCGACGATCCATCCTTGGAGGCGTGGGTCATGGTGCAGATGATGTTCTCTGCCCCGGCCACCAGGTCCATGGCCCCGCCCATGCCCTTGATCAACTTGCCGGGCACCATCCACGAGGCAATGTTTCCGTTCTGGTCTACCTCAAAGGCGCCCAGTACGGTCAGGTCAACGTGACCGCCGCGAATCATGGCGAAGGATTCTGCAGACGAGAAAATGGCCGCACCAGGGCGCGCCGTCACGGTCTGCTTACCCGCATTGATCATGTCCGGATCGACCTCTTCTTCCGTCGGGAAGCGGCCCATGCCGAGCAGCCCGTTCTCGGACTGCAGCATGACGTCCATGCCTTCCGGCACATAGTTGGCGACCAGGGTGGGAATACCGATGCCCAGGTTCACGTAGAAACCGTCTTCGAGTTCACGGGCGACACGCTGTGCCATCTGTTCACGAGTAAGTGCCATCTTGATGCCTCTTGTCTATGTCATGGAGCTGGTTGCCCGTTGGCGCTTGTCTTGGCAAGCACCCTCAACGGGTCTGAATCTAGCGGCCTGTCAGCCCTGATGCACCGTGCGCTTCTCGATACGCTTCTCGAAGGTGCCCTGGATCAGGCGGTCCACATAGATACCCGGCGTATGAATTTCGGCCGGATCCAGCTCGCCAGGCTCGACGATCTCTTCCACTTCGACCACGGTGATCTTGCCTGCGGTGGCCGCCATCGGGTTGAAGTTCTGGGCAGTCTTGCGATATACGACATTGCCGTAGCGATCCGCCTTCCAGCCCTTGACGATGGCAAAGTCGCCGACAATCGCTTCCTCAAGAATGTAGTGACGTCCATTGAACTCGCGGACTTCCTTGCCCTCGCCGATAGGTGTCCCGTACCCAGTGGCGGTATAGAACGCGGGAATCCCGGCGCCACCAGCGCGCATCTTTTCCGCCAGGGTGCCCTGCGGGGTCAGCTGGACATCGATTTCACCGTCAAGCATCTGACGTTCAAACAGCGCGTTCTCGCCCACATAGGACGCCAGAATCTTGCTGATCTGACGATCTTCCAGCAGCACACCAAGGCCGAAGCCATCCACGCCGCAGTTGTTGGATACGACGGTAAGGTCCTTGACCCCGCGACGCTTGATCTCGGCAATCAGATTTTCAGGGATACCACAGAGGCCGAAGCCTCCGGCCAGTACCGTCATTCCGCTTTCGATGCCGTCCATCGCCTCTTCATAGGAATACACGCGCTTGTCGAATCCGGCCATGTGGGCGCCTCGTCTGTCGATGATCAGTGAAGGAAATGCCTGGCAGCCGTCATTGGGCAGCAGGACACTGCTACAAGGTAGCACTGATGGCAGTGTTGCCCGGGATAATATATTTGTTAAGTTTGTTTTATTTATTGATTGTTTTATCATCCTTATAAATTTGACCTTGGTAGCACGCCATGACCGTGAAGCAACTCCGCGCCTTTCTCGCCGTCGCAAGGACGCTGAGTTTCACCCAGGCCTGCGAGCAGCTGCACCTGTCTCAGCCCGCCCTTAGCCTGGCCATCAAGGGGCTTGAAGACAGCCTGGGCGGGCGCCTGCTGATCCGCACCACCCGTAGCGTGCGACTGACACCAGAAGGCGAGTCGCTGGTGCCCCTGGCCAAGCGCCTGCTGGTGGAGTGGGATAACACTGAGGACGCCTTGCGCCAGCGCTTTACCTTGCAATTGGGTCGCCTCTCGCTGGCGGCCATGCCCGCCTTTGCGGGCAATCTGCTGGCGCCGTCCCTGGCGGTCTTTCACCGCCGTCACCCACGTATCAACGTGACCGTGCACGATGTGGTCAACGAGCAGGTCATCGACATGGTCCGCCAACGCCAGGTCGAGATGGGCATTGCCTTTGAGCCGGAAGCCACAGGCAGCCTGCACTTTACCCCGCTGTTCAGCGATCGCTTCATCGCGGTGCTGCCCCCCCGCTCTCCCTTGGTACAGCACTCATCGTTGTCCTGGGACACCCTGATGAACTGGGACTTTGTTGCCCTTCAGCGTCCCTCCATGGTCAGGCGCCTGCTGGAACAACAGCTGGGCAGCCGCCATGGCGCGCTCAAGGTCGCCTTCGAGACCCATCAGCTGGCAAGTGTGGGTCGCATGGTCGCCAACGGGCTTGGGGTCAGTGCCGTGCCAGCATTGTGCATGTCGCAGATGCAAGAAGCCGGAGCCGTCTGTCGGCCACTCTCCGACCCGGCGATCGAGCGCAGGGTCGGTATCGTGACCTGGAACCCCCATGAACTGTCTGTCGCCGCCCGCGCCATGGTCGATATCCTGGAGGGTGCCACGCCGCCCCCACAGCTACCTTCCCGTGCAGCGCAGCAAGAGGCGCAGCAGTGAGTGGCCAGCGCCGAGGATGCGCCTTCGGCTGGGCAGCCAGCGGCATATCCATTAGGATTGGCGAGCTCCCCGCTGCCCCCCTGCAGCGAACCAAGCGACACAATTCTGAGATGAGGTATGTAACTTGATGTCTAGCCTCAAGGGACTGGTCAGCATTCTGCTGCTCGTGGCCAACACCCTGTTCTGGACCCTGCCCCTGGTGTGCTTGACCCTGCTCAAGCTGATCACCCCAGGACGCCATCTGCAGCGTCGTGTGCTGGGCGGCCTAAACGCGATCGCTCTGAACTGGATAGGCTTCAACCTGTGGTGGATACGCCACTGGGTACGCCCTGACGTCAGGATAACGGTGCCTGACGATCTGTCTCCGGAGTCCTGGTACCTGATCCTGTCGAATCACCGCAGCTGGACCGATATCTTCCTGCTGATGATGGCGATGCATCGCAAGGTCCCCATGCCTCGCTTTTTCCTTAAACAGCAGCTGATCTGGATTCCGGTAGTCGGCATGGCCTGGTGGGCCCTGGAATTTCCCTTCATGCGGCGCTACAGCAAGGAACAGCTGGCGGCCAATCCGGCCCTGGCGGAACGTGACCGCAAGGCCACCGAGCGCATGTGCGAGCGTGCGCGGGATGTCCCCATCGCCATCATCAACTTTGTCGAGGGTACCCGCTTTACGCCGGCCAAGCGTGATGCGCGCCAGAGTCCGTTCACCCATCTGCTGCGTCCAAAGGCGGGGGGCATCGCGCAGGTGCTGGCCCTGCTGGGAGATCGCCTGGATGCGATCCTCGACGTCACGATCGACTACCAGTCGAGCGCGCCGAGTTTCTGGCGCTTTTTGTGTGGCAAGGAAAAGGCCATTCGGCTTGATGCGCGTCGCCTGGACGTCGCTGACTGGATGCTGGATGGCCGCTACCACGACGACCCGATCTACAAGGAACGCTTCCATTCATGGCTCAATGCCCTTTGGCAAGACAAGGACGCTTCGCTCGCCTCGCACCGCTGGTGATCGCCGGCATGGCGCTGCTGATCACCGGGTGCGCTGGTTCCGGCGCCAACAGCGGTCCCAGCGCGAGATCCAGCCATGTGGCGAGCGCCTCCATCGCAGGAGACTGGATCAGCGTTCAACGCGGCGACACCCTCGGCACGATCGCCCGCAGGGCTGGGATTCCGCTGCTGCGTCTTCAGCGCTTTAACCCGGGTGTCGATTCTCGTCACCTGGCGGTGGGGCAACGCCTGCTGGTGCCGTCACGACAGGAACGCGCGCCCTCCGGCGGCCCCTACCGTTATCAGGTGAGGCCCGGCGATACCTACAGCGCCGTCGCCAGACGCTTCGGCACGACCACGGCGCGCATTCAAAGCGCGAACCCCGGTGTCCGCGCTACTGATCTCAAGGTCGGGCAACTGATTCAGGTTCCACTGCGCGCCAGCAGCGCATCGACCAGCCGAGCGACCGCTGCGTCGAGCGCGCCTTCCAGCAGCGCCCGCCTGCCGGACCCTGGCCCGGTGACATCGCGGGCACGTGGCTGGCCATGGCCGCTGGACGACTATCGTGTAGTACGCCGCTACGGCAATGACAGTCGCGGCAGGCTGCAGCCGATGCTGCTGGCCACCGACGAGGGTGCCAATGCCAAGGCGGTCGCCGATGGGGAAGTCAGTTTCGCTGACAGCATGCGCCAGCTTGGCAAGGTGGTCATCGTGCACCATGCCGATAACCTGCAGAGCGTCTATGCGCTGTGCGGCGACATTGTGGTATCCAAGGGCGATCAGGTCACCCGCGGTACGCCGCTGTGCTCGGTCGGCAAGCACTCGTCGACCGGCCGCTATGACCTGCTGTTCGATATGCGCCATGGGGGCAAACCCATCGATCCTGGCACCATCCTGCGTTAAACGCCTCGGCCGTCGCCCTCTGCCGTCGCTCTCACTCCCAGAGCGACGGCTCACCCCTTGGCCCTGCGCCGCGTCTTTCCGTCGATTCTCTCTGCAGCGGCTTTTTCCTGCTCGCGCCACCCGCTCCGTCCGCCTGTAGTAACAGGCTATTCACGTGGCTGACCCAGAGCTGTCATGGGCGCATTGCATGCTCGTCCTCGAGCGGGCCAAGTGGGGCCCGACGGGCACGAGGAACGCCATGCGCATCTGTCTGGTCAGCGAAACCTGGTCTCCCGACATCAACGGAGTCGCCCACACACTCGGACGTATCAGCAGGGAGCTGCTTGCCCTCGGCGTGACCTTGCAGCTGGTCCGCCCGGAGCCGGTCGATGCCAGCGCCGCCAAGGCGGAGGGCATGGAGCACGAGCTACGTGTGCGCGGGATGTCGATGCCACGCTACAAGGAAGTTCGAATTGGCTGGGCCAGCGTCGGCACGCTGAAGCGCCTGTGGCAGACGACCAAGCCAGATGCCATCTATGTGGCCACCGAAGGCCCGCTAGGCTGGTCGGCCTTGCGTGCCGCCGAGAAACTGGACATACCAGTGGTCAGTGGATGGCACACCAACTTCGACCACTATTGCCAGGATTACGGTGTGCCCTGGCTAGCTCCGCTGGTCCGCCAGCGCTTGCGCCACTTCCACAACCGCTGCGCCGCCACGCTGGTGCCGACACATCAGCAGGCGCGTGAACTGGCGACGGCAGGATTCGAGCGCGTGTCTGTGATGGCGCGTGGTATCGAAGGTGACCGCTTCACTCCTGACAAGCGGAGCCAGGAGCTGCGGGACTCCTGGGGAGTCGGTCAGCACCAGCCGGTAGCCCTGTACGTCGGACGGTTGGCGCCAGAAAAGAACCTCGACCTGCTCAGAGACACCTTCCTCGACATGCTGGAGGCTCGTCCTGACATGCGCCTGGTCGTGGTGGGCGATGGACCTGGACGAGCGAGCCTCGAGAAGGCGCTGCCTGACGCCATCTTCACGGGGTTCATTGACTCAGCCCAGATGCAGACACACTACGCCAGCGCCGACATCTTCGTCTTTCCCTCCCTGTCGGAAACCTGGGGCAACGTGATACTCGAGGCCATGGCCAGCGGGCTCGCCGTCGTCGCCTTCCGGCATGCCGCAGGAGCAGAGCTGATCAGCACCGATCACGATGGGGTCAGTATCCCGCCGGGAGATAACCAGACCTTCCGCCAAGAGGCTGTGGCGCTATGCCAACAGCAGGCCCGTTACGCGCGGCTGGGCAGAGCGGCTCGGGAACGAGCACTGGCCTACCGCTGGCCCACTATCGCTCAGACCTTCCTGGACGCCCACGAACATGCACGCCATGCACGCGGACAGCTCTCGAACCCTGCCGAAGCCTGAGAGTGGCATGACCCACGCCGGGCCGGGCGCTGATTGATGTAACGGAGAGGAGACACGAGATGACCAACAAGATTCCTCAGTGGTTCGACCGACTCGACATGCTCGAGTGGCAGCTCTGCCAGCGCACCGCCGGATTCAGCATCTATCGGCCTTGGCTGTCTACCCTGAAAATCGCCAGCAAGCTCGGCGATTGGCCGGTATGGGTGGCGCTGATCATCGCCCTGCCGGCCTTGCATGGCCGTGATATCGGACTGCGCTTGATGTTCGAATACATCGCTACTGCGCTGGTCGCCATCGCGGTCTACAAGCTGCTGAAGACGCGCCTGTGTCGTGAGCGTCCCTTCATTACCTTCGGCGGCAGCATCCAATGCAACGAGCCCGCCAGAGACCGCTACAGCTTTCCCAGCGGGCATACCATGCACGCCGTGATGTTCTGCACCCTGGCAGCAGTGCATAGTCCCGCCCTGTTGCCTTGGCTACTGCCTCTGGCCGGGTTGATTGCCATCTCCCGGGTTGGCCTGGGGTTGCACTACTACAGCGATGTCGTCGCCGGTGCCGCGCTGGGATATGCCATGGCGTTGGCCAGCCTGGGGCTCTCGACCACCTCTGTGCTGATGGTGGCAGCCACGTCGTGAACCGTGTGCGGACCCTGTACTGCCTGCCAGCGGGTCCGCCCTAATCTGACACAGCGCCCAGCGCTCCCACAGCGTCCCTTCCTAAGAGCCACAGCTTCTCTTCGAATAAGCCCCAGCTTCCCTTATCTAGAGCCTGGCCCTCATGCCATGGCCCTGCAGGGCTGTTATGCTGACGCCATGCCCAACCCTGATACCCATCACATTCTGACGTCGCCCCCGCTGACGTATGTCTCACGCCTTCTGCCGAGCGACGTCGCCACTGACACCCTCGAAGGACTGCTGAGAGACCTGGATTGGCAGCGCCCCGCTATCCGCCTCTACGGCAAGACCCACCTGATCCCGCGCCAGCAGGTATGGATGGGCGACCACGCTTACCGGTTCTCCGGCAACGACTTTCTGCCATGCCCCTGGCACCCGCTGGTCGCTGATCTGCGGGACCGGCTGAATGCTCAGCTTCCCCCCACAACGCCTCTCTTCAACAGCGTATTGATCAACCGCTATCGCAGTGGGGACGATCGCATGGGCTGGCACTGCGACAATGAGCGAGAGCTTGGCCCCCTGCCCGTCATCGCCTCCATTAGCCTCGGCGCCAGCCGACCCATGCGCTTTCGCTGGAAGGACCGCCGATCACCGGCGTTCAATGTCTGGCTCGAGCATGGCAGCCTGCTATGGATGGGTCCTGGCTGTCAGGAGCAGCTGGAGCATGCGCTGCTGCCCCGCAGTAGCGTCGGCCAGCGGGTCAACTTGACCTTTCGCCACCTCGACACGACCTCCTGACACATCACAGCTGACGTAGAGGCCGGACAGCGAAGGCGCACCGAGATCGCAATAGTGTCTTGCTGACACAAAAAACGGCGCCGATGGGCGCCGTTTCGTAGAGATGCTTGCGTTCAGCTGAGGCTTTGTGGCTCTTGTCCCCGAATCTCACACACAAGATAACGGTATAACACCCACTACGCTGAAAGCTCAGGCCTAAAGTGACGAACGCTCGCTGGCGGCCTATCCCCGATAGTAGCCAGGCGTGATGACCGGCATCCGTGTCACCGTCATCGGCAGCCGCTTGCCGCGCACCTCGGCGTAGACCGTGGTGCCCAGCTCCGCGTGGTCGAGCGTGACGTAGCCCATGGCCACGGGCTTGCCTACGCTGGGCCCAAAGCCCCCGGAGGTCACGCTGCCCAAGAGCTGGTTGTCTTCACTGTACAGCTCGGCACCCTCACGCACCGGCGCCCGGCCCTCGGCCAGTAGCCCGACCCGCTTGCGCTGATGGTCCTTGACCTCAATTTGGTGCAGCACCATGTCCGCCCCCGGAAAACCGCCGGCACGCTCGCCACCGCGACGCCTTGGCTTGCCGATCGCCCAGATCAACCCTGCCTCGACCGGAGTCGTGGTGGTATCGATATCATGACCGTATAGGCAAAGCCCCGCTTCCAGGCGCAACGAGTCCCGCGCGCCGAGACCGATCGCCTCGACCTCGTCTTCTGCCAGCAGCTTGCGGGCAAGCGCATCCGTCTGTTCTGCCGGCACAGAAATCTCGAAGCCGTCCTCGCCGGTGTAACCGCTGCGACTCACCCACACAGCAATACCATCGATGTCGAAACGGCCATGCTGCATGAACACCATGTCACAAGCCGCCGGGCACAGGCGCTGCATGACATTGGTAGCCTTTGGGCCCTGAAGGGCGAGCAGGCCACGGTCTACCACTTCAATCTCATGATCCGGCAACCCGCGGCGAAGGTGCGCAATATCCTGCTCCCGGCAAGCCGCATTCACCACCAGATAGAGATGGTCCCCGGCATTGACCGTCATCAAGTCATCGAGAATGCCACCCTCCTCGCTGGTGAACAGACCATAGCGCTGCATGCCTTCCGGCAGTCCCACCAGGTCCGCCGGCACCAGCGATTCCAGGGCGACCAATGCATCATCGCCGCGAATCAGGATCTGTGCCATGTGCGACACGTCGAACAGGCCACAGGCGGCCCGAGTGTGCTCATGCTCCTTCTTCACCCCCAGGGGGTACTGAACAGGCATGTCATAGCCAGCGAAGGGCACCATCTTGGCCCCCAGCTCGCGGTGAAGGGCATTCAGCGGTGTGGTCTTGAGGTCACTCATGGCGTCTCATCTCGTGGTTCATGAAAGAACCCCCGAACGACAGGAGGTGCCCTTGAGGCACCTCCTGCCGACGGCCTGGGTTCAGGACTTGTGATGGTCGAGGTCTTCGCCCGGCAGGATGTCCTTACCGTCGAAGTAGTCTTTGGTCAGCTTGAACACCACCGGCGACAGCAGGGCCAGGGCAATCAAGTTAGGAATCGCCATCATGGCGTTGAAGGTGTCTGCCATCAGCCAGATAAAGCCAAGCTGCGCCAGCGCACCTACCGGAATGGCAGCCACGAACAGAATGCGATACAGCATGATGGAGCGCGTGCCGAACAGGAACTGGAAGCACTTCTCGCCGTAGAAGGACCAGCCCAGAATCGTGGTGAAGGCAAACACCGCGAGGGCAATGGAGACGATGATGTCACCCCATCCACCAGGCAACGCGTTTTCAAAGGACATCGCGGTCAGCGAGGCACCCTGTTCACCGGTTTCCCAGATGGGGGCGGTCAAGATGACCAACGCCGTCACGGTGCACACCATGATGGTGTCGATAAAGGTACCCAGCATGGCGATCAGGCCCTGACGCACCGGATTCTTGGTTTGCGCCGCGGCGTGAGCGATGGGGGCACTACCGAGGCCCGCCTCGTTGGAGAAGATACCGCGCGCCACACCAAAACGAATGGCCGCCATCACCGCTGCACCAGCAAAGCCACCCACTGCTGCATGGGGGTTGAAGGCGTAGTAGAAGATGTCGGAGAGGGCGTTACCGATCTGGTCGGCATTCACGGACAGCGCGCAGACGCCGGCAATAATGTAGGCGATGCCCATTACCGGCACCAGCTTGCCCGCCACCTTGGCGATGCGCTTGATCCCCCCCAGGATAACGGCACCCGCCAGCACCATGATCACCAGACCGGTGACCCAGTGCGGGATACCAAAGCTGGAATCCAGCGCATCGGCGACGGAGTTCGACTGCACCGTGTTACCGATACCAAAGGCGGCCACGGCGCCGAAGAAGGCGAAAGCGCCACCCAGCCACAGCCATTTGCGGCCAAGACCGTTCTTGATGTAGTACATCGGCCCGCCGATATGGAAGCCGTTCTCGTCAGTCTCGCGATAACGCACCGCCAGCACGGCCTCGGCAAACTTGGTGGCCATACCGACCAGTGCGGTGATCCACATCCAAAACACCGCGCCTGGACCACCTAGCGCAATCGCCGTCGCCACACCGGCGATGTTACCGGTACCGATCGTCGCGGACAGCGCCGTCATCAGGGCGTTGAAGGGAGAAATTTCCCCCTCGTCCTGGGAGGACGCCTTGCTATCTCGTCCCCCCCACATCAACTTGAAGCCCATACCCAGCTTGCGAATAGGCATGATCTTCAGACCGATCTGCAGGTAGATGCCTACCCCCAGCAGCAGGACCAGCATGACTGGCCCCCACACCACGCCATTAATGGCGGAGAAGATGTTGTTGAGTGCGTCCACGGAAGTCTCCCTTTGACTCGGCACTTGTTATTATGCGCCACGTATTGATGCGCTACCCGCTGCTGCCCTGCCGCATTTCGATAAAACTCTATCGAAACAACGGATCTGCCAGCGGATTAGGTAGCACGGACCCGCCTAAGATAGCGGATATTGCTACACGCGCACCAGTCACGCTGTTTCACGCAAGCCCCTGTTCGCAAACGCTGGCCCAAGCTGCATAAGACAGGCCCGTCGACACCGGCATAAGGCAACCACCGAATAAAGACCTACGCCGACGATGTGCTGCGTTTCGGGCTCGCGACACCTCCATCAAAGTTTCTTCTCGCGACACCTCCATCAAAGTTTCTTATTGGAAACTTTTGACACCATATCCAAGACAGCGCTTCCTGGCAAACATTGCCCGCAGCACAGGGCGCAGGCCTCCGTTCTGCAATATCAGCATAGTCCCCTGGCATGTCTGCTGCCCACCGCCCGCCTGACCCGCCACCCTCAAGCGCCAAGCAGCCCCGGCCAGCGCTACCTCGGGTGGGGAAGAGGCGTGACCTGCCAGCGAACGGCATCACGAACTTTCCCGCCGGGCTGGACGCGACGAGCGCTTCGATCCACCCTATGTCGTGAGGATACGTCAACCGACTCGGTATTCTCTTGTCATGGACTCGCCAAATGCCTTGAATGGCGTTAGCATGCGCGAAACCGGAAAACCTTTTTCGTATAGGAAATCGAGATGAGCTCAATCCCCGCCAACCTGCGCTACGTCGACAGCCACGAATGGATTCAGGACAACGGCGACGGAACTGTCACCATCGGTATTACCGACCACGCGCAGGAGTCCCTGGGCGACGTGGTGTTCGTTGACCTGCCTGACGTCGGCAGCAGCCTGTCCAAAGGTGACGAGTTTGGCGTCATCGAATCTGTCAAGGCGGCTTCCGACCTGTACGCGCCGGTGGACGGCGAGGTCATCGAGGTCAACGAATCTCTGGAAGACTCGCCGGAGACCGTCAACGAAGCTCCCTACGAAGATGGCTGGATCATGAAGGTGCGCCTGGACGACAAGAGCGCTCTCGACGATCTGCTGGATGCAGAGGCTTATCAGGCAGTGGTCGACGCCGAAGGCTGATCCGGCTTGGTGGCGGGCCACGCCACCACCACCGGGGCCTACCAGGGCCCCGGTTACCGCCCAGGAAGAGCTGAGGGCTGAGGGTATAGGTCAGAGGACAAGCAGCAGATAGCGCCCTCCCCGACCCCACTGCCGTATCGCTGAGGACGTTGGCAGCCTGTGACGCACAGGCTCATCAGCTCAGGCACTTCTGTCATCTTTTCTAACGCTTCACTCACACTGGATCTCGTCGATCCACCACATTCAAGGTGTTCCATGGCTTTCGATACACGTCGCCTGGCCGAACTGGCCGATCATGATGCCTTTCTTCGTCGTCACAACGGTCCCGGCTCCGCTGACAGAGCCAAGATGCTTGCAGCGCTTGACGTCGATAGCATGGATGCCCTGATCGACAAGACAGTCCCCGCGAATATCCGTCTGGGTCGTGAGCTCGATCTGGACCCGCCCAAGGCCGAGGCCGAGGCACTTGACTATCTGTACCGGCTGGCACGCCAGAACAAGGTGGCAAAGAGCTACATCGGTCAGGGCTACTACGACACTCACCTGCCCGCCGTCATTCAACGCAACGTGCTGGAAAACCCAGGCTGGTACACCGCCTACACCCCTTACCAGCCAGAAATTTCCCAGGGTCGCCTAGAAGGCCTGCTGAACTTCCAGCAGATGGTCATGGACCTGACCGGCATGGAGCTGGCCAATGCCTCCCTGCTGGATGAAGCTACCGCCGCCGCCGAAGCCATGGCGCTGTGTCGTCGCTCCAACAAGAAGGCCAAGACCAACGCCTTCTTCGTCGCCGACGACGTCTTCCCTCAGACCCTGGACGTGCTCAAGACCCGGGCCTCGTGGTTTGGCTACGACATCGTTACCGCTCCGGCAGCGGAGCTCGGCCAGCACGACGTGTTCGGCGCGCTGCTGCAATACCCGGGCAACGACGGCCGCGTGCATGACCTGGCGCCGCTGATCGCCGAGGCCAAGGACCGCGGCATCATGACCTGCGTGGCCACCGACCTGATGGCCCTGGTACTGCTCAAGGAGCCTGGTGCGATGGGTGCCGACATCGTGGTCGGTTCCAGTCAGCGCTTTGGTGTCCCCATGGGCTTCGGTGGGCCTCACGCCGCCTTCTTCGCCACCACCGACAAGCTCAAGCGCTCGATCCCCGGGCGTATCATCGGTGTGTCCAAGGATGCCCGCGGCAACACCGCGCTGCGCATGGCGATGCAGACCCGCGAACAGCATATTCGCCGCGAGAAGGCCACCTCGAACATCTGTACGGCCCAGGCGCTGCTGGCCAATATCGCCGGCTTCTATGCGGTGTACCACGGTGCAGAGGGACTGCGCACCATTGCCGGCCGTATTCATCGCCTGACCACCATTCTGGCCACGGGCCTGGAACAGAAAGGCGTCTCCCTCACCAACGACAGCTACTTTGACACGCTACGCCTGACCGGCGTTGATCGTGGCAAGATCCTGGGTCGCGCCATGACCCACGAGGTCAACCTGCGCTACTTCGACAACGGCGACGTCGGCGTCAGTCTGGACGAGACCACCACGGCCCACGACCTGGACGTGCTGTTCGACGTCCTGCTGGGCGAAGAACACGGCCTTGGCGTGCGCGAACTGGACGATGGCGTGCTCGACAGCAAGGCCAGCGGCATCCCCAGCGCCTGCCGCCGCGAGAGTCGCTTCCTCGAGCACCCGACGTTCCAGCGCTATCGCAGCGAAACCGAGATGCTGCGCTACCTGAAGCGCCTCGAGAACAAGGATTTGTCGCTGGCCCACGCCATGATTCCGCTGGGCTCCTGCACCATGAAGCTCAACGCGACCACCGAGATGATGCCGATCACCTGGCCGGAGTTCGCCCGCATCCACCCCTTCGCGCCGAAGGACCAGGTCGCGGGCTATCGCCAGATGATCGACGAGCTGTCGGCCTTCCTGGTCGAAATCACTGGCTACGACCACATTTCCATGCAGCCTAACTCAGGCGCACAGGGCGAATACGCAGGGCTGGTGGCCATCCGTCGCTACCAGGCGGCGCAGGGCGAAGGCCATCGTGACGTCTGCCTGATCCCAAGCTCTGCCCATGGCACCAACCCCGCTTCCGCTGCCATGTGCAGCATGAAGGTCGTGGTGGTGGAATGCGACGAGCGCGGCAACATCGACCTTGCCGATCTCAAGGCCAAGGCTGAGCAGCACGCCGACACCCTGTCCGCCATCATGCTGACCTACCCGTCTACCCACGGAGTGTTCGAGCAGGGAGTGCGCGATGCCTGCGATATCGTTCACGCCAATGGTGGCCAGGTCTATATCGACGGTGCCAACATGAATGCTCAGGTGGGTCTCGCCCGCCCGGGCGACTTTGGCGGCGACGTCAGCCACCTCAACCTGCACAAGACCTTCTGCATTCCCCACGGCGGCGGCGGCCCCGGCATGGGCCCCATCGGGGTCAAGGCGCACCTCGCCCCCCATGTTGCCAATCACAGCGTCACCCCCCTCGACGGCGTCGAGGCGGACTCAGGCGCGGTATCGGCAGCGGCCTTTGGCTCCGCATCGATCCTGCCGATCTCCTGGGCCTACATCAAGATGATGGGCGCACGGGGCCTGCGCGAGGCCACCGAACTGGCGATCCTCGGCGCGAACTACATCGCCCAGCGCCTCGACGGACACTATCCGGTGCTCTACAAGGGCGAAAGCGGCACAGTGGCACACGAGTGCATCATCGACATTCGTCCGCTCAAGGCGGCCTCCGGCATCAGCGAGGAAGACATTGCCAAGCGCCTGATGGACTATGGCTTCCATGCACCGACAATGTCATTCCCGGTGGCAGGCACCCTGATGATCGAGCCAACCGAGTCCGAATCTCTTTACGAGCTCGACCGCTTCTGTGACGCCATGATCGGCATTCGTGAGGAAATCGCTCGGGTCGAGAAGGGTGAATGGGCGCTCGACGACAACCCGCTGGTGCATGCGCCGCATACCATGGCGGACCTGATGGACCCCGACTGGAGCCGCGGCTACTCCAGGGAAATCGGGGCCTTCCCGTCCGAGGCGGTCAAGGGGGCCAAGTACTGGCCCGCCGCCAACCGGGTGGACAACGTGCTGGGCGATCGACAGCTGATCTGCTCCTGCCCGAGCATCGACGAGTATCGCGACTAAGCGGACCTCGCTAGACCACGAACCCCGCCAATTGGCGGGGTTCGTGCGTTGAAGCTAGCCTTCCAGCGCCCGCCCATCAGGATGACCGAAGCGTTCCAGGTGGCGCTGCTCACGGAAGGCTTCCAGTAAATGGTGGTAACGACTCGGCACCTGAGCACCGCGACGACTCACCAGATAGAGCGTCTCATCCAACGGCTGGCTGAGCGTCATTTCGCGCACCTGGCGCTGCCACGGCGACGTCTCCAGCACCAGCCGAGACACCACGCTGAAACCCAGCCCTCGAGCCACCGCATCCAGCACCATGCCTACCTCGTTGGTGAAGCCCTGGCGGGGAAAGTGGCTCATCGAGCGGAAGTCATCGGGGAAATTGGCTCGCAGCAGGCTCACCGCCTTGTCCAGGCCGTCGGTATAGCTGATGAAGCCCAGTCCGAGCAGGTCGTTGAGGGTGGTACCGGTAAAGTCTGCCGGCACCACAAGGCTCAGGGGTTCGTCGTGCCATGGCTCGCAGACCAGGTCCGGATGCCGGGTTGCCTCCGTCACGATCCCAAGGTCATGTCGCCCGGCCAGTACATCGGCCAGGATCTCCTGATGAAAGGCAAAGCAGTAGGAGACGGTAAGCCCGGGATGGCGCTGCTGCTGGCCGAGAATAAACGGATACAGCATCAGGCCGATGCTGCCCGGCGACGCCAGCCGGCACTCACCGCTGTCCAGGCTCTCGTCGTCCAGAGAATGTCGGAACTGCTCGTGCTCCGAAAACAGCTTCACCGCGTAGTCGTAGACACGGCGCCCTGCCTCGGTCAGCCGGAAACGTCGCCCCTGGCGCTCCAGCAGCGGCTTGTCCAGGTACCGCTCAAGCTTACGAATATGCTGACTGACCCCAGGCTGGGTCATCTCGAGACGCTGAGCGGTACGGGTAAAGCTACCGGTTTCCACCAGCGTGATGAAGGTACGAAAATACAGGGCATTGAACATGGAATGACGCCAGGATGATTCGCCGGCGTCCTGGGCCATCAGGCGACGGGGCCAGGCACAATCCGGATGACGCGGCATAGTCTACCACTTCCACCCGGGGGCCGCAGCGGTGCGCCTGAACGCACGGCCGTGATAGCATCACACCATGATCAAGAGTTCGATGTCAGCCACAGCACCTTCCACCACAGCACAAGAGTCACTTTCCATGCATGACCCCATCGCCGCACGTGCCGACGCCATTCATGATGCCCTGCTGGACATGGAGCGTGAGGCCAGTGCCGACGACTTGTTTCCCCTCGGGTATCTGATTCCGCAGATCCCCCTGGTGGTGGACCAGCTTGACTACAACCCCAGCGAGGTAAGCAGCGACGACTTCGACGCCGTCTTCCATGAATGGCTGGATGGCGCCTTTGCCCAGGATGGCATGAGCGACGCGGACCAAACAGCCGTGCGCGAACTCTTCAACCAGGCGTGCGACAAGGCACCGATGCCTTGAATCGCCTCTGACAAGGAAGCCCAAAAATGGCCGAGACCATTTCCACCACGATTTCCCCTGAGGGCAGCCTCGAAATCCTGTCCCAGCATGAAGTCAACCGCCTCCGCGACAGCTCTCAAACCGGGCTGCATGAAATGTTGCGTCGCTGCACGCTGGCGGTACTGAATTCCGGCAACCCCATGGATGACGGCCTGGCACTGCTGGAAACCTACCCCAACTTTGACATTGAGCTGCTCCAGCAAGACCGCGGCGTGCGCCTCAAGCTGACCGACGCCCCGGCCGAAGCCTTTGTCGACGGCCGCATGATCCGCGGCATCCGCGAGCACATCTCCAGCGTGCTGCGGGATATCGTCTACGTCTACAACGAGATCCAGAACCAGTCGCGCTTCGACCTGTCCACGGGAGAAGGCACCACCAACGCCGTCTTCCACATTCTGCGCAAGGCCGGCACGCTCAAGCCGAGCCGCGACCCTAGCCTGGTCGTCTGCTGGGGTGGTCATTCCATCTCTCGAGAGGAATACGAATACACCAAGGACGTGGGATACCATCTCGGCCTGCGTGACCTGGACATCTGCACCGGTTGCGGTCCCGGTGCCATGAAAGGCCCCATGAAGGGGGCCAACGTTGCCCACGCCAAGCAGCGGCGCTATCCAGGACGCTACCTCGGCGTGTCCGAGCCCGGGATCATTGCTGCCGAAGCGCCCAATCCCATCGTCAACGAGCTGGTGGTGATGCCGGACATCGAGAAGCGCCTCGAAGCCTTCGTCCGCCTGGGCCACGGCATCATTGTCTTCCCCGGCGGCGTGGGCACGGCGGAAGAGATTCTGTATCTGCTCGGCATCCTGCTGCATCCCGACAATGTCGACATGGAGCTGCCGGTGGTCTTCACCGGGCCGGCGAGTGCCGCGGAGTACTTTCAGCGTATCGATGAGTTTCTGGTCTATACCTTGGGTGAGTCCGTGCGCGAGCTCTACCAGATCATCATCGACGACCCCACCCAGGTCGCCCGCACCATGCGCGCCAACATCGACAAGGTCACGGAGTATCGGCGCGCCCGTCAGGATGCCTTCTACTACAACTGGCGCCTGACCATTGCCCGAAACTTCCAGGAGCCGTTCGTCCCCACCCACGAGGCCATGGCCGGGCTCGAGCTCAATCGTGAACTGCCCAAGCATGAGTTGGCCGCCAACCTGCGCCGCGCGTTCTCGGGCATCGTGGCCGGTAACGTCAAGGAGCAAGGGATTCGCGCCATCGAAGCACACGGCCCCTTCCGCTTGCACGCCGAAGCGGACCTGATGGAGAAGCTGGACGCCCTGCTGACCTCCTTCGTTGCCCAAGGACGCATGAAGCTGGCCGGCGACTACGTGCCGTGCTACACCCTTGGAGGTAGATCCGGCTGACGGATATCGCCTTCTTGGCAGGTAAAAAAACGCCCTGGATCCATGATCCAGGGCGTTTTGTCATCGCGTCGGCCGCGCCAGGACCTCGCCCTGGCTGGCGTCAGCTGAACTCAGCTCAATCTCGCTTGGAAAACACCAGTACTACAGCATGCAACAAAAGGCCTGCGGTCGCTCCCTGGGATAACGTGATGACGCCCAGGGCCACGCCGCCCACCACCAGCTTGTAGATCACCATGGCGACCAGCGCCACGACCATGCAGCCAAGCAGCGTGAACAACATGCGCAGAAAGCGAGAGCGCCCGGCGCCATCGAGCAGGCGCCACTGAAACAGGGAAGCCAGGGCGAGCACACCCAGCACGATGTAGACCAGCGTCTCGCGGGTCGCCAGGCCGGCCATCTGATAACGTGGCAGGGTCAGCGCCAATACCAGCATCAGACCCACCATCAGGCTGAGGCGAGCAGGGCTCGCGATTGCCCGTGCCATCATGCCACCTTGAGATCTTGGCGAGAAATCCAGCCCTCGACCCAGGGCAAGGCTTCATCGTCAGCCATGAAGGTTTCCATGGCGTCGATCTCCAGTCGGTCATCAAGGCGGGTCGCGCCTTGCTCCTCGAGCAGCTGATCCAGACGGCGGCCGGCACCACAGAAGGTGTCGCCGTAGGAGCTGTCACCCAGGGCGATCAGTCCATAGCGCAGGTGGCCCAGCCCCGGGCTCTTGTCCTGCAATTCGCGTACGAAACTGACGAAATTGCCGGGGAAATCACCGCTACCTGTCGTCGACACGCAGAACAGGGCGAGATCCGGCGCATCGTCGGTGACATCAGCCAGAGAGGGATTTTCGAGAACCGAGACGTCGTACCCGGCCTCCTCGAACAGCGGCTTGACCTGCTCCGCCACGTCGAGTGCACCACCATACATGGTGCCAACCAGTATCTTGAGTGTAGGCATGTAAAGGAATTACCTGAGAATTCTGGTCGGATTCTAGCATGCTGGCCGAGACCGACGCATCCCCGGCGACCTGCAATCTGCCCGGCAAGGCGCTACCATGGCAGGCGCAAGCAAGACGCCTCCCCAGACAGCGAGACCTCTATGCAAGACACCTTCGAGACATGGATCACCCCCATCATGATCGGCGGACTCATGCTGTTCATGTGCTTCATCATCTGGGATCTGGCCAAGCAATCCAAGGCGGGGCGCTTTGGCACCCTGATGCTGTTCATCGTGCTCGGGGCCGGAATGCTCGGCTATGTGGCCAAGGTGGCGATCACCTGGTACCTCGAAAGCCACGGCGTCTAGACCCGCCAAGGTCGGTCTCTTCCCCCTGCTGCGCCCCGCCCAGGTCCACGCCAGCAGGTCGTGGAGCGCCGTTTGCCATATCTCCCATCAGCACCCGTACGGCCCTCAGCGTACGAACCACTTGCACGGACCACTCAATCAGCACAGCGCAGCCATTCAGCACAGAATTGTCTGCCGCCAGGCCCTCTCCCACCAACAAAGACATACGCGGCTGGGTGCCCTGCCCACGCGGCGCTCTCCCATCGAGTTGAACCAGAACCTCAACTCGAGTCGTCTTTCTCCTCGCCTCTGTGTGATATCGATCAAATCATGACGCACCATCGCGCACTTAACCTGTATACACACGCGACATTGTCGTGAATACACTAGCCTAGAGCCAGGTAGGCTACAGCAACCGCCTCGCCATCAGGATCAGGAGCAGCGCCCACGCCCTGCCCCTACGTCTGGCCAACAGTTCGTCCCGGCCGATCTTGTTGGCACAACAACAACGATGACAATGGCCGAGAACATGCACACTCCTCCCAAGACACTGTTTGATTTCCACGGGCGTCCAGGCCTGGCCAAGGCGCTTCCCATCTCGTTACAGCACGTGCTGGCAATGATTGCGGGAGTCATCACTCCTCCGCTTATCGTGGCGGGCGTGGTGGGGGTGAGCCCTGCCGAGAAACTGCAGCTCATCCAGGTCGCTATCCTGGCCTCCGGCGCTTGTACCCTGTTCCACCTGTACGGACTCTGGAAGTTTGGCGCTCGCCTGCCGGCCATATTCGGTGTCGGCTTTGCCTACGTTCCGACGCTGATCGCCGTCGGCAGCCAATATGGCATCGAAGGTATTCTCGGCGCCCAACTTATCGGCGGCATTACCATGGTGATAGTGGGCTACTTCATACAGTTCATTCGTCACCTGTTTCCACCGGTCGTGGCGGGCACCGTGGTACTGGTCATCGGCCTGTCGCTGTATGACATCGCGATCCGCTACATTGCAGGAAGCGGCAACGTCAATGCAGAGGGTTTCGGGAATCTCTCCAACTGGGGGCTCGGACTGCTGACCTTGATTGCCGTGCTGCTGGCATCACAGTTTGGTCGCGGGATCATCAAGCTGTCCGCCATCATCATCGGCATGCTGGTGGGATATCTGGCTGCCATCCCGCTGGGCATGATCGACCTTAGCCCGATCCATAACGCGCCCTGGCTGGCAGTGCCCAAGGCCATGCCTTTTGCCATGGAGTTTCACTCTGCTGCGATCATCTCCATGGTGGTCATCTGTGTGATCAACTCAGTGCAGACCATTGGGGATCTATCTGCGACCAGCGTCGCCGGCATGAACCGGGAGCTCTCCACCAAGGAGCTTACCGGAGGCCTTCTCGGCAATGGCCTGACAACCACCATCAGCACCCTTTTCGGCGCCCTGCCGACCTCCACCTACAGCCAGAACGTCGGGATCGTCGCCATTACCAAGGTGGTCAGCCGCACGGTTTTCTTGCTTGCCGGCATTATCGTGCTGGTGGCGGGGTTCAGTCCTAAATTCAGCGCCCTGATGACGACCATCCCCTACCCCGTCATCGGCGGCGCCACCATCACAGTCTTTGGCATGATCACCGTGACCGGCATTCAGCTGTTGATCAAAGACGAGATGACGGCCCGCAACATGACCATCGTTGGCCTGTCACTCGCACTGAGCCTTGGCATCGCCTCGGAGCCAGCCGCCATCGAGCAATTCCCGGAAACCTTCAAGAATGTCGTGAGCGGTGCGCCCATCGTCATCGCGGCCCTCAGCGCCTTTCTGCTCAACCTACTGCTGCCGCGCAAGACGCTGGCCGAAGAAGCCGCCGAGAGAGACGAGCCACCGACGACAGCGACACCGAGCGCGGCGGCCACAGGCTCTGACAACGGCTAAGCGGTCGACAACCCGCATCGGGCTCCCGACATGACCAGCCCATCGATACAGCGGGACCAGCACCAAAAAAAGCGCCGCCTGGTATCAGGCGGCGCCTCAGCTTTACAGCCGGTCATTCCTCGTCATCTGGATGACCTACCTGGCTCTTTAATTTCTGGCCAGGCCGGAAGGTCACCACACGCCGCGCCGAGATGGGGATCTCTTCCCCGGTCTTGGGGTTACGGCCAGGACGTTCGCGCTTATCGCGCAGATCAAAGTTGCCGAACCCCGACAACTTGACCTGCTCATTCTCTCGCAGACAGGCACGGATCTCTTCGAAGAAGGCTTCCACCATGGTTTTCGCCTCCCGCTTGGACAGGCCAAGTTCCGTGTGCAGATGCTCGGCCAGTTCTGCCTTGGTCAACGCTCCCATGTCGTCATCCTCATGGTGATGGTCACGCCAACCGTCCGCGCCCGTCAGGCTAAAGCGTCAAGCACGCAGCTCAGCATTGACTCCCTGCCGAGCCGTTGCCACGATGGCATCGACCAACTGATTGATTTCTTCGTCATTTAGCGTGCGCGATGGATGCTGCCAGGTCAAGCCCAAGGCCACACTCTTACGACCTTCGGCTACACCTTTGCCCTGATAGACGTCGAAAAGCGCCAGATCCGTCAACCATTCACCCGCCTCGGCCCTGACGCGGTCGAGCAGCGCCTGTACCGGTTGGTCCTCATCGATGACGAAGGCCAAGTCACGCCGCACCTCGGGGTAGCGCGACAGCGGTGCGAAGGCCGGGATACGGCCCTGACTGAGTGCATCCAGGCGAACCTCGAACAACACGGCGTCAGTCTTGAGGCCCAGCTTGCTCTTGACCGCGGGGTGCAGCGTGCCAATCCAGCCGGCTTCTTCACCGCGATGCAGGATCCGCGCGCACTGCCCCGGGTGGAGTGAGGGATGCTCGCCTGGTTCGAAACGCCAGGCGTCGGCGTCACCGCTGACCTCCAGCAGGCTCTCCAGATCTCCCTTGAGATCAAAAAAGTCCACCTTGTCACGGCCACCAGTCCAACCTTCGGGCAGACGCGAACCGCAAACGACAGCGCCTAGCATCGGCACCTGTTCAAGGTCATCGAGCTCGCCGCGGAAGACCAGGCCACTCTCGAACAGGCGCACACGGGTCTGCTGACGATTGAGGTTGTGTTCCAGCGCCCTCACCAGCCCCGGAAACAGACTGGCACGCATCACCGACAGGTCCGCGGAGATGGGGTTGGCGAGAACCGGCGATACCGCTTCAGGCAGCAAGGCCCGCTGCAGCTCAGGCGCGACAAAACTATAGGTAATCGCTTCCTGGTAGCCACGGGCCGTCAGCTGCCTGCGCAATCTGCCCAGCGGGCTTTGCGCCTCATGGTCAGCCTTCAAGCCCAAGCGTACTGCGGGACGGCGTACCGGCAGACGATTGTAGCCATGGATGCGGGCCACCTCCTCGATCAGGTCTTCCTCGATCGTGATATCAAAGCGCCAACTCGGCACCTTGACCGTCCAACCACGATCATGGGCGTCAACCGCCATGCCGAGACGCTCCAGGATTTCGCTGACCTCAGCGTCGTCCAGGCGCTTTGACAGTGCCTTCGCCAACCGCTCAGCGCGGAGCGTGACGTCTCGCTGACCGGGCAGATGAGCGTCATCCGCCTGCTCGTTGAGCGGGCCCGGCTCGCCGCCACAGATCTCGATCAACAGCGCAGTCGCACGTTCCACGGCACGTCGCGTCAGCTCGGGGTCGACGCCCCGTTCGAAACGATGGGACGCGTCAGTGTGAAGCCCGTAGGAGCGGGCCTGGCCTGCGACCGCCAGAGGAGTAAAGAACGCGCCTTCCAGGAAGATATCTCGCGTCTCGGCCCCCACACCGGAGTGCTCGCCGCCCATGACGCCCGCCAAGGCCAGAGGACCCTTGTCGTCAGCAATGATCAAGGTGCTCGGATCGAGGGACACGGTCTGGCCGTCAAGCAGCACCAGCTCCTCACCCTGGCGCGCCAGGCGCACCACGACGGCACCCTCAAGATTGGCACGATCAAAGGCATGTAACGGCTGCCCCAACTCGAGCATGACATAGTTGGTGACATCAACGGCGGGGTCGATCGCACGCACGCCGCTGCGGCGCAGGCGCTCAATCATCCACATTGGCGTCGGACGGCTGATGTCGACACCCTTGATCAGGCGACCGATATAACGCGGGCAACGCTGAGCATCCTCGACGCGTACCGGGAAGGTCTCGTCGTGACGTGCAGCAACCGGGTCAATGGTTGGCTCAGTCAGGCCGAGACGATTCAGCACGCCCACTTCCCGAGCCAGACCCTGCACGCTCAAGCAGTCGCCACGGTTGGGCGTCAGGTCCACTTCAATGGTGTGATCATCCAGCGCGAGGTACTCACGCAGGGCCGTCCCCACCGGTGCGTCCTCGGGGAGCACCAGGATGCCTTCGGAAGTGCCTTCCTCAAGGCCCAGCTCCGATGCGGAGCAGATCATGCCGCGAGATTCGACACCACGCAGCTTGGCCTTCTTGATCTTGAAATCGCCGGGTAGCACGGCGCCGACGCGAGCAAAGGGAATCCGCTGTCCCACCGCCACATTCGGGGCGCCACACACCACTTGAACCGGCTCACCGCTGCCATCGTCAACCTGGCAGACGTTCAGCTTGTCAGCGTCGGGATGCTGGACCTTGTCGGTCACCTGTGCCACCACGACGTCGCTGAATGACGCCGCAACGGGCTCGACGGCATCTACCTCGAGCCCCGCCATGGTGATCTGGTCGGCCAGCCCCTGGGTAGACAGCTGAGGGGAAACCCACTCCCTCAGCCACTGTTCAGATACTTTCATGAGGACTCCTTGACGTCCTGTTCACGCAGTCAATGTTCTTCGAAGGGCCGCTGTGCGGGCCTCTGATCAATGGAACTGGCGCAGGAAGCGCAGATCGTTCTCGAAGAACAGGCGCAGGTCATTGACGCCGTAGCGCAACATCGCCAGGCGCTCGGCCCCCATGCCGAAGGCAAAGCCTGTGTAGCGTTCGGGGTCGATACCACCGTGGCGGAACACCTCCGGATGCACCATGCCGCAGCCCATCACCTCCAGCCAGCCGGTGTGGGAGCAGACCCGACAGCCTTCTCCGGCGCACATCACACAGGCAATGTCGACCTCGGCAGATGGCTCGGTGAACGGGAAGTAGGACGGACGGAAGCGCACGGACAGGTCGTCACGCTCGAAGAACGCCTGCAGGAAGTCTTCGATGGTGCCCTTGAGGTCCGCAAAGCTGACGTCTTCCTCGATCAGCAGGCCTTCGACCTGGTGGAACATTGGCGTGTGAGTCAGATCCGAGTCGCTGCGATACACCCGGCCCGGGCACACTATGCGGATCGGGGGCTCCTCCGCCTTCATGGTGCGCACCTGTACGGGAGAGGTGTGCGTTCTCAGCAGTCGCGTGGCGTCGAAATAGAAGGTGTCGGCCATGCCGCGGGCAGGATGGTGGGCAGGAATGTTCAGCGCTTCGAAGTTGTGGTGGTCATCTTCAAGCTCAGGCCCTACCGCCACATCGTAGCCAATCCGCTTGAACAGTCCCTCGATCCGCTCCAGCGTTCGAGTCACCGGGTGCAAGCCACCAGCGGGCTGGCCGCGACCGGGCAGCGTGACGTCAAGACGCTCCGCAGCGAGCCTGGCATCCAGTTCTGCCTTGGCCAGGGTGTCACGACGTGCCTCAAGCTCCTTGGCCAGCTCCTGCTTGGCCTGGTTGATGCGTTCACCTGCGGCCGGACGCTCTTCCGGCGGCAGCTTGCCAAGCCCCTTGAGCAGCGCCGTCAGCTCGCCTTTCTTGCCCAGATACCTGACACGAATATCGTCTAGCCCGGCCATGCCCTCGGCGGACTGGATGGCGTCGCGAGCTTGTTGAACCAGATCGGGAAGGTGGTCCATACGTTGAGCTCCGGTAGCGTTGATCTTTCTTTAGTGGAGAGTAGCGATGATAAAAGGGTCGCCAAAAAAACAGGGGAAGAGCGGCTGCTCTTCCCCTGGGGCGATCATGCACTGACCCTCCTTCAAGAGGGTCAGGTCATCCATCGAACGCGCTTACTGGGCAGCCTTGGCCTTTTCCACGATGGCAGCAAATGCCGCCTTCTCGTGAACAGCCAGGTCAGCCAGGACCTTACGGTCGATTTCGATGCCGGCCTTCTTCAGACCGCCAACAAAGCGGCTGTAGGACAGACCGTGCTGACGAGCACCAGCGTTGATACGCTGGATCCACAGGGCACGGAACTGACGCTTACGCTGACGACGGTCGCGATAGGCGTACTGACCGGCCTTGATGACGGCCTGCTTGGCTACGCGGAAAACACGCGAACGGGCACCGTAGTAACCCTTGGCCTGCTTCATGATCTTCTTGTGACGACGACGGGCGACGACACCACGCTTGACACGAGTCATAGCACTCTCCTGACGTTAAAGGGGGTTCACCAAGGATTAGACGTACGGCAGCATGCGACGCACGAGTGCCTTGTCGGCATCGTGGATCTGCTGCATGCCGCGCAGCTGACGCTTACGCTTGGTGGACTTCTTGGTCAGAATGTGACTACGGAAGGACTGCTTGTGCTTGAAGCCGTTAGCAGTCTTCTTGAAGCGCTTGGCAGCGCCACTGTTGCTCTTGATCTTCGGCATGAGAATAACTCCGCTCGAGTTTCTTTAGAAAATTCGGGGCCAATGGCCAGCTTTGGAGCTGGCCATTCGTTGGACGGGCCGTCGAATCACTTCTTCTTGGGGGCAATGATCATGATCATCTGGCGGCCTTCCATCTTGGGGAAGGACTCCACGGTACCGATCTCTTCGAGATCGGACGCGATCCGCTCCATCAGCTTGCGGCCGATGTCCTGGTGCGCCATTTCACGCCCGCGGAAACGCAGGGTGACCTTGCCCTTGTCGCCACCTTCGAGGAACCGGATCAGATTCTTCATCTTGACCTGGTAGTCGCCCTCGTCGGTGCCAGGCCGGAATTTGACTTCCTTGACCTGGATCTGCTTCTGCTTCTTCTTCTGAGCAGCTTTCTGCTTCTTCTGCTCGAAGACGAACTTGCCGTAATCCATGATCTTACAGACGATGGGATCGGCATTTGAAATCTGCACGAGGTCAAGGCCTTCAGCCTCGGCGCGCTCAAGAGCATCGCGGGTGTCCACGATACCAAGCTGTTCGCCGTCAGCAGCGATCAGGCGGACCTGATCTTCGGTGATACGCTCGTTCATTGGCGGACGCTTGTCCTGGGGGCGTCCTCTGGGGTTGCTTCGCTTGATGGTTCCGTCTCCACTATAGCTTTGGAAGGTGCGAGAGCTGGGAAGGTGCGTGCCTTTACGAGCTTCGCACGAGGGGGCGGCCCATGCCGCCTACCCGTTAGTACCGCTCGGCCTGAACTCGCTCGATGAAGGCATCCACCGTCATGGTGCCTAGATTTTCGCCGCTGCGCGTACGCACAGCCACCGAGTCGGCCTCTACTTCCTTATCTCCGACCACCAGGAGATAGGGTACCTTCTGCAACGTATGCTCGCGAATTTTAAAGCCGATCTTCTCGTTCCTCAAGTCCGACTTGACGCGTAAACCGATTTTTTGCAGACGAGAGGTCAAAGCTTCGGCATATTCCTTCTGCGCGTCGGTGATAATCATCACCACCGCCTGCTCAGGAGCCAGCCACAAAGGCATGGCACCGGCATAGTGCTCGATCAGGATGCCGATGAAGCGCTCCATGGAGCCGACAATGGCACGGTGCAGCATGACGGGCGGCTTACGCTCGCCCTCTTCTGTCACGTACTGGGCACCCAGGCGAGTCGGCATCATGAAGTCGACCTGCATGGTCCCGACCTGCCATTCGCGGCCCAGGCAGTCTTTCATATGGTACTCGATCTTGGGACCATAGAAGGCACCTTCGCCAGGCAGTTCCTGCCATTCGACGTCGCAAGCCTCAAGCGCACCGCGCAGTGCGTTCTCGGCACGATCCCACGTCTCGTCATCACCGATACGCTTCTCAGGGCGCAGCGCGATCTTGATCGCGATGTCTTCGAAGCCGAAATCACTGTAGACCTTCAGTGCCTGACGGTGGAAGCTGGTCACTTCAGGCTGGACCTGCTCTTCGGTACAGAAGATGTGCCCGTCGTCCTGGGTGAACGCACGCACGCGCATGATGCCGTGCAGCGCACCAGAGGGCTCGTTACGATGACACCCGCCAAACTCGCCAAAGCGAACCGGCAGTTCGCGATAACTGCGTAGTCCGGAGTTGAAGACCTGAACATGCCCCGGGCAGTTCATCGGCTTCAGCGCGTATTCACGCTTCTCGGACTCGGTGAAGAACATGCCGTCGGCGTAGTTGTCCCAGTGGCCAGACTTCTTCCACAGCGACACGTCCATGATCTGCGGGCAGCGGATCTCCTGATAGCCGCCCTCCTTGTAGACACCGCGCATGTACTGCTCGACACGCTGCCACAGCGTCCACCCATTGGGGTGCCAGAACACCATCCCCGGAGCTTCTTCCTGCATGTGAAACAGGTCAAGACGACGCGCCAGCTTGCGATGGTCACGCTTCTCGGCCTCTTCCAGCCGGTGCAGATAGGCCTTGAGCTGCTTCTTGTCGCCCCAGGCGGTGCCGTAGATACGGGTCAACATGGCGTTGTCCGCATTGCCGCGCCAGTAGGCGCCCGCCAGCTTGGTCAGCTTGAACGCCTTCAGATGACGGGTGTTGGGCACGTGAGGCCCGCGGCACATGTCGGTGTATTCCTGATGCCGGTACAGCCGGATGGTATCGCCCTCGGGAATGCCGCGAACAATTTCCTGCTTGTAGGGCTCGTCACGATGCAGGAACTCGAGCATCGCCTTATCGCGATCCACGTACTCGCGGACCACATCGTATTCTTCATCGATCAGCTGCTTCATGCGCTTCTCGATGGTATCGAGGTCTTCCGGGGTGATCGACTGGCCGAAATCGATGTCGTAATAGAAGCCGTCGGTGATCACCGGGCCGATGGCCATCTTGGCCTCGGGATAGAGCTGCTTGACCGCGTGCCCGATCAGGTGGGCGCAGGAATGCCGGATGATCTCCAACCCTTCCTCGTCTCTTGCGGTCAGGATCGCCACCTCGGCGTCCGTCTCGATCAGGTCCGCGGCGTCCACCAATACGCCGTCGATCTTGCCAGCCACGCAGGCCTTGGCAAGTCCCGGGCCGATGCTTTCGGCCAACTCCATGACGCTAAGGGGGGAATCAAAGGTTCTCTGACTGCCGTCAGGCAGTGTCACGATGGGCATGCAAGCTGTCCTTGTGCGCAGTGGTGATCCATACCAGGGATCACGTGTCGCCAAAATGGATTCAATGGGTGAAACAGCGACATAGCCTACCAGAAGCAGCGTCGTCGATGCCACGCTCTACCTTCGCGGCGGGCGAATGTCGCAACAATCTTGCGCGACCAAACGCAGCGAGGCGCCCGAAGGCGCCTCGCTGATGTCGTCGCGCTCGATCAGCTGATCGAGACAGACTCGGTCAGGGCAAACTTACTGCCACTCACCCAGCTCGACACGACGGTTTTCCGCACGACCTGCATCAGTGTCGTTGGTAGCGATCGGCTGCTCTTCACCGTAGCCGATAGCACGCATGCGGTTCGGCTGCACGCCCTGGCTGGCCAGGAAGCGAGCAACAGAAGCGGCACGCTCCTGAGACAGCTGCTTGTTGTAGGTGTCGGAACCGACGCTGTCAGTATGGCCTTCGATGCGCACGCCGACGTTCGGGTTGGCACGCAGACGCTCAGCGATGCCGACCAGTACCTGCTCAGCCTGAGCTGTCAGGGTGGCGGAGTCGAACTCGAAGTTCACGTCACGCAGGACCAGGTCCTTTTCGCAGCCCAGGGAGTTGACCTGGACGCCAGCCGGAGTACCCGGGCACTGGTCCTGGAAGTCCGGCACGCCGTCGTTGTCGGAATCCAGCGGGCAGCCCACGGCGTCAACCGCGACACCGGCCGGAGTACCCGGGCACTGGTCGTTGGCATCATAAACGCCGTCACCGTCGGAATCCTTCGGAGCGTCCATCGGCTCTTTGTTCGGCTCAGCACACAGCAGAGCGCCAGCCACGGTGCCGACAGTAGCGCCAACAGCTGCGCCGGTTTCTTCGTCGTCGTCGCTGGTGGTGCCGTAGCCGATGCCGCCGCCGATCAGGCCGCCAGCAATACCACACACCATCGGGTGCTGGTACCACGGCTTAGCGTCGCTCATGCCGGAGGAAGACTGTGAAGCGGAGCTGGCGCAGCCAGAGAGGCCGACAACCAGAGCAGAACCGAGCAGCAAGCCAGTCGTTGATTTTTTCATTTAAGACTCCTTCTTCTTTCTGACACTCAATGCTGAATACGGGTAACCCTGTTCTTCAGCGGGTCCAATGTTGTGCCGATCGAGAAACAGGATAGGTACCCTACTTCCTCATAGGCAAGAAAAGCATGAAATATCGCGACTAGCCAGTCTGATAGCCTTCGATATCTCAACGTCTTCCGCCGACGGCCCATCGTGCAAGAAATGCGCTGCACGACCAATCCCTTGCAGGCGACATCATGACGTATCGCTTCTGTACAATCAAATTAGCACAGCCGATAGACGCCCGTCATTCACTTCATCGAACAGTGTTCGAGATCGCTCAATTGAGACTGTCGGGGTAACGGGCCTGAAAATCCAGCGCAGCCTGTGCCGCAGCCAGCACATCCTCACGATTTGCCTCTTCCACGGCCAACCTCTGCTTGTCCTCGGCAAACCGTTCTTTCGGTGTAAGTGCCTGACGAGCCTGGTGCGTGTGCAGGTGCCGTGTCTGCTCGTACACCTCTGCAACAACGCGAAACTCGCGCCGCTCAAGCAGCGCAGGGTCGATCAGTTCAAACAGGACTTTCAGGCGCCAGCAGCCCTCTGTCACATCGACTTGTCGCTGCACCAGGGCCGACGCAACCAGTCCGAGATTTTCCAGGCCGTTTTCCCGCGCGCGACGTTCCTCGTCTTGACGGAAGGCCTCGCGGCGACGCACTTCCTTGCGCAGTGACCAGGCGTACCCGCCCATGCCTGCAATCACGGCACAGCCAATTCCCAGCAGGACAAGTGCAAGCGTCGTGGACATAGAAGCCCCCTTTGCAATGGTCAAAGGGCGCATTCTACACATCCTGACAATGGGCGGAACCGATTTCGCCGGGGGCGGACGCCCCCATCCGCGCCAGCAGACCTGCACAGCGGCAATCGGTCTCGGCCCCCTTTCGAGGAAGCATAGCGGCTATCAGTGACGATCAGATGAACCCATGCCCCAGACCTACCACCGAGCCCTAACATTGAAGGCCAAAACCGAGGCATGAAATTGACGCCTAAGCCCGAGACCTAACACCCGGGCCTAAATCCCGGGAATACCTAAGAGCCCATCTGCAAGGGCGAACCTGAAAGAGAGCATCAGGCCCAGAGTGTCAGCACCAGAGACAGGTAGTGGTCGCTCAGCAACGCCAGAAACACGCCCAACAGATAGCGTATCGAGAACCAGAATGCCTGCAGCGGCACCTGTTCATCGCGACCACGCCAGACCCTCAGGTTCCAATGCATGAACCGTATATTCAGCAGCAGGACGCAGCATAAGTACCACCATCCACTCATGCCAATGACAAATGGCAACAGCGTCGCCGCGACCGTGAGCCAGCCGTAAAGCCACACCTGCAAACGCGCAAAGTCCAGGCCATGGGTCACCGGCAGCATGGGAATTCCGGCCTCGGCGTACTCGTCTCGCTTGTAGATCGCCAGGGCCCAGAAGTGCGGAGGTGTCCAGGCAAAGATAATCAGCACCAGCAACAGTGGCTCGGGCGCCATGGTGCCCGTCACCGCGGTCCAGCCCAGCAGCGGTGGCGCGGCCCCGGCAACACCGCCAATGACGATGTTCTGCGGTGTGGCCCGCTTGAGAAAGACGGTGTACACCAGCGCGTAGCCCACCAGCGAGGCCAAGGTCAACCAGGCCGTCAGGTCATTGACGGCGAAGGCCAGCACCCCTACCCCCACCACGCACAGCGACAGCGCCCACCCTAATGCCAGGGGCGTTGATAGCCGACCTGAGGCCAGCGGCCGGCGAGCGGTGCGCCCCATTCTGGCATCGAGCTTGCGATCCACCACATGATTGATCGCTGCGGCTCCGGCCGCAGACAGGCCAATCCCCATTAGACCGAGCACCACCGTATCGAGCGGCGGCAAGGGCACCGCCAGCAGCATGCCCACCAGGACACAGACCAGCATCACCGCCACGACACGCCACTTGCACAGCACCAACAGGTCACGCCATACGGACACAGGCGCCATGCCGGAACCTACCGCTTGGCCATCACGCATGTAGCCACCCCCGCTTCTTGCGCTGGGGCTCACTACCGACATCTTGCCCAGAGCGTGAAGGTATCAAAGAGCCTGCGCTGCCGACTCGCCGCCGGTCGGCGTCCAGGTCATCCACAGCCAGCACCAGCGACGTTGGTCGACGTTGGCGGACCACCACGGCCGTGCTGTAGCGCTGTTTCCAGACCACCAGAGTGAACGTGAACACCAGCAATACCGCCCCTGCTGTATGCAGCAACGCCAGGCCAAGGGGTAGCCACCACAGCACATTGGCCACGCCCAGTGCGACTTGTAGCAGTAGCGCGGCAGCCAAGCTCGCCAGCCAGGGCCGCATCTCGCGACGCCGCCAGTAACAGACCACGACGACCATCAAGGCGATGCCCAGCAATCCTGCTCCAAGGCGATGGGCAAGGTGGATGGTGGTTCGCGCCTCAGCATGCAAAGCCCCATGCAGGTAAGTGGGCCCCACTGCCTGGGTGAGATGAAAACCTTCCCCCCAATCGGTCTCCGGCCACCATTGTGTGTTGCAGGTAGGAAACCCCTGGCAGGCCAGTCCGGCGTAATTGCTCGACGTCCAGCCACCCAATGCCAGCTGCATCACCAGTAGCAACAACGCGATGGTCAGCACACGACCGGGCCGGCGCGCTGCGCCAACACCTTGGCCGCGAGCCAGGCGTCTCAGGCGAAGATGCAGCCAGACGAAGAGGCTCATCACAGACAGTCCACCCAGCAAATGCAAGGTGACGACCTGAGGCCACAGCTTGAGGGTAACGGTATAAGCGCCAAAGGCGCCCTGCACCATCAACACCGCAAACAGCAACAGCATCTGGCGCCAGGGCATGCCTTGCCGTCGACGGTGAGGCCAGGCGATCACCAGCAGGCTGACCACCAGCAACCCCAGCCCGCTGGCCAGATAGCGATGGATCATCTCCATCCAGGCCTTGGTGGCATCAAGCGGACTGTCGGGACTGTGTCGCAGCGCTTGGTCAGCATCCGGCACCATGAAGTTGCCATAACAGCCCGGCCAGTCCGGGCAGCCAAGCCCCGCATCAAGCAGCCGGGTCCATGCCCCTGCCAGAATCACCACCGCCGTGAAGGCGGCCCCCACCAGGCTCAACACTCGCAACCAGAACAGCCGCCGATCACTCATGGGCCACCTCCCTGCTGACCAGCGACGTAAAAGCCTGTGCACTAGACAAGGCCATTGGCCGCGTCTCCGCCCAGGCCTCAGCGCCAGCAATAGCGACTGCATCAGCGCGATTACCGAGAAAAGACATTGATCCGGACATCGAAGGAGGCCCATCAAGTGGGCCGGAAACCCCAGGCGTAGCCTGCTGATGCCTTGCCGCGGCTGGCCACTCTGGATTGCGTTTGAACAGGTGCTCGATGTCATCCATCACTGCCCTGGTCTCTGTGCCATCGGCATAGGCCACTGCCACATTCCCAACGGGATCCAGCAACCAGGCTCTGCCTTGGCCACTCCACTCTGGCACCGTCGACCAACGCCAGAGGGATTCGCCGGGTAACGCAGGCGGCGTTCCGCCAATGCGAAGCCTGGTTAGCCGATGCGCTTCCTTACCCAATGCACGGTGCAACCGCCACCAACGGTCAGCATCTGCTTGGCAGCCACTACCGCAATCAAACACCAGCCGCCACGCCCTTGAACTCGCCATGGGTTCGCCGCTGGCCTGGCTGCCCTCATCAGCAGACCCTGTCACCCCCTGCCCCGTCTCCAGAGCCTCGATGGGCCACTCCGACAACACCGGCACCTGGCTGTCGAGCGAGCCGTGTGCCGTTCGCTCGACGGGGATGCCTATACGCCATTCGGCCATGATCCACGCTACCAACATCGGTGCCACGAAGATCGATATCAGAGCGATCAGTTTCGTGCGCTGCCATGCCAATGCCGTCATGGGCCCTCCCGTCTTTTCGGTCGCTACCGTGCATCAAGGTCTGTCTTGATCAGCTGGTCCTGTCGCATCCGCCTGGCCCCCACCACCAAAGCGATCGTCGCGACCCCTGCCAAGGCCCACCACTGCACCGCATAGGCAAGATGGCGCTCGGGGGGCATGACGCTGGGCACCCACCAATCAAGCAGATGGCCCTCGCCTTGCCGCTGGTGCAGCCAGCCGGGGTAGGTGAAAGGCTGCTGCCAGCTGGCCAGCTCGATTCGCTGCAACCGAGTGCCCTCGAGATTGTCACCAAAGCGTGGCGCGCGGCGGCTGTCGATCTGCCATTCGCCGCGGATCGTGACCGTACCCTCTGGCGTATCAGCGCTCGGTGCCATCCTTGAAACGCCGGTCTCCATAAACCCGCGCTCCACCAACCAGCGCCGTCCCTCCAGGTCAACAAAGGGTGTGAGCACCGCCACACCCAGTTGCTGACCAAGGGTGCGATTATCCAGAAACAGGGTTTCGGCACCCATAAACCGCCCTTGTAACGACACTCTTGCGCCGTCTGGGGGTACTGTCTCTGGCATGTGCACCGTCGGTGCCGTATCGCGATGTTCCAGATAGAGGCGCTTGTCGGCAGCCCGCTCCCACTGCCATAGTCCCAGGCACACTCCCAGCACGATCAGCGCTGCGCAGAGCACGCACCACACCACCAATCGGGGCGACCACCGCCACTCACTGTCACCGGAACGGACGCTTGCCATGCTGCTCAAATCCCTGATCCTGATCGTCTTCATTGCCATGCTGACCAGCCTGGCCGCAGGCGTCGGATTCTTGCTCAAGGACGACAGTCAATCTCGCCGCCTGCTGATCTCCCTCAAGATCCGCGTTGGCTTGGCTGCCCTGCTCCTGGGCTTGTTGATCTATGGTTTTGCCAGCGGCACGCTTGGCTGAACCGATCAGTCCGTGACCCGCCCGGGTCGTTTTCTGTCTTGAGCATGTCTGTCTCAGTCAGCCCTGTCTCATTCAGCCCTGTTTCAGTCAGCCCTATCCCAGCAAGCCCTGTCTCAGTCCACTTCTTCTCGACCGCTTCAGCCTTGTTGGTCTCGCCCCCCATGTGCCTTGAGGCGAGGGACGCGGGCTTGCCATCACCCGGTGCCTGTCAGCGTCAGAAGACGTAGACGAAGATGAAAAGCCCAAGCCATACCACGTCGACAAAGTGCCAATACCAGGCTGCGGCCTCGAAGCCGAAGTGGTTGGCGCCACTGAAGTGTCCCTTGCGTATGCGCAGCAGGATGCTGGCGAGAATGATGGTGCCGATGATGACGTGCAGGCCGTGGAAGCCTGTCAGCATGAAGAAGGTTGAACCGTAGATGCCGGCTTCAAGGGTCAGCCCGAGGTGATGGTAGGCCTCGTAGTACTCCACTCCTTGAATAATGATGAAGCACGTCCCCAGCAGTACGGTGCCGAACAGCCAGTTATGCGTTGCCTGTCGCTCCCCCATCTTCAGCGCTTCATGAGCCACGGTAAGAGTGATGCTGGATGACACCAGCAACAGCGTGTTGACCAGCGGCAGCTGCCACGGACTGAGAGTCTCCGCGGGTCCTGAAATGCGGCTATCCGGCGGATCGAGCAATGGCCAGCTGGCCGAGAAATCAGGCCAAAGCAGCGCCGTCACCCCCTTGGCGCCTTCGCCATCCAGCCAGGGCAGTGCCAAGGTTCTCACGTAGAAAAGCGCGCCAAAGAAGGCCGCAAAAAACATGACCTCAGAGAAGATGAACCAGCCCATGCCCCAGCGGAACGAGCGATCCATCTGCGCGTCGTACAGGCCTGCCATGGACTCTCGAATCACATCGCGAAACCACAGCACCATGACGGCGAGAATCCCCACCAACCCTGCCAGCATCAGCGGTGACCCCACGGCTCCATGTACCAGCCAGGTGCCGCCTCCGACCATCATCACGCCCATCGCCAGAGAGCCCAGAATTGGCCACTTGCTGGTTACGGGAACATAGTAGCTGCCACCACTCATGTTTCACCTCCTGAGGACCTGTCCGCCCAGCGCCGCGTGGCCACAGCGTCAATATGCTTGCCATCGTCCGGCATCGCTGCTGTTACGGTGTCGTTTTCCTGGGGATATAGGGTGTACACCAACGTCACGGTCTTGATCTCGGGCGGCAAGTCCCTCGTCAGCTGAAACACCAGCGGCGCCGTAAAGCTTTCGCCCGCCGCCAGACGCTGGTTCTCGAAGCAGAAGCACACCAGCTTGCGGAGATGTAGCGATGCCGGCGACGGCGTCACACTTGGCACAGCTCGGGCCACCAGCGAGCGCTCACCAAGATTGCGAAAGGTGAAGTGCACCTCTGCGCTCTGCCCTGGATGCACCCGGATCTGTCGCTCCTCCACCTCTAGCCGCCATGGCAGGCCAGCCGCACCACGTGTCACGAACTGCATGGTCACGGTACGCTCGGCATCCACCTCCTGGTGCACCAGAGACTGAGCGCTGGACGCTGTCTTGCCGTTCAGGCCCGTCACCTGACAGAAGACGTCGTAGAGGGGCACCAGCGCGAAGGCAAAGACGCACATACCCGCCAGCACCACCAGGGTCTTGATGACGGTGCGTCGCACCTGCGGCCTGCGCTCCTCGACGACATTCACCATGGGTGATCTCCCGCACGTCAGTGTTCGACCGGTCGATACTGGGGCGGGTGCTCGAAGGTATGCAGCGGAGCCGGGCTTGGCACGGTCCACTCCAGGTCCTCAGCCCCGTCCCACGCCTTGGCGGGCGCGGTCTTGCCACCTCTTACACACATGATGACGATCACCACGAACAGCAGCTGCGAAAGGCCGAACATGAAGGCACCGATGCTCGACACCATGTTGAAGTCAGCGAACTGCAGCGAGTAGTCGGGAATACGCCGTGGCATGCCAGCGAGACCAGAAAAGTGCATCGGGAAGAACGTCAGGTTCACGCCAATGACCGACAGCCAGAAATGCCACTGAGACAACCGCAGGTGCGGATAATGGCCGGTCCACTTCGGCAGCCAGTAATAGACCGCCGCCATGATCGAGAACACCGCCCCTGGCACCAGTACATAGTGGAAATGAGCCACCACAAAGTAGGTGTCGTGATACTGAAAATCTGCTGGTGAGATCGCCAGCATCAAGCCCGAGAAACCTCCGATGGTAAACAGTACGACAAAGGCAATGGCAAACAGCATCGCCGGCTCAAAGCTGATAGAGCCGCGAAACAGTGTCGTGATCCAGTTAAACACTTTCACCCCGGTGGGTACCGCGATAAGCATCGTGCTGTACATGAAAAACAGCTCTGCGACCAATGGCAGTCCGACGACAAACATATGGTGCGCCCAAACCAGAAAGGACAGGATGGCAATGGACGCCGTGGCGTAGACCATTGAGGCGTACCCGAACAACCGCTTGCGCGCAAAGGTCGGGATAATCACCGACACGATGCCGAACGCCGGCAAGATCATGATGTAGACCTCGGGATGCCCGAAGAACCAGAAAAGATGCTGGAACAGCACCGGATCGCCGCCGCCCCCCGCGTTGAAGAAGCTGGTGCCGAAATTAATGTCCATCAGCATCATGGTGACAACGCCCGCGAGGACCGGCATCACGGCGATCAACAGGAAGGCGGTGATCAGCCACGTCCACACGAACAAGGTCATGTCCATCATGCGCATCCCAGGGGCACGCAGGTTGAGAATGGTCGCAATGATGTTGATGGCGCCGAGGATCGAACTGATTCCGGCAATATGCAGCGATAAGATAAAGAAGGTGGTGGACGGAGGTGCGTAGGTCGTGGACAGCGGGGCATAGAATGTCCAGCCGAAGTTCGGCGCACCGCCAGGCATGAACAATGTGCTCAGCATCAGCGTAAAGGCAATCGGCAACAGCCAGAAGCTGAAATTGTTAAGCCGCGGGAGCGCCATGTCCGGAGCCCCTATCTGCAGCGGCACCATCCAGTTGGCAAGACCCACGAAGGCAGGCATGACCGCGCCAAACACCATGATGAGCCCGTGCATAGTGGTCATCTGATTGAAGAATTCAGGCTGAACCAGCTGAAGTCCTGGCTGAAACAGCTCGGCCCGCACCACCAAGGCGAAGACACCGCCGATCAAGAACATGGTCAAGGAGAAGATCAGGTACAGCGTACCGATCTCCTTATGGTTGGTCGTCAGCACCCACCGCATCAGGCCGCGGGGTCGATGATGCTCGTGCTGGCCTGTCGCAGCGCTATCCGCTGCGGAGGATTGCAGACGATGCTTGGGAGGCAGTGACGCCATGGCGAAGTTCTCCCCGGTTGGCAGTCCGTCCGACACGGACCAGGTGTCAGCGTGTCACGTCAATCTGTGTATCGAGGCTGGGTGACGCACGGGGCGTCACTCGGCCAGCATTGCGGCGATCTCGGCGGGCTGGGTGACCTCACCCGAGTCATTGCCCCAGGCATTACGTTCATAGGTGATGACAGCGGCTATCTCGACAGGATTCAGCGTGGTGCGAAACGCCGGCATGGCCGACCCCGACACACCGTTGACGACGGTGTCGACATGTCGGCCGGGATCATCCAGCAGCGCCTGGTTACCCGCCAGGGCGGGGAAAGCCGGCGGCAGTCCGCTGCCATCAGCCTGATGGCAAGACGCACAGATCGAGCCATACACCTGCTCGCCCCTGGCCATCAGCTCATCCATGCTCCACTCGCGGTCGACGCCCTGCGCCTCCTGGGCGGCGGCCTCCTTGCGCTGTGCCAGCCAGGTGTCGAACTGCTCCTGCTCCACCGCCTCGACCACCACGGGCATAAAACCGTGATCCTTGCCACATAGCTCGGCGCACTGGCCGCGATAGATGCCCGGCTCGTTGATTCTTACCCAGTTCTCGTTGACGAATCCCGGCACCGCATCCTGCTTGACCGCCAGCTCCGGTACCCACCAGGAGTGGATGACGTCATCTGCCGTCAGCAGCAGACGCACCTTCTTGCCCACCGGCAATACCAACGGTTCATCGACTTCCAACAGATAATGGTCCCCCTTGGCGCTGTCACCGGTGATCTGTTCACGCGGGGTCGCAAGATTGGAGGTAAAGTCGACATCCTCACCCAGATAGCTGTAATGCCAGCGCCATTGCTGGCCCGTGACCATGACATCGAGATCAGCGTCAGAGGCGTCATACATCTTCTTCAGCGTCGCCGTGGCCGGCACCGCCATGCCGACCAGAATCAGCAAGGGCAGCGCGGTCCAGATGACCTCTACCGTGGTGTGTTCATGAAACGTGGCGGCCTTGGCCCCCTGGGAATGGCGGTAGCGAAACAGCGAATAGAACATGGCGCCGAAGACCACCACGCCAATCACTACGCAGATCCAGAAAATCGTCATGTGCAAGGAGTGCACTTCACGACTCACGTCAGTTACACCGACCGGCATGTTCCAGTCAGCCGCGAGGAGAGAACCGCTCACTCCGGTCATCAGCGCTGCAACCAGCATTCCTGCAGTCATCCATACGTGGCGTATGCGCATCGATGCCTCCTGGAGCCTGTGTGATACGTCGGTTGTTATTCGTCTGTCGTGTTACGTCTGTGCCCGGTGGTAGATACGTTCTGATCGGCGAAGTCCCTGGATCTTCATCTGACGCATCCGTCATGACCAGATGCATCCGGCATGCAACACCGCGCTGTTGCCTTACCCGGCACTTCCCGGAAGCGCATCACCCACTTCCCCCACACCAGGTGCCACAACGCAGATCGCCACCTCGCCGGTGGAGTCACTACCCCGCCGCCAAGGTGGCGATCACTACCAGTACCACCACAAACAGCACCCCTGCCAGGATGCCTACCACGATAAAACTGGACGCCTTGCCAGAGGTGAAATCCTCCTGCCGTCGGGATTCCTTCTGAACGCCAAAGAAGGCGGCGAGTACAGACGTAATGGTCTTCCACATCGCGACCTCCGGTCAGGTCAAGTCATCCCTCGTCCTTCGCTTGACCATAGTTCAGCCGGAGACAGTTTGCGTTGCGCATTAGACGAAGGTCATAGTCCGAAAAGTGCTACCAGCGCCGGTAGCAGAAAGGCCGTCACCAAACCTGTGAGCCCCATGGCAAGTCCAGAGAAGGCCCCCGCCATGGCACCGAGCTTGGCAAAAGCCTGGGCGGTACCAAAGCCATGCGCCGCCAGTCCCATGGTGAAGCCCTGCACCACCGGATCACGAACGCCCAGCATGCGAAAAATGAAAGGCCCCAGGGCACATCCAATGGAGCCGGTAATCAGCACTAGGCCCGCCGCCAACGATGGAATACCACCAATCTGCTCCGCCACCCCCATGGCAATCGGCGACGTCACTGAACGAGGTGCCAGCGACAGCACTGTCTGCGGAGACGCGCCAAACAGCAGCGCCAAGCCCAGCGTCGAGGCCACCGCCGTCACGATACCCGCGCCACAGGCGGCCAACAGTGGCACCAGCAGCTGGCGCACCCGCTCTCGGTGATCGTAAAGCGGTATCGCCAGAGCGACGGTGGCCGGGCCCAGCAGAAAGTGGATGAACTGAGCACCTTCAAAGTACGTCGCGTAGTCAATCCCGGTCAGCAGAAGAAAGGTAATGATCAGCGCAATGCTAAGCGTCACCGCATGCAGCAGCGGCGTCCCACCCAGCCAACGATTGATGCGCACGGCCAGGGCAAAGGCCAGTAGCGTCACCAGCAGCGAGACCAGCGGATTCCCCGACAGATAGACCCACAGTTCATCCAGAGCAGAGGCTTCCATTAGCGACCTCCCCTGCGCGTCGCCAGCGACGACATCACCCAGGCCGTTACCGCCAATGTCAGCGCGGTCGACAGCACCAGAGTTGCCGCGATGGCCACGCCATCATTGGCAATCAGTCGACCATGCACCATCAAGCCCACCCCGGCAGGCACGAACAACAGCGTCAGGTAACGCAGCAGCCCCTCACCCGTGGTCCGCAGACTCTTAGGTACCTTGCCGCGGATCGTCAGACCCACCAGCAGTATGACCATCCCGATAACAGGCCCCGGAATCGGCAGCCCCAACAGCCGAGCCAATAATTCACCCGCAAACTGACAGCCCAGCAATAGGCTCATTCCCAGAATCAGCGGCATCCGCGTCCCCTCCGCACCTTGTTTACTCTCCCTATAGTGTGTCAGAGCACAGACAAACTGGGCAGCGCTGACCATCACCAGCGGTCAATTTCCAACCAATTGAAATAAAAGCGCAAAAAGGGGTTTTCATTTCGAAATGAACGCGCTAGTATACGCCTCGTCTTCGGGGGACAGGCCAGACGGTCACAGAGCCCAAAGGCCAAGTCGGAGCGTGGCGCAGCTTGGTAGCGCGTTGCAATGGGGTTGCAAAGGTCGCAGGTTCGAATCCTGTCGCTCCGACCACTGAATACTTCTGAAAAAAGCTCTTGCGCCCTCCGCGTCGGAGCTTTTTTTGTATCTGAAGACATGACCTCATCCAGCCTGGAGGCAATGGTGGCACCCGCTACCTCATCACCGAGTCATGCCCCACCCTTGCCCAAAGTGCTACGGTTATTCCGTGAATCTAGGACTAATGAGGCAAAATTAGTTCACGCCTTTGTATTCCACCGAGTAGTCACTTCCGAGCTCTTGCTGTAAAAATTTCGCTAACTTATTCCCTTCTCTATCGTGTGCAACCTCTTCCTCTCGACTCTGAAACCCGGAGTCAGGGGGATAGTCATCACAATAGGTGCCCTGATATGTGTAGTCCCACAACAAAATTCTACGTCGAAGTCCAATAGAGATTGGAAGGTTTTCGATACCAATATGGCCCATACTCTCTATATCAGGACAGAAAATTGGACTAGCCAGAAACTCACACATTAAATATAATCTAGTCATGGCGATGACTTCCATTTACCTACAGGGCTTGCCCTAACCACAAATCCACTTGAACCAACTCCAATGGAAATATTTTTCTCAACATCTTAATAAATCACTCTGTAAACATAGCTACTACCATTAGTCCCTACGACATCGCTAGCCTTTAAAGAATTTATCACGAGTGAAGCACGAGATTTTTGCGGTGGAAACGTTCCAACAAAAACGAAAAGTTCTTCAAAAGACAACCTACAGGAAAAACAATCCTCTCTCATCATAGGGTAAAACAGCAAGACAGACTGCTAAAGCAAGGAGAGGCGCACAGCCCCTCCCGAACGTCGCAGGTTCACAGAGGTTTGGGAGAGGCCGGCTTATGTTCAATTGAACATCTTGGACCTGAAAACTAGCCTTTCGGGAGTTTCTCAGCAACAGCGCTAAACTCATCTGCTGAAAGACCTGTCAGCAGTTGCATCTCCCAATCAAAAAACTCTGTATCTTTGATTGAGTGGAAGACTAAAGATCTCAAACTTGACATTTCATTTAAAGAAATTTCTACATTTGAAACAAAGGCCTCTACCGCCTCAAGTATAATTTCGGCTGGAAAGTCCGGCGTAGCAGAGCACACCACAATTTCCCCCTTTTCCTCTAGTGAAAGCAAAGCCCGTTTTATGATTAAAAGTAGAGGGTTATCGTCCATCAATATGGCTCCGTTCTTGTGGGGAGCTGTGAGACATATTCGGTCCAATTAAGTGTCTGAAATGCAGTGCCCCCATCTGGCACATTTGGATTTCTAACAACCACAGTTCCCGTATCTTCATGCAAATGGAAGCTCCTCCCATCGGGGGTGTGGCGAACACTGCTTGGACTATTTAAAACATTCTCAATATGATCTTTATATTGCTAACGTATTTCTATTTGAAAACCTGAAAATTCGCACTGTTGAACAATATGCTTTTCAAACCACGGCCGCTTGCAATTTCCTCCGCCGCAAGCTGGTGGTTTAGCCGGATAGCATTACTTATATTGCTCGCATCATAAATTTTTACCACACGCCTCGGAACATCAGTCAAGCTAGCATACGTCAGTTGATCGATGGCTTGCAGTTGCTCTTCTATAGAGTTCATTGCCCTTTCCCCCGCTTGATTTTCAAAATCACGCGTAAAGGTTCGCCCATTGATCTGATACTCGATCTCAATGCTATCCGGCCTCGGATTACATGGATCGGCCCGGTTCAGCCGCACAGGCACATTTCCCACATCATCGCCATTTTGCAGAGACAGGTTGATTTCGTTCACCCACCGCTTATAAGCGCTGTTGTTGAAAATCTAGTTCTGAGGAAACAGATTGAAACGATCACAGGTGCCGCCATGACGGCAAGCTTGAATATGCCCGCCAATATCACCCGCGATACCATCTCGGCCCACAGCAGTCTGTCGCTCATCCCGAACTCTCGAACTGTTCACAGTCCGGTCCGTAATCTCATCGACATATACTTCCTCGCCAGTCCTGAACGTGCCACCAGTGGAAATCACGGCCAGGGGGGAGCACTCAGCAGCTGCATCCCTGGCGAAGTGTCATGAGGCTCCCCCATCCGCCCATTGATCCTGTTGCACTTAGAAGCTGATCTGCCCTTGGCCCACCCTTAGCTAACAACTATTATTCAGCGCTTTGATGAAAAAGGTGGTTAGAACTCACAACTCAAAAGACAATCTTGAATCGTTCATTCTCATCACTCCCGAACAACGACATAAACTGCTTTGCCGACATAATCGACATAGATACATTTTCTTCCCCTAACGATGAAAAATCAGCGATTCCATCTAAATCAGGGAAGTTTCCATCATCTCCACATAAAAATCTCTCCACACCAAAAACAAAGATTCTTTTACTTTCACACTCATGAAGAAAGTTAACTGCATTCTTCATGGTTAAATAGTCAGTCTCCACTCCATTCACCTCAATCAAAAGGAGATCTCCAATCAGGATCAGTACGATCTGAAACCTGAACAATATCCCCAGTTCGATCTTCCTAACTACGTAAGATCCGTCACTATTAATGTACGCTGTAGCCGGATCATCATTCCTCCTACCAATTTCAGGGTTATGACGTACATCACAAGTTGAAACCTTTCTTCTGGGTTCCAAAATCGTTTCGCTAATCGAAGATCGGTCCCACCCTCTACGCCCCATTTGCCGCTCAATCTTTGGAGCAATAGATATTGCTACATCCTCTGCAGGTACATTAAGGACTTTACCAACACCTCCCACCCGCGACTGCAGCAACCTTCTAATCCCCGACGCCGCAGCCTTGGCTGCAACACCACCACCCGATAGCGTCAGTACAATATCAACATCGGTGGTGTCGACTTCAGCGCCGCCCCCCATGGCACTCCAGTAGGCTTGATCATACACCCTGATGGTATCGGCGGAGCCAGCGCTGTCAATCGAAGCCATCTCGCCCGGGTGGTGGACAGTTGCTCCCAAACTATACGGTGAGTCGAGCCCACTTCCCCAGTAGCTGGAATCCACCGCTCCAAACAGGCTGCCATCTTGGTACTGGGCCTCGCTTGCTTGGAACATGACCACTGGCTCACCGTGAGCGATGATGACTTCTCCATCACTCCACCTGAGCGGCTGCCCAGCATACTGTTGCCTTATTTCATTGTAGGCGGCCTGTGCGACCTGAAGGTCACTCAGGAACCTCGCATACTGTGGGTTGTTTGCATTGCTGGATGTGCCCAAGCTGGCGAGCAAGTCACTGAAGGCGGTGGTTTGGCTAGCGTCCAACTGAGCGCCAGAGACCAGCGCGAACATATCGTCCCAGCTCAGATCACCAATACTAGGTTCACCCCGCTCCGCTGCTAGCTCGCGAGACCGGTCTGCCAAAACCTCCCGCTCCTGCGGATGCAGCAGCCGGTTATACTGCGTCGCACTCCCCTGAGTGGCGCCGGCGTTGACCAGATCGTCAACTCCGTTACGGCGCTAGGCCGAAGTAACGGACATCCCTTTCTGGCCAATTGAACATCCGAGACGTAACTTACGTTATTTCAGGAGTCTTGCGCTCCTTCACTCCAATAATATTGCGCCTGGAGGCTGAGTCTGCCCGGCGAGTCATGCGATAGCTTACTTGATCAATCTCATGTTCCACTTGCTCATTGAGACCGAAAACCGTGCCCATCTGGTTCAAGAACCGTATAAGTATACCATTACACGTTCACATTCAACATCCAGCTCCCCCCAATCTCCTTGTAGGATGTACCTTTTCCCTTTCCATAAAAAAACATCAATATTCCCCATATCAGCTTCTTCTGATAGATCACTAAAAACCATAAAACTGTTATAGAACTTATTAACTTTCTCCACCACAGCGAACTCGATAACACCGCGTCTGTAGCAATACTGCTCACCTGGATGATAATTAATGTATTTAGAGTGCGTTTCCATTAATACAAAATCCATGAAAAAAGATATATGATCAGGCCCTTTATCAATCTTCAGAACATAACTATCCTGAAGATAAACATCCTTAAGACCTTGAATAGTAAAGTACTCATTCCATTTTTTATATTTCTCGTCATTATATATCAAGTTCAATCTCCGTGTGATTCCCTGGCGAGCGACGACTCGTCAACTCTCCAGTCTTCGGATCAATCCTTTGCCCTGCCGAATTTCTAACCTCGATGTGAGGCGCAGCACTACCCGGTGCTCTTTCACTTCCGCCCTTTATTGTGATGCGAGCAACACCGTTCTGGTCCAAGTACTTTAAAGGACCTCTAGCACTCTGGCTTGCAACCCACCCCTGGCTTTCAGCCCACACTTTCAACTCACTAGCTTTAGGAATAGCCCCATCAACAAAAAAGTCGCCTAACCTACTAAGCGGTATTGATCCATTGGTAACCAGCCGCGACTGCAGCAACCTTCTGATCCCCGACGCCGCAGCCTTGGCTGCAACACCACCACCCGATAGCGTCAATACAATGTCAACATCGGTGGTGTCGACTTCAGCGCCGCCCCCCATGGCACTCCAGTAGGCTTGATCATACACCCTGATGGTATCGGCGGAGCCAGCGCTGCCAATCGAAGCCATCTCGCCCTGGTGGTGGACAGTTGCTCCCAAACTATACGGTGAGTCGAGCCCACTTCCCCAGTAGCTGGAATCCACCGCTCCAAACAGGCTGCCATCTTGGTACTGGGCCTCGCTTGCTTGGAACATGACCACTGGCTCACCGTGAGCGATGATGACTTCTCCATCACTCCACCTGAGCGGCTGCCCAGCATACTGTTGCCTTATTTCATTGTAGGCGGCCTGTGCGACCTGAAGGTCACTCATGAACCTCGCATACTGTGGGTTGTTTGCATTGCTGGATGTGCCCAAGCTGGCGAGCAAGTCACTGAAGGCGGTGGTTTGGCTAGCGTCCAACTGAGCGCCAGAGACCAGTGCGAACATATCGTCCCAGCTCAGATCACCAATACTAGGTTCACCCCGCTCCGCTGCTAGCTCGCGAGACCGGTCTGCCAAAACCTCCCGCTCCTGCGGATGCAGCAGCCGGTTATACTGCGTCGCACTCCCCGCCACCTGGGCACCGATCTGCAGCTCACTGTCGTCGTTGCTGGCGATCTCGGCGGCAATGACGCCAATGATCTGGGAGTTCATTACCAGCAACCGGCCTTTGTCGGCCTGGTCCAGGTCGCTGTACTCTCCAGCGAGCTTGTCGACCAGCAGTTCGTTGGCACCGGCGGCGAGTGCACCGGTGGTGAAGTCACCGCCTGCGGCTTCGGCGGCCAGGCCGCCCATGACGGCGTGCAGGGCGGCCTTGTTCAGGCTGCCGTTTTCAAGGGAGGTATTGCCGATAGCGTTAAAACCAGCGGCGGCGAAGGTGTTGGCCAGGCTCACTTGAACTGCGTCACCCAGCGCAGCGTCACCGCCAAGCGCCCGGTCCAGCAGCGCGGAGGTGGTGTTCTGCAAGAGCTGGTTGGCGCCGAACTGACCCGCCCCTTGCCAGGTGCCAAGGGGGGCGCCTGTGACCGTCCCGCTATTAGGAAGGCCAGTTGTCAGGCCGGTCTGGGTGCCGGTCCAACCGTCGTACAGGCCGTTGGTCAGCCCGGCGGTCATGCCCGCTACAGCGTAGCCGCGCAGGGCGTCACTGGAGGTGACGTCGCCCCAAGCCTCGCCGAGGTCCCCCTGTTGATTGATGGTGCTGACGGCGGCATTGCTGGCCACACTGGTGAGCGAGGTAGCAGCCGCTACATTGGCCCAGCCACCAGCCGCCAGGGCGCCAGTTGTCGCACCACCCGCGACCAGCTTGGTGGCCATGGGGCCGACGTAGTAGGCCACCACAATCGCCACCACCAGCTGCGCGGCGGCGCTCATGCCTGAGTGGTCATAGTCCCACTGGTCATGGAGGGCCTTGACCTCGCGCCAGTCGACGTCGCCACGGGCTTCCATCTCGGCCAACCAGGCAAGGCTCGGGTCGGCCTCGACCATGGCGGAGATGGTCTGGTGGATGCTCTGTTCATCGACCTGCTCGATGTCGACGTTGACGCCCTGGGCGGCGCGGATGATCCGCTCCCCCTGGGCCACCAGCTCACTCTGACGCAGGGTCTCGACGGTCTCGCCTTCGCCCTTGGCCGACTGCCAGACGGCATTGCTCGAGCTCTTCTCGTGGGTCTCGCTATGCAGGTCACGGGCATGGGCGAAGGTGATCTCGCCGCCGCTGTCCAGCACCAGATCGTTGCCCGCATCGAGTCGGGCGCCCTCATAGGTCTGGTCGCCGTCGCTGACGATGATCAGGTCACCGCCGCTGGCGATCTCGCTGCCCTGGGCGCGCAGGTCCTGCACTTCATCGAGACGATGCTTGTCACCGCCGAACAGGCCACCGCTCTCGTTCTTCTCGTAGCGGGAGTAATCCTCGTCGTTGGCAGCCAGCAGGACCACGTCGCCACCGGCATACAGATACGCCTCATCACCGGCGCTGGCGGTACTTGCCACCAGGGTGAGATCGCCCCCGGCGGCCACCGTCAGGTCGGTGCCGGCCGCCAGCTCGCCGCCCTGCTGGCGCACTGTGCGGGTGTCGTAGGTCTTGTTGGGCTTGCGGGTGTGGCTCTCGCTGGAGTTAGCCGCAGACGCCAGGGTGATGTCACCGCCGGCGCTAAGGCTCGCGCTGCCTCCCGACTCAAGGGTGCTGCCCACCTGGGTCACGTTATCGGTAGTGGTGATCTGGCGACGACTGACGTCGCGGCTGGCGTCGCTGTCCTCACCGGAGACAATAGCCATGTCGCGCCCGGCGGCCAGCACCAGGTCATCACCGCTTAAGACCTGACTGGCGTCGATCGCGATATCCCGTCCGGCCTGCCAGGTAAGATCGCCCCCGGCGGTGGTGGTTGAGCCGAGCGTCGTGGCGCTGTCCTGATAATCGCGACCACGGGCATCCTGCCAATGGCTGACGTCCACCACGGCTCCGGCCACGATGTCACGACCGGCGGTCACGGACAGGTCAGCACCGCTTGTCAGGCGGCCACGATTGATCACGTCACGCCCGGCCTGGATGTCGAGTTGATCGCGGGCGCTGATGCTGCCGCCCTGGTCGAGATAGCTGCGATAGTCCCGTGAGGTGCCAGCCGCCACGCTTAGGCGGTCGTTGACCACGTCCCCCTCAAGGGCCGTCAGGCTGACCCGATCGCCGCGAATCTGTCCCCCCATGGCGTTGCGGATATCGTCGCGGGCGGTGAGGTTCAGGGCGTCTCCGGCCTCGACCAGGCCGCCCTGCAACACTGACCCAGCAGCGTAGGCATTAAGATCGTGGGTGGCGCGCAGGGTGCCGACGTTGACCAAGTCACCGCCGCTGATCAGGTCGATGTCACGGCCCTGGATCACCCCACCACCGCGCACGTCTCGGCTGTCCAGGTTGGCCAGGTACAGCACCGGCGCGAGCACCGTCTGGCCGTCGATCTGACGCTCCTCCAGCCAGACGATGTCGTGGGTCAGCGCCGCCACCTGCTCGGGGCTCAAGCCCACCCCCAACGCCAGGGACAGGCGGTCCTTCGAGGCCAGGGCGTTATCCATCAGGTAGCGATACTGGGCGTAGTCATCGCCCAGCCCCTCACTGAGGTAGCGTTGGCCGGTGGTGGCCAGCACTGCCTGGCGGATCAGCCGGGATTCATAGCGACCATCGCCGAGCAGCCGATAGGCCTCGTCGTCGGTGTAGCCGAGCTTGTCGAGCAGGTAGTCGGAACCGCGCCACTGCTCGAGGTTGGTGAACTCCGGGTTGGTCTCGACCAGATAGCGCCCCTGGGCCTCGGGGGCGCGCACGAACAGGCCATAGTCACCTTCCGGCAGCCGGAAGGACGGCGTCTGCGCGATATCGACCCGCAGGAAGGGCGCGTCGTCGAAGACCCAGACGCCGCCTCCCGCGTCAAATCCGGCTCCCGCGCTGGTGTCCAGTGCACCGTCAAGACCCCCGCCAGCGGTGTTGGGCGTTGCGCCGATATCCGCCAGCGACGCATCGCGGCTGGCACCACTGCGGTCCACTCGCGATGGCGCGTTCAGCCCCTGGGCACTGGCCTGGTCGGCATCACGGCCCAGGGTCATGGACAGCGTGGAAACCGGCCCCTGGGTCGCCGCATCGCCAAGGCGCCCCTGCAACTGGGCCAGGGTATGTTCCTGGATATCGCCGTTGTGGAGTTGCTCGGTGGCGGTAATGGAGACACGGCCACCGGCGGAAATCACGGCGGGAGCACCACCTGGGAGAATGGTGCGGGTTTCCACCTCGCTGACCTTGACCACTTCATCAGTGAGAAAAGGAAGAGGAAGAAGCGTGTTGCCACTATCAAATCCACTCGTTGTATTCCAGCTATCGAATCGAGAGTTGGATTCATCAATGAACAATCGATAGAAACGGCCACCGCTGCCGCTATAGCCCATGCAGCGATTAAAGTTTTCTCTCTTTGTACAGGCTAGTGCGTCTTCGTCCGTTGCCAACACGGTGGTTTTTTCGACCAAGGTGTTGGACCGGCCGGTATTTTCCAAGGTGTCAGTACGAATCACCACATCGCCGTTGGCAGCGATGATACTGGCATCATTCACCAGTTCATCGGTGAGCAACGTGACATTACCCCCGGCCACTATTTCGGCAGCAGCGGACTCCAGGCTGACACTATTTTCGAAGCGCTCAACGAGCTGGTATTCACCGAAATGATCGATAGTGCCCAGTAGCGTGATGGTTTCTGTCGCTCCGCTCCCATCATGGCCGTCGTGGTCCACCGTTTTGCGATACATACGAACTTCGTACTGAGTGCCCGAAACTTCACGACCTACCAGCTGTTGCTCTGTAGAAAACGCATCAACGGTATTTGTGACATTGCTCACCGCGACCGTCATATCCCCCTCGGCTTCGATGGTCCCGGAGCGGTTTTCCAGCCGGTCCGCCTTGGCCAAGGCGCTGTTGCGTGCCAGGGTCAGGTCGCCCCGGCTATAGATGTCCCCATAGCGGTTGAACAGCTGCTGCGTATGCAGCGTCAT
>NZ_JAHVKJ010000014.1:0-249433 GCF_019800795.1 Halomonas sp. DP3Y7-2
GGCTCGAACGGGCGAGGGATGTAAAGCCGCTTGCGGCGCCCCGAGCCCAGGCTCAAGGCCACGAAGTGGCCGCAGAGGCGTCAGGCATTTATTCAGAAGAACCCCGATTATCGAGAGATAGTCGGGGTTTTTCGCATGCATGGGGAGACCCGCTCTTTATTTGTGGGGCCGCACTGCGTGCGGTCCGGCCACTCGCAGGCTCGTGGCGTTCGCCACCCCTTGCAGCTTCGCTGCAAAAGCCAGGGTGGCTCACCCCCATGCAAGAGTTGCTGTAGCCACGGCGTCATCGGCAGGCATTTATTCAGAAGAACCCCGATTATCCAGAGATGGTCGGGGTTTCTTAATTTAAAAAGCCGCATGCATGGGCTCTTGATACGTTCAGCCGCTTTTTATGTGTGGGGCCACGCCGAATACCCCCTCGGCGTGGTCCGGCCTAGCTCTCCTCAGGGGCGGGCTCGTGGCGTTCGCCACCCCTTGCAGCTTCGCTGCAGCCCTTGTAAAGAGCTCGAGGTTGGCTCACCCCCATGCGACTCCCCTGTAGGGAACAGGGGAGAACCGCCGCAGGCGGGCCCTGAGGAATGAAGGGCGAGTCTCAGGGAGGAGGCGAGTAGAAACATGGATATCTAAGCGTCATCGTCAGGCATGTATCCAAAAGAAGCCCGGTCATCGAGAGATGACCGGGCTTCTTTATTATCAGGCAGACCGCGCTATAGGCGATAACGTTCTGGCACCAGCTGGCCTCTCTCGAAGGCGTTCAGGCTTTCCATGGTCGTGGAAGCAATCTCGGCAAGGGCTTCCTGGGTGAAAAAACCTTGGTGCCCGGTAACGACGACATTCGGGAAGCTGATCAGCCGGGCAAAGATATCGTCCAGTGGTATATCGTCGCTATGATCCTCAAAGAACATACCCGCCTCTTGCTCGTAGACGTCGAGCCCCAGGTAACCAAGCTTGCGCGTCTTCAAGGCATCGATACAGGCACGGCTATCGATCAGGGCACCGCGACTGGTGTTGATCAACATGACGCCGTCCTTCATGGCGGCGAACGCCGCCGCATCGATCAGGTGATGCGTCTCTGGCAACAAGGGGCAATGCAGGGAAACGATATCGCTCTCCTTCAGCAGTTGCTCCAGTGCCACTCGTTCGATGCCAGGGGGTACTGGATGTGCATCTGTCACCAACACACGGCAGCCGAAGCCTCTCAGGATGCGATCCAGTGCCTGACCGATCTGGCCGTAGCCGACGATGCCGACTGTCTTGCCCGACAGGTTGAAGCCGAGCAGGCCATTGAGGTCGAAGTTATCTTCCCTGACTCGATTGTAGGCCTTGTGAATCTTTCGGCTTAGCGAAAGCATCAGTGCCACACAGTGCTCTGCTACCGCTTCAGGACTGTAGGCGGGGACGCGACACACCTGAATATTGAGACGTTTCGCTGCCTCGAGGTCGATGTTGTTGAAGCCTGCACAGCGCAACGCCACAAGCCGAACGCCAACCACGGCGAGACGCTCCAGCACCGTGCGGCTCAGGTCATCATTGACGAACACGCAAACAGCGTCGAGTCCCTGGCAGAGGGTGACCGTGCGAGCGCTGAGGCGCTGCTCGAAGTGAACGAGCTCGACGGATGATGAAGGTGAGTCAGGAAAGAACGGTCGCTCGTAAGGCTGTGAACTGAAGAAACCTACCTTGATCATGCAGCGTCTACTCCCAGCGTTGGGTCATGAGTGTCGGTCAGGCGGTGGTCTCATAAAGCTCTATCGGTGTGCCGTCCGGGTCGCTCAGAAAGGTGAAGCGTGCGCCTGTAAACTCGTCGACTCTTACCGGTTCGGGAGTGGCCCCCCGTTCTTTCAGGATCTCAACGCAGGTATCCAGGTCATCCGTCGCAAAGGCTATGTGCCTCAGGCCACAGGCTTCAGGGTAACTTGGACGGGCCGGGGGAGAGGGAAAGGAGAAAAGCTCGAGTTGAATGTTGCCAGGCAACAGAAGATCCAGCTTGTAGCTATCGCGGTCACTGCGATATGCCTCATTCAAGACGTGTGCGTCGAGTACCTCGATATAGAAACGCTTGGCACATTCATAGTGGGCAGTGATCAGTGCCACATGGTGAAGACGACTCAAGGGTAGACGAGCGGTCATGGACAACCTCGGAACGGTGGGCGCCGTGACGGCGCCCTGTTCAACTCAGCGGCACAGAATTTCCAGCACTTCGACCAGGGAGTCCATCTCATCGTCGGTGCCGATGGAAATGCGCAAGTAATGGCGAAGGGCTTCGGTATTGAAGTGACGCACCAGCACGCCGCGCTCACGCAGGCCCAGAAAGAGCTGCGCTGCATCGTGCTCCGGGTGTGTGGCGAGGACAAAGTTGGTCTGTGAAGGCAGCACCTCGAAACCAAGCTGCGCCAGGCGCTGACGGGTGCGTTCCCGCGTGGTGATGACGGCTTGCCGAGTGGCTTCGAAATAGTCGGTATCTTCCAGTGCGGCGATCCCGACCGCGCTTGCCAGCGCGTCGACCGGATAGGAATTGAAGGAGTCCTTCACGCGAATCAGGCCTTCGATCAGTTCCGGGGAACCGACGGCATAGCCAAGCCTCAGTCCCGCGAGGCTGCGCGACTTGGAGAAGGTGCCTGTTACCAGCAAGTTGGGGTAGCGCTCCACGAGGGGCACCGCACTTTCTCCACCAAAGTCGACGTAGGCCTCGTCCACCAGCACGACCCGGTCCGTCACCTTCTCGAGCAAGGCGGCAATGGCCTCACGTCCGTGGCCATGTCCGGTGGGAGCGTTGGGGTTGGCGAAAATGACGCCACCGCTATCGCTGGCCAGCGCGTCCAGGTCAACGCTCCAGTCATCGTTCAAGGGAAAGGTGCGGCTGTCGATGCCGTACATGCGGCAATAGACAGGGTAAAAACTGTAGGAAATGTCCGGCATGGCCAGTGGCCGCTCTTGCCGGAAAAACGCCTGGAAGGCCAGCGCCAGTACTTCATCTGAACCATTGCCGGCGAACACGTGGTCAGCCGTAGTACCGAGCGCATGGGCCAGGGAGTCCCGCAAGGCACTCGAGGTAGGATCCGGGTAGCGTCTCAAGTGGTCTGGCGAAAACTCACGCAGCACACGCTCCACCCCAGGTGCGGGAGGGTAGGGATTCTCGTTGGTGTTGAGCTTGATCAGCTTCTCGCGGGGCTGCTCACCCGGTACGTAGGGGGTTAGCTCCCTGACGCTTGGACTCCACAACTTGCTCATGGTCTCTCGCTTGGCAGAGGTAGAAGGCGTGTTTACCACTTTGGTCATGGTGACCGCTGCCACCGCCCTGCGCAAGTCGCCGGCATGATACGCTGCGCTTGCTTAGCCATTCGCCGCCTAAGGGATTCCATGACTGCCCAGATCCTTGCCACCTTGCTGCCGGTCTTTTTGATATCTGGCGCCGGGACCCTCTATGGGCGCCTGCGCTCCCCCGATATTCGGAGCCTTAACACCCTTAACATGGAGCTTTTCGTTCCCATGCTGGTGTTTGTGGTGCTGGCAGATCGAAAGGCGCCGCTGGAAGAGTATGCGTGGCTGGCTCTGGCGGGCGCCATCATTGTGGTGGGGTCTGGCTTGCTGGTCTGGCCGATCGTCAAGTGGCTGAAACTCGACGCCAAGACGGTCGTGCCCCCGATGATGTTCAACAACTCGGGCAACATGGGCATACCTTTGCTCATTTTGGCATTTGGCGAGGAGGCGCTGCCGGCCGCGGTGGTGTTGTTTATCGTCGAGATGGTGCTGCATTTTTCACTGGGGCTGAAGATGCTCAGCCCGCATACGCCGCTCTGGCGTCTGATGAGAATGCCCATCGTGCTGGCCAGCCTGGCCGGGCTTGCGGTCAACCTGTCTGGCTTGGCGCTGCCAAGCTGGTTGCTGGAAGCCATGCACATGCTGGGCGGCGTCTGTATTCCGCTGCTGCTGTTCGCCTTGGGTGTGCGTATGCTGGATATCGACTTTGGAGACTGGAAAATCGGGCTGTTGGGCGCGCTGCTGTGCCCACTGTCAGGACTTGTGCTGGCATGGCCATTGATCGCACTGTTCGAGCTGGAAGGACTCAAGGCAGCGTCACTGTGGGTCTTTGCAGCACTACCGCCGGCGGTGCTCAATTATCTGGTGGCCGAGCAGTACCGCCAGCAGCCACATACCGTGGCGTCGCTGGTGCTGATCGGCAATCTGGGTAGCCTGATCGTCATGCCGATCGTACTGGGACTGATCTTTGCCCATGTGATGCCCCCAGTGTCCTAAGTGCAGGACAACACAGGGCTGTGCGCAGGGAAGCAGGGAGGTTATGCTGTCGTCAGGCTGCCGATTCGTCGGTTCCATGCTCAATGGTTAGGAGGACTTATATGCAACTCAGGACTTTGCTGGCGGGATCCGCCATGCTCGCCCTTTTGGCCGGCTGTGCGAGTGGCCCCAGCGATGACACTGCCGGTGGTGAAGCCATCCAGGCAACGTCTGCGACCTATCAGGGTACCCTGCCGTGCCGCAACTGCGACGGCATCGCCCTGACTGTCACCATGGACGGTGAAGAGCAAGGTGCTCCGGCACAGCGCACCTTCGATCTGACCGCTGCCTACCAGAACCACCCCCAGAATCCGCCGAACGAGAACTACTCCGGCAACTGGGATGTGTTGACCGGTACCGCAGACAACCCGGAAGCCACCGTTTACGAACTGGTGCCTAACGGAGAAGGTCAGACCTACTACTTCATGCGTGTCAATCCGCAGACGCTGGAGCTGATCGATCCGCAGCGTCGTCGTTTCCAGAACAATGACATGCTGCAGCTGACTCGCCAGCAGTAAGCGCGACGGCCAGTGACAAAAGGGCAGCCTTTGGCTGCCCTTTTGCGTGGTACGGTGCGGTTAAGCCAGCGCTGTCGCTTGAGAGTCGCCCTTGCGCTGATCACCTAGGCGGCGTCGCAAGCATCGGTCGGTCCCCTCGGCTCCCTATTACGACCTGTTTGGCAGGCCGTTGACCGTTGACGGCGAGCCCGCCAGAGAATGAGAGAGAACGTCTATGGCCAAGGCCAAGAGCGCCTTTGTATGCACTGAGTGCGGTGCCGAGTATCGCAAGTGGCAGGGCCAATGTTCCGCGTGTCAGGAGTGGAACACCCTGAGCGAGGTGCGCTTGTCGTCACCGGCCCGCAGCGGAACAAGCGCTGGTACAAGTGGCCGAGGCGGATATAGCGGCAGCCTGTCGACGGAGGTGATCGATCTTGCCAACGTCGACCTGTCCGAAGTGCCCAGACTGTCGTCCACCTTTGCCGAATTTGACCGGGTGCTGGGTGGCGGTCTGGTGCCCGGATCGGCCGTGCTGTTGGGCGGACACCCGGGGGCCGGCAAGTCGACGCTGCTACTGCAGACCGCCTGCAAGTTGGCCCAGCAGCGCAGCGTGCTGTATGTGACCGGCGAGGAATCGCTATCTCAGGTCGCCATGCGGGCCCACCGTCTGCAGCTGCCAACCCAAGGGCTCAAGATGCTGGCGGAGACCAGTATCGAGACCATTCTGGCGGTGGCAGAGCGTGAGCGTCCCGAGGTGCTGGTGATCGACTCTATCCAGACCATGCACCTTGAGGACATTTCGTCTGCGCCTGGTGGCGTTGCCCAGGTGCGTGAGTCCGCGGCGGCGCTCACGCGCTTTGCCAAGCAGTCGAACACGGTGCTGCTGCTGGTGGGGCACGTCACCAAGGATGGCACCCTGGCCGGGCCGAAGGTGCTTGAGCACATGATCGATGCCTCATTGTTGCTCGAAGGTGGCGCCGACTCGCGCTTTCGTACCTTGCGCGGCCAGAAGAACCGCTTTGGTGCGGTCAACGAGCTGGGCGTCTTTGCGATGCTGGAACATGGCATGAAAGAGGTGAAGAACCCCAGCGCCATCTTTCTGTCGCGTCAGCAGGAGCAGGCGGCGGGCAGTCTGGTCATGGTGGTATGGGAGGGTACCCGGCCCATCCTGGTGGAAGTACAGGCCTTGCTGGACGAGTCGGCACTGGGCAACCCGCGCCGCGTTGCGGTCGGGCTCGACGCCAATCGCCTGTCGATGCTGCTGGCGGTGCTGCACCGTCACGGCGGCCTGTTCACCGGGGATCAGGACGTGTTCCTCAATGTGGTCGGAGGCGTCAAGGTCCTGGAAACCAGCGCCGACCTGGCCGTCCTGCTGGCGGTGGTGTCCAGCCTGCAAGGGCGCGCGCTACCGCGGGAGCTGGTGGTGTTCGGCGAGGTGGGGCTGTCTGGGGAGATTCGTCCGGTGCCAAGTGGCCAGGAACGCATTGTCGAAGCTGCCAAGCATGGTTTTACCCGCGCCATCGTGCCGCGAGGAAACGCGCCCAAGACCTCTCCCCAGGGCATGGAAGTGGTGCCCGTGGACAAGCTATCCGACGCGCTGGAAGTGCTGTAGCCCGGCGGCTTGCACCAAAGACAGCTCGAATACATCGCGCAGGGTTGCCTAGGCGCCGCATCAGCACGTTCCCGCAGCGCCGCAAGGCAGGCCCTGAACCCGTGGCAGGCTTCCTCGTGGCGCAGATGACATGCCAGGGGCCAGCCACACGCAGGGCCGCGTTGTGCGGTTCGGCTGGTGTAGAATGGGCCTATCACTGCCAAGGAGGTTTACATGAGCGCCATCCGCTTGACCCAATACAGTCACGGTGCCGGCTGTGGCTGCAAGATCGCCCCTGACGTGCTCGATGGCATCCTGGCCAAGGCAGGCCCGGGGGCGAGTCACTCGCAGATGATCGTGGGCAACCAGGGGCGTGAGGATGCCGCTGTCTTCGACCTGGGGGATGGGCGTGGCATGATCAGTACCACCGACTTCTTCATGCCGATTGTCGATGACCCCTTCGATTTCGGGCGTATCGCCGCCACCAATGCCATCAGTGACGTCTACGCCATGGGCGGCGACCCGGTGATGGCGCTGGGCATCCTGGGCTGGCCGCTGGACAAGCTTGGGCCGGATATTGCCGGTGATGTCGTGGCGGGCGCTCAAGCCGTGTGTCGGGAGCTGGGCCTTGCCCTTGCCGGAGGACATTCCATTGATGCGCCTGAGCCCATCTTTGGCCTCTCCGTCAACGGGTTGGTAGATCTCAAGCACCTCAAGCTCAACAAGGGAGCCAAGCCGGGGGACCTGCTGTTTCTGACCAAGCCCCTGGGGGTTGGCATGCTGACCACCGCCGAGAAACAGGGCCTGTTGCAAAGTGGTCATCATGGCCTGGCGCGCGAGACCATGCTGGTCAGCAACAAGATTGGGGCGTCGCTGGCGCGTATCGAGGGCGTCAATGCGATGACGGATGTCACCGGCTTCGGCTTGGCAGGCCATCTCTCTGAGGTATGCGCGGCCAGTGGCGTAGCGGCTCGCATTGATTTCCGGCGGCTGCCTCGTCTGGCCGAGGCCGAAGCTTATCGCCGCCAGGGGGCCGTGCCCGGCGGCACCCGCCGCAACCGCGAAGCCCTGGGCGCCAGCTTGCCAGCGATGGACGAGGCACACTGGCAATGGTTGTGCGATCCGCAGACCTCCGGTGGCCTGTTGATCTCCGTACACCCCTCCTGGGAAGACGACGTGGAGCGCGTGGGTCGCGAGTTCGGCATCGAACTGGCCCCCTTCGGTGAGGTGGTCGAGGCCCGTGGCGACGCCTTGATCGAGGTGCGCGGATGACACTGCCGCAGGTACCGGCAGATCTCGGACTGCTGGTCGAGGGAAGAACCTTGATCGACGTGCGGGCGCCGGTCGAGTTTGCCCAGGGGAGCCTGCCTGGCGCGGTCAACCTGCCGTTGATGAATAACGACGAGCGCCACCGGGTCGGAATTGCCTACAAGGAATCTGGCCAGGATGCGGCCATCGCGTTGGGTGAGCGCCTGGTGTCCGGCGAGGTCAAGCAAGCCCGCATCGATGCCTGGCGGAACCAGCTGGCGTCCACGCCGGACGCCATCATCTATTGCTTTCGCGGTGGGCTTCGCTCCCAGATCGCGCAGCGCTGGCTGATGGAGTCAGGGATTGAGCGCCCGCGCATCGAAGGCGGTTGGAAGGCCATGCGCCAGGGACTGTGCGCGCGTATCGACGAGGCCGCCAGTCAACCGATGCTGGTCGTGGGCGGGCTGACCGGATGTGCCAAGACCGCCATCGTCCAGGCGCTGGACAATGGGCTGGACCTTGAAGGGTGTGCCCGCCACAAGGGCTCTGCGTTTGGCCGGCATCCCTTGATCGCACCCAGCCAGATCGACTTCGAACATGACATGGGGCGGCGCCTTCTCTCGTTGCACGGCCCTATGGTGCTGGAAGATGAGTCGCGCCACATCGGTGCCGCCAACATACCCTTGACGTTCTGGCGAGGCATGGAAGTGGCACCGCGGATCCGGGTGGAGATGCCCCTGGACTGGCGGCTGAATCAGATCCACAAGGACTACATCGACGACCTGTGGACGGTTTACCGCCAGCAGTTCGGCGAAGTGCTGGGCTGGAAACTGATGCGCAAGCAGCTGTCTTCGGCCCTCGGGCGGCTCAAGAAACGCCTGGGAAGCGCCCGCCTGGCCAGGCTCGAGCGCTTGCAGGCGCTGGCGTTTCGCGAGCACCAAGCCGGCAATCGCCAGGCCCATGAGGCTTGGCTGGCGCCCCTGCTGACCGAGTACTACGATCCGATGTACCGCTACCAGCTTGAAAAGCACGGGGAGCGAGAGTTCCTGCACGTTGGCGATTGGGACAGTTGCCTCGACTTCGCCCGCCACTGGAGCCAGCAGCGGGCAGCGGCAAGCTGAAGGTGCTTCAACCGGCCGGCGCGCTGCGCAACCACTGGCTGAGCAGGCGATCCAGCAGCGGTGCCAGTGTATCGAGCCGCTGGGTGGCGTCCACGATATCCTGGCCTGAGGGTGACGCGGGAGGTGGCTCAGCCCCTTCCGGCGGTGGAATCTGGGACAGCAGCGCCTGCAGGCTCTCGCTATGGTGATGCAGATGGCAGGCGAGTCCTACGACGCGGCCCGCGTCCCAGGAAAATCCCAGCACGGGGCTCGACGCCGTGCCGCCTAGGGGCAAGGCATCGTCGGGTAGGCCAAAGACTTGGCGGTGCCATAGCAGAGCGGAAAAATCGTCGGGTAGGTCGAAGGGGCTGTCATCGGCGAGGTGAACGACGTGCCAGCCGATCTCGGCACGGGTGCCCCGGCCCACCGGTGCGCCCAGTGCCGCAGCGATACGCCGGGCCCCGCTACCCAGGCCAAGCAAGGGTTTCTGGCCGTCCAGCGCCTGGTCGATCAGCTTGCGTTCAGCCTTGAGCCATGGCGCAGAGGTCCGTTCCTCCAGGTCATCGAGAATGATCAGGGCATCGCAATCGCCGGGGCGTGGGACCAGTTCTCCGTCGTAGAGATGGAAGATGGTGAAGCTGTGTCCCATGCTGGTCAGCCAGTCGCCGATGCGTGCGGGGCCCAGGTGTGGATGGTGCTGCAGCAGATGAAGGTGCATGGGGCCTCGCTCCAGTGCCGGGCCGAATCCTTCGGCCCTCGATGAAAATGCAACCAGAACCAAAGGTTACATGAATCCGAACGTTCGAGAACAGATCCTCACGATCATCAGTGAGATTCCCCCTGGTCGGGTGACCAGTTACGGTCGGATTGCTGCCATGACCGATGGCGCGACCGCCCGCATGGTGGCGAGGGCGCTGCGCGACCTGCCTTCCGGGCATGGCTTGCCCTGGTTCAGGGTCGTTACCGCGTCGCGTAAGCTGGCAGACCATGGGGGCGCAGACGAGCAACGCAATCGATTGATGGACGAAGGGGTGGCGTTTGATGCCCGCGGACGCATTGCCCAGGATCGGTTCTGGCCATAGCCTGGAGCCGTAAGCCCCAGCAGTGACGTTCAGCCGTGAGCCCCAGCGATAAATTAGCGTCAACATTCCCAGGCCATGACGTCGAGACGCGACGTCAGCCGTCGAACTCTCGAGATTGAGGCCATACAGGAGCCGTCATGGCGAAACCAGGATTTCACCAGCGCTTGCAAGCGCTGTCCCTCCGACAGCAGCAGGGCTTCATGGCCGCGCTGACCGAGCGCATGTTGCCCAACTATGCGCTCTATGCCGATACCAGTGGCCACGGAGATATTTCCGGCATGCGCGTGATTCTGGACCTGGTCTGGGAGCAGTTGACCGTCAAGGACGCGCGGATCGACTTCGACCGTCAGGCCGAAAAGCTGGCGGAGCTTGAACCGCCGGCGGATGACGACAGCTTTGGTGCGCGGCGTGCACTGGATGCCGTGGTGGCACTGTCGGCGATACTCGACACCATGCGGGGTGATGCTCCGGACGCCGTGCTTGAGGTGAGCCGGGTGTCGCGCGCCGCGGTGCGTGGGTTTATCGAGCTGACGGAAGGCGAAGATGATGCCGAGCGCTTGGCGCAGGTGGTCAAGACGCATCCGCTGATGGAAGACGAAAACGATTTTCAGGATGCCGCGTTGGAGGAGGCCGAAGCAGAGCCCTCCAAGAAACAGATGAAAGTATTGAAGAAGTTGGGCCGCAATGGCGGTGTCAGCAATCTCGGGCTGACGCTGGACTGAGCCTGTCGGCGGTCCAGGCAGACCGCCTCTTGCATGTCGCCCCCGCCAGTGACTACCTGACGGGGGCGACATGCTTAGGGCACCTTGTAGCACTTATCTTGCCGTGCCCCTTAGAGGCTATCTCGCGGGCCGGCTGTTGGCAGGCCACGCCAGGCCTGTACCGGGCGAGGAGGCACCTAGAGGCGCATGGTGATGCCTCTGTCGGCCATGTAGCGCTTTGCCTCAGGGATGGTGTACTCGGCAAAGTGGAAGATACTGGCGGCGAGCACAGCGTCGGCATGACCTTCGCTGACGCCCTCGACCAGGTGATCCAGATTGCCGACGCCACCGGAAGCAATGACCGGCACGGCCACGGCGTCGCTGATCGCGCGGGTCACGCCCAGGTCGAAGCCAGCCTTGGTGCCATCCCGGTCCATGCTGGTAAGCAGCAGTTCACCGGCGCCGTACTCCACCATCTTCTTTGCCCACTCGACCGCATCCAGACCTGTCGGCCGGCGACCGCCGTGGGTGAAGATCTCCCAGCGGGCGGGTTCGCCGTCGGCGCTGACCCGCTTGGCATCGATGGCCACGACGATGCACTGGCTGCCGAAGCGCTCTGCGGCTTCCCTCACGAAGTCGGGATTGGTCACCGCCGCAGTATTGATCGAGACCTTGTCGGCACCAGCGTTGAGCATGGTGCGGATATCGTCACAGGTGCGAATGCCACCACCCACGGTAAGCGGGATAAAGACTTCGCCAGCGATGCGCTCGACCATGTCGACGGTGGTATCGCGATCCTCGTGGCTGGCGGTGATGTCGAGGAAGGTGATCTCGTCGGCGCCCTGCTGGTTGTAGCGCTGGGCCACTTCCACCGGGTCGCCGGCGTCACGAATGCCGACAAAGTTGACGCCCTTGACCACGCGTCCGGCATCAACGTCGAGACACGGAATGATGCGCTTGGAAAGTGCCATGGAGCCTCCTCAGACCTGGGTCAGTTCGTCGCACAGGCGCTGGCCTTCAGCCACATCCAGACTGCCTTCGTAGATGGCGCGGCCGGTAATGGCACCAAGGATACCTGGCTCGCCTGCCGCGATCAGGGCACGCAGGTCATCCAGGTTGGTGACACCGCCCGAGGCGATGACCGGGATACCACCATCTCGCGCCAGGGCGGCGGTGGCTTCCACGTTGACGCCATTCATCATGCCGTCGCGCGCAATATCGGTGTAGACAATGCTGGAGACGCCGTCGTCGGCAAAGCGCTTGGCCAGGTCCACGGCCAGCACTTCCGATACCTCAGCCCAGCCATCGGTCGCCACGCGTCCATCATGGGCGTCGAGGCCGACGATGATGTGGCCAGGGAAGGCGCGGCACATCTGCGTGACGAAGTCCGGTTCCTTGACCGCCTTGGTGCCGATGATGACCTGGGAAACGCCAGCGGTCAGATAATGCTCGATGGTCTCCGCACTGCGGATACCCCCGCCGATCTGGATAGGCAGGTCGGGATAGCGCCGCGCAATGGCGGTGACGGCTTCGCCGTTGACCGGACGTCCCTCAAAGGCGCCATTGAGATCGACCAGATGCAGACGGCGCGCGCCAGCCTCGACCCAACGGGCGGCCATGGCGACCGGATCGTCACCGTAGGTGGTGGCCTCATCCATGCGGCCTTGCTTGAGACGGACGCACTGCCCATCCTTGAGATCGATGGCGGGAATTACCAGCATGTTGTGTCCTCGGGGGGGGTGCCTAAAGTGTGCCTAGAGTGTGCCTAGAGTGTGCCTGTAGAGCTGCGTGAGACGAAGACCAGGGGAGCGCGTGCCGCCATGCCACCACAAACGCTGTGGGCGGGGTGGTTGGGCGGTGCCGAATCGCGACCCGGTCAGGGCGTCCATTGCACAAAGTTCTCGAGCAGCCTCAGGCCGTCACGAGCGCTCTTTTCGGGATGGAATTGCACCGCAAAGGTCGCGTCACGGCCGACGGCCACGTGCGCGCTGACGTTGCCGTACTCCGTGGTGCCGAATACCTGCTCGTCCTGCTCTGCGGCGACATAGTAGCTATGCACGAAGTAAAAGTGTGCGCCGGGCTCGATACCGTTCCACAGCGGGTGGGCGTTAGGCTGCTGGACCAGGTTCCATCCCATGTGCGGCACCTTGAGGCGAGCCCCTTGGGTGTCCTGCATGTCCAGCGGGAACTTGCGGACCTGACCGGACAGAAAGCCCAGGCAGTCGACGCCACCATTCTCGTCGCTGTGGTCCATCAGCATCTGCTGGCCCACACAGATACCCAGCAGAGGCTTCGACTGGTTAGCCAACAGCTCCCGTACCAGTCCGCTCAGCTCGGTCCGTTCAAGCTCTCCCATGCAGTCGCGGATGGCGCCTTGGCCTGGCAGTACGACGCGAGTCGCCCCCTGGATCGAGCGGGCATCGCGGGTCACCAGCACATTTTCGTGGGTGACGTGTTCCAGTGCCTTGGCGACAGAATGGAGATTGCCCATCCCGTAGTCGATGACGGCAATGGTCATGAAGCGCTCCTTGATGGTTGGCCCCGAGGCGCCTCCGTCGGAGATCACCTCAGATGTTGTGATTCTGGCGGAGTTGGCCGCAGGCGACCGAGTTACAGGCTACCCTTGGTAGAAGGCATCTTGCCCGCCATGCGAGGGTCTTCGGCAGCGGCCATGCGCAACGCTCTACCAAACGCCTTGAAGATGGTCTCGGCCTGGTGATGGGCATTGAAGCCTTTCAGGTTGTCGATGTGCAGGGTGACCTGGGCATGGTTGACGAAGCCCTGGAAGAATTCCCAGAACAGCTGGGTGTCGAAGCGGCCAATGTTGGCGCGGGTGAAGTCGACATTCATGAACAGGCCTGAGCGGCCGGAGAAGTCGATGACCACGCGAGACAGGGCTTCATCCAGTGGCACATAAGCGTGGCCGTAACGGTAGATACCGCGCTTGTCGCCGATGGCCTTGGCGAATGCCTGTCCCAGTGTGATGCCAAGATCCTCGACGGTATGGTGGTCGTCGATGTGCAGGTCACCGGTGACGTCGATGTCCAGGTCGACCATGCCGTGGCGAGCCACCTGGTCGAGCATGTGATCGAGGAAGGGAACGCCGCTTTCACCCTTGAGGTTGCCTTCGCCATCCAGGTTGAGGGTGACGCTGATCTGGGTTTCCTTGGTGTCACGGCTGACCGTGGCAATACGCTCGGACATGTCGTCTCCTGCGCTCGCGCGCATGTCGAATATGAGGCCTTGATTCAGGGCGGGCCGCTCGCGGTGCGAGGCGCACAAGGCTGCCATTATAGTGAATCCGCGCCCCCATCCGCTACAATGCCACCATTCCAGTGGCGGCTTGCGCCGCCCTCCGGCCAAGGGAGACAGCTTATGCCGGTGACTCTCTATCGCGTCGACCGGGATGTCTGGGACGCCGATGAACAGGTGAGGATCGACCTGACTCGAATTTATGCCGATGCGCCAGAAGACCGCATCCAGCTACCCCCGGGGACTTACGTTACCGGTCAGCTTGAGCGAGGCTTCTTCTGGACGGCTCGTTTCAACGAGCGGCTGCTGGGGGCAGTGGCCGTCAGCCAAGGCGATGACCGCTGGCATATGCGTGACCTGTGTGTGCGCAAGACGACGCGTCGGCGTGGCGTGGGCTCGCGATTGCTGGCTTTGATCAGCGCAGCCGCCAACCAAGAAGGCATGAAGCTCAGCGTGGCGGCGTCCCAATTGACGCTGGCCGACCAGATGCTGCTCAAGCGCCTGGGGTATCAACTGACGCGTAGCGGTGATGATTTTCAACTCGACCTGCCCACGGGAGAAAGCGGCACATGAAACGTCTTGTAAGAACCCTTCTGGCGGTCGTCGGCGTCCTTGCGCTGGTGACGGTGGGAGCGGTGGTTTACGTCACCACCTTCTTCAATCCGGAAGACATGAAGCCGCGGCTGGTGGCGGTGGTGCAGGAGCATACCGGGCTGGATCTGTCGCTCGAAGGCCCGCTGGAGTGGTCCTTCTATCCACGTATTGGCGTCAGTGTGGCTCAGGCAGAGGCGCGCCTGGCCGACCAGCCTGATGATGCGCCGGCCTTCGCCGCATTTTCTCGGGCATCGGTCAGCCTGGCGTTTACCCCTTTGCTGCGTGGCGAAATCGCCATCGATGGTCTGACGCTGGATGGCCTGACGCTGAACCTTGAACGTGATGCCGAAGGCACGGGCAACTGGGAAGCACTGCTTGAGCGTCTGGAAGACAAGGGACAGGACGCCGAAAAGGCGCTCGCCCCGGCCAGCGCGGGTCCCAATCCCAGCGACGATGGAGGGTTGTCCGTTGCCCTGAACATCGCCAGTGTCGAAGTCACCAATGGTCAGCTGTCCCTGGTGGATCAGCTGGCGCAGCGTGAATGGCAGGCCGACAAGCTCACCATCAATGGCAGCAACGTCAATCCTGATACTGCCTTCCCCCTCAGTTCGACCTTCCAGCTGCGCGTCTACGGCCTGGTTGACGGCCAGCACAATGAAGAGGGTGACGCCATCGCCAGTCTGCAGAGTGACGTCTCGCTCGACGCTGACGTCAACCTGGGACTGGCCGACAGTCGCCATGTGCTGACCGATCTTACCCTGGAGACCAGCACGCTGGTGGAAGGAGCAGCGGAACCCCAGGAAGCCACCCTGAGCAGTGAGGAGCTGGTGCTCAACCTGAGCGAACAGCGCGTTCACATGGCACCTAGCCAGCTCGATGCCAGCCTGCTGACTCCCTCCTTGGGGGAAAAACGTGTCGCGCTGGCGCTGGCCTTTCAGCTCGAATCTGATCTCGCTGCAGGGACGGCGCAAGTCAGGGACATTGCCCTGACCGGGCCTGACAGTCTATCGATCAAGGGCAATCTCAACGTGACTGGCCTGAATGACGCTCCGCGCTATGACGGTCAGGTCCGTCTCGCGCCGCTGTCGCTGCATCCCTGGCTGGCGCGGATGGGCGCCATGCCGCGCATGACCAGTGACGAGGCTCTCACCGAAGTCGCCTTGACCAGTCCGGTGGAAGGCACCCTGGAAGGTCTATCCCTTAGCGGACTGACGCTGGTGCTGGATGACAACACCTACTCAGGCAGTCTGTCAGCCGACTTTGACGGGTCACGCCTTGAGGCCGATCTGGATGGCGATCGACTGAACGCCGACAACTACCTGCCACCACCGCAGCAGGACACGGCGGCTAGCGGCCTGCCGGGCATCAGCGCTGCGCTGGCGCAGGAGGAAGCGCCTGCCATTGTGCCCGCCAGCTTCCTGGCGCAGTTGGACGAGCGCATTTCCCTGTCGTTGGGTCAGCTTGTGCTTGGTGGACAGCAATATCAGGACGTTAGCCTGGAAATGGAAGGGGAGGGCGGCGTTCATCGGCTCACCGAGTTTGCGGCAGGCTTTCATGAGGGCCGCCTGAAGGCGACCGGGTCGCTGGATGCCAGCGGCGACACCCTTGCCTGGCAGCTGGCGCCGGTCATCGAGAGCGTGCGTCTGGAATCGTTGTTGACCTCGCTCGGCCAGCAGCCGGCGCCGGTCAGTGGCTCTCTGGTCGCCAGCGGTGAGCTGACCACCCGGGGGAATGCGCGCCATGAGCTGACTCGCCACCTCAACGGCACGCTGGATACGCGGATCAACGACGGCAGCATTCCACGCGCCAATGTGTCGCGTCAGCTGTGTACCGCGGTGGCCCGTCTCGAAGGTGAGCAGACCACCCGTGAATGGAGTGAAAACACCCGCTTCGACAACATCAGCGCGCGCTTTGTCATTCGTGATGGCGTCGCCCACAACGATGACCTGCTGATTACCCTGCCGGGCATCGAAGTCGCGGGTGGCGGACGCCTGGACCTCGGCGCGCAAACCTTTGACGCTGACGGCGCGGCACGTTTCGTAGATACCGCTGACGCCGCCTGCAGCGTGAATCGGCGTCTCGAGAAGGTGCCCTTTCCGGTGCACTGTGAAGGCTCACTGGAAGACGACAGCAGCCAATGGTGCCGCTTTGACATGGCGGCATTCCAGAGCAACCTGGGCAACCTGGTCGCTGACGAAGCCAAGGCTCGCCTGAATGAAGAAGTCGAGGATCGGGTGGGCAAGGAGCTCGAGCGACTCGACGAGCGCATCGGTGAAAAAGCTGGCCAGGAACTTCGTGACGCAGTCCGTGGTCTATTTAATTGAGCATCAAGCAAGCCAGTCTCTGCGCCGACCACCGTGTCGGCGCTTTTTTTCGTGTGTATCCTGGTTTGTGATCACTAACTATCTGGTTTTATGAAATATTATACAGAAGCCCCCGGGCGCCCCGATGATCGACAGCAGCATCAGGAGGCCGCGGTGGCGCAACCAGTGCTGACCGGAACGGCCTTTGCTGAACGCCTGCTGGCATGGTTTGACCGGCATGGACGGCATGATCTGCCATGGCAGGAGAATCGCACGGCATATTCCGTGTGGGTCTCGGAAATCATGCTGCAGCAGACCCAGGTGGCCACTGTTATTCCCTATTTCGAGCGCTTCATGCAGCGGTTTCCTGATGTGCAGTCGTTGGCAGAGGCCTCTCAGGATGAGGTGCTCCACCTATGGACCGGGCTTGGGTATTACGCAAGAGGCCGGAATCTGCATAAAGCTGCCAGAGAGGTGGTGGAACAGCATGGCGGAGAGTTTCCGGTCGACAGCGTCGACGCCATGGCAGCACTGCCCGGCATAGGGCGGTCGACGGCTGGCGCGGTCATCGCCCAGAGCACCGGACGGCGTGCGGTCATTCTGGACGGTAACGTCAAACGCGTGCTGACCCGCCTGCATGCGGTGGAAGGTTGGCCTGGTCGACCTGCCGTGGAGCGACAGCTGTGGACGCTGGCCGACCACTACACACCAACCAAGCGGGTGGTGGACTTTACCCAGGGCATGATGGACCTGGGCGCGACGCTGTGTCGTCGTGGCCAACCTGAGTGTGAGCGTTGCCCCTTCAACGATGTCTGTGTGGCGCGAGCGCGCAACGAGCAAAAGCGTTTCCCCGAGTCCAAGCCGAAGAAGCGTGTTCCGCTGCGTCAGACCCGAATGCTGGTATTGCGTGACCGGCGTGGTCGTATTCTGTTGGAGCAGCGACCTTCCCAGGGGCTGTGGGGCGGGCTGTGGAGCTTGCCGCAGTTCGACAGCGATGACGAGATCGATACATGGCTCGCCCTGCAGATGGGGCATGCACAAAGGCAGGCGCCGTGGCAGAGCTTTGTACATGTGTTTAGCCACTTCCGGCTCGAGATCACGCCTGTACCAGCGCAAGTAGAGGCGGCGGATCAGGTCGCCGAGGGGCGCATGTGGTACGACCCGGAGGCGCCGGAGTCAGTTGGACTGGCGGCGCCGGTGAAAAAGCTGCTGGAAACGCTGGCGCCCTTTACTCTGCGCCCACCAGGGCCGGAGAGGGCTTAAGCGAGGCCGGCCTGGGCTGCTATGCTCGGGCCAGCTAGCGACCGCTTCATCTATTTGGCGCTTCAGCAGACGCTGCACCCACAGGAGAGAGTCATGAGCCAGACCGTATTCTGCCGCAAGTATCAGAAAGAACTCGACGCCCTGCCGTTTCCGCCCCTGCCGGGCAAGAAGGGCCAGGAGATCCAGGCCAGCATTTCGCGTCAGGCCTGGGAGGAGTGGCAGGCGCTGCAGACCCGCCTGATCAACGAGAAGCACCTCAACATGATGGAGCCCAGCAGCCGCGAGTACCTGATGGAGCAGATGGAACGCTTCTTCGACAATCAGGAAACCGACCGCGCAGAGGGCTACGTCCCGCGTGATATCTAGGCTTCAGCCTGCTTCGGTCGTGGTCGCCATCATTTTGAAAGAAAAGGGGTTGACGGAAAACGGAGGAATTGGTTTAATACGTCGCGTTGGCAAGGGGCCAGATAGCTCAGTTGGTAGAGCAGGGGATTGAAAATCCCCGTGTCGGCGGTTCGATTCCGTCTCTGGCCACCAACTCTGCTGGGGTATCGCCAAGTGGTAAGGCACCGGTTTTTGGTATCGGCATGCGCAGGTTCGAATCCTGCTACCCCAGCCACGCCAACCCCGTTTCGGGTGAAGCGCTGAAAGGCGAATCATCAGAGCAGCAAGCGACCGTTAGGTCGACCCGAGCCGGCATAGCTCAGTTGGTAGAGCAACTGACTTGTAATCAGTAGGTCCCGGGTTCGACTCCTGGTGCCGGCACCATCTAAAAGATGGTTGGAAATCAAAAGCTTGTTGCAACATCAAAACCGCCCCTCGAGGCGGTTTTTTTGTGTCTGCGTAACATCAGGCATGCTCAGACAAGGTTAAGTTGCTAGATCTTTTTCACGGTTTCGAAGAGCTTGGCTATTCCAAGAACGCCCGAATCCTCAATATCTGAAAATGTTCGCCACCTCCTTCGTTTTTCACTGGACGCATATTGTTCTGCGCGTTCGCTCGTTCCTAAGTCTAAGTCGAGCTGCTCCTCATGCGTCGGATCATTGGGTGATGCAAGGCAAATTCGGATGCATGAGGAAGATATCTTCGAGGTGTGGATGCACTCCCAGTCACTATCGATATCTGGAGGTAGAGAATCTAGCTCAATCATTTCTGTTTGCTCCTTCTGGGTGGCTGACAAAAGGTATGCTCAGATCATACACGTCGAGCATAGCAGCTGAACGATGGCCGCTGGCCTCTTGCTTGTCTTGATTGATGACCAAGGGCCCCGGCAACTTCCGCAATCTCTTCCTGTACTCGCCCAATGGCAAGAAGGACGGCGTCCAGGTCATCCCGGTTTCGGAGGTCGCAGCCAAGGACGACTTCTGGAACATCAAGAACATCACCCGGGATGACCAGCTCGCCGGGCACCGCATTCCACCGCAGCTGATGGGGATCATCCCGCAGAACACCGGTGGATTCGGTGACGTTGAAAAGGCCGCCCGGGTATTCGTGGCCAACGAGCTCGAGCCCCTTCAGGCGGCCATGCGCGAGGTCAACGAGTGGGCAGGTGAAGAGATCGTGAGCTTCCGAAGCTACTCGCTGGATGGTGCCGAAGATAGGGGCCTTGATCCCTCACGGTAGCACTCGGCCCCTTCAACAAGCTCGTCCTTCAGATACCGCCACCCTCTGACCAGGGTGGCTTTTTTCATCTCGGTTTAAATGCCTGATTCGAGATGTTCCTGCCCTTCGCCACGCAGGGCATATCACAGCTTGGTGTGGGCGTCTGGTGGTCAGCGCGTCATCACCATTGAGTGAAACAGCTGGTGGTTATAGGCGGCCTTCGAGCCTTCTGACCACCCTGCAGCGCCCCCTGGCGCGCCGTCGACACCCCGCCCCGCCTGCGCTCTAAACGTGCTGGTTTTTATGCATCTGTGCGATAGGTACGGGCCCGCAGCGCTACTGGGAGGATGCAAGGATGGAGAGTAAGATTTTTGTTGCATTTCTATGCAAACGAAAAGGGGAAAAATGCCCGCCAATGGTAGCGTGACACAATCAGCGAAGATATGCTTGAAGACGCATACTGTGAAGCGGATGTGGAGTTGGTTGGATTTCTCCAGCACCAAGCTTTCAAGAAGGCTCGGTTAGCACAAAGCTTCGTGCTGGATAAAGAAGTTTCAGAGTTCATTGCACGCAGGAAAGTTCAAAGACAAATAGAACAATTTTTTTCATGCCAAGGTTTCTCAAGTAAGAAAAAGACCGTAGGGAAGATTATGCAATTAGTTAATCTAATAATTGACCGGATTATAATCCATCAAGTCTATCAAAGAGATCCGGATGGGAATAAAGTAGAGCCTTTGCAAAGTCACGAGTATACAAGGTTTGACGATAATGCAATGGAAGAGTTCAAGAAAAGAGTGCGTGATGCTCTTGGCGATGGCTCAAAAGCTGTACAGATGCAGATAGTAAATCAAGGTGATGGTGACTTGCCGAGAATTGTAGATAGCATCATTTCTCAAGAGGATGATACTTTTTCTGTATCGTCATATGATATTGCAAGAAAATTAACTGATTCGCAGCAGAGAAAAAATATACCTGGCGGGATATTGGTTATATTTACAGGGAAATATGGGCATCCTCAAAAGAGGTTCCTTGGGATTATTAAGGCTGAAATTCACAGTGCTTATGAGAAAAAAGAAAACCCAACAACTAAAGAAATTTCTTTGAAATTTGTTGAAGAAGTGTTGTTAACTCCAGGGACAAGGCTCTATAAAACTGCCGCCCTTTTTGAAAAAGAGAATTATAGCGACCAGAATGATGATCTTAACGATAACTGGAGCGTAATGGTATCTGATTATCAAATCAGCCAGGCAGATGGAAAAGCTGCTGCACAATACTTCTATTCAGACTTCTTAGGGTTTGGATATCCGGCAACTAGCGCTAGAACTACAAAAATGTTCTATGAGAAAACTAGAGAGTTCATTGATAGTTTGGGAATATCACCAGAAAATAGAAATGATCTCTATAATGCATTGACCACTTATCTTAAGGTTGACAATTCTTCAACAATAAACCCAGGGGATTTTGCATCAAACTATTTTGACATTGATACTCAAGATGCGTTCAATGCTCATATGGAGGAGTCCGGTATACCGACGACATCTTTCACAAAGGATATTGCTCACATAGAAAGCAATCTTAAATACAGAAAAGTCAATTTTAGTAAAAATGTGAAAATCACTGCTCCATCTGCTATTTTCAAGAATTATGTTATGATTGAAGAGATAGATGGCGAGCCTGATGAAACGGGTACTGCTCAGGCTTGGACCAAAGTCATAATAAAAGATAGGATTACGAAACAAGAATGAACGAGCCGGAATTCAGGGAACGCTGGGATGAAGAGAAGCCTATTTATGAGGCTTGGGGTGGTTATATTGTCGAAAAAATAAAAGAAAAAATAAAATCGAGTGGAGAAGATTTGGGAACCTTTTTTAAGGTTCCCCCCGGTTACAGGCTTAAAGACGATAGCTCTCTAGTTGATAAAGCTTTTTATCGCCCTGGGAAAAATTACTCCAATCCATACGACGATATAGAAGACAAAGTCGGAGCTCGATTTATAGTTCTCCTGCTTGATGATATTGATAAAATTTGCGATATTCTTGATGAAGAGGATGCATGGGTCTCTGATCCGTGTAAACACTTCGCCGATGAAAGAGATAAAGATCCACTTTTATTTACGTATCAATCTGTTCATTATATTCTTCGGCCAAAAGAAGAGCTTGAATTTTCGGGTATTACAATACCTGATTCTATTCCGTGTGAAGTGCAGATAAGAACATTGTTGCAGCATGCGCATGCTGAGCTAACTCATGATGCCATTTATAAGGCTAAAAGAACTGTTCAACCTGAGGTGCATAGAACAGTAGCAAAAAGTATGGCATTGATTGAAACAACCGATGGTTTCTTTTCTGAAGTTACGAGAAAATTACATCGGGGTCCGTTAGAGAGCTATTCCATCATAGATAGGTTAGATGGAATCTATCAGAGTGTTACCGGAATAAAACCACATCAGCAAAAATCTTCAATTGTGATCTGGGATGAATTTGAGCAGTTTATCGATGATGATTTGATAGATAGTATTAGTGGTTTTTTAAAAAAGCATGACTACATTCCTGGTATAATAGTATCGCGCTATAATTACCATAATATATATCAGCAAAGCACCGTGCTGTTTTTATTTTGGATGTTAAAGAATAAGAGGGCAAGGCTATTGAAGGATTGGCCTTTATCAACAGATATATTAGACAACTTGGCAAATGATATAGGAGTTAGTACTTTCAATGAGTGATATCGATTTTATTTAGAGGTCAACTGGTGTCTACGGCCCTCACGTCTTTTCGTAAGTCACCTTTGACTATATAGAAGCTGCATAGCTGTTCGCCATAACCTCATGATTTTCTTTAACATTGCAGATGGTTTTACGTAGCTGTTATTTCTGTAACGTCATGATGTTATTGTAAAAATCACTTTACTTGTAATCAGTAGGTCCCGGGTTCGACTCCTGGTGCCGGCACCATCTAAAAGATGGTTGGAAATCAAAAGCTTGTTGCAACATCAAAACCGCCCCTTGAGGCGGTTTTTTTGTGGATCAAAGAAATTCGACTCTCTATCCCCAGTTAACCTTGAGCGCGTTGTCGTGTAGCTCCCACAACGTGGCGACTGCTGCGGGTAGCGCGATTGGTAAGTGCACTGGGAGGCCGCTTATCGACCCTGCATACCCGTCGCTGACGCCACCGGCATGCAGGGTGCTGTGACCCGTCCACTGCGCACATTCAGTCCCGTGTCAGTGGGTGGTGGGGGCGTCAGCGGGTGGCGACCACGACTCTGCCTTTGATCTGGCCGTCGATCAGCCGTTCTGCCGCGTCAACCGCCTGTGACAGGGGGATTTCGGTGGCGATCTGCTCCAGGCTGTCATTGGACAGCAGTTCGGCAAGTCGCTGCCAGGCGGCCATGCGTACCGCCTTGGGCTGCATCACGCTGTCGATGCCGGCCAGGGTGACGCCGCGCAGAATGAAGGGCATGACCGTACCGGGCAGGTCCATGCCCTGGGCCAGGCCGCAGCAGGTGACGGTGCCGCCATAGCGGGTGGAGGCCACCACATTGCTCAGGGTGTGACTGCCAACGCTATCGATGGCACCCGCCCAGCGTTCCTTCTGCAAGGGCTTGCCTGGTTGCGTGAGCTCCTGGCGATCGATAATCGTGCGGGCCCCGAGGGACGTCAGGTACTCTGCCTCGTGGGGTTTGCCGGTGGCGGCGACCACCTGGTAGCCCAGCTTGGCCAGCAGAGACACCGCAAAACTGCCGACGCCACCGCTGGCGCCCGTCACCAGGACCTCGCCCTGGTCGGGGGTGACGCCATGACGCTCCAGCGCCATGACCGACAACATGGCGGTGTAACCCGCGGTGCCGATCGCCATCGCACTTTTGGTCGAGAAGGCCGTGGGAAGTGGAATCAGCCAGTCACCGTTCAGACGAGCCTTCTCCGCCAGCCCGCCCCAGTGAGTTTCGCCGACTCCCCAGCCGTTCAGCACTACCTGGTCCCCCACCGCAAACTCCCCATGGGACGATGATGTCACCGTGCCGGCCAGGTCGATCCCCGGCACCATGGGAAAGCTGCGGACGACCGGGCCCTTGCCGGTAATGGCCAGGCCGTCCTTGTAGTTCAGCGTACTGTAGTCCACCGCGACGGTAACATCGCCTTCAGGCAGGTCCTGTTCGTGGATGGATTCAATGGCAACCTGCTGGTTGTCGTCTTCCTTGCGGATCACGATGGCCTTGAACATGGCTGGCTCCTTTTTAGACTGACTGTCTATGAAATGTCGCGGGAAGGTCCCGCAGGATGCATGGCAGCGGCTTCAGGATGCCGCTCATGAGCGTCAGGGTGCTGGCGAAGTGGGCTGCAGCCCGGCGAGGAAGTGTGACGTGAAGACGTCGATGGGGCGTGGGCCGCGCTCGAGTCTTGCGCGCATGATGGCACCCTCCCACCCAATCCAGAAGGCTTCGGCGAGCAGCATGCAGTTGCTGTCGCCGGCGATATCACCGCGTTGGCGGGCCTCCTCCAGGCACGCGGCAAGGCGCTGCTGCCAGTCTGCCAAGGTCTCGATCAGCCACTCGCGATAGTGGCTGGGCAGCCCGGCCGCCTCCTGGCCGAGGTTGCCGACCAGGCAGCCGCGACGATACCCATGGCGCGCCATGCCGGCTTTGGCGTCCTCGGCAAAGGCCCGCAGTCGGGCAAGGGGGGGCTGGGAAGCATCCTCCAGGTGGCGCTCGAGCTTGCCCGAAAAGTAGCTGGCATAGCGCTCCATGACCGCCTGGCCGAAGGCTTCCTTGCTGGCGAAATAGTGGTAGAAGGACCCCTTTGGCACGCCGGCGCGCTTGAGTATTCCCTCCAGGCCAGCGCCCAGGTAGCCATGTTCTGTCAGCGTCTCGAGGCCGCTGGCGATCAGGGCGGCCCGGGCATCGCCTTCCTGGGTGCCGATGCGGTAGTCGGTCTTGGGTGGACGCCCTCGGCGCTTGCTGTCTGCGTGAGTCATGAAAAGATTTTAGACCAGACGTCTATAAAATCAATTGCCACCAAGGTCGAGGCCTCCCTGACGGCATGTCTGACGTCGGCAGGCGATGCAGGTCGACAGCATCGGATACGGCGGGCGTCAGCAGGACGCTTTGTGGGGGGACAACATGCGAATGGCCAGCGCCCGGAGGGGGGCGCTGGCCATGGGGATATCGCCTATGTCAGGCGTTGGTTCAGGCCTGGGCTGACAGGCTCTCCACGGGGGCACGAGACTCGCTGGATTTACGCATCAAGCTGATGACCACGAAAATGGCCGAGTTGACGACCAACCCACAGAATCCCGGATGCCAGCCGAATGGCGCGTCCACGCCAAATTGCAGCAGCAGGGTGATCACTGCGCCGACACTGAGCCCGATAAAGGCCGCTGTCTGGGACGCACGCCGCCAGAAAAGAGCCCCCAGCAGCATCGGCAGTAGCTGCACAATGATGCCGTAGGCGCCAAGCAGCAGGCTCACCAGTGAGCCAGGATTGGCCAGCGCCAGGAGATAGGCCAGCAGTGAGATCACAATGACGCCATAGCGGGTCATCGACAGCGCCTGTTGCTCGGGCAGGGCGCGCATGCGTGGTGCGAACTGGACGACGTCTCTGACCAGAATGGTGGCGGAGGTATGAGCCAGGTTGGCCGCCGTGGACATGGCGGCGGCCAGCGCGCCGGATAGCGCCAGTCCGATGACCCAGGCCGGCAGGTCAGCCAGCTCCACGACGATGGTCAACAGCACCTGGTCTGGGGATTCCAGCGGCGTATCCGCCAGCAGCACGATACCGGCAAAGCCAATGATCAGCAGCGGCACCAGCAGATAGCTGTAAAGCGGATACAGCACGAACACCCGCTTGAGCGTCCTGACGTCCCGCGCGCTGTAAAACTTCATGAAGATGTGTGGCCACATCACGCAGCCCAGCGCGCTGACCAGTACAGCGGTCGAGAAGGCACCCCAGCCCATTCCGGTAGCGCCCGGCATGGTCAGATACTCCGGTGCCTGATCCTTGATCTGTTGGAACATCTCGCCGACGCCGCCGAAGAACTGCTCGGCTGTCGTCAGTCCGAGGGCCCAGGCGATGACGACCATCATCAAGCCCTGCATCAGGTTGGTCCAGCCGATGCCCTGAAGGCCGCTGGCGTAGACATAGGCGGCCACCACCCCGCATGCCAGCAGGCTGCCGAGCCAGAAGGGGATGGTGCCCGAGGTCGCGGCCTCGAACAGCAGGCCAGCACCGGCGATTTGAATCGTCAGATAGGGAATCATCGCCAGCACACTGACCACACCAATGACCAGTCCCAGCAGGTTTTTCGGCGTGGGATAGCAGGCAGACAGGAACTCGGCCTGAGTCAGGAACCCGTGGCGCCGACCCAGTCGAGAGATGTGCGGTGCAATCAGCCACCAGACAATGACCGCCAGGGTCAGGTAGGCGATGATATAGAACGCCGGAGCGCCCTTGCTGTAGGCCCAGCCGGGAGCGCCGAGAAATGCAAAGGCAGAGAAGATCTCTGCGCCGAGGATGAAGAACAGCACCAGCAGGCCCATATGGCGGCCGCCCGCCACATATCCTTCCAGCGATGAGGTCTGACCGCGACGAGCGCGCAGGCCGACCAGCAGGACCACCACCAGGTAGCCCACAGTCATCGCGGTGATCAGCATCGAATCACTCATGATCCACCTCCTTCTCGGCGTCCTTGCGATAGGCGATCACCAGGCCGACGAAGAGTGCGAAGACCCAGGCGACGTACCAGAACATGAAGAAGGGCATACCCAGGATGATGGGGTCGATGCGATTGGCGATAAGAGCCCCTGGCCAGACCATGGCCAGGGTGCAAAGCACGAAGTAGAGCAGCAGGCCTTTCGACGGCATGCCTGTGGAGTGTTTCATGAGAGACCTCTTGTTGTGGATTGTGGTCGTGGAAGCTTTTGCCAGCTGATATCCCTGCGGGCGTCAGCTGTGATCGGCCAGCTGTGACTGGCCAGCGGCGATCGGGTCAGGAGGCCTTGGCCAGTCCTTCGAGCGCGATGGCGACCAGCAGTTGGCTGCCGGTAGGAATGACGGCGTCGTTGAAGTCGTAGCGAGCGTTGTGCAACGGCGGAGTGTCCGGCGTGTCGGCGCTGCCCAGGAAGAAGTAGGCACCAGGGCACTGCTCCAGCATGAAGGCGAAATCCTCACCCCCCAGGCTTGGGGCTACCTCTTTCTCCAGCGCCGATTCACCGAGCACCCCGCGGGCCGTATCGATGACATGCTGAGTGGCCTCGGGGTGATTGATGGTGGCGGGGAAAATGCGCTGATGGTCGACCTCGATCTGGCCCCCGTAGGTGGCTGCGACACCGTCGCAAGTACGGGCGATGGCGTCGGCAATGCGGTCCTGTGTGGCCAGGTCGAGGGTGCGGACGGTGCCGCTCAGGCGGACCTCATCGGGAATGATGGCGAAGCCATCGAGTTCTCCGCCCTTGATCCCGCACAGGCTAAGGGCGGCAGGCGACAGCGGGTCGGCATCTCGCGATACCACACTGTGCAATGCCTGAATGAGGGCTCCGGCCATGCGCACCGGGTCGATGGAGAGATGAGGGTTCACGCCACCATGGCCGCCCTTGCCACGGACGCAAATGTCGAGGCGGTCGGTCGCAGCCATGATCGGGCCGGGGCGGATCGCGACTTGGCCTCTGGGCAGGGCGGGCCAGTTGTGCAGGCCGTAGATCGCGTCCATGGGGTAGCGCTCGAACAGGCCGTCCTTGACCATTTCGCGTCCGCCACCCAGGCCCTCTTCTGCCGGCTGAAAGACCAGGTAGACGATGCCGGAAAAGTCGCGGTGGCGAGCCAGGTAACGCGCGGCACCAATCAGCATGGTGGTATGACCATCATGCCCACAGGCGTGCATGATGCCGGGTACTTCGGAGGCATGAGCGTGGTCGCTGGCCTCCTGGATCGGCAGCGCATCCATGTCCGCACGCAGCCCGATGCGACGCCCGTTGTCCGCCGCCAGGCCCTTGATGGTGGCGACCACACCCGTACCGCCCAGACCCTTTTCGTAGGGAATATCCAGGCGTTCAAGCTCTTCACAGACCCGCGCCGAGGTGGCGTGCTCCTTGAACCCGAGCTCGGGGTGGCGGTGAAAATGATGGCGTAGTTCCGTCAGGCTTTGCAGTTGATCGTCGAAGAACGAGGTGTCGATAGTCAGGGTCATGGGATGCCGCAGATGTGTGAATGATGTTCATCATCATGGTCGGCGGCTTTTTATAGATAAAATATTATTATTTTTCTATTACCATGCTTTTATTGTATGGATGCCGGGTGTCTGGCATGCCCCAGGGGGCGTCGGCGCCGGTGGCTGGGCCACGAGGAGGCGAGCATGGACTTCAAGCAATTGCGCTATTTCCTGGCGGTGGTCGAGGAGGGCTCGATCTCCCGCGCTGCCCGGGAGATTCCGCTGGCCCAGCCTGCCCTGACGCGGCAACTCAGGCTGCTGGAGGAGTCGGTAGGGGCAACGTTACTGGAGCGTTCGCGTCACGGTGTCAGCCTCACGGCAGCCGGCAGTGCGTTTCACCGAGAGGCGAGGCGGCTAATACGGGAGTTCGAGACGGCCAAGCACGATGCGCGGCGTATCGCCGATGGCCAGCTTGGTCAGCTGCGCTTGGGAGTGACGGTCATGCACCTGTGGGTGCCGCAGATTGTCAGGCTGCTCAATCAGTTTCGTCAGAGCTACCCAGATGTCAGCCTGAAGGTGCAGTCACTGCTGTCTGCCCCACAGGTGGAGGCGCTTCGGCATCATCAGCTGGATGCAGGCATGCTGTTCTTCCCCCCACAGGACGATGATCAGCTCGATAGCCACTGCCTGTATGAAGATCGACTGGTGCTGGTCGTGAGCAAAGGTTCCCGGCTGGCGCGGCACCCGCCGAAGACACTGGCTGAACTGACCGGCGAGGATTTCATCTGGTTCGAGCGAAGCGCGACGCCGGTCTACCACGACAAACTCATCCATGCGTTTCAGCGGCGCGGCTTTACCCCGCATGTGGTTCAGGAAGGGACCGACAATGCGACCATGCTATGCCTGGTGGCGGCGGGTATGGGCTGTACCATCATGCCGGAGATGACCATGACGGGGGCGCCGGAGGGCGTCGTCAGCATCGCGCTGGATGACCTCGACATGGTCTTGCCATTGATGCTGGTGTGGCGGCGAGACGCCAGCCTGCCGGCGGTGCGTCGGCTGATCGACGTTGCCGAATCCCTGGCACTGAGTCGTTGATTACCGCTCAGCTCCTTCCTCTGCCGGCGGGAACGTTGGCGCACAACAGCAGGCCTGGGATCTGCAGCAGACGGCGTCCGCGTCACGGGGACGCCGTCCTATCCCGCTGGGTCGCTGCCCGGTGAGCGTCAGAGCACCATTGCCGCGATCCAGGCAAAGACCAGCATACCGAGGTTGCAGTGCAGGAAGGTGGGGATGACGCTGTCCCGAATATGGTCGTGCTGGCCGTCGGCGTTCAAGCCGGCCGTGGCCCCAAGGGTAATGGTGGACGCAGGCGAGCCGGCATCGCCGAGGGCGGTAGAAGCGCCCAGCAGGGCAATGGCCGCCAGCGGGTCAAAGCCCAGCGTCAGCGCCAGCGGCAGATAGATCGGGGCCAGGATGGGCACGCTGGCAAAGGAATCGCCAAAGCCGATGGTAATGAACAGACCGACGATCAGCATGACCGCAGCGCCCACCGCCATGTTGCCGCCAATCAACGCTGCCGAGGCGCTGACCAGGGCGTCGATTTCCCCCGTCGCGGTCAGTACGCCGGCGAAGCCTGAGGCGATGGTGATGATGACGGCGATCTGAGCCATCATTCGCAGCCCATCGGTGAACACGTCGTCCTGCTCCTGCCAGCGGAAGATGCCGCCAAGGGTCAGAATCAGGAAGCCCACCATGGCTCCGATCAGCAGTGAATCAAAGCTAAGCTGAAAGACCAGCGCCACGGCCAGCGCCGCCAGCGTGATAATGAGCTGAAGGGGCTTCAGCCGCGTGGGGGCGGTCGGCCGGGTGATCGCGACGGCGGCGTCAGGAGTGGCGTAGTCCCGCGGCCTGCGGTAGCTGATGAAGACTGCCACCAGCAGCCCTGCGACCAGTCCCAACACGGGTAAGGCCATGGCCTTGGGCGCCATGTCGGCGGTCGCTGTCAGGCCGTGTGCAGCGCCCACGCTGTTGACGTTGGCCAGCAGGATCTCGTTGAGGAAGATGGCGCCAAATCCGGTGGGTAGCAGCAGGTAGCTGGCGCTGATAGAGCACGCCAGAATGCAGGCTACGGCGCGGCGGTCGACCTTGAGACGGTCCAGCACACCAAGCAGCGGTGGGATCAAGATCGGGATAAAGGCGATATGCACCGGCACCAGATTCTGGGACATCAGCGAGGCCACGATGAATAGCCCGAACAGCGTCCATTTGACGCTGCGTCGAGTGCCTTCCTCGTGACTGCCAAGTCGCGAGGAAATGGCATCGGCCAGCAGCTCCAGCAGGCCACTGCGGGACAGCGCAACGGCGAAGGCGCCGATCATCACATAGGTCAGACCGACCTGAGCGCCTACCAGCAGATTGTCGTTGAACGCGCCGATGGCGTCGGTCATCGGCATCCCCGCATGCAGTGCGCCGAGCATGGCCGCACTGATCAAGGCAATGGCCACTGGAATCCTCAGCAGGCAAAGGATGATCATGCTGAGAATGGTCAGCACCACCGCGTTGATGTGATAGCCGACTGCCAGGCTGATGCCGTACAGCGCGGCGCACACCACGAGGATAGGAAGCGCCTGGGCGCGGCTGTCTTGACGGCGCGCTGAGGCCGCCGGAATTGCGTTGTCGGGCATGATGTCTCCGGCTCAATCTGAGCCATGTGTCCAGGTGGTTTCGGGGCGGCCAGTGAGGGGTGTGACGCGGGTTTGGCGCTGCTCACCTCTCAGTGTGCTGGCAGCGGCAAACGTCACTGGCGCCAAGATCATACCTCAAGACACCGCTCGCCAGGCGTCTAACCCTGCAAGCCCCCTGTCATGTCAGGTGCTATTTCAGGTACTTGCCAGACCGGTGATTCACCATGCCAATAAAAAGCGCCGCCCTGATGGGGCGGCGCAACATCGCCAGGACGCGGTGGCGTGTCAATGTCTCAGGCCATGGCCGCCGCTGGGCTGGGCATGGGCTGAGGGGGAGGTGGTGTCGTCGCCATGAGCGCCCGTTCCAGGTCCATGGCCTTGCACTTGTAGGCGGTACAGTTGGCGCAGTGCACGCTGTCACCGTCGTCGCGACCAACAGGAAGAGTGAACCGGCTGTGACCGCAGATGCTGCAGTTGAGGTCTAGAGCAACGGTAATCATGCGCTGCACTCCTGTGCGACAGCACTGCAGTGTTGGCCATGTTGCTCTCTGCGGATGGCCATCATCAGGCTGCGAGACTTGTTGAGAAATCGCAGATAGTCCGGTGTCTGACGCTGCTCCCAATCGGCAACGGTGGCGTGGAACTCGTCACACTCGACGCAGCGGAGTTCATCCCAGTCATTGTGCTGCGAAGCGGATGCCGGAATAAGGGTGGCCTGGTCATGGCCGCACAGTGTGCATGTGATGGGGTAGTACATCTGGCGCCCTCCTTGGCGCGTCGTCTTTCATCGCTCCTTGCGAGGTGACGCCGCAAGCGGTGGCTCGCTGCCTTGCTGGCCTACCCCTTGCGGCGTCATGTACAAGGTTGTCATGCATTTCTATTTTGTGCAAGTTGTGTATAGCTTATGCACAGTTCGCTTTCGCTGTGGCGCCGCCGACGTTTCTTTCGACGCAGCATGATGACGCCTCTTTGTGACGTTTTGATGGATAGGGTGAGGGGAAAGCGTCGGGTAGAAAAATACTTGTACGAAATATTTATCTGGTCTAGTTTTTGTACATGCTGTTGTTATATACCGCCTCGGTGTTCTGAGTGGTGCATAGGCCTTGGTTCACAGGGCTCTGGTTTACGGGGCTCTGGTTTAAGGGGCCGGGTTTAAGGAGCCGGGCTTATGGAACCGGGTTTATGGAACGCAGGTTGAGAAGCCTTGGTGAGTAGGGCTCCGGTGCCACGAGCCGACAGGTCCACCGAAGGCATGATGTCAGGAGGAAGGAGCATGAAGGCAAAGGGACTTTTGGCCGCCGGGTTGCTGTTCAGCGCCTCGGCAGTGTGCACCAGCGCAGCTGCGGCTGAGGATGACACGCTGTGGCAGGTGATTCAGGACGATGAGCGCCTGACGACCTTTGCTACTGCGGTGGAGGCGTCCAACCTGGACGAGCGCATGAGCGAGGAAGGGGAGATGACGGTCTTCGCGGCGACCCAGGAAGCCTTCGACGCGCTGCCCGAAGGCCGCCTCGACGATTGGCTGAGCGACGACAAGACCCAGCATCGTCGTCTGGTCGAAGTTGTTTCCTATCATCTCGTGGATGGCGCGTGGCAGCCAGGCGACAGCGATGTCGTCACCACCCTGCAGGGCACCGAAATGTCGGTCGAGGAGCAGGGTGGTGATTGGCAAGTAGGCAACGCGTCGCTGGTAGAGCGTGACATTCAGGCAAGCAATGGTGTCATCCACATCATTGACGCCGTGCTGATTCCGGAGTGAGTTCTGGACTGACTAATAGGTTTCGATCGAATCCTGTCCCGTCTTGCCGCCCTTCAGGGCGGCTTTTTTTGTCATGAACAGGCGTAGGGAAACACTGCATGAATTCCGCCGCTTCGCTGCGTTACGCGCTGCTCGATCTCCTCACCTATACCGCATAGGCTCCGGGATCAGCGCTGCGTGGGCCTTGCGCCGCTAGGCTGATGTGTTCAGCGCTCCCTTAGCGAGGGCTTTCTGTGCGCCAGTAACGGCGTGTCAGGCGTACCAGCAGGGCCAGAGTCAGGGCCGCATAGACGGCGGCCATGACATCATCCGCGACAATGCCCAGGCCGCCGCCGATGCCTTCGATCTCCCGCACGGGGGATAGCTTGGAAATATCGAACAGACGAAACAGCAGGTATCCGAGCGGCAGCATGATCCGTCGGCGGTGGCGCGAGAAGGCCAGAACTACCAGCGGCAGGGCTACCCACTCATCCAGCACGATCTGGGAGAGATCGCCGCCTCCCAGCCACAGCGAGGCAAAGTGGCAGATGGGAACGGCGGTCAGGATCAGCAACAGCGCGATCGCAAGCCGTCGTGCCGGCGGCAGCCGCAGCAAGTACCAGGCCACGGGAATGCCGATCAAGGTTCCGACGGTTCCGGGGGCCCAGGGCGAGTGGCCTAGCCCGAAGCCTGTGGCGATCCAGATCAGCAGGTCCTGCATGACACCTCTCCAGCAGTGCGCCCCAGGGAATCGTCAGGCGCCTAGACGCCGATAGTGGCGATTGGCGAGCAGGAACGCAATGCGAACATCCCAGTGTGGTGTAACGCTCAGGCTCCAAGTGCTAGCGGCTCGGGCCGTGCCGCCTCAGCTGGCCAGCGGCTCGTCCATGCTGTCGCTGTTGTCTCCATGACCCTCGGCGCTGGCGTCTGGGTCACTGGCGATGGGCAAGACATCGACTTCGACCTCAAGCTGTTGCCGGCCGCCACCGGTCACGACGCCCTTGATCGGCGCTACGTCGTCATAGTCTCGGCCCCAACCCAGCAGCAAGTGACGCTCGCCAACGCGCACACCGTTGGTGGGGTCGAGGTCCAGCCAGCCCCACCCCGGTATCAGCACCGCGAACCAGGCATGTGAGGCGTCTGCCCCTAGCAAGCGAGGCTGCCCAGGAGGCGGACTGGTCTCCAGGTAGCCGCTGACGTAACGAGCGGCCAGGCCGATAGAGCGCAAGGCGGCGATCGCAAGATGGGCAAAATCCTGGCAGACCCCGCGACGCTCTACCAGTACCTGCGACGGCGTGGTTTCCAGGTTGCTGAACTGACTGTCGTAGTAGAACTCGTCATAGATACGGCGATTAAGGGCATCCACACACTCCACCAGGTCGCCGCCAGGGGGAAAGCAGGCCTCCACCCACGCCGCCAGCAGTGGACGACGCTCGATATAGGCCGAGTTTTCGAGAAATGGCTGAGCTTCCCAGTAGCTCGTGGTGCCAGGTGTTGCCAGCAGGTCGCGGCAGGTTTCCCAGGACATGGCATTGGCAGGGGGCTGGGGCCGTGGGGAGGTGGTGATCCGCGCTTCCAGGGTCACTTCCAGCACCTGGTGCGGCGTGTCGATGGCAAACAGGTTGATACGGTTGCCAAAGGCATCGCAGCGTTGCTGGTGCAGCGGAGTCAGGGGCGATGTGGACAGGCGCGCGAAGGCCACCTGTTGCCAGCCCAGCACGCGAGGGGACAGACAGGCTTCGTTCTCGCTGAGCGTCACGATCTCGCTATAGCGATAGCGGGTGGTATGGCGCAGGTAATAGTTCATCTTGCAGTGCCCGAGCGAGGGCCTGATACCCGCATGACGCAGCGCCGGCTGGCAGGCACGTCATGGCCAAGGATGGACCGTCCTGCGGTCCCGGCATACGAGGACATGATGAGTGCGATGTGTCTCCTGATGACGAAGGGATACAGCACCCGTGGCGCTGTGATCAAGATGTACCCCAGGCTGGGCATCGGCTCAAGTCCGCCGTATGCCCGTTGAGCTGCACTGTAACCTTATACCCTCAGAACCTCATCCCTCAGGACCCCTGGCAAGTATCCGCAGGTGGGTCCATGAGCTTGGCTCGCTTTCCTGACCAAGCTCTCCAGACCAAACTCTCGTGGCCAAACCATCCACACCCCTTTGGCGGCGACAAAGCATCCACATCCTGTTGAGGTTGGGGAGGCCGGCGTCAGCCCGTCGTGACGCACTGTCCTGGTGCGCGCGTCGGCAGAAGTGCCCCGAGGACGAGCCAGCAGCCTGCCAGGGGCGTGACGCATGCGTCGCCATGTGTCCGTTGCGGTGCCGATTGTCCCGGCGGCTAACTTACCTGTGTCCGATACGGCAGATTTTCTGTGTTCTGGTACAGACCTTGCTATACAGCAGGTAGGGGACCCCGATATGTCGATGGGATGTACGCCAGTCTGGTGCATCACGATCCGGTGCAGGATGCCCCGGTGGACGAAGGCATAGCAGGGTAGACCGCTGTTGATAACAAGAGGGTGTGCCGATGAGCCATGTGGATTGGCAGCAGTACAACTGCGCTGGGTTCTACGATGAACTGGTGGCCATGCCCGGGATGCCGCGGGACGCGGCCAAGATGCTGTGCGACGTGCTGGAGGGATTTGCGCCGGATGAGCTGGCTGAGCGCAAGACGGCGGCAGAGATTGCCATCAGAACCATGGGCATCACCTTCACGGTGTACTCGGAAGGCAGCATGATCGATCGGGCCTGGCCCTTCGATATCGTACCCAGGATCATTCCCGCCGATGAATGGCGGCGTACCGAAGCCGGCCTGAAGCAGCGCGTCGAGGCGCTCAACCTGTTTATCGACGACCTCTACCATGACCAGAAGGTCATCAAGGATGGGGTCTTGCCCGCCGATGTGCTGGCGCAGTCGGTCAACTTTCGTCCCCAGTGTGTCGGTATCGACCCGCCCCACGGCGTCTGGGCACACATTTGTGGGTCCGACCTGGTGCGCGGTGGGGACGGCACGATCTACGTGCTGGAAGATAACCTGCGAATCCCCTCCGGCGTCTCGTACATGCTCGAGAACCGCAACGTGACCAAGCGCGTGCTGCCGGAGCTGTTTGCCTCGGGAAAGATTCTTCCCGTGGACGATTATGTGCCCCAGCTTTACGACATGCTGGCCGGCATGTCGCCTCGTCCCTGGGACGACCCGCAAGTGGTGGTGCTGACGCCGGGGATCTACAACTCTGCCTACTACGAGCATGCCTATCTGGCGCAGCAGATGGGGGTGCAGCTGGTCCAGGGCTCTGACCTTGTCGTCGATGATGACGATGTGGTCTACATGCGCACGGTACAGGGGCTAACCCGGGTAGACGTCATCTATCGGCGTATCGATGATGCCTTCCTCGACCCGGAGGCCTTCCGTGCCGACTCTGTATTGGGGGTGCCGGGACTGATGCGGGCCTGGCGCAGCGGCAAGGTGGCACTGGCCAATGCCCCCGGGGCCGGGGTGGCCGATGACAAGGTCGTTTATGCCTTCGTGCCGCAGCTGATCAAGTACTACCTGGACCAGGATGCCTTGCTGCCGAACGTACCGAGCTACCTCTGCATGCTTGAGGAGGATCGGCGCTACGTGCTGGAGCACCTGCATGAACTGGTGGTAAAGCCGGCCAACGAGTCAGGCGGCTACGGCATGCTGATGGGGCCTCAGGCCTCCCAGGCGGAACGCGACGCCTTCGCCAAGTTGATCCAGCAGGACCCGCGCAACTACATGGCCCAGCCCATGCTCAACCTGTCGACCACGCCGACCCTGTTCGACGGTCGGCCTGAGCCTCGCCACGTCGATCTTCGGCCCTTCATCCTGTCTGGCCAGGATGGTGCCTATGTCACCACCGGCGGCTTGACCCGTGTTGCGCTGGTAAAGGGGTCGCTGGTGGTCAACTCGTCCCAGGGCGGGGGCAGCAAGGACACCTGGATCGTCGAGACGGGGGAGGACTGAGACCATGCTGATGCTTTCAAGAGTCGCCGAGAACCTGTACTGGATGGCCCGCTATATCGAACGGGCCGAGGACACCGCGCGCCTGATCAATGTCTCCAGCCACCTGATGCTCGACATGCCCTATCGGCAGCCGCTGGGATGGGCGGCGATGGTCGATATCACCGGAGGCGGGGAGCTTTTTGCCACCCTTTACGATGAGCCCAATGATCGCAACGTCATCCAGTTTCTGTGTGCTGACCGGCGCTACTCCGGGTCGATTCTGTCCGCCCTGGCTCAGGCCCGGGAAAACCTGAGGACTACCCGGGACGTGGTGCCCCGGGAAGTCTGGGAAGAGATCAACCAGCTCTACATGAATGCCAGCGCCCAGGCTGATGCCGGGTTGGGACCTGGCCGTCGCGAGGTCTTTCTCAAACTGGTGATTCGTGGCTGCCAGACGCTGATTGGCCTTATCGAAGGGACCCTGAGCTACGGCGGTCCGCGGACCTTCATGATGTTGGGGCGCCAGCTGGAGCGTGCCGACATGATCACCCGCATCATTGATGTGCGTTCGGCCAACCTGCTGCAGCGAGACAGTGATGAGATTCGGCCCTTCGAGCACTTGCAGTGGATGAGTGTGCTGAAGTCACTGACCGCCTACCAGATGTATCGCCAGCACGTGCGTTGTCGAGTAAGAGCCACTGACGTACTGCGTTTTCTGGTGCAGGACGGCAAGTTTCCACGCTCGGTGTCGCGCAGTCTGAAGGACAGCATGCGTGCGCTGCGCTCGCTGCCGCGGCATGACAGGGCATTGGCCACCGCGACGCTGGTTCACGCCGATGTGGCCGAGGCCGACGTGCTGGCGCTGGTTCGTTCTCCCGAGGCGCTGCACGAGTTCATCGACACCCTGCAGCAGGGCGTTGCAGAGCTGCATGCCGCCATTGCCCGCACGTACTTTCCGACGCTGGATGACCTGGAAGAAGTGGCGCTGGCGACGGTGGCCAACGAGGAATAGCGGGACGTCGCGAACGGTAGCTACGCCATGCGCCGACCCGCTGTCGGCGCCATGGCGGTCGCTCGCTACCGGCTCTGATCGATATGTTCCCCATCAGCAATGTTGGTCTTCATGGCCTTACAATGGCCATTTCATGTGGTGCTGATCGATGACGAAGACGTGCCGATGCCGACCTCCAAGATGGTCGTGAGGATGGCGATGGGGCTCCGGCCCCTCCCAGCCCTCATGCTCATGCTGATGGTGCTCGTCATGGTAATGCAGATGGGTATGCGCCACCGGGTCGTGGTCATGCTCGAGGGTCTGCGGGTCCCGTGCCGGCCAGGCTCGGGTCGCGAGCGCCGTCGATAGCAGCGCGATTACCCCCAGTAAGGCGAAGGTCTCGGTCAGCCCCACCTTGGCCCCGACCCAGCCGGCCAGCGGATAGGCCACGAGCCAGCAGCCATGTGATAGCGAGAACTGTGCGGCGAACAACGCCGGACGGTCCTCTGGGTGGCACGACTGCTTGAGCAGGCGCCCAGTGGGGGTCATTACCAAAGAGGCGCCGGCGCCCAGTAGGAACCATAGCGCCACAAGGCCGACGAAGTCGGGAGCGAGCAGACCGAGGAACAGGCTCACCGTCATCATTACAGCGCCCGTGAGCATGATCGGCCGCTCCCTCATGCGTTCTAGCACCTTTGGCAGCAGCAGAGCCACCAGAATCGAACCACCTCCCACCGCCGCGAAGGCCATAGCCACCGCTTGCTCGCCCAGGCCCAGAGAGGAGCGGACGTAAACCACTGTATTGACGACCTGCATGGCTCCAGCGGCTGATACCACCATATTCAGGGCCAGCACCCCGCGCAGCCGAGGCGTCTTTAGATAAAGCCGCATACCATGGGAGACCTTGCGCCAAACGCTCGGCGTCTCTTCCTCTACCACCTGGGGCGACGGCAGTACTACCGAGATGACTAGGCCGGCCGAGACCAGGAAGGCCAGACCGTTGAGCAAGAACAACACATCGAAGCCCATCACCATCAGCAGCGCTGCGGCTGCCATGGGGCTGAGCAGGTTCTCTAGGTCGTAGGCGAGTCGCGACAGTGATAGCGCTTGGGTGTATTCCCCCTCGTCTTCGAGGAGATCTGGGATCGTTGCCTGGAAGACCGGAGTAAAGCCCGCGGAGGCGCCATTGAGCAGGAAAATCAGTACGTAGATCTGCCAGATCTCGGTGACGAAGGGCAGCGTACAGACCACTGAGGCTCTCAATAGGTCCAGGCATACCAGTAAGGCACGGCGCGGAAGACGCGAAGCATAGGCCCCAACTAGGGGCGCAATGCCCACGTAAGCCACCATCTTGATCGCTAGCGCTGTACCCAGCACGGTCCCAGCCTGCCCCGCGGCCAGTTCATAGGCCAACAGCGCCAGGGCCACCGTCGTCAGTCCGGTACCGGCAAGGGCGGTAATCTGGGCCAGGAACAGGTGACGGTAACGGCGGTGACTCAGCACCTTGATCATGCAGTTCTCCTTGTGATGAGAGAGACGTTACAGGTAGCGCACAATCGTCTTGAAGTCGTCGACTCGGGCCCGCTCCCCCGGTGCCTGGGGGGCAATCGCTTCATCCAAACAGTGGTCAATATGATCCTGAATGAGGGTCCGCTTAGCCTGTTGGATCGCCTTCTCCACGGCATGTAGCTGCTGGGCCACTTCCAGGCAAGAGCGCTCTTCCTCGATCATGCGGGTCACGCTCTCCAAGTGCCCGCCCGCTCGCTTCAGGCGTTTGATGATGTCGGGATGTGACTGGTGGGTATGCGATGTCATGATCCGTTCCTCGTTGGTGTTTATATCCCCCTGGGGGGGGATGTTAGACTCCTGAACGCTGTCGTGACAATGTCCCATGAAGACAAGGTCACATGGTGCATCATCTCGGCTTTCGCCTTGGAGCTAGTCTGCCTCTATGTTCAACCGCCTGTGCCAACACCTCGGTCATTTGTTCCTGTTGCTGCTGATCGCGCAGGGGCTGGTTATGTCCGGCATCGGCGAAACTCGCGCACACGGACCGGTCGACGCAGTGGCCGTCGAGCACAACCTCCAGGAAGAACTCCAGATAATGCATGGGCATGCGCACCGCCACGTGCATGCGTCGACCGACCGACAGCCGCTGTCCCATGACGGTGGAAGCCACTTCCATGAGACGGCGGATAGGATCATGGACAGGATTGTCATGGCACTCCTGCCCCCCAGCACCATCCGGCAGCAACAGCGGGATGGCAGCCCGCTTCGTCGAGCCTTCAGGCTCGAGCGCCCTCCACGGCCGGTCATGGCGGCATGACCGGGGTCGCCTGTCAGGCGACCTTAATTCGATACCTAAACCGTGGAGAGTTTCATGTTCCCCTCATTGATGAGGGGCGAGTGCGGTGTGCCTGATAAGGCCCGACACTACGCCCTGACCCTGTTCGCTCTGCTGGTATTGCTCCTAGGAGCCAGCGGCGATGCCCTCGCCCATGCCGTCGCGGAAGGCGACAAGGGCTATATCCAAGAGATCTACGGCATCCACCTGATGTCGTTCATCTACCTCGGCGCCAAGCACATGGTGACGGGGTATGACCACATTCTGTTTCTGCTAGGGGTGATCTTTTTCCTCTACCGGATGCAGCACATCGCCATCTACGTCAGCCTATTCGCGCTGGGGCATTCCACGACGATGCTCCTCGGGGTGTATTTCAACATCGGCCTCAACAGCTATCTGATCGATGCCATCATCGGGCTCTCCGTCGTCTACAAGACGTTGGACAACCTCGGCGCCTACCAGCGCTGGTTCGGTTTCCAGCCCAACACTAAGGCGGCGACGCTGGTCTTCGGCTTCTTCCACGGCTTCGGCCTTTCGACCAAGATCATCGAGTACGAAATCTCGCCGAACGGCCTAGTCCCCAACCTGCTGGCGTTCAACGTCGGCGTGGAAATCGGCCAGCTGCTGGCCCTTGGGGCCATCCTTATCGTGATGGGGTTCTGGCGACGCACCCCGGGCTTCCTGAGCCATGCCTACACCGCCAATGTCGCCATGATGTGCGCCGGTTTTGTACTGATCGGCTATCAGCTCACCGGCCTGTTCGCCACCTGATTTCAAGGAGTTCGAGATGTACAACACCGATATGCCTAACCGCGCCGAATTGCCCTCTACTGGGCAGTTGATCCGCTCTACCATGCTTGCCGCAGTGGGTGCCACCGTATTGCTAATCACCGTCGTGCTGCCTGCGGAGTACGCCATCGACCCGACCGGCATGGGACGCCTACTGGGGCTGACCGACATGGGGGAAATCAAGCAGCAGCTGGCCGAGGAGGCTGAACTGGACCGGATAAATGCCACGGCGGCACCTCAGCCAGAGGCCCCGGCCGCAGCCATGCCGAAGCAGGAGGCTCAGGAGGCCGCCGCCGCCGAGACCGCGTCTGTCGCCGCTGAGGCTGAAGCCCCGGCACCCGAGCCGGCCGTTACTTGGCGCGATGAGGTGCAGTTCACCCTGACACCGGGCGAAGGGACGGAATACAAACTGACCATGGAGAAAGGTGCCGTAGCCCGCTTTGTCTGGGAATCCGAGGGTGGCCCGATCAACTTCGATACTCATGGCGACGGTAGCGGCAATGCCATCAGCTATGAGAAAGGGCGCGGTGTGGCAAAGGATGAGGGGAGTCTAGAAGCCGCCTTCACGGGTAACCATGGCTGGTTTTTTCGCAACCGCAATGACAATGAAGTGACCATCGAGCTTCGCCTGGACGGAGATTACGGTGAGTTAAAGCGGATGCTCTGATAGTTGGGTTCTTCCTTCGCCATCCTGACCCTCTCTGAATGAGGGTCAGGAATCGAGCCACTTATCCTCTTTCTGCTTAACGCAGACTGTCATCGGCTATACTAGTGCAAGGGCTAGACAGCTCGTCCAAAGGGGGCTGCGTCTGCATGGCGGGCAGACAGCACCATCTCGTGGACGTAGCGCAGCTTGGCGGCAATGGTTGGTGTAATCACTTCCGGGACCAGGTCGAGCAGCCCCATCTCGCGGTTCATTTCATTGAAGCCCAGGCTCAAGCGACCAAAGGTGTAGAGCATGGCGTCCAGGTCCTCGTCAAAGCCGGTGGGGGTGATGCCGAAGTGTCCGGCGGTATCGAGGATCGCCACCATGTCGAGGTAGAAGCCGAAGGTCTCGGCGAAATCCTCCCAGGGGTGCATGGTGGCGTAGGCGGACAGGTGGTGCTCTCGCCAGTCTGCAGGTGGGCCCTGCTGGTAGTGGCGCTCGAGGGCGTCGCTGTAGCTGGGGTGGCGATGGTCACCAAAGACGGCGATGCAGGCGTCTTCGTCTCTGCCCTTGATCAGCAGCTCCCAATAGTAGTGACCGATCTCGTGTCGGAAATGCCCGATCAGCGTCCGATGAGCCTCATTGAAGTCGGTGCGCAGGCGTTCGCGTTCGACATCATCGGCCTCCTTGACGTTGATGGTGATGTGACCGCCGGCGTGCCCGGTAAACACCGGCATGCCTTCTTCGCTGCTGTGCCATCCTCCTTCCACCGGTACTTCGTCCGCCAGGAACGAAAAGGATAATGGCGGGTCTGCCTTGTCTGGGCTGACCTCATGGGGAAGCCCCAACAGATCAAGGGTATAGAACAGGCGTCGCTTGGCACTCTCGAGCTTGGCCCAGCGCTCGCGATGGCCTTCGATGGACAGGTCCGGAATGGCCCGGTTGTGGCGGCAGCAGTCACACAGGGTTATCCCCTGGTCGGCCTCCTGGGCCGTGAGCATGCGATTGCACACCCCTTCCACTGCATAGTTATGACACTTGACCAGCAGGGTGCCACAGCCGTCGTCGACACAGCGGTAGCGCCCGTCAGCTTGCCGCTCCATGGCGACCAGCGCATTGCATCCCGGACACCAGCCCACCTCCGTCGCGCAGACCAGGCATTGGGTGTTATCGAAGAACAGCCGATTGTCGCAGCGGTGACAGGGGTAGTGGCGCATTAAGGCGTCCTCGATCAACGGCAATACATCAGTTGCCGCTAGTATAGCCAGCCTAGTGGTCAGCGCTGTGTTGAGTGTGCTCAACGGATGGTCAGACCTGTTCCGCCACGCCAGGCTGGCTCGCTCACCAGCATCAGCCGAAGCGTTGAGACGGCTCTTGGCATAAACGCGCCAGGAAGTTTGCCTGGTCCTCGGCGAGGCGGGGTTGCCAGGGGTCCTCGTAGATCGCGAAGTGGCCGGTGTCGTAGGTCTTGAGGGTGACCCGGTCCTTGAGGCTGTAGACCAGTCGGTAGCCGGGGGCAATCGGCGTCACGCTATCGCGGAGGCAAAGTTGCAGCAGCAGCGGACAGGACAGCCGGTGGGCGACCTTGACGGGCCGATAGAGTCCCAGCGCCAGCAGCGCACGCGGGGCAATGCGGTTGTCGAAATCGTCACCGGCGAAGCACTGAATGCCTTCCAGCGCATCGGGTGCGGTGAGTGCGGCCAGCGTGCCCGGCTCACCTGCCAGCGGGATATAGTGCGGGGACCGCCCGAGGCTGCCGCGTATCAAGTCGGCAAGGCCCGCGCCGGTCATGCGCAGGAAGGTCCCGATCCCTTCGTCCTTCAGCTTCACCAGTGATGAGGCCCGGCCGTCCAGCATAGGATTCATGGCGATGACGGCGGCGATATCCCGACGCCGTGCCGCCAGCTGGAGGACGTGGGCGGAGGAAAATGACGTCCCCCATAGCACCAGCGGACGGAGCGGTTCGAGGCTGCGGGCGTGATCGATGGCAGCCAGGTAATCCTGCTGCTGGCGGCGAATGCCGAGCAGCTGGCGTGGCTCCCCAGCGGAGCGTCCGAAATGGCGATAGTCGAAGGCGAGCACGCTGTGGCCCGCCTGCTGGAGCGCCATGGCGTAGGGCATCAAGCCGCCCTCGACGGTGCCGCCAAGGCCATGGGCCATGACCACCAGGGCACCGCTGTCCGGCGTTGCTGACGCCGACGGTAGCCACCAGCCGTGGCAACGGGTGCCTTGGCTAGAAAATTCCACCTGGCGAATGGGCTCTGGGTGTCTGTTGCTATCGCTCATGGCGTGGCCTTGTCTCTCACCGCGTGGCCCGGTATTCCGGGGTGGTGGGGAGCGAGCTCCAGGGTCATGTAGACGCTGTTAGGATCGACGATATAGTCGGCGAAGGGCGCGCAGGTGACGAAGCCATGCTGTGCATAGAAGCGCCGGGCCGGGGCAAACCCAGGCTGGGAGCCCGTCTCAAGGCTCAAGCGTCGGTAGCCGCGCTGACGAGCTGCCGCTATCAGGTGTTCGAGCATCCGCGTGGCGATGCCACGTCTCAGTTGATCCGCAGCGGTGCGCATTGACTTGATCTCGCCATGATCGTGGCCAATCGCCTTCAGCGCCACGCAGCCGACAAGTCGATCCTGCTCCCACAGCCCCCACAGGGTGACGTCATCGCCCTTCAATTCGTCCAGGCTAAGTGCGTGCCGGCTCTCCGGAGGAGAGTCTGGCGCCAGGCGCTTCAGGTCTCGGCGGTGGGCGCGAATCATGGCCACCATGTCGGGGTGAGTCAGATCATCTTGCTTGAACTGAAACATAAGGATCCTCGAGAACGCTGGCGCCTGGCTGGGCCAGCCACAGGGGCATGGACCGCAGTCTACAGGGCTGGCCACTGTCCGGCGAGACGGACACCTCTGTTGGTGCGAGTGGGCAATCGAGTCAAGCGTGTCAGGGCATCGTGGCAGGAGACGTCCACTGGCATGACGACCTTTTTTTCGCCAGGTTATGTGCCATAACGTCGTCGTTTTGAAGGGCGGCGTTCCCGGTCAATGACGTCGATCGACGAAGCATAGATATATGCGCGTTATGTAATCTTATGTTGCGGTGAATTAAGGCCCGCTTAAGGTTGGCGGTCCATGCTGTCCCTCCTGCACTTGCTGATGGAGAGGCCAAGATGGCGCCCGTTACCTTGTCGGTACTGATCCCCGCCCACAATGAGTCGGCCAATCTGCCCGGCCTGCTCGACGAAATTGCCCAAGCCCTGGCGGACCATGACCACGAAGTGATTGTGGTGGACGATGGTTCGGATGATGACAGTTGGACGGTACTGGTCAGCCGGGCTAACCGACAGCCGACGCTTAGACCGCTGCGTCATCACAGCAGTGCGGGCCAGAGCACGGCGCTGTGGCAGGCCGCCCGACATGCGCGGGGGGAGTGGTTGGCCACGCTGGATGGCGATGGTCAGAACGATCCCGCCGATATTCCTGCGTTGTTGCAGGTCGCCATTGCCGAACGAGCCGACCTTGTCGGCGGCCATCGAGTCCGTCGCCAGGATAGCTCCCTGAAGCTGTTTTCCTCGAAGGTGGCCAACGCGGTTCGCGCCCGTTTGCTGGGTGACGGCTACCCCGATAGCGGCTGTGGCATCAAGGTCATCCGTCGAGCAGCATTCGCCTCCTTGCCCTACTTCGATCATATGCACCGCTTCCTCCCTGCCCTGATCACCAGCCAGGGCGGTCGCTGCCTGGCTCGGCCGGTCCATCACCGGCCCCGTGGTCAGGGAGCTTCCCACTACGGTCTCGGCAATCGGCTATGGGTAGGCATCGTCGATATGCTCGGGGTCATGTGGCTTCAGCGACGCAGTCGCCTGCCGGTGGACTGCCGCTGCGTGGACAATGCCCTGGACCTGCCTCGGGTCAGCGATAGTACAGCGCTTCCATCTCACTTCATCGCGACTCAAGCGACCAATGACCAATCAGTGCCTGCTGTGCCGACGCTGGAGCCGATGCGATGACCTGGAACCTATGGTTGCTGATCGGCTTTCTTGGCCAGGCGCTGTTCTCCGCTCGCTTTATCGTGCAGTGGATTGCCAGCGAGAAAGCGCGGCGCAGTGTCATGCCTGTGGCTTTCTGGTTCCTAAGCCTGGGGGGCGGGGCCACGTTGCTTGCCTATGCAATCCACCGTCGCGACCCGGTGTTCATCATGGGGCAGGGCGCGGGCCTGTTTATCTATTTACGCAATCTAATGCTGATGCGCAATGCGTCCCAGCGTGACCGTAACGTTCGCCAGGCGGCGTAGTCGCCGAGCGGGCCCTGGTGGTGTGTCTGTGCTCTGCTCAAGGCCAGCGTGCCTGATCAGAACCCTGTTGAGGAAAGCAGCATGTTCGTAGTGGGATTACCCCGTCGCCCCGGCTGGGGCTGGTGGCTGGGCCTTGTCGTCTTTGCCGTGGCGCTGTTGGCCCTGGGCCTTGGCTGGCGGGATCCGTGGCCCGCCGATGAACCACGTTTTGCGCTCAACGCGGTGGAAATGCTGGTCACCGGTGAGTTCTGGATTCCTCATCGGGGCGGAGAGCTGTATGCCGACAAACCCCCGATCTTCATGTGGGCCAGCGCCTTCTTCATCTGGCTGACCGGATCCATGCGTATCGGCTTCATGCTGCCCTCGCTGTTGGCGGGGCTCGGCACCCTGGGGCTTATCGTGGATCTGTGTCGTCGCCTGCATGGCCCCCGAGTGGGGCTGCTGGCGGGTATCGCGACGCTGGCCACGTTGCAGTTCGTGCTTCAAGCCAAGACCGCTCAGATCGACATGCTGCTGACATTTTTCACCACGCTGGGCGCCTACGGCATGCTGCGTCACGCCTTGCTGGGCCCCGCCCGGGGCTGGTGGCGGGCAGGCTTCGTCGCCATGGGGGCTGGCATCCTGACCAAAGGCGTGGGCTTTCTGCCGCTGGCGCTGTTGCCCGTCTGGGGCGTGATCAGTTGGTGCGGTCGTCACCAGGGACAGGCCAGGGTCACGCCACTGCGCCTGCGCGACCTGGTGGAAGGCCTGGCGTGCCTGCTGGCGGTGGTGCTGGCCTGGGGGCTGCCGATGATCCTTATCACGTCGTTGTCCGATGATCCGGCGCTGGCGGCCTACCGCGACAACATCCTGTTCAAGCAGACCGGCGAGCGCTATGCCGATGCCTGGGCCCACCTGCGGCCCTGGTATTACTACATCGTGCAGGTGCTGCCCTGGGCCTGGATGCCATTGGTGCTGACCTTGCCCTGGGCGCTGCCGAACTGGTGGCGCCGAGTGAAGCGCGGCGATGCCAAGGTACTGCTGCCACTGACAGCCGTCATCCTGATCGTGGTGTTCTTCTCGCTTTCACCGGGCAAGCGAGGCGTCTATATGCTGCCGACGCTGCCGTTGATGGTCATGGCATTGGCCCCGTTGCTGCCGGCCCTGGTCCGGCGAAAGGGACCTAATCGAGCCGGCTTCGGTGGCCTGGTGTTTTTCGCCCTCTTGCTGGCGACGGCGGGCGTCCTGGGATTGGTGGGCTTCGCTCCGCTGGAGCGCCTGGCCCATCGCTACGGTGTGACACCGTGGTGGGAGTGGCTGGCGCTGGGCGCTATCGCTCTTGCTCTGGCGCTGGCCCTGAAGCCACGCCGTGGAATGACGGCCATCACGCTGTTCTTCTTCTGCCTGTGGGGGTGGTGGAGCACCTTTGGCTATGCCTGGATGGATCCGGAGCGCTCTCCCCGTGACATGATGGCTCGCGTCTCTCAGGAGGTGGGGCCCAACGGAGAGGTTGCACTGTTGAACTTCGATGAAGAAATCCTGCTGCATGCGCGGTCTCGCAGCGTGCATTTCGGTGACATGACGCCGCTGGAGAAAGAAGTGCCGACAGCCATGGCCTGGTTAGCCGAGGCCCCCGAACAACGCTGGATGCTGGTGGTGGACAAGGATCTGGAGGCGCTGAGCTGTGGGGATCTTGGCCAGGCCGTCGAACTGGGCCACCAGAATCGTCATGACTGGCTGCTGTTGCCGGGGACTGCCTTCGCTGGCTGTCCAGCGGATCGCTTTGCTGCTCCCATCTACCTGGCGCCGACCTCGGTGCCCGCCAATGGCGCCGGCAGATATTTCGGTGACGCCAGCCGCTAGGCAAGCACTGTGCGGGTGACTGCGCGGACGAGCTAGGGTAGCGAACAATACTTAAACCAACCTTATGCAAAAGTTGCATTTAGAGGGTTGCATGGAGAGCGATGGGTGGGTAGCTTGTGGCAGGGGGCAGACGGCCCCCTGCAAGCGGCGCAGACCCGATGAGGTGGGCTTCTCATTGTCATGCCTCGCTGGCTGCGTCGCTGGTACGAGTTCGAATCTGAAAGCTGATCAATACCAATGGAGGGTGATCGGATGGAAGTGCAGACGTCGTCCAATCCGCAAACAGTCAACCGTCGTGGCGGCATGGCGCATCGCGCGCGTCAGAGCCAACATGACGGACAGCGTCACGCTCGCCGTGGCGCCCATCTCAAGCAGCAGCAGACACATAGCGCTAACCAGGCCTCTTATCAGGCGTTGGACCGGAGTGGTGCAGGCTATCCGACCCGGCTCCCTCAGCCGATGCAGAGCCTCTGGGTGGACCGTCGCGGCCCTGTGATCAAGGGAAGCGCCGAACAAGGGCCTCTGAGCCAGCAGCAGTTGGATGAATTCGAGAACAAGGGATTTCTGTTCGAGCCGAATTTCATTTCCGGTGATGAGCTCGCCTTGCTGCGCGAGGAATTGAAGGTACTGCTCGAAAACGATGCGTTCCGTGGCAAGGATTACAGCGTCGTGGAACCGAGCGGCAAGGAAATCCGCTCGCTGTTTGCCGTGCATTACCTGTCCGAGGTGTTTGCGCGGCTGGCCAATAATGAACGCCTGGTCGGCCGGGCTCGTCAGATTCTGGGTGGCGAGACCTATGTGCACCAGTCGCGGATCAACTACAAGCCAGGGTTTGAAGGCAAGGGCTTCAACTGGCACTCGGACTTCGAGACCTGGCACGCCGAGGACGGCATGCCCGAGATGAATGCGGTCAGCGCCTCGATCGTGTTGACCGACAATCACGAGTTCAATGGGCCCTTGATGCTGATTCCCGGCTCGCATCGTGTGTTTGTTCCGTGCATCGGCGAGACGCCGGACAACAACCACGAGACGTCGTTGAAGAAGCAGGAGGTGGGTGTCCCCAGCCAGGAGGCGTTGCGGCAGCTGATCGAGCGCAACGGCATCGAGGCACCCAAGGGCAGCGCCGGCGGCCTGTTGCTGTTCGATTGCAATACCCTGCACGGATCCAACGCCAATATGTCGCCGGATCCCCGCAGCAACGCGTTCTTCGTCTACAACCGAGTGGACAATCGCTGCGGCGAGCCCTTTGCCGCCAAAGGCCGTCGCCCTGACTTCCTGGCCCACGAGCCGGAGGGTCGATTCGAGCCCTGAGGTTCTGCCGCCTCAGCCGCCTTGGCATCCTTGAGTGAGACGGGTGACAGTGGTCGCGGGAGCAGCAAAAGCTGGGATAGACTCGAGAGGCGCGCCAATGGCGCGCCTTTTTTGCGAGTGTCGCGGCAGGTTGCCGCCTGCTCGTGACCTCTCTACTGACCTCAGGAGCCTGTCATGTCTCTCGTCCCGAGCTTTGTCGATGGCGACACCTTTTCACAGCCGCTTGGCAAGGTGGTTTGCGTCGGTCGTAACTACGCAGAACACGCCAGGGAGCTCGATAATCCTGTGCCCGACGCCCCGATATTGTTCATCAAGCCGGCGACCAGTGTCGTGCCGCTTGAGGATGACGTGAAGGGGCCGTTCGAGCGCAGCGATGTGCACTTCGAGACGGAGCTGGCGCTGCTGATTGGCGAGACGCTGCGTGACGCCACCCCGGAGCAGGCAGAAGCTGCGGTGGTGGGCGTGGGTCTGGCGTTGGACCTGACGCTGCGTGACGTGCAGTCCGCACTGAAGAAGAAGGGGCATCCATGGGAGATCGCCAAGGGCTTTGACGGCGCTTGCCCGCTGTCACGCTTTATCCCGATCGACGCGCCGATGGATTGGTCTGCCATCGAATTCAGCCTGGACATGAACGGCGAACGTCGCCAGCACGGCATGGCGAGCCAGATGCTGTTCCCGATTCCCGCGCTATTGGCCGAAATGAGCCAGCACTTTACCCTGGCCCCCGGTGACGTGGTGCTGACCGGCACCCCCGCTGGCGTCGGCAAGCTGGAAAAGGGGGCCTCTCTGGCCTTTGAACTGTCTCTGCCCAACGGCCAGAGCCATCAGCTCCAGACCAAGGTGGTGGGCTAGGCGGCACAGGCTCGCCCAAGGCTGATAAGAGCTAAAGAGCGCAGATCAGAGCTAAGTAGCGCTGATCAGCGCGAGCTCAGGCCGGCGACGCCCAGCCCTGCAGATCCGACGGTGGGCCTTGTCCGCAGGTAGCGGGTTCAGTCCAGCGGGGGCGGTATCAGGACCAGGTTGCCGACGTGGTGTTTTTCGAGGAAGCTCTTCTGGGCCTCGACGATGTCCTGCAAAGGAAAGATACCGGCCAGCAGCGGGCGAATCTCGCCGCGCTCGATGTAGCCGATCAGGTTGGAGAAGACGGGCTCATCCCAGGCGGTGGAACCGATCAAGCGGATATCCTTGAGATACAACTTGCGCATGTCGAGTTCCACCACTGGCCCGGCGATGGCCCCGGAAGACACATAGCGCCCACCTCGATCAAGCACCTCGAGAACGCCGCCAAAGCCTTGGCCCGCCACATTGTCCACCGCCACGTCGATGGCGGATTCTCCCAGCGCCGATACCAGGTCATCATGACGATCAAGCAGGCGATCGGCCCCCAAGGCCTGGATCGCCGGATGCTTGGCATGGCTGGCCACCGCAGTGACGTGGGCGCCACGACGCTTGGCCAACTGCACGACCGCTGAGCCAACGCCACCGGAGGCACCGGTCACCAGCAGCCTGTCGCCTGCCGTGACCCCTGCACGATGCAGCATGTTTTCGGCGGTGCCATAGGCACAGGGGATGGTGGCAAGCTCTGCATCGCGCCAATCGCAGTCGACGGCAAACACCTCACTGGCGGGCACCTTGACGAACTGTGCAAACGCGCCATCGAAGTCCGATGCCATCCACACCGAATCCCAGTGCTCGAAGCCCTTGGTGCGCATGCAGGCTCGCACCAGCACGCGCCTGCCGATCAGCTCGGTGGCGTCGACGTCTTCTCCCAGGGCGACCACCTCGCCGCAGCAATCGGTACCCTGAATCAGTGGGAAGGGCGTTGCCCCATTCCAGCCACCGTCGTCGCTATTGCCTGAATCGTCGTCCTGGGCGCTGTCCGAGGACGCCTGGGTATCGCTCGTGACGCTGGACGAATACCAACCCAGGCGGGTATTGATCTCGGTATTGTTGATGCCGGCGGCCAGGACCCGCAGCAGCACCTCTCCAGGCCCCGGCTCCGGGGTGGCCACGCGCTGGTAGCTCAGCTTGTCGTAGCCGCCATTGCCCAGGGTGACGACGGCCAGCATGGTTGGCGGTGGAGTGAAGGAAGAGGAAGGGGAGCTGGAATCGGTAGGGCGTGAGGTATCGATGACGGCATCCTCCTGGTGGCTTGTGGCACGGCGCATATGCTCTATCTCGCCATGGCTGACGGCTGGGTGCAAGTGCTACGCAAGGTAGCGCGCCCGCAGACACGAAGGGTGTCGGCGGGCGCGGCAACAGGCGGTGGGCGCGGGGCTTGTCTGGTCTGGACTGGCTGGCACCCAGTGGCAAGGGAAGGCTTACTCCAGATAGGTGTAGCCGTCGAGCCCCTCCGACAGGTCATCCAGGAAGTGACGCTGCTCGCGTGGATCCAGATTACTGCGGGTGAGCTGCACGCGCAGGCGTTCGCGCAGCACGTCAGCGTTGAAGTTGACGTAGCCCAGCACGTCGGACACCCGGTCACCCCACTGCAGGTTGGTCAAGCGCCAGCCGCCGTCGCGATCCAGTGAGGCATCCACCGCATCGGTATCACCGAACAGGTTATGCAGATCGCCCAGAATTTCCTGGTAGGCGCCCACCATGAAGAAGCCGAGCAAGCGCTCATCCCCCTCATGCCACTCGGGCAAGGGCAGGGTGGTCTCTACCCCCTGGCCATCCACGTAACTGTCGATGCGTCCGTCACTGTCACAGGTGATGTCCTGAATGACGCCGCGACGGCTGGGTTCGCGGTCCAGTCCGCACAGCGGCAGCACCGGGAAGATCTGCTTGATGCCCCAGACATCGGGCATCGACTGAAACAGCGAGAAGTTGACGAACAGCTTGTCCGCGAGCTTCTCGGCGAGTTCATCAAGGATCTCGCGATGGGCGCGATTGCGGGGGTCCAGCTGTGAACGTAGGGCGGCACAGGCGGCAAAGTAGACGCCCTCGCCTTCGGCCCGCGCTGCCAGGTCGGCGGCTCCCAGCACGAAACGATCATGCAGATCGCCCATGTCCTGAATCAGGTCGTGCCAGGCTTCCATCAGGCCGCGCGGCTCGGGCTCACGCTGCAGAAAGTCCAGCGTACGCCAGAGCGCTTCCACTTCGGGGTCGTCGCTCCGGCGTTCGCTGGGTGGCTGGGTGTCCACGCTCTCTTCGCCGATCACGTTGGTGATCAGGACAGCGTGGTGCGCGGTCAGCGCTCGGCCCGACTCGCTGATCAGGTGCGGCTGAGGCAGGTCCTCTGCGCTACATACCTGATTGAAGGCATAGACCACGTTGCGGGCGTACTCGAGCATGGAGTAGTTGATCGAGCAGAAATTGCGCGAGTGGGTGCCTTCGTAGTCGACACCCAGTCCGCCGCCCACGTCCACCGTATCCACCGGGGCACCCAGCTGGTGCAGGTACTGGTAGAAACGGGCACATTCACGCAGGCCGCGCTGAATATCACCGATATTGGCGATCTGGGATCCCAGGTGGAAGTGCACCAGCTGCAGGCTGTCGAGGCGGCCTGCCTCGCTCAGGCGCTCGACCACCGCCAGGATCTGGCCAGCGGTCAGGCCGAACTTGGACTTCTCTCCGCCGGTATCCTGCCACTTGCCACGTCCCACGGATGACAGCCGAGCACGCAGCCCGATGCGTGGCGTCACGCCCAGGCGTTCGGCCTCTTCCAGAATCATCGGTAGCTCGGACAGCTTTTCCACGACCAGGTAGACCCGGTGGCCGAGCTTCTCGCCCATCAACGCCAGACGAATGTACTCGCGGTCCTTGTAGCCATTGCACACGATCAGCGACGGGCCATCCCCTGACAGGGCCAGCACCGCCAAGAGCTCTGGCTTGCTGCCTGCTTCCAGGCCCACGCGGTCGCGCCCGCGCTCGTTGGTGGCGAGAATTTCCTCGACCACGCGACGCTGCTGATTGACCTTGATCGGGTAGACCGCGGTGTAGCCGCTGGTGAAGTTTTCCTCTGCCATGGCCTGATCAAAGGCCGCGCACAGCTGCTCGACCCGGTCATGCAGAATATCGGTAAAGCGGATCAGCACCGGCAGGCGCAGGCCGGCCTTGCGTACCTGCTCGACCAGGCCGATCAGGGGCAGGCTGGGGCCCGGTTCGACCTCGCCGAGGGGCCGCACCAGCGCTTGCCCGGCTTCATCCACGTCGAAGTAGCCACTGCCCCACTGGTCAATGTTCCAGGTACGGCGGGCGCGTTGCACGGCTGCATCAGGTTGCGGCTTCTGGCTCACAAGCGAACCTCGGTGTCGGGCAGGGGAAGAGCGCCATGCTCCAGGCGCGAGCGCAGGATGCGCCGGAACTGCTCTGGGTCATGGGGCGTCAGGTCATGGGCCGGCGGGTCCACATACACCACCAGCAGGCGCGACAGCCAATAGCGCAACGCCGTCAGGCGCAGCATCAGCGGCCAGAGCGCGCGCTCCTGGGCGGTCAAGGGGCGCTCGGCGAGGTAGGCCTCCAGCAGCGCATCGTGGCGCTGCTGGTCGAGATGGCCATCGCCATCGGTGGCCCAGTCATTGATGACAATGGCCAGGTCGAACAGCAGGTCACCGGTGCAACCATTGTAGAAGTCGATGATGCCGCCCAGCTGCTCGCCGTCGAACAGCGTGTTATCGCGGAACAGGTCACCGTGCAGCGCGCCCTGGGGCAAAGGCTGCTCGAGGGTTTCCAGGGCCGCCTGGTAGGCATCCACTTCATCCTGCATCAGCGCCTGGTCTGCGGGTGACAGATAGACCAGCACCTTGTGATGCATGGCGCTCAGCCAGTGAATGTCACGAGGGTTGGGGCGGTGTCCGCTGAAATGACGCGAGACGCGGTGCATTTCGCCCAGGGCCTGTCCCAGTGCCCGGCATTGAGCGGGATTGGGGGCCTTGGGGTGGCTGCCCGGCAGGCGCGGGAAAAGCAGCGCAGGGCGACCCGCCAGCTCGTGCAATGCGACGCCGTCGCGGTCGTGAATAGGGCCAGCGACGGGGATGCGATGCTCGTCGAGGAAGTCCAGCAGCTCGACGAAGAATGGCAGTTCTTCGTGTTCACCCTGCTCGAACAGAGTTAGCACCAGTTCTCGCCTGTCGGTGGTGACAAAGAAGGTGCTGTTTTCGGTGCCTGCGGGCACCCCTTGCAGCCTTGTCAGTTCGCCGACGTCAAAACGGCTGAGAAAGCCTGAGACCTGTGAGTCTTCAAGCGGAGTGAATACGGCCATGGATCGTCTCGCCCGGGGTTGCCAAGGCGCCTATTGTAGCGACTTGGCAACGAGTTGCACGTGATCGAGAAACGTAATCTCAGCGGAATGACAGTGCCCCTTGGGGCAAGTGCCCGGCAGAGGGCCTGGGGCGCGCAGGGCGCTGACAGCAAACGTGCAAGGTGAGCACAACGGGCGGGCAGCGAAGGCGGAGCGACGACGCTCGTCGATTCGCCCCGGCCAGGCTATTGGACCCTGCTTGGCTATTGGACCCAGCTGGGCACGTCGACGCTATCGCTGGTCTGGCGCTGGAAGTTGCCGTCGCCATTGCGGTCCACCAGGAAGTAGGTGCTGCCACCCTTGGGCTCCACCTTGATGGCATACAGCTTGCCGTTGACTCGGTACTCGCTCAGGGTCTGGCCGGCTTCCTGGCGTACGCTGACATCCGGCTGCACCTGCGCCACAGCGGGTGCCGCTGTCGCCAGTAGCGTCAGGGCCAGCAGGCTAGCGCTGGTGAGGCGTTGAATCATCATGGTAAGCCTCCTGATGACAGTTCATCGTCAAACGGTTTGGTAGAACGGTGTTCGATAAGACCATGATACGTGTCGCAGGGTTCCCCGGCAAAGGCGTTGTGGTCGCGCCGCAGCGGGCAGACGCTGGTGCCAGGGTGGAGCGACGCTCTGGACTTCACTCGGCGAAAAGCGACCGGCAAAAGACGCACGGGATGCGTATCATGTGTGGCAACGTAGACATTCTTTCTTACAGGGACGCCGATCCATGGCCTCTAGCCCCATCGTTCTCGTCGACGGTTCCTCCTATCTTTACCGTGCCTTTCACGCCCTGCCGCCACTGACCACCTCCGAAGGTCAGCCTACCGGCGCCATCAAGGGCGTGATCAACATGCTCAAGCGCCTGATCAAGGACTATCCGGACAGTCCCATGGCGGTGGTCTTCGATGCGCCCGGCAAGACCTTTCGTGATGAGCTGTACGATCAGTACAAGGCGCAGCGGCCGCCGATGCCGGATGACCTGCGCGCTCAGGTCGAGCCGCTGCACGACTGTGTCAGGGCGCTGGGCTTGCCGCTGCTATGCATCAAGGGGGTCGAGGCAGATGATGTCATTGGCACCCTGGCCCGGATGGCGACGGACGCCGGCCGCGACGCCGTGATCTCTACCGGCGACAAGGACATGGCGCAGCTGGTCAATGGCCATATCACGCTGGTCAACACCATGAAGGACGAAACCCTGGATGTGGCCGGGGTGAAGGACAAGTTTGGTCTGCCGCCGGAGTTGATCATCGACTACCTGGCATTGATGGGCGACAAGGTCGACAACATCCCCGGAGTGCCGGGGGTTGGCGAAAAGACCGCTATCGGCCTGCTGCAGGGCATGGAAGGCGGGCTGGATGTGATCTATGGCGACCTCGACAAGGTCAAGACCCTGTCATTTCGTGGCGCCAAGACGTTGCCCAAGAAGCTCAAGGAACATCGCGATCAGGCCTACCTGTCGTACACGCTGGCCACGATCAAGACCGACTGCGAGCTGGAGCTCGGCCTCGATGACCTGGCCATCGCTGCGCCGGACCGTGAGGCGCTGAAGACGCTTTACCAGCGCCTGGAGTTCAAGAACTGGCTGGCGGAGTTGCTGGCCGGTCAGGACGAGGGCGTGGACGACGTGGCGGGTGGCACGGCCACCCCGGCGGGGAGCGATGACGCCGAGGATGGCAAGGTCGCCGCGGGGGACACGCGGGAGGATCACGTGATTCTCGAGCAGGCCGAGCTGGACGCCTGGCTCCAGCGGCTGGCCGACGCCGAGGCCTTCTGTTTCGATCTGGAAACCACCAGCCTCAACTATATGGAGGCCGAGATCGTCGGTATTGGCCTTGCCCTGGCCCCGGGCGAGGCCGCCTACATCCCGCTGGCCCATGACTACCTGGATGCCCCTGCCCAGCTCGATCGCAAGCAGGTGTTGGCGTCGCTTGCTCCGATACTGGCCGATGAGCGCATCGCCAAGATTGGCCAGAACCTGAAATACGACATCTCGGTACTGGCACGCTACGAGATGGCGGTCGCCGGGCCTCTGATCGATACCATGCTCGAGTCCTACGTGCTGGATTCCACCGCCACCCGGCATGACATGGACTCCCTGGCGCTGAAGTACCTGGGCGAGGGCACGGTCAAGTTCGAGGATATTGCCGGCAAGGGTGCCAAGCAGCTGACGTTCAACCAGATTGCCCTGGAACAGGCGGCTCCCTACGCCTGCGAGGACGTCGATATCACCCTGCGCCTTCACCACGAATTGCGCCCCCGCCTCGAGCAGACGGGGCGATTGGCCGAGGTGCTCGACAGGCTTGAACGGCCGCTGGTTCGGGTGCTGTCGCGGATGGAGCGCAACGGGGTAGCGTTGAACGTCGAACTGCTGCACACCCAGAGCCAGGAGCTGGCCGAGCGCATCCGTGAGCTCGAGGCCAGGGCGTTCGAGCTGGCCGGACGAGAGTTCAACCTGGGTTCGCCCAAGCAGCTGGGACAGATCCTGTTTGAAGAGCAGGGCATTCCCGTGATCAAGAAGACCCCCAAGGGCGCGCCGTCCACCGCCGAGGCGGTGCTTGAAGAGCTGGCACTGGATTATCCGCTGCCCAAGCTGATCATGGAGCATCGTGGCCTTTCGAAGCTGCGCTCCACCTATACCGACAAGCTGCCCAGGCTGGTCAACCCGTCCACCGGTCGTCTGCACACCAGCTATCACCAGGCGGTGACGGCCACCGGTCGTCTGTCGTCGTCAGATCCCAATCTGCAGAATATCCCGATTCGTACCGACGAAGGACGCCGCATCCGTCAGGCCTTTGTGGCACGGCCTGGTTATCGCATCGTGGCGGCGGACTATTCTCAGATCGAGCTGCGCATCATGGCGCACCTGTCCGGCGACAAGGGCCTGCTGTCCGCCTTTGCCGATGACAAGGACATTCACGCCGCCACGGCGGCTGAGGTGTTCGGTGTCGGCCTGGACAAGGTGTCCAGTGATCAGCGCCGCAGTGCCAAGGCGATCAACTTCGGGCTGATCTACGGCATGAGCGCCTGGGGGCTGGGTCGCCAGCTGCACATCGAGCAGAGCCAGGCCAAGACCTACATCGATCGCTACTTCGATCGCTATCCCGGGGTAGCCCGCTATATGGAGCGTATCCGTGCTCAGGCGGCCGAGGATGGCTATGTCGAGACAGTGGCCGGGCGCAGGCTCTATCTGCCGGAAATTCACTCTCAGAACCGCGCTCGTCGCCAGGGCGCCGAGCGCACCGCCATCAATGCGCCCATGCAGGGGACGGCGGCAGACATCATCAAGCAGGCCATGATCGATATGGACGATTGGCTGACCGACCAGGCGGGCAGCAATGGCTTCGATGCCTGGATGGTGATGCAGGTCCACGATGAGCTGGTGTTCGAGGTCAAGGAAGACCAGGTGGACGCCTTCATGGCCGAGGTCAAGGCGCGCATGCAGAATGCTGCCAGCCTCGATGTGCCCCTGATTGTCGAAGCCGAGAGCGGTGCCAACTGGGACGAGGCCCACTGATAGCGCCAGCCATGGTCTATGCTGTTGTCCCAATGGAGGTGCTGGCAAGGCACCGTACGCGGCCGACAAGGAGAGCAACAGCATGGCGACGCCCTGGCAACGACCCAAGATACTGGCCTTCGATATCTTCGGCACCGTGGTGGATTGGCACGGCAGTATCGTGCGCGAGGTCGAGGCCCTGGGCCTGCTTGACGGTCCCGGCTGTGCGCTGACGCCAGCTGACTTTGCCCGAGCCTGGCGGGCGGGCTACAGGCCTGCAATGGCTCGGGTGATGTCAGGCGAGCTGGGCTGGACGCGCATCGACGACTTGCACCGGATGATTCTGGACGAGCTGCTCGATCAGTATCACCTGGCGCTGGACGAGCCGGGGCGGAGGCAGCTCAACCTTGCCTGGCACCGGTTGGCGCCTTGGCCCGACAGCGTCGAGGGGCTTTCGCGACTCAAGCAACGCCATGTGATCTGCACCCTGTCCAACGGCAATCTGGGGCTGCTGGCCGAGATGGCCAAGCTAGGGGGGCTGCCCTGGGACCTGATTCTGTCAGCAGAGGTCTTCCGCGCTTACAAGCCCCATCCGGACACCTACCTAGGCGTCGCAGAGGTGTTCGAGGTGGACCCTTCGGAGGTCATGCTGGTGGCCGCCCACCAGGATGATCTCGACGCCGCTCGCGGCTGTGGCCTCAAGACCGCTTACATCGAGCGCCCCCACGAGTTTGGCGCCGATGCCCCCAAGTCGGTGGAGGGATCCTCCGCCAACGACCTTCACGCCAGCTCGCTGACGGACCTGGCCCGGGCACTGCAGTGCTAGTGGGCCAGTCGCTGGAGGCTAAGGGTAATGACCATGGAACCTGGTGATGCCTGGGGGCTGGCTTTGCTCGCCAGGTAGTCCGCCTCGACAAGAGGTCATTCACCACTGCCGAGATCGTGTTGCGGGTGCTATGGTGTCGGTCATGGAATGCCAACTTGGTCGTGGATGCCACGGCCCCATTGCCGGAGACAAGGATATGACACGGGTAAAGATGGGATGGGCAGCGCTTGCCATGGTGACGCTGGCAGGCTGTGCGTCGACCTCGCAGCCACAGACCGCCGCGGAAATGTTTGACTGTAGTGCGCTCAATCAGGCGGTGGCGAGTGCCGAAGGAGGCTTTGCTGGCATCAAGGGGCGTTTCGAAGACAACCGTCTGACCCGCACCTGGGAAACCGACGTTCAGGCGTTTCATGAGTCCTGCCTGATCACCTCATCCCAGCGTCCCGATCATTATTCCTGTTTCGGCCGCATGGACAGCAATGATCCGCGCGGGGCGCTCGCGGTCGGCGGTGAAGCGCTGGGGCAGTGTCTTGGCGCGGACTGGTCCTCGACCCGTGAGGAAGGCAGCGACCGCTTGATCTTCTCCAAGGCAGGCACCGACACCACCGTGTCACTGGAAACCTTCCTGAATGATCGCGGGCGTCGCATGGCCAGCCTGGATGTCTGGCAGCATCCGGATGATCTGCGACTGGAGTCCACCGGCCGTTGAGCGCCATCTCGACGTTGCGGACGAACACGCTGCGATCCAAGACGCTGCGAACGAAAAAGCCCCGAGCCATCGACTGGCTCGGGGCTTTTTTTGCGTCAGGCCTGCAACTTGGCAGTCGCTGGCCTCAGCGATGGATCAACGCCAGCCAACGCGGTCGAAGATCTTGATCGCTTCCGGGTTGTTTTCACCCAGCACGCTGACGTTGACGTCGTCCTTCTTGAACTCGCCCCAGGAAGACAGCACCTCATCGAGGGCGACGCCTTCCACCACCGGGAACTCGTGATTGCCCACCGCAAACAGCTCCTGGGCCTTGTCGGATGCCAGGAACTCAAGGAAAGCCACCGCGTTATCGTGGTTCGGCGCACCCTTGACCAGGCCAGCGCCGCCGACGTTGACGTGGGCACCACGGTCATCCTGATTGGGGAACAGGATCTGGACGCTCTCGGCAGCTTCGCGCTCGTCGTCGTTGTCGGACGTCAGCAGGCGCACGTAGTAGTAGTGGTTGGCGACGGCCACATCGCACTCACCGCTGGCCACGCCCTTGATCTGGTCACGATCACCGCCTTCCGGGTCCCGCGCCATGTTATCGACGACGCCCTGGGCCCACTCCTCAGCCCCTTCCTCGCCGTGGTGCTCGATCATCGATGCCAGCAGTGACTGGTTGTAGATGTTGTTGGACGAGCGAATGCAGATCTTGCCCTTGAGGCTCGGGTCGGCAAGCTTCTCGTAGGTGTCGACCTGTTCAGGATCGATGGTCTCCGGGTTGTAGAAGATCGCACGCACACGCTGGCTGAAGCCGAACCAGTCACCTTCAGGGTGGCGCATGCTGGCGGGCAGGCGCTCATTGAGTACCTCGGAGTCCACCGCCGCGAAGATGCCTTCTTCCTCGGCACGCCACAGACGGCCAGCGTCCACGGTCATCATGATGTCTGCCGGGCTGGCTTCGCCTTCGCGCTTGATGCGCTGAATCAACTGATCGGAATCGCCCTGCAGCACATTGACCTCGATGCCGGTCTCCTCGGTAAAGGCATCGTACATGGCCTGGTCTGAGTCATAGTGACGAGCGGAGTACACGTTGACGCTGCCGTCGGCGTAGGCAAGGCCGGAAGCGCTTGCCAGGGCAATGGCTGCGGCGAGGCGAGTGGCGTTTGACATCGGAGACCTCTTGTAGTGGGGAATGATAATACGTGTCATTCTGCGATGATATTGAACGGCTTGTTGCCCGTGGCGTCAATCATTGTGCCTCCACGGAGCGATGGCGATGGCTTCACTCGGCATAGTCGGCACGGCTCATTCGAGGTAAGCCCGCTACCATAGGGGCAGTTACCTCAATAGAGGCAGTAGCCTCGACGAGGATTGCGCCTGCCAGGGGTGTGACAGGCGGTGCGGGGCACGCACCGGCGCTTGCCAGCGTCTGGTGAAGGGAGCTGGCCGGCGTCTGGTAACGGAAAAGGGGGAAGGCGTGTTGGAAGGATTCGCGTTACCATGGCCTGCCCAGCGGCGCTGGTGGGCGTCCCGAGGCCGCAGGGCCTGACACCCGCCACTCTTGTTTTCGGCTCTTCAGGTGCGATGACCGTCATGCCCCCACACTCTGCCTCCGCTGCTGCCGAGCAGCTAGCACTCGAACAGACACCGTTGATGACCATGCACAAGGTCCAGCATCGCTACGCTGATGCGCTGGCGGTGCGTGATGTGTCCTTTTCGATAGCGCCAGGGGAAGTGGTGTGCCTGCTCGGGCCCTCCGGCTGTGGCAAGACGACCTTGCTGCGCATTGTGGCGGGGCTTGAGGCGCTGCAAAGCGGGGAGCTGGTGTTCGATGGGGAGCGCCTTGCGGCCCCCGGGCTGGCCCATGTCCCCCCCGAAAAGCGCAGCGTCGGCCTGGCATTTCAGGAGTCGGCGCTGTTTCCTCACCTTAGCGTGCTCGACAACGTCAGTTTCGGGCTTAAGGGACTGCCGTCAGCCAAGCGCCGACAGCGGGCGCTGGAACTGCTTGCCCAGCTTGGCATGGACGGTTATGCCGAGGCATTTCCTCATACCCTGTCGGGAGGTCAGCAGCAGCGCGTGGCCCTGGCCCGAGCCCTGGCGCCTTCGCCCAAGTTGATGTTGCTTGACGAGCCCTTTTCCAGCCTCGACGCACGACTGCGGGACCGGATTCGGGACGATACCCTGCACGTGCTGAAGCAGCTGGGCGCTGGCACCCTGCTGGTGACCCATGACCCGGAAGAGGCCATGTTCATGGCCGATCGTATCGTCTTGATGCGAGAAGGCAGGGTGGTGCAGGCAGGCACCCCGGAAGAGCTCTACTGTGCGCCCGCGACGCCCTTCGTGGTGACCTTCTTTGGGGACGTCAATCGTCTTGAAGGGACGGTGCAGCGGGGCTATGTGCGCACGGCCGTGGGACCGGTGGCAAGTGACCTGGCCGAGGGGTCGCGTGCGCAGGTGCTGGTGCGACCGGAAGCGCTGCGGGTGGTGGAGATCGACAGTCCCAAGGCGCACGAACATCACAGCCACGTGCTGATGGCACGCCTACTGGGACGCAGCAGCCTGTTGCACCTCTGCGTGCATGGCAGTGATGGCCAGGAAGCCCACATGCACGCCCGCGTACCCGGCGTCTTTCTTCCCCGCGAAGGCCAGGCCGTCCAGGTCAGTCTCGATCCGGCCCAGGCCTTCGTCTATCCGGCCGACATGGTCTGATATCAGGTGACATGAGCTGGCTCGGCTGACGCCCGGTCTGATCAGGCGCCTCTGTGACCAGGGCGCGAGCGGCGCATGGCCAGACTCAGCAGAACCACCGGAATGATCCCCACCGCCACGATTGCCAGCGAGGACGTGGACGCCTCGGCGAGCCGCTCGTCGGCGGCCAGGTTGTGGGCCCTGACCGCCAGGGTGTCGAAGTTGAACGGACGCAAAATGATCGTGGCCGGCAATTCCTTCATGACATCCACAAAGACCAGGATACCGGCGGCCAGCAGACTGCCTCGCATGATCGGCGTGTGCACCTTGCGCAGCGTGCCGGTAGCGGTCTCTCCCAGGGTGCGTGCAGCGGCATCCATCGACGGTGTGACCTTGCCCAGGCTGGCTTCCACCGCGTTGAAGGACACCGCCAGGAAGCGCACTACGTAGGCGTAGATAAGGATGAAGGCGGTGCCGCTGAGAATGAGCCCGATCACCTCGCCGGTGGCGGCCTTGTAGAGCTGATTGACATGGTCGTCGACCCAGGCAAAGGGAATCAGGATGCCGACGGCCACGACGGACCCCGGGATGGCGTAGCCAAGGGAGGCAATTCGCGTTGCCGTGCGGGTCACCGCGCTGGCTTCCAGTCTGGCGCCGTAGCTCAGGATGACCGCCAGTCCCACCGCCACCAGCGAGGCGCTGATGGCCAGCAGCAGGCTATTGCCGGCGTACTCCAGAAAGGCGCCTCCCAGCACGCTGTCGCCAGCCTTCAGGGCCATGCTGCCCAGCAACAGGCAGGGCAGCACGAAGCCCACGGTCACCGGCACGGCGCAAGCCAGTGTCGCGCCCCAGGCACGGGCACCGCTAAGTCGATACTCCGGCAGCTGCTGATAGCGGTGCGAGGTGTGATGAAAGCGGCGCTTGCCCCGTGACCAGCGCTCGAGCAGCACGAACAGGATGACGAAGGCCAGCAGGCAGGCGGCCAGCTGGGCGGCGGCGACCTGCTCGCCCAGGCCGAACCAGGTGCGGTAGATGCCCGTGGTGAAGGTATCGACGCCGAAGTACTGCACCGCGCCAAACTCATTGAGGGTCTCCATCAGCGCTAGCGATACCCCGCCCACCAGAGCCGGACGCGCCAACGGCATCGCTACCTGGGTGAACATCTGCCAGGGCGTGCGACCCAGCGTTCGTCCCACATCCAGCATGCACACCGACTGCTCTAGAAAGGCGGCTCGCGCCAGCATGTAGACGTAGGGGTAGAGCACCAGGGTGATCAGGGTGGCCGCCCCAGGCAGGGAGCGAATGTCGGGGAACCAGTAGTCACCGCGCGACCACTCGAAGGTCTCCCGCAGCAGGCTCTGCAGTGGGCCTGCGTACTGCAGAAAGTCCGTATAGGCATAGGCGATGACATAGGTAGGCACCGCCAGTGGCAGCAGCATGGCCCACTCGAACAGGCGCTTGCCCGGGAAGCGGCACATGACCACCAGCCAGGCGCAGCCGGTACCGATCGCCAGCGTGCCAAGGCCGACGCTCAGGACCAGCAGCAGGGTGTTGACCAGGTAGCGACTCAGCACAGTGTCGGCAAGGTGGCGCCAGATATCGCCAGCAGGCACAAGAATGTGGCCAAGAATGACCAGCACCGGCAAGGCGACCACGGCGGCAACACCCAGAGTGAGCCAGCCCCAGCGAGATAGCCGTCGTGATGGAGCGTTGGCCATTGAGGAAGAACTGCTGGACAAGGGGATACTCCTGGTCGGACACCGCAGGTCGGGCGGGACGCAAGATGATACCAGCCCGTCGCGGATGCTGCAGTCAGTGGAAAGGGGCAGGGGCGCGGTATCGCTCAGGTATTCCTGCAAGGCAACCACTGGATGGCTTTGAAAGTGAATGAGTATTCATTTATTTTAAAAGGCATCTGACAGGAGGCTTTTACATCGTGCGACCCCGTGATGACAGCAAGCGAGTGGGACTGCTCGAAGCCACTCTGGTCGAAGTGACAGAGCACGGCTTTCAGGTCGCCTCGGTCGCGCGTATTGCGCGTCGCGCCAAGGTCTCGCCGGCGACGGTCTACATCCACTTCACCGACAAGACAGCGCTGCTCGAAGCGACCTTTGTGCACGTGTGTGACCGCTTGATCGATACCGCGCTGGAAGCCTTCGATGACGAAGTCGACTTGCGTGCAGGGCTCAAGGCGATCTGGCGGGCGTTGTTCGGCTTGGCGCTGGAGCAGCCGCGGCTGTTTCGCTTTCACGATGCCTTTAGTCACTCGGTATGGATGACCGAGGCACTGCGTGAGCGCAACGACCGCCGACTGTCGCCGCTGCTTGACGTGGTGGACCAGGGCCAGCGCAGCGGTGTGCTCAAGCCCGCCGGTCGCGCCCTGGTGCACTGCTTTCTGTTTTTGCCGATCTATCAGCTGGTACACGGCCAGCAGTGCCACCCCTTCGACCCCAGTGACGCCAATATCGAGCTGGCCTTTGCCATGGCCTGGGATGCGATAGCCGCCAGTCCGGAGGCGGCTACGCAAGGCTGTCGCTGAATACGTCCTGTTGGCGCAACAGCCTGAACCAAGAGCCTGACGCAAGACATTGAAACAAAACTGAATACTGACCCCCGATAGCCCCTGACCCAAGACCCCTGGATGCATTGGAGCCCCCATGATCCCTTTCCGCCAGCGCCTGATTCTTCGTCGACGAAGCCTTGTTGCCACGCTGCTTGCCGTCGTTGTGATAGCCGGCTGTGAGGCCGACCAGCCGCCACTGACGCAGCAACAGGTGCATCCGGTGAAGCTGGTAGCGCTGGATGCCAAGCGCCAAGGCATGCTGATGCGCTATCCCGGTCAGGTTCAGGCGTCTGAGCGTTCGGAGCTCTCCTTTCGCGTTGGCGGAGAGCTGCGCGAGCTTGCCGTACAGCCAGGCGATGAGGTTGAAGCCGGCGACTTGATCGCTCGGCTGGACGACCGCGACGCCGAGAGTCAACTGGCCAGCGCTCGCTCCAGTTACAGCCTGGCGGAGGCGACCTACGAGCGCATGCGTATCTCGCTGGAGCGCGGCGCCATCAGCCGCTCACGCTTCGACGAGGCCAGGGCCGAATACCTCTCGGCCCAGGCCCAGCTCAAGCAAGCACAGGATCAGGTCAGCTACACCGAGCTGACGGCGCCGTTCAGCGGTGTGATTGCCTCGGTGCCTGTCGATAACTACCAAGTGGTCACCGCCCAGCAGACCATCGCCGAGCTGCAGCAGCCAGGTTCCATCGATGTCACCTTCCAGCTGCCGGAACAGCAGGTGCGCCGGATCAACGACGAGCGTGCTCAGGCGGTGCAGGACGGTGATGAGGCCGTGGTGTGGGTCACCTTCGCCGAAAATCAGCAGCAGCGGTACCCGGCCCGCTACAAGGAGCACGACAGCAGTGTGAGCCAGGGCTCGCTGAGCTATGAGGTGACCCTGACCCTGCCTGAGCCGGAGGACATCACCGTGCTGTCAGGCATGAGTGCGACCGTGCTGCTCGACATGAGTGCGCTCACCGGTGACAGCCGAGACCCCTGGCGCGTGCCGGTGGCCGCGGTGACCACTCGCGAGTCAGCCCCTGAGCAGCCTGTGGTGTGGCGCTTTGTGCCGGATGATCCCGCCGCCGCTGAAGGCCCCGGCAAGGTCGAGGCCGTGCCGGTGACGCCGGGGCCGATTACCACCCGCGGGATGTTGATCGAAGGCGAGCTTGAGGCCGGTGATCGGCTGGTGGCTGCCGGTGCAGAGCGGATGCAGGAAGGGCGACAGGTGCGCCCGTGGATCAAGGAAGAGGGGCTCTGATCAATGGTCGATTTTTTCCTGCGCCAGAAGGTGATCAGCTGGATGATCACCCTGCTGCTGGCCATCGGCGGCGTCGTCTCCTTCTTCGGCCTGGGCCAGCTCGAGTTCCCCGAATTCACCATTCGTAACGCCATCATTTCGACCCAGTACCCTGGCGCGACGCCTGAGCAGGTCGAAGAAGAAGTCACGCTGCGCCTGGAGAAGGCCATCCAGCAGATGCCTGACCTCAAGCGTGTCAGCTCGGTCAATGCCGACGGGCTGTCGCAGATCACCGTGGAGCTGGAGAACACGGTGCGCGAGAACGAGCTGGATCAGTACTGGGACCTGCTGCGCCGCAAGATCAATGATGCCCAGGTTCAGCTACCTCCTGGAGCGGGCACGTCGATCGTCAATGACGACTTCGGTGACGTTTTCGGCTTGCTGCTGACCTTGACGGGCGCGGACTACGGCCAGCAGGACCTGGAAGATCATGCCGACCTGCTGCAACGCGAACTGCGCCTGGTCGAGGGGGTCAAGAAGGTGGCCATCGCCGGCACGGTGCAGGAGCAGGTGGTAGTGTCCCTCGATCGTGACCGCATGAAGGCGCTGGGAATTTCGCCGCAACAGCTCAGCGACCTGCTCAATGCGCAGAACGTGGTCGGCGATTCCGGTCACATCAAGCTGGACGGCCTGTCCCTGTCGCTGCAGCCGACCGGCGAGTTCGACAGCGTCGAAGCGCTTGAGCAGCTGGTGGTAGGGCGGCCGGGTAATGGCCTGATTCGGCTGGGGGATATCGCCGAGGTGTCGCGTGAGCTCAGCGACACGCCCCAGTTGTTGTATCACGCGGGCGGCAAGCCGGCGCTGTCCATCGGGATTTCCTTCGCCTCCGGGGTCAATGTGGTGGAGGTCGGCGAGCGGGTAGAGGCCCGACTCGCTGAGCTGTCCCAGCGCATGCCGCTAGGGATGGAGCTGGAGACCGTGTATCACCAGCCCCACGTCGTGGAAGACGCGGTCAACGGGTTTTTGATCAACCTGGCGGAAGCCGTTGGCATCGTCATCCTGGTACTGCTGCTGTTCATGGGCGTGCGCAGCGGACTGCTGATGGGCTTGATTCTGCTGCTGACCATTCTCGGCACCTTCATCATGATGTCGATCCATGGGATTCAGCTGCAGAAGATTTCGCTGGGCGCCTTGATCATCGCCCTGGGCATGCTGGTGGACAACGCTATCGTTGTCACCGAAGGCATGTTGATCGGCATGGCCAGAGGCAAGACCAAGCGCCAGGCGGCACTCGAAGTGGTCGGACAGAACCGGCTGCCCTTGCTGGGGGCCACGGTGATCGCCATCACCGCCTTTGCCCCGATAGGGCTGTCTCCTGATGCCACCGGTGAGTTCGTCGGGTCCCTGTTCTGGGTGCTGTGCTATTCGCTGTTTCTCAGTTGGATCACCGCCCTGACCCTGACACCGTTCTTCTTTGATCTGTTCTTCAAGGACCGCGTTGCGGGCGATGACCAGAGTGACGACGTGGACCCCTACCGCGGGCTTTTGTTTCGGGTCTTCCGGCGCATGCTTGTCCTGGGTATACGGTTTCGCTACCTGACGCTGTTGCTGGCGGTCGCCCTGCTGGCCGGTGCTCTGTCGGTGTCCGGTCAGGTCAAGAACGCCTTTTTTCCGGATGCCACCACCCCGCTGTTCTTCGCCGACGTGTGGCTGCCGGAGGGGACCGACATTCTCGATACCGAGCGCACCGTCGAGCGGCTGGAGCAGAAGGTCCTCGAGATGGAAGGCGTGACCCAGGTGACCAGTGTGATCGGTGGCGGCGCCCAGCGCTTTACCCTGACCTATGCCCCGGAAGACCGCTACGCGAGCTTTGGCCAGTTGATCGTCGAGACTCGTGATCGCGACAGCCGAGAGGCGCGCATGCGCGACGTGATCGAGACGCTGCGACAAGACTTCCCGCGGGTTCAGTACAAGGTGCAGGCGCTGCAGGTAGGCCCATCGGCCAAGGCCAGCATCGAGGCGCGTATCTACGGTGATGATCCCGAGACCCTGCGTGAACTGGGGGCACAGGTGCGCGGCATCTTTCAGGATGAACCCATGGCGGACAGCATTCGCCTGTCATGGAGCAATCGCGAGAGCGTCATTGTCCCCGAGTTCCTGGATGAGCAGGCACGCCGGGTGGGGGTGACCCGCGATGGTCTGCAGCAGGCCTTCCGTCTCAACAACGATGGCGAGCAGGTCGGCGTCTATCGGGAAGGCAGTGAGCTGATCCCGATCGTGATGCGCTCCCAGGAGGGGCAGCGTCACGACATCGATAACCTGGGCGCCATCAACGTCTGGAGTGAAGAGCAAGGGCGCTACCTGAGTGCGGGCAACGTGCTGGGTGAGCTGCGTACCGAGCTGCGGGACCCCTTGATCAAGCGCCGCGACAGGCGGCGGATGTTGGCCGTCTACGCAGAGCCCATGCCGCTCTCCGGTGAGACCGCTGCCAGCGTGCTGGGACGGCTGCGGCCCCAGGTGGAGGCCATCGAGCTGCCGCCAGGCTACGCCATCGAGTGGGGCGGTGAGTACGAGACCGCCAGCGAAGCTCAGCAGGCGCTGCTGTCGTCGCTGCCGATGGGCTTGCTTGGCATGTTCATCATCACGGTGCTGCTGTTCGGGCGCCTGCGACAGTCGCTGGCCATCTGGTCCATCGTGCCATTGATGATGATCGGCATCATTGGGGGCCTGGCCCTGTTGGGAGCACCCTTCACCTTCATGGCGCTGCTCGGCACCCTGAGCCTGATCGGCATGGTGCTGAAAAATGCCATCGTCCTGATGGAAGAGATCAACGTCCAGCGCAAGATCCAGGACGATGCCCATGATGCGGTGGTCCAGGCTGCCGTCAGTCGTGTACGCCCGGTCACCATGGCGGCGATCACTACCATGTTGGGCATGTTGCCCCTGTTCACCGATGCGTTCTTTGCCTCCATGGCCGTGGTGATCGTGTTCGGCCTGGGGGTGGCGACGCTGCTGACGCTGGTGATGGTGCCGGTGGTGTACTGCACGCTGATGCGCATTCGCGCGAGCTGAGAGTGGGCCGTGATAGCTCCCGGCGACGTCAGCCGCCGGGGGCATAGAGTTCGCGATTCGGTGTGACGGCAGAGGCGTCCTGCGTGCTCTGTGCCTGCGGGTCAGTGGACGCCAAGTGCTGCTCCAGCCACCCCGTCAGCAGGGGCCACAAGGTCTCCCGGTGGCGTCGGCGGAAGCCGTCCAGGTGTCCCAGTGCGCCACTGCCCAGCGTCTCAGGAGTGAGCTGCAGACGCGTCACCGGGGCCTGGGTGAAATAGGACGTCAGCAGGTCAATGCTGTCGCGGCTGGCGTAGGGGTCGTCATCGAAACCGACCACCAGCAGCGGTATGGTCAGCCTGGCGAAACGGGCCTCTGCGGCAAGCTCAGGATCATCGAAGAAATAGCGCGGCAGACTGATCCAGTGGCTGCACTGGCGGGCAACGCCGCAGGGAACGTCTTCACTGACCCCCAAGCGCCGACAGGGGACATAGCCGGCGACGCGGGACAGCAGAGGAAACAGGATCTTCAGCAGCACATAGGCCCGCAGGCGAAGCCACGGTGACGTGATGAAGCGCAGGCAACTGGCGTTGCAGGCGATCAACACCGCGGCGCTCAGCAGTCGACTGGCCTCGCCCAAGCCAATGGCATGCCCGCCAAAGCTGTGTCCCACCGCCAGCATCGGGAGCGTCGGCCAGCGCTGGTGCGCCCAGCGCGTCACGCTGTCGGCGTCCAGTTCTGCCCAATCCTGCATGCTCACCTGTAGCTGGTCGAGGTGTTCCGGTCGCGACCGGCCTATCCCGCGGTAGTCATAGCAGATCACCGTCAGCCCTCGTTCACACAGGGCATTGGCAAACCCCTGATAGAGACGCTGGGAGACAGCGGAAGCGGGATGGATGATCACCACTCCTCGCGGGTCCTGGTCGGGTTCGAAGAGGCTGGCGCCGAGCGGATAGGCGTCGGCGGCAGGTAGGGTAAAGCGAGAGACATTGGCCATCGGTTGGGCCCTGCACGGTAGGTGGATCGAGAGGTCGGGATCTCTCGATAAGTAATACGGCGCAGGAACTAGGTCGAGGCTTTACCAAAACGGTAGCGCGGGAGGGTGAAAAGCCGAAGAGTATGCTCTCTCGGTACTGGAAATCTCGTCGCTGCAAAGTAAAAAAGCCCCCGCCGAAGCGGAGGCTCACTCGTACCGTCGCGGTGATCTTGCGTGTACTTATCCGAGCAGCTTGGAGGGCAGGCCGGTGACCAGCCAGGGGAAGTACGACATCAGCACGCAGGCCAGCAGGATCAGCGCGCAGAAGGGAATGACCGCCTTGTACAGATCCAGCGTCTCGACCTCGGGCGGGGCCACGCCCTTGAGGTAGAACAGCGCGTAGCCGAAGGGCGGGGTCAGGAAGGAGGTCTGCAGCACCACGGCGACCATGACCACGAACCACAGCATGTCGACACCCATGGTCTCCACGATGGGGAGCATGATCGGGAAGCTCAACAGTACGATGCCGGTCCAGTCGAGGAACATCCCCAGGACGAATACCAGCAGGAACATCAGGATCAGCGCACCCGTGGTGCCGCCCGGCATGGCCAGAACCAGCTCGCTGATCACATCCATGCCCCCGCCAATCGAGAACACCCCGGTGAAGGCGGTGGCGCCGACCAGCACGAACATCACCATGGTCGTCGTCTTGCCGGCCTCGATGAAGGTGGTATAGCAGGTCGACAGCTTGCGGTCGCCGAAGATCAAGAACAGGCAGAACGCCAGCGTCACGCCAATGGCAGAGGCTTCCGTGGCCGTGGCAATACCGGTGAACAGGGCTCCCAGCACGCCAAGGATCAGGCTCATGGGCGGCAGCACATACTTGCACAAGCGTACGATCAGCTCGCCGGTACTGGTTTCGGCGCGTTCCTCGACACCTACCGGGGGACCGAAGTCAGGTTTGATCAGGCAGACGATGAGCACGTACAGCGCGTACATGCCCCCCAGCAGCAGGCCAGGCACCAGCGCGCCGGCAAACAGTGCGCCGACCGACACGGGAGAGTAGCTGGCCATCAGGATCAGCATGATGCTCGGCGGGATCAGAATGCCGAGACAGCCGCTTGCCATGATCACCCCGGCGGACAGCCCCTTGTGGTAGCCGTACTTGAGCATCGGCGCCAGAGCGATCAGTCCCATGACGGCGATGGAGGCACCGACGATGCCGGTAGTGGCCGCCAGCAGTACCGAGACGATGACCACCGTCAGCGCCAGGCCGCCGCGCACACGTCCGAGCAACAGTCGCATGCTCTCGAACATCTTCTCGGTGACGCCGGAGTCGTTGAGAAAGCGTGCCATCAGAATAAACAGCGGGATCGCCACCAGAACATAGTTGTCCATGGCGCGCCCGTAGATGTTGTTGATGATGATGCCCAGCACCTGTGGGCCGGGGCCCAACCAGGCACCCAGCACCGCCATGCCACCCAGCACGAAGGCCAGCGGGTGGCCCATGAAGAGCCCCAGCATCAGTCCGGAGAACATGAAGATGGTAAGAAGTTCGGCACTCATCGGGCCTCCTCCCTGTCGTGGGTAGTCAGCTCCGTGATAGCGCGGATGACGATGGCGACGGCCTGCAGCAGGATCAGGACACCGGCGATGACCAACACGGCCTTCACCGGGTACACCGGAATGGAGACGATGCCGTAGGTGGACTCGGCGCGGCTCCATGAGCGTTCGAAGAAGCGCCAGCTATAAGTGATGAACATGATGATGAAGGGGGTGAAGAACAGCAGGTAACCCAGCAGGTCGATCAGCGCCCGGCCACGGCGGGACAACAGCTGCTTGACGATATCCACCTCCACGTGGGCGTGATGACGCAGCCCATAGGCGGCCATCAGCATGAAGTGGGTACCGAACAGCATGGTGGTGATGTCGAAGGCCCAGTCACTGGGGCGTCCGAAAAAGAAGCGCATCGCGATGTCGTAGACCACCACGAGGGTGATGATCGCGATCAGCGGAGCGATCAAACGGCCGAACCACTCGTTCAAGCAGTCAATGGCCTTGGCAATGGCGTTCATGGTGGAAGTCTCGTCGATATCCAACGATGACCGGCGGCCTGATCAAGGCCGCCGGCCGGTGAAGGCAAGCGTGTTGCCTAGTTCATGCAGGCTTCGATGTCGTCGAGCGACGGGATGTTGTCGGTGACGCGGCTCATGTTGAAGGGCACTGAGACGTCACGCCACTGGGCGTAGTCCTGCAGGTAGCTGATCATCGACTGATAGACCTTGGCATGCATCGGGTCCTCGCAGGCACCCTGCACGATCACCTCGTTGGTGATGTCCTGGATCTTGGCCAGATCCTCTTCGGACAGCTGGTTGATGGTGGTGCCATCCTCGATGAACTTGGCGGTGCCTTCTGTCGACTGCTTCTCGGACCAGGCCAGTGACCAGGCCATGGTAGCTTCAGAGGCGATCTTCAGCTTGGCCTGAGTTTCCTCGGACAGTGCGTCCCAGGCATCCTTGTTGATCATGACGCCGAACACACTGGCGGACTGGTGCCAGCCAGGGGTCATCCAGTAGTCAGCCACCTCGGAGAAGCCGGCCTTGTAGTCCACCCCAGGGGTGGAGAATTCGGCGCCATCCACCACGCCACGTTCGATGGCCTGATAGATTTCACCGCCAGCCAGAGTGACCTGAGAGCCGCCGAGTTGCTCGAGGACGCGGCCTTGGTCGCGACCGGACAGGCGCAGGCGCTTGCCTTCGATGTCGGCGATGGACTCGATCGGCGTGCCACCACGGAAACCCGATTCATTGTTGGTGATACCGTAGGGCAGGTAGACCATGTTGTACTGGCCGTAGATCTCCTGGTAGAGCTCAAAGCCCCCCCATTGGGTAATCCAGTTCAGGTAGTCGACGCCATTGAACAGGCTGGTGGTCGTTGCCAGCGGCGAAAATGCCGGGCTGCGACCGGCCCAGTAGCCAGGCCAGTCACCGGCGGCCTGGATGCTGCCGGTTTCGGTGGCATCGAAGACTTCGGTGCCAGGCATCAGGGTGCCGCCGGCGTAGAACTCGATCTGGACTTCGTCACCGGCCAGCTGGTTGACCAGCTCAGCCCAATGCTTGTCGATGGCGATCAGGTCGAGGTTCTCTGGCCAGGTGGTGGTCATGGTCCACTTTTCCTGGGCCATTGCCGAGCTGGACATGGTGGCCAGGGCGATACCAGCCACCAGGCCGGTAAGCGTGAATGTGGTGGTGTGCTTCATGCAGGTGCTCCCCGTGGGTTGTTGTGATTCTGCAAAGGAGGCGGTCGCTGCCTCTCCAGGTTGGCGTTTGGCATCCATGGTGGCGGTGCCTGGGAGTAGTGGCCGAACAGCGGGGGGACCCTCGCTGTCGCCTCGGCTTCATCAAGCTAGCACGGTCCACAAGCGTTGTTCGATGCGACACATGTCGATGAATCACCACGCTTTTTTGGCATATGCACAGCTCTTGAAGCGATAAAAAGTATCGACAATTCAAGAAAATGAATAAGTTAGAAGCGGATCTATGCTGCACCGCCATAGATCGCACGAGCGTTTAATCGGTGCTTTCATTAGACCAAAGTTGATTTATCCTGGAGCCGCCATGCATAGCCTCGTCACCCATGCCGATCTCGAGCGCCTACGCGACTATCGTGCGCGTCTGGCCCAGCAGCGTCAGCGCGGGATGGTGTGGATGACGGGGTCGCCGGAACAGGTCCGTCGTCGAGCCCTGGAGTGTCTCGCACAAGGGGGCTGGGAGGCGCCGCTGTGGGCGGGCATGGACCTCGAGGTCGTGGCAGAACCCGCACGGGACGAGGTGGAGATGGTGGCGCTCGGCAAGGCCAGGATGCGCCTGGGGCATGAACACGATCTGCTGATCGTCGATGCCCTGTCACCCGCCTCGGGGCTCGACCCCGATGCGCTGGGCGCGCTGTCCGGCACCCTGGTCGCCGGCGGTCTGCTGTTGCTGCTGATGCCAGACGACGGCGGCCGTCAGCCTGATCGGGACTACCGGCGTATCGCCGCTCATCCCTGGGCGCCGGCGTCGCTGACCAGTCACTATCTTACGCGCCTGCACCGCTTGCTGGGCGAGCTGGATGGCGTCATGCACTGGCATGGCGATGCCGGCCTGTCGCCAGCACGCTCTTTAGATGGGGCTCCAGACCGAGCTTCAGCCCAAACTTCAGACCTCTCTTCAGCTCGGGCTCCGGCGTCCTTATCGCCGACTCAATCCGAAACGGTGTCACCGTCCCCGGATGCTGACTGCCTCACCGTGGACCAGGCCGAGGCGGTGCGCCGGTTGTCTCGCCTCAAGCGCCGCCGTCCGCTGGTGATCACCGCAGACCGTGGTCGCGGCAAGTCCGCGGCGCTGGGCATCGCCTGCGCACGAATGCTGGAGCACGCCTCCGCCGATTCGCCGGTCGAGATCCTGCTGACCGCCCCCAGGGTGTCATCCGTGGAGGCGGTGTTCGCCCGTCTGGCGGCGCTGTTGCCGGAGGGCGTGCGTGACGGCAATGACTACTGCCTGGCCGCCGGGCGGCTGCGCTTCATGGCCCCAGATGGGCTTTGCGATGCCGTGACCCTGGGCGAAGCCGGAGGCGCCGGCAGCGTCCTGCTGGTGGATGAGGCTGCGGCGATTCCGGCAGCGCTGCTGGGTCAGTTGCTGAAGGCATTTCCGCGTGTCGCTTTCGCTACCACCGTGCACGGCTATGAAGGCTCTGGTCGCGGCTTTGCGCTGCGCTTCAGGCTTCAGCTCGACGCTATCACACCGCAGTGGCAGGCCATGGAGCTGACCGCGCCGATACGCTGGGCGGCCGGTGATCCCCTGGAAGCGGCGATATCGGCTCTGCTGTGTCTGGACGCGGAGATGCCCGACGTCCCGGTGGCTGCTGGCGACCTGGCGTCCCAGGTCGCGGCGCTGCCGTCGTCAGTACTCGATCGGGCGGCCCTGGCGCAAGATGAGGGAGCCCTGCGCGGGATGTTCGGGCTGCTGGTGCAGGCCCATTATCGCACCACCCCCAGTGACCTGCGGGCGCTGCTGGATGGTCCTGACACCCGCCTGTGGGTGCTGGGCCCGCCGGCCCATCCGGTGGCGGTCTGCGTGACCATCGATGAAGGCCGCTTTGACGACGACCTGGCAGAGCAGGTGCTGCTGGGGCAGCGGCGTCCACGGGGACACTTGATGGCCCAGTCCCTGGCCGCACACGCCGGCGAGCGAGGTGCCTTGACCGGGTCGTTGCGCCGGGTGTCCAGAATTGCCGTGCATCCTGACTGGCGTCGTTGCGGATGCGGAGCGCGCCTGCTCGATGATGTCGCCGATCAAGCGTCGCTAGATGGCTGCATGCTGCTTGGGACCAGCTTCGGTGCAGATCCCGAGTTGCTGAGCTTCTGGTACAGCCGGGACTATCGTCCGGTGCGCCTCGGCCTGACCCGGGAAGCGGCCACCGGGGAGCACGCGGTCATGCTGGCCCGGAGCCTGACAGATGACGGGCAGCGGATCCTTGAGCGCCTGACCCAGCGCTTCCAGCGACAGCTGCCAGGACTTCTGGCGTTCGAGCTGCCGCTGCTGCCGCCGCAGGTGGTGATGGCGTTGTTGGCCCATTCCACGCTGGCGCCGCCGGATGATCATGACCTGGGAGAGCTGACGGATCTGGCGCGGGGTCTGCGTGAGCCCGCCTTGTCGCGACCGGCGATCCAGGCCCTGGTCGTTGCCCTGGCCCGGCTGTCTCACCAGGCCATCACCTGTGGCGATCAGGGGGGGAATGGCGATCAGGGGGGGAATGGCGACCTGGCGTGGCTCGCGGCCTGGGCGTTTCAAGGCCGCTCGGAAAGTTCCCTGGCTGGAGCGCTTTCGCTCAGCGGCAAGGCACAGGTCAAACAATGGCTTCGGGACGCAGTGGGACATGGCCTGGACGTGACCGGTCACCTTTCCAAGCCGGCGGAGCAGGGGTAGAGTGCCTGCATCTGCAAAACCTGGGCATCACCTGCATGAACCGACATCTCGACACCCTCGCGCCTGCCATTGTCTGGCGCCACTTCCGTACCCTGTGCAACACACCGCGCCCGTCGGGCCATGAAGCCGCCCTGGTGGCCGCTATCGAGGCCTGGGCCGAGCAGCAAGGGATCGCTCACGACCGTGATGCCTACGGCAACCTGCGCCTGTCCAAGGCCGCAAGCCCAGGCCACGAACAGGCCCCCGGCGTCATTCTCCAGGGCCACCTGGATATGGTGGCCCAGGCCAATGCCGACATGCCCCACGACTTCACTCGTGACCCCATCGTGACCCGGGTCGAAGAGGGCTGGCTCAAGGCCGATCGCACTACCCTGGGCGCCGATAATGGACTGGGCGTTGCCGCTGCGCTGGCCATTCTCGAGGAGCCGGAGCTGGTCCACGGACCCCTTGAGGCCATCTTTACCCTGGAAGAAGAGACCTCCATGGGGGGCGCTCTCAACCTGGCCAAGGACTGGCTGACCGGCAGCATACTGCTCAATCTGGATTCCGAGGAGCCCGGTCAGGTCTACATTGGCTGTGCCGGCGGTGCTGATGTGGTGGTCGAGGCCCAGCTACCGATGGAGTCGACCAGCGAGGACGAGCAGGCGCTGACGCTCAGCCTCAAAGGCCTGCGGGGTGGGCATTCCGGGATCGACATCGACAAGGGGCTGGGCAACGCCAACCGGCTGCTGGTGCGGGTGCTGCGCGCCCTTGATGGCGGAGAAGTGCGCCTGGTGGAATACCAGGGCGGCACCCTGCGCAATGCCATCCCGCGGGAGGCACAGGCGGTGATCATGGTGCCCCGGGACGAGGTCGAGCACGTGCGCGGTCGTGTCACCCAGCTGGAGGAGGAGCTGCGTCAGGAGCTGAGCGGCGTGGATGAGGGCCTGCGCCTGACCCTGGAGCCCTGCCCAGAGCCTCGTCAGGAGGCGCTGACCTGTCACGCCAGCCGGCTGCTGGTGGCGGCCTTGCATGCTGCCCCCTGCGGCGTCGAGCGCATGAGCGTCGATGTTCCGGGCGTGGTCGAGACCTCCAACAATCTTGGCGTGATCCGCCTGGAAGAAGGCCGCTTTCACCTGTGTGCGTTGGTGCGCTCGCTGCGTGACAGTGCCACCGCCGACCTGGCCGAACGCTTCAGTGCCCTGTTTGAGCTGATCGGGGCTCGGACCCGCATTGAGAACGGCTATCCTGGCTGGACGCCACAGCCTGACAGCAGCGTGCTCGAGCGCTTCTGCACGCTGCATCGGGAGCAGTTGGGTGTGGCGCCGGAGATCAAGGTCATCCACGCCGGGCTCGAGTGCGGTATTCTCGGTGGCAAGTATCCACACCTGGAGATGATTTCCTTCGGCCCGCTGATTCGTGGTGCTCACTCCCCCGATGAGCGTGTCGAGATCTCCACGGTGGAAGCATTCTATGACCTGCTGAAGGCCGTGATCAGTGACCTGGCAAGGACCCCTGACTGAGATGAAAGAGGCGTTGCTTACGACCCCGATGACGCCGGCCTTTGCCGGCGTCTCGCTGTTGGCCCTGGTGGCGCTGTGGCTGGTCTGGCGTGGTCGCCAGCAGCGCCGCCGCCAGGATCAAGCGCTGGAGCAGCTGACACAGCGTCTGGAAGAGCGTCAGCAGGCCTCTCGTCAGCTGGAGCAGGAGCTGGCGATCAGCGATGCCCAGCTGGATGCCAGTCGAGAGCAACTGGAGACCCTGCGGCGCGAACGGGACAGCCTGCGTGAGCATATGGCCGAGGTGCGCGAGCACAATGCCCGGCTGGAAACCGAACGAGAGCAGATGACAGCACGCCACCGTGAGCAAATGGCGCTGGTGGAGCAGGCGCGGGACAACCTCAAGCAGGAGTTCCACCAGCTGGCCGGCCAGGTCTTCGAGGAGCGCCAGCAAGCGTATCAGGCACAGAGTCGAGAAGGCATGGAGTCATTGCTCAAGCCTTTCCGTGAGCAGGTCGATCAGTTCCGGCGACGGGTCGAGGAACTGACGGGACAGCACAGTCGTGAAGCGGTGTCGCTGAAGTCCCAGATCGAGCAACTGGCCAGCTTGAACGCGCGACTGGGAGAAGAAGCCGCTGGCCTGGCCCGGGCGCTCAAGGGTGATCAGAAGGCCCAGGGTGGCTGGGGCGAGCTGATGCTCGAAACGGTGCTGGAACGCAGCGGCTTGAGGCGCGACATCGAGTACCGGCGAGAGGTCTCGATGAATGGTGAACAGGGGCGCCAGCGGCCCGACGCCATCATCTATCTCCCCGAGGATCGCCACCTGATCATCGATGCCAAGGTCTCGCTGACCGCCTGGACGAGGGTGGTCAATGCTGACGATGAGGCAGAGCGAGAAGCGGCCATGAGTGCTCACCTGACCTCCCTGCGTAGCCACATACGTGGGCTCGCCGCCAAGGATTACCCGGCGTTGCCGGGGCTGCATTCACCGGATTTCGTGTTTCTGTTCGTGCCGGTGGAACCGGCCTTCGCCGCAGCCTTTGAGCGGGACCCCTCGCTGTTTCAGGAAGCCTTCGATCGCCAGGTGGTGGTGGTCACGCCGACCACCTTGCTGGCCAGTCTCCGCACCGTGGCGGGACTGTGGAGCATGGAGCGCCAGAATGAGAACGCGCGCATCATCGTGTCCCGGGCGGAGCGTCTGCTGGGCAAGTTCTCTGGCTTCGTCGAGAGTCTCGACGATGTGGGCAAGCACCTGGAACGGGCCAGTAACAGCCATCAGCAAGCGATGAACCGGCTGTCTCGCGGGCAGGGTAGCCTGGTGGCCCAGGCCGTGGAGCTTGAGCGTCTTGGCGCGCGCATGAAAAAGCCACTGCCTCAGGAGTTGAAGCGTGCGGCGGAGGCTTCCAGCACGCTGACCGGCACTGATGAGGCCGGCAGCCATGAAGGACATGGCAGGTCGTCCTGACGGCTGCCCCGGAATCTGCCTTGAACGTCACCCTTGAACCCCTGAAGTTAGAGGACTCGCGCAGGCAGCGCGGTGGTGACGGTCGGGTGGTTGGAAGCAAAACGCCCCGCGCGCCAGTGGCTGGCGCGCGGGGCGAGATCATTCAGGCCGGTGTGGCGGTGTGGTCAGCCCAGGTAGGCGCCCAGCATCCACACGGTCTTCTCCTGCTCACGGATGTAGTCCCCGACCTGAGAGGCGGTGCCCTCATCGTCGGCATCCGAGGCCACCGACAGGATTTCGCGCTGTAGTTCGATCAGCTGCTGGTACCCTTGGAGCACGCCGCGCACGCAGGCCTCACCGTCGTGCACGTCCTTGTCTTCGCCGATCCGTGACAGGGTGGTGTAGTCACTGTAAGCGTGGACGGGCTTGTGCCCCAGCGTAAGGATGCGTTCTGCGACCTCATCTACCTTGACCAGCAGGTCGGTGTAGAACTCCTCGAATTTTTCGTGCAGCTCAAAGAAATTGGGGCCCTTCACGTTCCAGTGATAGCCACGCACGTTCATGTAGAAGATCTGGTAGTTGGCCAGCAGTTCGTTGAGCTTGTTAGCCAGGTCGCTGGCGCTGCCTTGGTGCAGGCCGATGGCGTTGGTGTCGCTCATGCAATACCTCCTTGATCGCTGTGGTCCTGTATATCCTGACAGGATATCGATACCGGTGGGCGGGAGTGAAACCAATTACCTCCATCGCCGCGATAGGGCCCATTGATGACCGCTCCTAATGACATAGTGATGAACCCCTGCATTTTCAAGGGGCGTGTCCAGGGCGGCGTGTTCCATCAGCCCCAGCAAGAGCGCTTGTCGACAGATATTAGCGGCCTGACGTAGCGAGCATGGCACGCAGCAGATTTTCCGTGCGATCAGACAGCAGTTCGGCACAGCGAGCCAAGGCTTCATCGAGGTCCATGGGCCCATCTGCCAGTGCAAAGGCGGCGCTGACGCCCTCGTCCAGAGCGGCCTGCCAGCCGGGTGCCATGCGTCCTGCCAGCACGATGACCGGTACGCCACTGGCCCGTGCCGCACGGGAAATACCTATCGGCGTCTTGCCCGACAGGCTCTGGCCATCGAGCTGGCCCTCGCCGGTGATCACCAGGTCGGCATTGGCCAGCCGCTGCTCCATCCCGGCCTGCTCCATGATCATCTCGATACCCGGGCGCAGCTGCCCCCCGAGGAAGGCCTTTACCGCGAAGCCCATGCCTCCAGCGGCGCCGGTGCCTGGCGCATCTCTCCAATCCTGGCCCAGCTGCTCCGCGGCCTTGTCGGCCCAGCGCGATAGCGCGGCATCCAGGCGCTCGACGTCCTCCGGGGAGGCGCCCTTCTGAGGGCCAAAGATGGCACTGGCGCCACGCTCGCCCAGCAGCGGATTGTCCACATCCACGGCGGCCTCGACCACGACCGAGTCGAGGCGCCGGTCTAACCCGGAAAGGTCGACCCTGGCCAAGTGCTCGAGGCCGGCGCCAGTGGGGGAAATCGGCTGATCATCGGCATCCAGCAGCCGTGCCCCCAGCGCTGCCAGCATGCCGGCTCCGCCATCATTGGTGGCACTCCCGCCCAGAGTGATCAGCATGCGCTGGGCGCCGGCGTCGAGGGCCGCCAGGACCAGCTCCCCGACGCCGTGGGTAGTGCTGTGAAGCGCCGTACGCTCTTCGGGGCTCAGTGCCTGCAGTCCGCTGGCCTCTGCCAGTTCGATATAGGCCGTCTGGCTGGCGGCATGCCATCCCCAGGCAGCCTCGCCTGGTCTGCCCAGAGCATCCTGCACGGTGGCGGTACGGCGCTCGGCGCCGGTGGCGCTGAGCAGGGCCTCAAGGCTGCCTTCTCCCCCGTCTGCCATCGGACATTCATCCATGGTCAGGGTGGGGTCGGCGCGTCGCGCACCCTCGGCGATGGCGCGGGCAGCATCGGTGGCGCTCAGCGCGTCCTTGTAGCTGTCGGGGCAGATCAACACATTCATGGGTGGCCTCTCCGGTTCGAAGAAATGAGCGGGTGACATGAGCGGGTGACAAGGGGGACGACATGGACAGCCCCCTGGTCGGAATGTCCTGCTGGACCAGCGTTTGCCCCTGACTCGGGACAGCGTAGACTCTCGGAAGTATTTCACGTCATCGGCAGGAGGTCCTGATGCAAGTGTCCAAAAAATGGCGTCCTTCAAGCCGCCCCGATTGGGCGAAATGCTCAGGCGTGGCGGCGTTGTGTCTGTTGCCGTGGCTCAGCGCCTGTCAGACCACACCTCAGCAGATGCCGGTGGCGGAGCCAGCCCCGTCGCAAGCCTGCCAGTGGCCCGTCGTCGATGGGGCAGTGAGTCTTGCGGATGTGGTGGCCGTGCTCGAAGGCCGTGACTTTCTGGTGCGCGATACCGATACCGCGCTGGGGGTGGTCAGTGCCGAGAAGACCGAGCGCACGACCTACCATAATGCCGATGCGGTCAGGCCACGCCTCGGTGGCTTCGTGCTGGGGGGTAGCGGTGGGCATGTCGGCGCCGGAGTTGGCGTCGGGTTCGGTTCCTGGGGTTGGGGCGGCAGCGATGATGCCACCCGAGTGGAGCGCGTGTCCGTGGCGCTGACCGACCAGCAGGTTCAGCTGACGCGGGACATTCGTCTGTTTGACTGGACCGGCCAGCTACGGGAGTCGCGTACCGCCAGCGATGCCTCGTTCTGCGCCTCGATTCGCCAGCAGCTGGCATCCCAGGCGGGTGTCTCGGGAGGCATCGAATGAGCCGTTGCTGGGGAATACTCGTGCTGCTGTTGCTCAGCGGCTGTGCCGGCCCATCGGTCACCACGGAAGCGCCGCGGCAGATGCAGGTGGCCGTGAGCGCAGAGCAGACCCTGAACGAGGCGCTTGCCCTGTTGATGGAGCAAGGCTACGTCATCACCCAGGCAGATGGTGCACTTGGACGCATTGATGCCTCCTTGGCGCGGCCGCCTGGCTATCGTCTCGAGGTGCGGGTCGAGGACGTTGGAGACACCCAGGCCAGTGTCAGTCTGCAGGGATTTCGTGGCGGTCGCGCGCTGCCCGCTGACGTCGTAGAACCGCTGTTTGTTCAACTACAGGGAAGACTTGCCCGTTGATGTACGCACTACAATCCGTCCTGGCCGCGGCTGTCTCGCCGAAGCGCCGTGCCACCTGTGGGGATCGCCATTCGCTGTCGCCACGTGTTCGCCGCTTGATGACGATGGCCTGTCTCGTGCTTGTCCTGGTGGGGCCCTGGGCAAGCCAGGTAGCGCTGTCACACCCCCATAGCTGGGTCGATCTGTCGGTCCAGCTCGAGACCGATAGCGAAGGCCGGGTGGCGGCATTACGCCAGATCTGGCGTCTTGATCCGTTCTACAGTCTGGTGCTGCTGGAAGAGATCGATGCCGACGAGGAAGGGCGCGATGCGGCCCTCGACCGCCTGGGAGGGGACATGCTGACCAGTCTGGCTCCCCGGGACTTTTTCACCGAAGCCGAGATCGACGGCGAAAAAGTGGTTTTTCAGGGCGTCAGCGATGCCACCGTGATGGAGCGCGATGAGCGTATCGTGCTGCACTTTCGCCTGCCCCTGGCCGAACCCAGGGAACTTGCCGGCAGCACCCTCGAGTACCGGGTATATGACCCCTCCTACTACGTGGAGGTGGTCCACGAGGCCGATGCGGATGGTCCGTTGGACCAAGCGCTGACAGCGCCCGACGGCTGTCAGGCATCGGTCATCATTGCCGAACCCGATCCGGACAAGGTGATGGCGGCCGCCCAGCTGGATATCGACGACAGCGCGCCGGAAGGGTTAGGACGCTTCTTTGCCGAGACGGGGCGTGTATCGTGCTGAAGCTTCAACAACCTTGGGTTCAGGTGTCTCTCGCGGTGGGCGCCGTCGCGGGCGTGTTGCTGTTGCTGGCGGTGACCGGCGCGCTGGATACGCTCGGCCACTGGGTGCTCGCCATGCAGGCCGACCTGCATCGTCGCTTGACTCAGGCGGTCACACTAATCGACCAGACGCCGTCCGCTGCAGCCTGGGCCACCTTGATAGGCCTGAGCCTGTTTTACGGCGTTTTCCACGCGGCAGGACCAGGACATGGCAAGGCTGTGATCAGCGCCTACCTGGTCTCCCAGGGAGGCGCCTGGCGTCGCGCCCTGGCTCTGTCGGTGGGAGCCGCGCTGATGCAGGGAGCGGTCGCCATCCTGCTGATACTGGCGCTGGTGCAGGGGCTGGGCTGGCTGACCCGCGAGGCACTGGGCAGTGTGGTGTGGGTCGAGCGGTTGAGCTTCGCCCTGGTCGCACTGCTGGGGCTGTGGCTGAGCGGACGCGCGCTGAAGCGGCTGGTGTCGCTGTCGCGCCCAGCGCAGCAGTCTGCTGGGTCTGAGCACCATGGGGCACACCATCACGAGCCGCACCATATCGAGGCGCACCACCACGAACATCCGTCCCACGGGCATCATGCTCATGGTTCGCATCATGATCATCACGAGTGTTGTGGCGGTCATCACCATGTATCGCCGGATGGCAGTGGTCGCGAGGCCTGGCTGGCCGTGTTGGCGATCGGTGCCAGGCCATGTTCGGGGGCCGTGCTGTTGATGGGCGTGACCAGCCTGCTGGGCCAGCCATGGATGGGGGTGGCAGCGGTGCTGGCGATGTCGCTGGGTACCGCCATGACGGTCTCCACCCTGGGCATCGCCAGCGTGCTGGCACGGGACTGGGTGTCCGCTCGCGTGGCGCGGACATCCGCCACGCGAAGTCGCGCCGTGGCACGCCTGGCCGCCATGGTGGCACTGGCCGGTGGCGTGCTGATCATCGGACTGGGCGTTCTGCTGATGCTGCAGGTTGGCGCATCGGATCCTGGCTTGCCACTGATGGCGCCAGGTAGTCGCAGTGGTGGCCTCGGCGTGTGACAGCCCGTCAGGCGCGCAAGGACAGCCCGCCGGCCAGCGCCAGCACACGGTCCTTGGTGGCGGCCAAGCTGTCCTTGTCGTAGGCGATGGCCTGGCTGTGGCCCCACACCGGCCCTGGCCAGGCCGCGTCGCCTTCTCGCCGCACGATCACATGCACGTGCAGCTGCGCCACCATGTTGCCGAGGCTGGCAATATTGAGCTTGTCACCCCCGGCGTGGGTCTTCAGCGCCTGGCCCAGGCGAGTGGCTTCTCGCCACAGCTGTTGCTGGTCGGCTTCCGAGAGGTCGAACACCTCGATGGCGTTGGCCCGCCTGGGAATCAGTACCAGCCAGGGATAGCGGGCATCATCCATCAGGCGCAGCTGACACAGCGGTAGTTCGGTGACGGGATAGGTGTCGGCGACAAGGCGTGGGTCGATGACGAAATCGCTCATGGCGGGCTCCTGAATGGCGTTTCAGGCAGGGTACATCAGGCGGCCACGACAGGGGCATCTATTCGACGAAGTTCCTGTTCGACGACCTCCCTGCTCGATACACCCCCTATTCGAGACAAGCGAGAGAGGAAAGACGATGACCCTGGTCGAGGGAGCGGCCCTGCTGACGGCAGGTATCGTGGCAGGTTTTATCAATGTGCTGGCGGCGGGCGGTTCGATGCTGACGCTGCCGCTGTTGATGTTTCTCGGGCTTCCTCCTCAGGTGGCCAACGGCACCAATCGGGTGTCGATCACGCTGCAGAGTGTGTCAGCGGTGGCCAACTTCTTTCGTGCAGGAGCCCGTCATATCGGGCTCAGCCTGCGCCTGTCGGTGCCTGCTGTACTGGGCTCGATGCTGGGTGTGTGGCTGGCGCTCCAGGTCAGCGATGCGTTGTTCGAGACGATCTTGATGGTGGTGATGGTCGCCGCGGCAGTGATCATGCTGCTACCACAACCGAAGATCGACACTCGGCCCCTGACGGTGGAGCGGCTGACCCCTGGCATCTATCTGGCGATGTTCGTGATCGGTGTCTACGGCGGCTTCCTGCAGGTTGGGGTCGGGATTCTGTTCATGATCGTGCTGTATCGCATGCTCAAGATCGATCTTGGCCAGGTCAATGCCTTCAAGGTGCTGATCATCCTTGTTTACACCCTGCCTGCCCTGGGCATCTTTCTGTGGCATGACCAGGTGCGCTGGAGCTACGGCCTGGTGTTGGCCGCCGGCAGCATGACCGGTGCCTGGCTGGCGGTGAAGGTCAACATGAGTTCCCGGGGCGCCATGGTGGTCAAATGGCTGACGGTGGCGGTGATTGCCGTGATCATTTTGCGCCTGGCCCTCTACTGAGTGCTGTGCAGACCCTCGAAAAGCGCGACACAAAGCCTAGCGAATGAACGTCATCGTGCTAGATTATCTGAGGATGATGTATTTTGCTTACCCACCTGGCTGCAAGGAGAAGGGACAATGAAAAGGACGCTGGCATTGATTCTGGTATCGATGTTTACCCTGGCGCTGTTGAGTGGCTGCAACACGGTGCGGGGTGTCGGCCAGGACATCGAGAAGGGTGGTGAAGCCATCCAGAACAGCACCGCCTGATCGCTGGCCACAAACCTGCACTCCGCCAGGCTTTCTCCAAGGCCTTGGCAGCAAGGCCCTGGCAGAGAGCCACGGCAACGCAGGGATGCTGATCCAGCGACAGGAATAGGAATACGCACAGTAAAAGAAACAGAAACACAAACGGCGGTGATGTCACTCAGGTGCATCACCGCTTTTTTGTGGACAGGGCAGGCGCCTAGCCAGTGATGAAAAAATAAGGAACATGAGGCAAGTCAGGAGGGGATGCCAAGCATGGCGCAAGGCATCTGCTATGCTGGCCCCTTGTCATGTGCAGGGCCGCCTGGCGCCAGCGTTCAGGCAGCAAGTGACCCCTTGCCATGGGCCAGACGAAAGGACATTCAGGCACTGGAGGCCGATGATGAAAGCACTTCTTCCGTTATTCATGGTTGCTGCGCTGGCAGGGTGCAGCGCGTCGTCGGGCGGGACCGGTGAGCCCGCTCCGTTGCCACCCAAGCGGGCTCCCTTGGCCGAAGCCTGTGACGCGGCGGCTGTTCAGAACTGGGTGGGGCAGCATTACCAGGAGGCTCAAGACGAACGCCTGAAAGCCGAAAGTGGTGCCAAGACCCTGCGCGTGCTGAGACCGGGCGGAGTGGCGACCATGGACCTGCGCCTGGACCGCTTGAACGTGCGCCTGGATGACGCCGATACGATTGTCGAGCTGGGCTGCGGTTGATCCCACGTGCTGGCCGGCATTGTGATGGTGCGGGCCAGCAACCAGGAACCGTAACAGGAACCAGCACCGTCACCGCAGGCTGCGACAGGCCGCCTAGCGGCTGGCCTGTCGGGTCATCGCCGACCTCGTCGGATACGGCTTCGGGTGTCTCAGCGTTGGCCCAGCTCCTGCTGGGTGCGCTGCTCCTCTTCTTCCGCCTGCTTGCGCAGCTTCTTGCGCAGGGTGGCCTTTTCATAGCGCAGCTTGCGTATCGGCGTGTCCAGCGTCAGCGGCGGTACCGTGGCGGGGCGTCCGTCCGAGTCCACCGCGACCATGGTCAGGTAGCAGCTGTTGGTATGGCGAATGATCTTCTGGCGAATGTCCTCCGCCACCACCTTGATGCCAATTTCCATTGACGAGCGGCCGACGTGATTGACGCTGGCCAGGAAGGTCACTAGCTCACCCACATGGATGGGCTGCTTGAAGCGCACCTGGTCGACCGACAGGGTGACCACATAGTGACCTGAGTAGCGACTGGCGCAGGCATAGGCCACCTCATCGAGTTTCTTGAGGATGGCGCCACCGTGCACCTTGCCACTGAAATTGGCCATGTCGGGTGTCATCAGCACGGTCATGGTCAGTTCGTGCTGACCCGGGAGGCTCTGTTCTAGCATGGATGGCTCCTCAAGCATGCAGTTCGGTCTGTGATGCACATAGCATAACGCCTTGCCTCCGCGAGCGGAGACAAGGCGCACGTTGAAACTCAGTTGTTGCCGGCACTGTACAGCGGGGCGGTGACCGATCGGCCCGCCTTTGCCATCATCTCGCCCGGCTCGGGCGGCTCATAGCCAGGTCAGACACACCGAGATGATGATGCCGGTGATAAACAGCTGAACCAGGCAGAAGCCCATGATGTCCTTGGCCTTCAGTCCTGCAATTCCCAGCACCGGCAGCGCCCAGAAAGGCTGCAGCAGGTTGGTCCAGGCATCGCCCCAGGCGACCGCCATGGCGGCACGCGGGATGTCCACGCCAAGCGCCTGAGCGGCAGGAATGACGACAGGTGCCTGGACGGCCCACTGGCCTCCGCCCGAAGGCACGAACATGTTGACGATGCCGGCGCTGATGAAGGTCCAGAACGGCAGGGTGGTCTCGGTAGCGAAGGACACCATGGCCTGCGACATGGTCTCGGCGAGTCCTGACTGCACCATGATGGCCATGATACCGGCGTAGAAGGGGAACTGGATGACGATGCCGGCCCCGCCCTTGATCCCCTCGTTCAGGCTGTTCAGCAGGCTCTGAGGGGTGCGATGCAGCACGATGGCCAGAAACAGGAACATGAAGTTGACCACGTTCAGGTTCAGGCCACCGCCACCGACGAAGTAGCTGATCAGGTAGATCAGACCTGGCATACCCACCAGCAGCGCCAGCGTCATGCTGTTTTCCAGGCGCTCGGCCGGGCGGCTGATGCGCACGCGGCGGTCTTCTTCCTCTCCCAGCAGGGCCGGATCGACGTACACGCTTTCCTTTTCCCCCGGCAGCATCATGCGGTTGACCAGCGGCACCGCGATGAACAGAGCCAGCACAATCAGCAGATTGAAGTAGGAAAAGATGGTTTCGCCGGTGCCGATGACACCGATCTGCTCTGCCCAGGGGTTCCCTTCCGTGGCAATCGTCAGGGGGACCGATCCGGCCAGGCCGCCATGCCAGACCACGAAGCCGGAGTAGGCACTGGCGACCAGCAGGCGATAGTCGACGCGCACGACGCGGGCCAGCTCCTTGGCGAACAGGGCGCCCACCACCAGGCCGAAGCCCCAGTTGATCCAACTGGCGGCCAGCGACACCAGGGTGACCAGCAGGATGGCGGCACCCGCGTTATTGGCGATGCGAGCCAGACTTGCCAGCAGGCGCTTGACCGGTGGCGAGCTGGCCAGCATGAAGCCGGTGACCAGTACCAGCAGCATCTGCATGGAGAAGGACAGCAGGTTCCAGAAACCGTCGCCCCAGTACGTCAGCACCGCCATGGGCGACTGGCGCTCCACCGCGATGGCCGCTGCCGCAGCGATGATGGTCAGGAGCAGGACGAAGACATAGGGATCTGGTAGATAGCGCTCCACCAGTTTCACGGCGGGTCGTGACAGAGCTCTCAACATGGCGTATTTCGCTTCTTCTGGTTGTGAAAATGGCCTTCCCGGCCACCTGGCGTCAACGGTGCCGCAGTCCGCCGCCGGGCGTCAAAGTCACCTTTCAAGCGATGACGTTTGGGCATACACCGGCATCTGAGCTGACAGCAGGGGCATCGACCGGGCGAAGGCCTTAACCCGTGCTGCTCCAGCGCGTGCTGCGATAGCGAAGATAGTAGGCCACAAGGACCCCGGAACGCACTGCGGTAAAAGTCGTAAAGGCTAACCAAAGTCCATGATTTCCCATGCCTTGGGTCAGCCACCACAGGGGCAGATAGGCGGCCAGTGCAATAAAGATCGAGTTGCGCATTTCGGCAATGGCGGTGGCGCCGATGAAGACTCCATCGAGCAGGTAGCTCCATACCGCCACCAAGGGCATCAGGATTACCCAGGGCATGAAATCCGCGGCGCTGGCGCGTACCTCGGGAAGCCCGGTGAGCAGGGCGATCAAGGCGTTACCGCCCAGGGCAAAGGCCAGGCTTGCCAGGGCGGCGGTCGCCAGCGAACACAGGGCAGCCGCTCGCACCGACAGGGCGAAGTCATCGAAGCGCCGGCGGCCGATGGCATGGCCGGTCAGTGCCTCTGCGGCATTGGCGAATCCGTCCAGGCCATAGGAGGTGAGCATGATGAACTGCAGCAGCACCGCATTTGCCGCCAGCACCGTATCTCCCTGGGCGGCCCCCTGGGCGGTGAAGAATGCCTGGGCAAACAGCAGCCCCAGCGTGCGCACGAACAGGTTGGCATTGACCGAGAACAGCTCGCGATAGGCGCCCACGGTAAACAGCCGGGCCCGCTCGAAGTGGCCGCCCAAGCGGCCGAGGCGGTGCCGGCACCACCACAGCCCCAGCGCCACCGTGCAGTAGTCCGCGATCACCGTAGCCCAGGCGACGCCGTCACTGGTCATGTCCAGGCCCACCACGAACAGCAGGTCGAGGACGATGTTGACGCCGTTATTGGTCAGCAGCAGTGCCAGCGTCACGCGACTGTTCTGCTGCCCCAGGAACCAGCCAAGGATGGCGTAGTTGGCCAGTACCGCAGGTGCCGACAGCAGCCGGATCTCGGCGTAGCTGGCGGCCAGTTCGCTGGCTTGCGGGCTGCCATCGAGCAGCCATAGCCCCAGCGCAATCAGCGGGCGCCCCAGCAGGATCAACAGCACGCCGATGGCGCCGGCCAGCAGCAGTGACTGGCCGAGCAGATGACGGACCTGGTCATCTCGACTGCGCCCCATGGCCTGGGAAGTGAGGCCGGTGGTGCCCATGCGCAGAAAGCCGAAACCCCAGTAGAGAAAGCCGAACAGCGTGGCCCCCAGGGTCACACCGGCCAGGTAGCGTGAGTCGGGCAGGTGGCCGACCACGGCAGTATCCACGAGCCCCAGCAGGGGCACGGTGATGTTGGACAGGATGATCGGCCAGGCCAGCGCAGCGATGCGCGGCAGTCGACCAAGGGTGTCGGCTAGGCCGCTGGGGGAAGAGGGTGGAAGACTGGCCACGGTTGCACGTCTGCTCGGCTGTTGAAGATTCGGGTGAGGAGCGCAGTGTCCCGGCGCCGACCTCACGGGTCAAGCGGGACGCCTTGGCGGTCATGACGCAATGGCGTCATCCGGATCGTCATGGTGCGATGGATGGCCACGGAATGGCCGCTGGTCCGTTGGTTGCGTCTTTTATAGCGGCACAGCGTGTGCAATGTCAGACATATTGAATGCTGGTTCATTGATATCCGAGTGAAATGTTTAGTATCAGTTACTACCAAAAAATTACATTCCGTTTCCATCTCTAAGGTGACAGAAATACCTCTTCTGGCTACTAATAAGATAATCCCCTGAATTAATAAAAAAGGACTAGCAAGCAGGAGTAAGAAGGAGCAAGAAGCAGCCAGTAGACATCACGGGTGAGAAGGAACAGCCCCATAAAGGCTGGCGACCTTGGTGGCAGTGTGACGAACAATGATGAATCGGTAATTAAGACATAACGTATATAAAAATATCGATTTTACGCAGGAGTATCCACAATGAAAAAGTCCCCTCTCTTTTTCGCGAACCCCCTTTGCCCCAAGGCCGTCAAGTCCGCTGCCAGGCACCCCCAGCACCGCCGTCAGCGCGGGGCAACCGCTATTGAATACGGTGTTATCGTCGCCTTGATCGCTGCTGCGCTCTTCTTTGTATTTGGTGCAGGGGAAGGAAGTGGTGGATCTCTGGCCGACATGATTAGCAGCCTTCTTGATGACGTAAAGACAACTCTTGGCATCACTGACTCTTGAGGACTCAGAGGCACTTCAGCTGTATCGAATTCCTTTGGGTATTGTCGATGTCGGTGGCTAATCAATGGCGGCTATAAACGAGGCGAGCGGAGTGGGAGTGAAAGGGCTGCGAGTCGCGGCAACGGTGCTCATTCTATTGGCCATTATGCTGGCAGGCTTAGGGTGGTACACGAGCAGTACCGAAGCACCTCCGCTGGGGGCGGGGATTGAGTCGATGCAACATTCTGCGTCGCCCGAACCCCTGGGCTATCCGGTGCTGGTGGCCGCTCGGGAGCTGAGTGCGGGGGAGCGCCCCTCTGACCTGCCCGATGCACTGCGGCTGGCCTATTTTCCTACCCCGCTGGATGGCAGCTTTGCTGAGCTAGCCCAGGTGCCGGATGCGCGCCTGGCGCGGCCCCTCGGTGAGGGGGATGTACTGAGGCCGGGCGGATTCGTCGGCGGTGGTGCCCTGGCCGATGTGGTGCCCCCAGGCTTTCGTGCCGTCGGGGTGGGTATCGACGCGGTCATCGGCGGAGGTGGTTTCGTGGCGCCGGGGGACCGGGTCGACGTGTTGTTCTTTGCCGAGACGGATGACGGCAACGGTCAGCGCCATCGGCTGGCACGGCGGTTGTTTTCCGATGTCAGCGTGCTGGGGGTAGGCGAGCGGCTAGTAGGTGGCGACCGCCAGGAAGACAGTGGCTCTGAGCGCACGGCCGTGCTGGCCATGCCGGAAACCCAGACCGCGCGGCTGCTGCTGGCCGAGGCGACGGGGCGGCTGCGACTGGCAGTGGTGGGCAACCAGGAAGCGGCTCTGGGCGAATCCTTCGATGACGGTTTGCGCTTCGCGCTGGGGCAGAGCGTCCTGCCGGTATCGCTGGGCCAGAGCCTGAGCCAGCCCGGCAATAGCGTCAGCTTCGATGAGCTTACCGGCATCGAGCGAGAACCGCCCAGACCGGCGGCGCAGGCGTCACGCGCCCAGGGATACCAGGTGGTGCAACACGTCGGAGCCAGCAGTCGAGTGGTCTCACTGCCGTGATCGCGGGCAGCCAGCGGTAGGAAGGCTGGAAACGGGCGGTCAACAGACTGACATCATAATGAGAGGTTCGGCAGCGGTGGCGGCAGTCGCCATGGCTAGCGGAACCCGCGCAGGGAACAGGACCAAGCATGCAGCTAGATGGCAAGATCGCCCGACCGAAGTCGGTGTGCTGGAGAGTGTGTGCCCGCGGGACATGGCGCGGACTGGCGCCAGGCAAACGCCTGGTAGCCGTGCTGCTGCTGGCAGTAGCGTTGATCCCCGCTGTGGGGCTGGCGCAGTCACCCGAGTCACGGCTGAGCCTGGCCGTCGGTGATCAGCAGTGGCTGGGCCAGCCAGGACGTATCACCCGCACCGCGGTGGGGCGAGGTGACATCATTGACGCCCAGGTGCTGGACCCGCGGTCGCTGCTGGTGACCGCCGTCGGCCCCGGAAGCACCAGCCTCAAGGTATGGGTCGACGGTGCCAGCCAACCCCGGGAAACGTTAATACAGGTGCGCCCCGCCGGTGGCGAGGGGCTCGAGTCGGAGTACTCACTGGCCCCCGGCACCTCGCGTCCTGACGTGCGTGGCGTGACGCGCTCCCTCGAACGCCATGATCAGGCGATCTCTCGCTTTGCCAGCGATCCCATCGATGGGACCACCCAGGCCGGGCCGGTGCAGGTCCAGACCGACATCCGCGTGGTAGAGGTCAACCGCAGCCGCATGGCCTCCGCGGGCTTCTTCATCGGGCGCAACCAGGCCGGCTCGACCCGTTTCGCCCTGGGCCGCAGCGATGAGACGCTCGATTTCCTGGCGGGCGGTGCGGTGGCCCCCAACGCGGGTGACGGCGGCTTCTCGATCATTCAGGTCAATACCAGTGGCGTGCTCTCGGCACTCAGCGCCCTGAGCGCCAATGGCTTTGCCTATACCCTGGCAGAGCCCAGCCTGGTCAGCCTGTCTGGCCAGAGCGCCAGCTTTCTTGCCGGTGGCGAATTTCCCTTTCCCGTGCAAAGCGGTGACGACCAGATCAGCGTCGACTTCAAGGAGTTCGGTATCCGTCTGCAGTTGACGCCGACGGTGCTGGACGAGCGTCGCATCATGCTCAAGGTGGCGCCCGAAGTGTCCGAGCTGGACTTTTCCCGCGGGGTGCAGACAGCCGGTATCGCGGTGCCGGCGCTGAATGTGCGCCGCACCGATACCACGGTGCAGCTGGGCAACGGCGAGAGCTTCATCATCAGTGGTCTGGTCAGCCGCAACATCATTCAAAGCGTCGACAAGATCCCTGGGCTTGGTGATATCCCGGTCATCGGCGCGTTCTTCCGCTCGACACGCCTGGATCGTGACGAGAAGGAACTGGTCATGATCGTGACGCCGCACCTGGTCAGGCCGCTGGCCGCCGGGGTGGATCTGGGGCCGATGCCTGGCGCCGCGTTCGAGAGCTATGAGCCGAACTTCCTGGAACTGATGTTCGATCCACAGGATGCACAAGCCATAGAGCGTGTGTCCGAGGTGGGCTTCAGTCGCTGATCGGTGGTTGTGGGTGGGGTGAGAGGAGAGCGCCATGCCATTTCGTCAAAAGCGTGCCGAGGTCAGTCAGCGGAAGGCGGCGCCGGGGGCAGAGCCTGCCTTGATCAGCGAGCTTCACCAGCTGGTGGTCGAGCGCCTGGAGGATGACGTCAGGGGCATCGCCGATGAGCCCATGCAGCTGCGTCAGCAGGTGCGCGAGCTGGTGACAGAGGCGCTTAGCCTGCGGGGCTACGCCACGCCGACCGACAGTGTCGACGCTGTGGTCGAGGATGTCTGTCGCGAGCTCAATGGCTTCGGGCCCCTGGAGCCATTGCTGGCCGATGACACCATCTCCGACATCCTGATCAATGGTCATCGCCAGGTCTACGTCGAACGCCGTGGCCGGCTGGAGCCGTGTCAGCTCGCCTTCCTCGATGATGATCACATTCTCAGGGTCGTGCGACGCATGCTGGCGCCCCTTGGCAAGCGTCTGGATGAATCCAGTCCGATGGTGGATGCCCGCCTGGCCGATGGCTCCCGGGTCAACGCCATCATTGCGCCGCTGTCGCTGAACGGGCCCAGCGTCTCGATTCGCAAGTTTCGGCGGGAGGCGCTGACCGGGCAGGACCTGGTGGCCATGGGCAGCGTGCCGGCCAACCTCATGACCTTTTTGCGCCGAGCGGTGGAAGAGCGCTGCAATCTGTTGGTCAGCGGTGGCACCGGAGCCGGCAAGACGACGCTGCTGAACGTGCTGAGCGCAGCGATTCCACCCCAGCAGAGGGTGGTCACCATCGAGGACAGTGCCGAGCTGCAGCTGGCCAGCCACCACGTGGTGCGGCTGGAAACCCGAGCGCCGAACATCGAAGGAGAAGGCGAGGTCGGCGCCAGTGCACTGGTCAAGAATGCCCTGCGCATGCGCCCCGACAGGATCCTGCTGGGGGAAAGTCGGGGCGACGAAGTGCTGGACATGCTGCAGGCGATGAACACGGGACATCAGGGCTCGATGAGTACCGTTCACGCCAATTCGGCCGCCGATGCCGTGGTACGGCTGGAGATGATGGTGCGCATGTCGCGCTTTCAGGGGACCGATGCGCTGGTGCGTCAAATCATCACCACTGCGCTCGACCTGATCGTGCACGTCGCTCGCGACAGCAGCGGTCAGCGTCGGGTAGCAGAGGTGCTGCGTGTGGTCGGGTTACGCCAGGGCGAGGTGGTCCTGGAGCCGCTCTACCGAGAGGGGCAACCGGTGACTGACCACCTCACGGCGCGGCCAGCAGACCAGGCGTCTGCGGTCTGCTGGCCGCGGCTGCTGGCGGCGCTGGTGGATGGCGCTGAGGAGGCGCACCCATGAATGTCTGGGTGGTTTTTTCGCTGGTGGCGGCATGCCTTGCCACGGCTGCATGGCTACTGATGAAGAGCGCGCGTGCCCACACCGAGCGCGCGGCTGGCGGTCAGCGCACCGCGCGACGCCGCTCGCTGGTTACCCATGACTCGCTGATGGAATGGCTGGTCGAGCGCCTGACGGCGGCAGGGTTGCCCGCCTCGCCACTGAGTGTCGCTGTGGCCGGTGGCAGTCTGCTGGTGCTGGCGATGTTGCTGCTGTCACGCCTGGGGACCGTCTGGGGCCCGGCGACCGTGGTGCTGGTGGTGGTGCTGGCCAATGCGCTGATTCGTGTGCGTGCCGCGCGCACCCGGCGCCGTGCACGCCGTCAGCTGGCGCCATTTCTCAGTCAGGTCAGCCGTGGCCTGGTGGCCGGTCAAGGGCTGGAAACCGCCTTCGTGCACGCGACACGGCGGGTACGTCCTCCACTGTCGGATGCGCTGTCTCGCGTCATGTTGAGGCGTCAGCTCGGTCAGGAACTGGACGAAGGGTTGGCCCGTGAGGGGCAGATACTGCGGCTCGACGAGTTGGGGCTGCTGGCTACCGCCATGCGCATCAACCAACGCCATGGCGGCAGCCTGTCCGACATGCTCGATGCCTTTGCCGCCGCCTTGCACCAGCGTGAGCAAAGCGGTCGTGAGTTGGCGGCCATGACCGGAGAAACCCGCATCAGTGCTCTGGTACTGGGCCTGTCCCCCCTGCTGTTGACGCTGTTTATCCAGCTGACGCAGCCGGCATTTCTGCTGCCCATGCTGGAGAGCAGCGGAGGTCGCCAGGCCCTGGCGCTGGCCGTGGTCCTGCAGCTGAGCGGGGGATGGTTGCTGTGGCGCATGCTCAAGTCGGTATGACCCCCTCACTGCAACGAACGTCTGCCGGCGCTGCAACGCGGGTAGGTCAGACAAGGAGAACAGGCGGCTGATGTGGAATCTTTGGTGGAGCGGGTCCGTCGTGGCCTTGGCCCTGGCGGCCGCAGCCTTGCTGATCAGTACGCGGCTGCCCGTGGGCGAGGAAGGACAGCGCCGGCGGGAGGAGTCGCGGCTACTGCGGGAAGGGCGCGGTCTATGGCGCAGTCGCGCCAGCCGCCCTGGTCTGGCGGGACGGCTGTCCTTGCGTCTTCGGCAGTCTGGGCATGTGGGGGCCAAGGCTCAGCTGGCGGTGCTGCTGGCGTGGGCCGTGGTCATGGTCGGCGCCGCCATGCTGGGCGGGCTGCTGGCGATCATGGGCGGCAGGCCTGTGGCGGGTATCGTGGTCATGTCTGCCCTGTGGGGGGGCTTCGCAGCGGGGCTGGGGTGGCTCGCGCTGGAGCGCAAGCGTCGTCGTCGAACGCTGCGGCTCGATGAAGATATCGAACTGGTGCTGCAGGTGACGCGGATGCTGTGGGACACCGGCATGACCCTGGAAAGCCTGCTGCATCGACTGATTCAACAGCTGGGTGCGACGACCCCGGATATGGTGCTGGAACTGCGGATCGCCGCCAACCGCATCGACAGCGGCCAGGATCGCGAGAAGGTGCTGGAAGAGCTGGCCGCGGTGCAGGCCAGCGAAGGCGTCGAGCAGTTCTTCCTGATGTTTGCCCAGATGGCCAGAACGGGAGGCCGCGCCAGGGATAGCCTGACCACCCTGGTGGAACGCCTTGGGGCCCAGCGCCGCACACGCCTGCAACAGCGTGTCAGTCAGCTGTCCGGAACCATGTCGCTGGTGATGATGCTGTGTCTGTTCCCCGCCCTGTTGATCGTCATGGCCGGTCCCGCCTTGGTCAACCTGAGTGGACTGATGGGATCCCTGGGAGGGCCGTGATGCCGAGTCCTTTGCTTCACTACCGGTGGGAGACGCCGATGACATCGAGAGATCGCCACTCCACCCTCGCCGCTTCCGGCCAACCACCAGCTGGCATGCCACGGCACCCCGGAATGGGGGGCGCGTGGTGCGTCCTGGCCGCGCTGCTGGGAGTCTCGCTGCTGAGTGGATGTACCAGCGCGTCTTCACAGCCCATGCCCATGACGGCGTTCGCGCCGGCCGTCGAGGTGGTGGGCGACGCCCAGCAGCAGAGCAGCGGGCCCTGTGGACGCCGCTATGCTGCCGATATCGGTGTCGAGCTGTCGTTGATCGAGCGCATGCTGGACGACGGCAAGCCGCGCTCCGCCGCCGCTCACCTGGAGGCAGGTGACTATGGGCTGCCCCTTGCCTGGCGTCTTGAAGGCGATGCACGACGCGCCATCGGCGATGTCGAGGGCAGTAACCGCGCCTACGAGGCCCTGCTGGGCACCTGCCTGGTGGCAGATGGCTATCGCGGGCTGGCACGCAATGCCTTTCGTGCTGGCCGTCACGACCAGGCCATGACCCTGATGCGGCAGGCCCGGGAGTCCCGGCCGATCGATCCACGCATCCGCAATGATCTCGGCTACCTGCTGTTGCTGGCAGGCGAATCGCAGCAGGCGGCGGAGGAATTTCGCACCGCGCTGGAGCTCGACCCCAGCCACCAGCAGGCGGCCGCCAACCTGGTGCTGGCCCTGCGGCTGAGCGGGCAAGCCGCTCAGGCCGAACGCACCGCACGACGCCTGGGAGTCGACGCCCGACTGCTGGCGGCGCCGCCGCGTACGATCTCCCCGGCGGCATCTCCCGCTGAGAGGACGGAATCATGATGAGCCGACGCAGGATGCGCTCCTGCAAGGAGCGATGGACCGTGATGTGCAAGGACATTGTCACCCAGCCCAAGACCCTCATTGTGGCGGCGATGGTCTGCCTGCTGCTGAGCCTGGCGCTGATGCTATGGCCGGATCGCGCGGAAGCGCAGCAGACCGCTACCAGCCATCCCGGCATCGTGCGACTTTCCGCCAGTCGCGACCCCTTCGGCGAACGTACCCGAGGAATGCTGGCCGCACAGCGTGAGGGACGCGTGGCATCGCCCTCCGTCCAGGTGCTGTCGGGCAAGGTCCAGAGCCAGATCTATCAGCGCTATGTGGACAGCTTCGGCCACCCGATTCCAGAGCGCTATATCGAGACCGGCTTTGGCGAGGATTGAGGCTGGCACTCCGCGACGGCGACTGATGACATCGGCTGGCAGGCTGCAGCGACAGCGAGGCGCCATCGGCGTGATGACCGCCTTCCTGCTGGTCTGGCTGGTCGCCCTGGTGACCCTGGCCCTGGATGCCGGGCGCCTGTATCTGGAGCAGCGTCGCCTGCAGCAGGCGGCGGACCTGGCGGCAGTATCCGCGGCGGCAAGTTGCCAGGCGCTGTTTCAGGGGGATGCCTGTGGCCATGCCAGCCTGCGCCTGTGGGCCATCGATGCCGTGCAGGAAAATGGCATCGATGTGGACGCGGGGGACGCCACCCTGACCCTGACCCAGGGCGCGGTTGACGACGGTGGCAGGTTCCTCACGGAGTCAGGGCTCGCCAACAGCGTCGAGGTCAGACTTCAGCGTGAGGTGCCCAGCAGCCTGCTGGCCAACCTGGGTGAGCTGATCGGCGGCGAGGTGGACGACAACACCCGGCTGACCGCTACCGGGGTGGCAAGGCGCGCCTCGATGGTAACGCTGAGCGCCGGGACCAGCCTGCTTGAGGTCGATACCAGCGAATCGGCAGTACTGGCGCTGCTGCTCGATCGGCTGGTCGGTGCTCGGCTCGACCTGACGGTGCTGGGGGCGTATGACGGCGTTGGGCTCGAGCTCAGCCTGGGCGAACTGCTGGGGGTCGAGTCGCTGGACGTGGACCTTGAAGAGCAACTCGCGCAATCGCTGGATCTCGAGGCACTGGGCCAGCGTATCCGTGAGGCACTGGACTCGGTAAGCGCCAATCCGGTGCGTCCGGGGGCGCCTGGCGAGCGCTTCACCATGGCCGAGCTGCTGGCGATCGACCCACAGGGAGAGGTCGCGGTGCGCGATATTCTCACCGCTCGAGTGCCGGTTCGCGAGCTGCTGGAAGGCGCGCTGTTGCTCGACGCCAGCAAGCAGGGCGGAGTCCGTCTCGGGCTGGCAGACCTTTCCTCGATCGCCGTCGGGCTGGGGTTGGCCGACCTGTCGCTGGCACTCGAGGTCATCTCTCCTCCGACCATCGCCGTGGGACCTCCGGGCCCCGCTGGTGCAAGTCTGGCCAGCGACTGTTCATCGTCCTGCTATCGTAGCGTCGCCCGCAATGCGCAGCTCGAGCTGTCGTTGGAGCTTGGGCTTGGGCTGGCCGGACTGCTGAATGTGGAGGTAAGCACCCGGGTGACCGGGGCTGAAGGGCGCGCGGCGGTCGACGCCATGGCGGCGCTGGATGACGGGCTCGAGCTTAGCGTCGTGGCCCAGCGTTCGCTAGTGCAGATCGAGCAGGAGGTCAGGTTGCTGGGGCTTTTCTCCAATGACGAAGGTGCCACCGCGGGCAGCGCCCAGGGCGCCAAGGAGCAGCGACGACTGGTCTGGCCCGACCAGTCCCGGGCGGTCTTTGATGGCCAAGGTGGGGCCCAGGTGACCCAGGTGCTGGACGGACTGGTCACGAGTGTGGTCAACCAGCTGGGCTTGCTTGGTGGGCTGGTATCCACTCTTGGTGTGCCCTCCCTGCTGTCGGCGACGCTGTCTGACGTCAACGCGACCTTGCTGGAGCCGGCGCTCGAGGGCTTGGGCATCGGCGTCAACACCCTGGATGTACGGGTGCTGGCGGTGGATGCAGGGGGCGTTGAGTCGCTGACGGGGTGCGCCACCAGCTGGGCAGGCTGTCAGGACGGCGAGTCGCCCTGATACGACAACCGAATGACTCGGTGGAGGAGCGATGAACAGACACCGCAGGGGAGTGCAGGGCCAGCGAGGGGCGGTGGCCATCGAGTTCGCCGTCGTGCTGCCGATTTTCCTGCTGCTGCTGTACGCCTTGATCAGCTACTCGGTGGCCATGGTGCAGCAGCACCAGTTGACCCAGGTGGCCAGCGAAGCGGCGAGGTCTGCCGCGGTGGTCGCCAGTGCCCCGTGGCTCGCCGAGGAAGACGTCGAGTCTGACGCCGCGCAGCGGGTACTCGACAGTATCAGCGCCATGGGCTGGAGCGCCGAGCAGACTCCAGGATGCGCCGATGGTGCCAGAGTGCGTCTTGAGGGCGACAGCCTGATCGTGTGCCTTGAGCGCCGGCCCGCGATCACGCCGCTCACCCTGCTGGGGATCAGCGTGCCTGACCTACCGGAGGCCCTGAGTGGGCGTGCAGTGGTCAAGCTGTAAACGCCAGGAGCCGCCCTGGGGCGGCTCCTTCTAGCGTGAACGGTCAGCATGAACTTTCAGCATGAACTTTCAGCATAGACATGCCGGCCTCAGCACGTCAGCGTTAGCACGTTAGCGTCAGTATGGTCGACGATGGCCGGAGGTGATCAGGCCGCCGTGATGATGTGGTACTTCTCCATCAACGTCTCGTGGCTTTCGACACGCTCGGGGTCCAGCGGTATGCAGTCCACCGGACACACCTGCTGACACTGAGGCTCGTCGTAGTGACCGACGCACTCCGTGCACAGGTTGGGGTCGATGACGTAGATCTCCTCGCCGGGAGAAATGGCGCCATTGGGGCATTCCGGTTCGCAGACGTCGCAGTTGATGCACTCGTCGGTGATCATCAGTGACATTGAGGGTCCTCACGCAGAGTCGCGGCCCTGGGGCCGGGGCTTCCGGTCAGGCGCGTCGCACAGCGACGGGAGTTGGCCTGGCGGGCAGCCCGGGGAAACGGCATTGCCGGTCCCGGTGTTCGGGATCAACGGGATTGGTCCTGCAGCGCAAGAGGCATCCGCAGCGTCAAATCCCAGTGTGATGGTCAGGTATTGTAATGGCTACGCAGGGTTTGTGCGACCTTGGGGTGCACGTGCTTGCTGATGTCTCCACCGAGGCGAGAAATCTCTCGCACCAGGGTGGAAGAGATGTAGGAATTCTCGACCTCTGGCGTCAGAAAGACGGTTTCCAGATCAGGCATCTGCGCGCGATTCATGTTGGCGAGCTGAAGCTCGTACTCGAAGTCGGATACCGCCCGCAATCCTCGCAGCAGTACCCGCGCATTCTGGGCTTGCATGAAGTCGGTCATCAGCCCGCTGAAGCCGACAACCTCTACGTTGCCAAGGGGGGCGACCACGTCTCGGGTCAACTCGAGTCGGGTATCCAGGTCCAGCGCGGGCCCTTTGCCGGGGCTCGCCGCGATGGCGACCACGACTTTCTCGAACAGGCGTGACGCCCGTTCGATCAGGTCGTAGTGACCGTTGGTGATCGGATCGAAGGTGCCGGGATAGACGGCCGTCGTCATCACCTTTGCTCCTGTCTCTCGTCGTCGTTGTCGGCAAGCTGGCCAAAGGGGTTGTCCACCGCCAGCGATACCGGCTGGGCGTAGCCCGGGATATGGATGCTGTCGTGCTGCACCTCGAGCTCCGGTCCTTCGAGCACGCCCTCACCGAAACGATAGCGCACGGCGAAGTGCCCCGCATCCGCCTGCTGGTGATAGGCACGGGCCTGGGCCCGTGTGACCTCGCGGCGCTCACGCCAGGCATCCATCGCCTGGGCTCCGTGGCGCTGGGTCAGCAGCCGCTCGGTGGCATTCGGCGAAATCAGCACGCCGGTGGCATTGTTGCCGCCAAAGCCTTTGGCATTGATCAGGCTGGCATCTGCGACGAAGGATTGGGTCTCACGGAAGAACCGAAGGCGCTCGGCGTGGACATCGTCTGCGACCTTGTCCAGGGTGCAGATCCCCGGCAGCAGGCCATGGGCGAAGCTGCCCAGGGCGCTGGTGAGCTGATCACCGGCGGCGCTGCCCTGGGAATGTCCCAGGAAGGCCTTGATGGCCACCACTGGCCACTCGGTGATGCCGTTGGCCTTGGCCACCGCGTCAAAGACGTGGGACTCGGTGGTGCGGTTCTTCGGTGTCGAGGTACCGTGGGCATGCAGGAAGGAGCGCTCGCGCAGGCTCTTTTCTCCAAGCATGTCGCGGATCAAGGCGCAGGCCTTGCCCAGGGTTACGTAGTTGCCGATACCGGGCGCCGAGATCGAGCGCTTCCAGCCGTCGGCGTTGACGAAGACCTCCGGTGCAGCAGCCAGGATATCGGCGCCTGTTTCCAACGCCAGGGCGTCGTCCATCAGCATCACGAATTGGCTGGACTCGCCCATGGTAAAGCCGCAGTTGCGGGCGAAGGGGCGGCTGGCACGCTGGTAGTCGGCGTCGGTCAGCAGCTCCAGGGCGTCCAGGGCCTTCAGGCTATCATCGTCGGCAAGGGCCCCCATGGTGCGGAAGCCCTCGATGATCTCGGGAGTGATGGGCGCATCGGCGGTGCCCACCATGACGATTCTGCGACGGCCGCTGCGGATGTCGTCGATCCCCAGGCGCAGGTTGTACAGAAAGCTGGCGCAGGCCCCCAGCGCCGCGCCCGTGGCGCCGACGCTGCCCAGTACATAGGCGTTGAGGAAGTCGGCAGGCATCTGCCCGTAGCCCAGCGGCATCTGCTTTGAGGTGGCGCGTTTGCCGGACACAAAGCTCTTGAGCAGGCCGCCCCAGCCCTCGTCATCCAGCTGGCCGATCGAGTTGCCGGCGTAGACGGCGATCGCATCCGGGTCGAGCCGGTCGCGCAGCGTGTCCCAGTCGAGGCCGCTGTCGCCCAGGCAATCGCTGGCAGCGAACACCGCCATGGAAAGACCGCGGGGGTGGTGCACGCTGCGATATAGCTGGCTGGGATCAAAGCCGCTGGGTAGCTGGCCGGCGGCGCGCACCTGAGCAGGGCGTGTCTCGGGCAGCATGACGTCCATCTGCCCCGCTGGCACGGTGACTTCCAGGTGATGCCGGTCGACCTCACGCACCTGCCAGGTAGGCGGCAGGTCGTCGGGTAGCTGGCGTCGACGCAGGCGGAAGGTGATCGGCGATTCCAGCGCCAGGTTGGCGCGACGATTGGCTGGCAGGCCTTCGTCGTTGAAACGCGGATCTTCGATGCGACGAATCAGGGTATGGCTAAGTACCTGGTCACGGGTTTCGAGCGCCAGTTGGGCGGCATCGAGCTCCTGGCCCTGGGCATTGTGCCAGTGCTGGTCAGCATCGCAGTGGGCCAGGCGCATCATGGCGGCCAGACCGAGCAGGGTGGAGGTCTGCTCGTCGTCGGAAAGGGCGTCGAGCACGGTGCGACGGAAGGCCTGATGGCCCGAGGTACGGCCGGCCGGGTTGACGCCGCCCATGCCCACGATCACCGGTAAGTGTGACAAGCCGGAGTCCTCGTATTGAAGCGGGTGAAAGGCTCGCTCTGGGAGCGCAGAAAACGGCGCTGATGAAGACCCGGGCAGATCAGCACGTCAGTGCTGCCCTTGGTCGAGGTGACGCCAACAGGCCAGAAGCGGGAATCCGTGGATTCGGCGGTCTGGCTTCAGCGCTGCTGGTGTTCATGCCTCGATGCCAAGGTGGCGAGGAGTCGTGCCTCGCGCGATGCTGCCCGTGTCCCAAGCAAAACGCCGTTCGATATTGCCACGGGATAGGATTTCAGGCCAGCGATGTTAGCACCTGGTCGGTCCTTCGTCATGCGCGAGCAGGGCGACAGTGCTGCTGCGACAGCGTGCACCGGGTGTGTTGCAAGGTGTTGCACATGGTGAGAGTGGCGCCGTTGCCCTTGCGCTGGCGAGCATTGGGCTGGGGCGTCTGTACCTGCTCACTTACCGGGGCTTTGGTACACTGGCTGTGCTATTCACGGCAGCATGTCGCTGTTGCCGCTTTCCCCGCTCGAGACCGCATATGTCTGATGTTCCCCGTATCGTGACCTCCGCCCAGACCGGCCCTCACGAGGACCTGCTGCGCAGGGTCACTCGTGGCCTGTCCCATGTCTGGCGCAAGCCTTTGGCTCAGCACACCCGAGACGCCTTTGACGATGCCGAGGCCTGGCGTCGCTCCCAGGGTGAGCGAGGGCTTATTCTCGATGCCTGCTGTGGTGTCGGTCTGTCGACACGCAGGCTGGCCGAGCAGTTTCCCGAGCACAGCGTAATCGGCGTCGACCGCAGCGCCGACCGCTTGTCCAGGGATCATGGGCCGCTGCCGGACAATGCCTTGCTGGTGCGTGCTGACCTGGTGGATTTCTGGCGTCTGGCCCTGGCGACGGGCTGGCAGCCCGAGCGGCACTATCTGCTGTACCCCAATCCCTACCCGAAGTCGGTCCAGCTGAAGCATCGCTGGCACGGGCACCCGGTGTTCCCGGCCATTGTGGGGTTGGGCGGGAGGCTTGAGGTGCGCTCCAACTGGCGGGTCTACGTCGAGGAGTTTGCCGCCGCGGTGGCTCTGGCCACTGGAGTGTCGGCGCCGGTCGAGGCCCACGACCCCGGCGCAGCACCGATGACCCATTTCGAGCGCAAGTACCACGAGCACCACCAGCCTCTGTGGCGCCTGGTCGCCACGCTCGATCATCGCCCCCAGCTGATGCCAACCCCCTAGCGGACGGGGTCAGCGGGCGCCGGGGGCGGTCAGGCTATGGCTGACGGCGCGGAAGTTCTCGCCCAGGGTGGCGACCAGCCAGCGGGCGATAGGGCCCTTGGCGGCATCGCGGCGAATGACCGTTTCGACCTCGATGCTCGGGGGCTCGCCAAGGCCCGGTCCTGTCAGCGTCTGCAGCTTGTCGCGAAAAGGCGGATAGTCTGCCACGTGCTCCGGTACCAGCGACCAGCCGAGTCCGCGGGCCGTCAGCTCCGCCATGGAGTAGAAGCTATTGAGGCGCCAGTGCATGGGACTCAGGCAAGGCTCGGTGTGGGGCGGTGCCGTCGCCTCGCTATGGCGTGACGCCATCATCAGCTGTCGATAGCTGGCCAAGGCCGACGGCGTTACCGCTGCCTGCTGGGCCAGGGGGTGAGTGCTTCCTACCACCCAACGCTGCTTCAAATGGGCGATGCGACTGCCCTCAAGGGGGCCTGCCGCATGCACCTGACTGAGCAGAATGCCCAGGTGGGCGGTGCCCTGCTCAACCCATTCGGCGACGTCCCCCTGGGCGCCGTACAGCAGGGTCAGCGACAGTGCGGGGTAATGCTCGGCAAGGGCCTCCAGCGTCGCGTCCACCGGGGGCATCTCGATCAAGGCTTCATGCATGGCCACCACTAGCTGGGCCTCTTCGCCCTGTGCCAGGGTCGCCGCACGGGCGTTGAGTCGTTCGCACTGCGCTTGTACGGCTCTGGCTTCCGGCAGTAGCGCATGGCCCGCTGCGGTCAGGGTGGGGGAGCGCGAACGGCGATCGAACAGCTCGCAGTCAAGGTCCAGCTCAAGATGGGAAATGCCGGTACTTACCGCCGATTGCGCACGCCCAAGGTGACGCGCGGCGGCCGAGAACGAGCCCTGCTCGGCGCAGGCGATGAACAGCTGAATCTGGTCCAGGGTCCAATGCATGGTGGAAGGCCTACCTATCTGTTTACCTGATAGTAGCTAGCTGGAATCCATCGGCCAAGTTCCTAGAATAGGCGGCATCGTCAAGCGACAACGCCCTCGGGCGGGAGTGAACGTGATGCGGTCCTTGAAGGAACGTCTGGTACATATGGTGTCATTTGAGCTGGGTGGGCTGGTGATCGTCACGCCGTTGGCCAGCATGCTCAGCGGTCACGGCCTCGCCGAAATGGGAGTGCTGGCGGCCGGGCTCGCCACCGCCGCCATGCTGTGGAATCTGGTGTGGAACTGGATGTTCGACCGCTGGGTCCCCAGTCGCCGGCGCACCTTGCAGCAGCGTCTGGCCCAGGCCTTTGGTTTCGAGCTCGGGCTATTGGTCATGACGCTTCCTGCGGTGGCCTGGTGGATGAACATCGGTCTGGTGGAAGCGTTCTGGCTGGACGCCGGCTTTATGCTGTTCTTCCTGATCTATGCCATGGTTTTCAATTCGCTGTTCGACCGGATTGTCGAACGTCGTCTTCAGGGAGCAAGCGGATGAGTTATCTGTATCTGGCACTGGCCATCATCGCCGAGGTCATTGCCACCTCGGCGCTCAAGGCCTCCAATGAATTCACCCGGCTGTGGCCCAGCGTAGTGGTGGTGGTGGGTTACCTGGCGGCCTTCTACCTGCTGTCGCTGGTACTGCGCAGCGTACCGGTGGGGATCGCCTACGCCTTCTGGGCGGGGCTGGGCATTGTGCTGGTGACCCTGGTCGGCATCATCGTCTACGGCGAGAAGCCCGACCTGCCCGCCCTGGTGGGGCTCGCCATGATCATTGGCGGGGTCTGCGTGATCCAGCTGTTTTCTTCTGCGGCGTCCCACTGACGGTTCTCGGCGTCCCACTGACGGTTCTCGGCGTCCCTGTGACGGGTTCTCGGCGTTCCTGTGACGGGTTGTCGGCGTCCCTATGAGCGTGACGGGTAGCGATAAGCGCTGCGGCGTGGTCATGTCATCGACCCGCAGTCGAATCCTGTCGCGCCAGGCGGTAGACTCGGCCCTCGTTGCGTCGAAACGGCGTGACGTCCGTCCACCCCAGGGAAGTCTTCATGTCGTCGCGCTCTTCATCCGCCATATCCGCCTTGATGACCACTGCGTTGCTGACGCTGGCTACCGTCGTGGTGCCTGCCGCCAGCGTGCAGGCGGCGGGCTTCTCGAATCTTGCCGAATTGACGAATCAGGGCTTCCAGGTCAGTGCCGAGGCACGCTTGCTCGAAATGGGCGCCGCGCCAGCAGAAACCCTGGGTAGCCTGGAACCGGGCCGCTTGTTGACGCCGGCATCGGTCACCAAGGTCTACACCGCCGCAGCCTCGTTGGATGCCTGGGGGCCACAGCATCGCTTTACCACCGATGTGGTCAGCACCGCTCGTCCGGATGCCGGCGGGACCGTGGCGGGCGACCTGGTGCTGGTGGGCGGCGGCGACCCCAGCCTGACCAGCGAAGACCTGTGGCGCCTGGGTCAGCGGCTGCACCAGGCGGGCGTGCGGCGTGTCTCCGGCAGGCTGGTCGTCAGCCAGTGGCGCTTTGGTCCGGTGACCTGCCGTACCATCGACCGCTGCACCGCCCGTGAGCGTTCCGACAATGCCTACAGTGCGCTTTTGACCTCGGCCGGCGTCAACTACGGCAGCTGGTGCGTGCAGGTGGCCCCTGGCGCCGTGGGTGGCCCTGCGCGGATCACCGGCTGCAACAGCCAGGCGCCGCTGTTCGCGGTCAACAATCAGGTCACCACTCAGGGCGCCAATGCCGGTACCAGCCTGCAGGCCACCCGGGTCACCGGCAGCACCGGCGAGACCCTGACCGTCAGTGGACAGATTTCCTCCAACGCCTTGCCCCGTGAGGTCTACCGTGCCAGCGCTGATCCCGCGGCGCAGACGGCTGCCACCTTCCAGGCCATGCTGGCGAGCATGGGGATCACGGTGGAAGGGGGCGTGGCCACGACCAGCGAGCCGCCGCCGGCCTCCGCACGGCGCCTGGCGGCGGTGGATGGCAAGCCGCTGCAGGAAATTCTGCTGCGTATGCTCAACTACTCCAACAACTACATGGCCGACGTGCTGGCGCTGAATCTGGTCGATCAGCCGAGGGCGGAGCTCGATCAGGCCGGGACGGCACTGGAAACCTTTATTGCCCAGGTGCCAGGTCATGGCGCAGCGACCATGGAAAGCGGCAGTGGCCTGACCACGGGCAACAAGATATCCGCCATGGGGGGGAACGCCCTGCTGGAGTACATGTTCCAGCGAGCCGACCTGTTCCCGGTGTTCAACGCAGGACTGCAGGCGCCCACCAATGGCCCGATGCGCTTCATTCGACGGGGGTCGTCGACCTTCCAGAGCCACGTCACGGTGAAGACCGGCACGCTTAACCAGCCGGTGGCGGTGCGTGCCGTGACCGGCTACTTCCGTACCGCAAGCCATCGCTTCGGGGTATTCACGGTGCTGGTCAACGGCACCTCCTCCACGCCCTATATCAGCTGGTCCAGGGTGCTTGACCTGGTATCTCTCGATCTGGATCGCATGATTGCCAACCACTGAGGGACGCAGGAACGCGTCCCGCTGCACGAGGAAGTCTCATGAAGCCCGGACACACCGGCTGGCGCCACCTGATTCACTCGACGCGTTACTCATTGAAGGGATTGCGAGCGGCCTTTCGTCATGAATCGGCCTTCCGCCAGGAGCTGGGGCTGTGCATGGTGCTGGTACCGCTGGCCTGGTGGATTGGCGATACCCCGGTGGAGTGGATCCTGCTGGTGGGCAGCTGCTTCATGGTGCTGATCGTGGAGCTGGTCAACAGCGCCATCGAAAGCGTGGTCGATCGCATCGGGCCCGAGCGCCATGTGCTGTCCGGGCGAGCCAAGGATATTGGTTCCGCCGCAGTGATGCTGGCGCTGTTCATGGCGGGATTGACCTGGGCGTTGCTGGCCGCCGAGAAGTTCTTGATGGGCTAACGGCCATCTTGCGCCAGCGGAGGGTGTCGGGACCGCCGCGCTTGTTTATGCTCAGGGTATGAACCGAGGCATACACCGCCGGCTGAAGCGCACGGCGACGATGACGAACAAGGAGAGCCGCCATGGAACAGAGCCCGGACTTTCTTCCCCGCGATGATATTCCGGCTGCCTTGCACGGTGCTCTGGACAAGGCATGGGGACGCCTGGCCGCGCGTATCGATCAGGCGGACAACATCGCCGAGATGAGCGGCAGCGAGCCCCCCGGTGAGCTGTATCAGGCGCTCGAAACCCATCGACGGGTCGAGCTCGCCCGAGTGCTGGCGATCTCCGAGTTTGCCGCCGAGACGCTGGTGCGCTATCCCCAGTGGCTGGGCTGGTTGGACTCCAGTGGTGAGCTGGATCGTGCGCTGAGCCTTGCAGAGCTCCAGGAGCTGTTGGATGAGGTCCTGGCGTCGGCCGACGACGAGGCTGCCATGCAGGCGGCGATTCGGCGCTTTCGTGCCGCGCGCATGCTGGGGATCGTGTGGCGTGATATCAATCGCCCTGAGGGCATCGATGCCTGGGCCACCGGCGCTGCGGTGTCGCGCCTGGCCGAGGTCTGCCTGGAAGGTGCGCTTGGCTGGCTCGAGCGCTTTGTCGAGGCCCGCTGGGGACGCCCCGCGCCCCGCGGGGACGGCAGCGAGCAGCGCCTGGTGGTGCTCGGCATGGGCAAGCTGGGCGCCGGCGAGCTGAACCTGTCGTCGGATATCGACCTGATCTTCGCCTATCCCGAGAAGGGCGAGACCCAGGGCGGGCGCAAGGCGCTGGACCACGTCGAGTACTTCACCAAGCTCGGGCAGAAGCTCATTTCGGCCCTGGACCCGGTGACCGCCGAAGGCTTCGTCTTTCGCGTCGATATGCGCCTGCGCCCGCTGGGGGACGGCGGGCCACTGGTCGGCAGCTTTGCCTCACTGGCGGGCTACTACCAGGATCAGGGCCGCGAGTGGGAGCGCTATGCCATGCTCAAGGCGCGCCCGGTGGCCGGCGATATCGACGCCGGCTACGAGCTGTTGTCGAGCATTCGCCCCTTCGTCTATCGCAAGTACCTGGACTTCGGTGCCATCGAGTCGCTGCGGGAGCTCAAGGCGATGATCAATCGCGAGGTCCGGCGCAAGGGCATGCAGGGCAACATCAAGCTGGGCCCCGGCGGCATCCGCGAGGTCGAGTTTATCGTTCAGGCCTTTCAGCTGATTCGCGGTGGGCGTGATACCGAGCTTCAGGTCACCTCATTGAAGACCGCCATGCAGCGTCTGCCGGAGCTCGGCCTGTTGCCCCAGGGCGTGGTCGACGAGCTGCTGCCGGATTACGCCTTCCTGCGTGATCTGGAGCACGCCATCCAGGCGCTGGAGGATCGCCAGACCCAGGCCCTGCCCGATGACGAGCTCGACCGCGAGCGTGTGGCGCTGGCCATGGACGCCAAGGACTGGCCGGCGCTGATGGCGCAGCTGGATGAGGTGCGCGCACGGGTCCGCCAGCACTTCGACGCGGTGATCAGCGATCCCGAAGACGAGGTCGAAGAGGACACGGAGGAGGGCGCCAACCTCGAAACCTGGCGCCAGCTGTGGCGCGGCGAGCCGGACGACGAGGAGGCCGAGGCCACGCTGGGGCGGGCCGGTTTCCATGACGCCGCCACCGCGCTCAAGCGGATCAAGGGCCTGGCGGGATCGCGGCAGGTTCAGGCCATGCAGCGGGTGGGCTTTGAGCGCCTTGACGCGCTGATGCCGATGCTGCTGGACGCGCTGGCCGACAGCGAGGCACCCGATGCGTCACTCGAGCGAGTGCTGCCGCTGATCGAGGCGGTGCTCAGGCGCACCGCCTACCTGGCGCTGCTGCGGGAGAACCCGGACGCCCTGGGCCACCTGATGAAGCTGTGCGGCGCGAGTCCCTGGATCGCCGAGCAGATCGCCCGTTATCCGATCCTGTTGGATGAGCTGCTGACGCCTGACACCCTCTATACCCCGGCCGACAAGCAGCGTCTGGCCGATGAGCTGCGCCAGACCCTGGCGCGGATCCCCGAGGATGATGAAGAGGCCCAGCTGGAAGCCCTGCGGGTGTTCAAGCACGCCCAGGTGCTGCATGTGGCGGCCTCTGACATCGCAGGCACCCGTCACCTGATGAAGGTCAGCGATTATCTCACCTACATCGCCGAGGTGATTCTCGACGCGGTGCTGGTGATGGCCTGGAAGACCCTGACCCGCAAGCATGGCTTTCCGCTTGGCAAGGATGGCGAGCGGGCCGGCGAGACCCCGGCATTCCTGGTCGTCGGCTACGGCAAGCTCGGCGGCATTGAGCTGGGCTATGGCTCGGACCTCGACCTGGTGTTTCTGCATGACTGCGCGTCCCAGGGCGAGACCGACGGCAAGCGCCCGATCGACAACACCGTCTTTTTCACCCGCCTGGGACAGCGCATCATCCACCTGCTGTCGGCGGTGACGCCAGCCGGGTCGCTCTACGAGGTCGACATGCGACTGCGCCCCTCGGGCAATGCCGGTCTGCTGGTCAGTCCCCTGAGCGCCTTTGCCGACTATCAGCGCGAGCAGGCCTGGACCTGGGAGCATCAGGCGCTGGTGCGCTCCCGGGTGGTGGCCGGCAGTACCGAGCTGACCGAGGCCTTCGAGCAGGTACGCCGCGATATCCTCGGCAGCGAGCGGGAGCAAGACGCCCTGCGCGATGAAGTGGTCAAGATGCGCCACAAGATGCGTGACCACCTGGGGTCAAAGGGCAGTGACGACACCTTTGACCTCAAGCACGACCCCGGTGGCATGGTCGATATCGAGTTCCTGTGTCAGTACGCGGTGCTGGCACTGTCCCATCAGACGCCGGAGCTCATGCGCTTCAGCGACAACATGCGAATTCTCGAGACCCTGGAAGAGACCGGTCACCTGGCCCCCGACGAGGCCCAGGCCCTGCGTGATGCCTACCTGGCCGCGCGCAGCGCCAACCACCGTGCAGCGCTGACCCGGGAGACCGCCCGCGGCGATGTGGTCGAGTTCAAGGCCCATCGGCAGGTGGTCATCGACGCCTGGCGGCGCTGGCTGGAGCCAGAGGCTTAGGGCCTTCATGTCCTGAGAAGGATGACCGCGGGGATCGCCGTCCCAGGTAGTGTCTAGCTGCCAAGGGCGAGTCGCCCTAGGGCCTGATCCAACCCGCGCAGATCGGTGATCAATGGGGTGTCCTGGGGGAACGGCGAGGGTTCGCTGTGCTGGCCGACGCCGATAAAGGCGGTGGCGTTGGAGCGAGCGGCGCGATAGTCATTATAGGAGTCACCGACCATGACGGTAGTGCTGGCTGACCAGCCGCGCCTGAGCAGCAGGCCAGCGAGGGCGGTGACCTTGTCCGGCGGTGCACCGATGACCTCGTCGAACTGGGCGGCCAGCCCTCGCCGCACAACCACGTCCTCGAGCTCGCGCTGTGGCGTGGCGGACAGCAGGACCAGCGGGCAGCGGCCACGCCACTGGGTCAGGGCCTGCATGGCCCCGGCAATCATCGGCGCACTGTCCATCAAGGCCTGCATGCGCAGACGAAACTGCTCGCACAGCGCATCGACACGTGCCTGGCTGGGTGTGCGTCCCAGAATCTGTCCCTCGATGTGTCGGAACTTCACTTCCCGTGGCTGTCCGCCTCTTCGTCCCAGGTAGGCGGCCACCGCGGCGCGTACCGCCGCAGGATGATCGTCGTAGAGTGCGGCAAAGGCCTCGCGCTTGAGGCGGGCCGAGTCGAGAATTACACCGTCGCAGTCGAACACCAGGGCGGTCGGAATCATCCGGAAACTTCCTTGTGAATGGCGCTCGCGCGGCCTGCTGGCCGCGCGAGCGAACGCAGATCACCACTCACGGCTCAGGACTGACGCTTGAGCTTGCCGTGGACCCATGCCTTGGCCGGGGTCTGCCCCAGCAGCACCAGTGCGATGACCGTGGTCAGCACCAGCGACAGCGGGTTGGTCAAAAGCGCCAGCAGGAACTGACCGCCGCTATCGCCCACCGAGGCCATGGCCTGGCGATAGGTTTCATCCAGCAGCGGCCCGAGGATGACGCCGAGAATGATCGGGCCCATCTGGAAGTTGAAGACCTTGAGCCAGTACCCGAGGATGCCGAAGCCGAGCATCCAGTACACCTCGGTCATATTGCTGTTGATGGAGTAGGTGCCGACCACGCAGAGCACCAGAATCAGCGGGATCAGGATGGCCTTGGGAACCTCGACCACCTTGGAGAAGATCTTGATGCCGGTGAGGCCGAAGATCAGCAGGAAGATATTGGCCAGGGCCAGATTGCCCACGGTGAACCAGAAGATGTGCGGCGTTTCGATCATCAGCATGGGACCGGGATTGAGGCCGTGGATCACCAGCGCACCGATGATCACCGCGGTGACCGCGTCGCCGGGCATACCCAGAGTCAGCATCGGCACGTAGGCGCCACCGACCGCCGCGTTGTTGGCGGTCTCCGGCGCCACCAGGCCCTCGTAGGCGCCTTCGCCAAAGGGAACCTTGGGGTTCTTGACGGTGCGCTTGGCATGGTCGTAGGCAAACAGCGAGGCGATGTCGCCACCGGTACCGGGCAGCGCGCCGACCACCACACCGATGATCGCGGTGCGCACCGAGAGCGGCAGAAACTTCAGCACCATGTTGAGGGGCGGAACGATCTTGTCGACCTTCTGCTTGATCGGCACCTTCTTCAGGTTGTGGAGCTGGTAGAACGCTTCGGCCACGCCGAACAGGCCGATCATCACCACCACGTAGTGAATGCCACCCATCAGCTGCATGTTGCCCATGGTCAGGCGTGGCGTGGCGGTGACCATGTCCAGGCCGACCAGGCCGATGGCGGCGCCGAGTGCGACTGAGAAGATGCCCCGGGCCAGGGACTTGCCCGACAGCGTGCTGACCAAGAGCAGGCCCAGCACGGCGATCAGAAAGTAATCCCTGGGGGCGAACTGCAGTGCCATGTCGGCCAGGTAAGGGGCCGTGCCAGCCAGCACCAGGGTGCCGAGCAGGCCGCCGATCACCGACATGACGGTGCTCAGGCCGATGGCACGTCCTGCCTCGCCCTTCTGGGCCAGAGGATAGCCATCGAAGGCGGTGGTGACCGCCGAGGGAGCGCCGGGGATGTTCAGCAGAATGGCCGTGCGTGAGCCGCCGTAGACGCCGCCGACATAGATGCCGACCATCAGCGCCAGGGCATTGTTGATGTCCCAGGTGAAGGTGAAGGAGATCAGGATGGACACGGCCATGGTCACCGACAGGCCGGGAATGGCGCCGATGTAGATGCCACCCAGGGTGCCGAGCGCGGTCAGCAGCAGCAGGGACGGGTCAAACCAGGCCATGGTGAAGTAGGCGAAGGTATCGTTCATGTGTCCTCCGGACTCACGGCAGGTAGACGCGGAACACCAGGGTGAACAGCGCGTAGATGATGGCGATGGAAACGCCTGCGATGACCAGCGAGCTCACCACCTTGCCGCCGCGGTAATAGATGAACATCGCGGACAGGAACAGGAAGGTGCTGATATAGAAGTGGATACCGTCGATCGCTATCAGGTAGACGACCGAGATGACCGAGAAGACCACGATATGAGGCTTGAAGTGCTCAGCGAGAAAGGCCTTGAACTCCTGGAGGCTGCTGGTCAGCTCAGGGGCGCGGCGCTTGCGTCGATGGCTGATCAGGATCACCACCGACGAGGCCAGCATGATCAGGCCCAGACCGATAGGGAAGGAGCCGGGTGAGTTCAGTGACGGAATGCCGTCGATCTGGTAGGCCTCATAGAGAAAGGCCAGGCTGAAGATCAGCAGCAGCCAGTCGAAGCATTTTTCGCCGGGCTTGACGATCTCGACGGGGGATTCGTCAGCAGAAGGCTTGTCATTCATGGCAGGACTCCATCAGACCGCCGCCACGACAGCAGCGTAGGGTCTGGACACCTGTATGGCAGTCGCCGTGCACCGTTCAGCGCACGGCAACGCAAGCGAGTTGAGGCGCCGCAGGTGCGGCGCCCATGTCACCAAGGCGCAGTGCGCCACTATTGGGTGGCGGCCTGACCACCGGGACGGGCGATGCCCAGCTCCTCAGGCGAGGTCTCGACGCTGCCTGCCTCGAACATTGACCAGGCGGTGACTGACTGCCAGTTGCTCAGGTACTGTTCGGCCTCGTCGCCGGTGAGGTTCAGAGGTTCGGCACCGAAGTTCGCCAGAAAGGTCTGGAAATCGTCATTGGCCACGGCCTGCTGGTAAGCGTCCTCGAGGATGGCCTTCACATCGTCCGGGGTTTCTTCGCGCACGAATACCCCCCAGAACGGTCCCCAGGGCAGGAAGCTGTCGATCTCGGGGAGGGCATTGGTGATCGGCGGTACGCCAGGCAGCGAATCGATTTCCTCGCTGGTCACGACGGCCAGTCCCTTGAGCTTGCCACTGCGAATCTGTTCGCCAGCGGCGGCCAGACTCAGGGGCATGAAGTCGATATGGTCGCCGAGCATGGCGGTGATGCCAGGGCCGTCGCCACCGAAGGTCACGGTGCGCACATCCAGCTCATCCACCGCATTGATCATGGCGTAGACCGTGCTGGGCAGGCCGCCGGCACCGGTACCGCCCATGCGTAGCTCGCCCGGATGCTCCTTGGCATGGGTCATCAAGTCGGCGAAGGTATCGAAGGGGCTGTCGGCCGGCGCTGCAATCACCACCAGTCCCTGACCGATGATGTTGACGGTATGCATATCGGCGTAGCTGAAGTCGGCCAGACCCATCAGCGGATAAAGCTGCGGATTCTCGGCACCGTAGAGCAGGTTGTAGCCGTCCGGGCGCTGGGTCATGACGTAATTCATGCCAATGACTCCGGTACCGCCAGGACGATTGGTCAGCACCACGCTGGCGTCCAGCACTTCCTCTACATGGGGGGTCAGGCTGCGTGCCACGTTGTCGGTGGCGCCACCGGCTCCCCACTGGATGGTGCCGGTCAGGTTGCGCTCCGGGTAGTCCGCCTGGGCACCGCCAGCGGCGGCAAGGGTGCCAAGGGTGATGGCGAGTGTCAGGGTCTTCAGTGCAGGGGTAGGCATGGTGTCCTCCAGTCTTGTTTGTTGGCGGCGTGCTATCGCCCGAGCTATGACATTCGAGCTATGACATCTGAGCGACGGCATTCCGCCTGGCCCTGTCGGCGCTTGCTGCTTCTGGTTGTCTTGCTTGGGCCCAGGGTAAATGTGAGTCATGGTGCTCGATGATGCGCGACGTTTCGTACCGTGACTTCATACTGTTCGTTCGCATCACGAACCAAAGTCCTTTATGCGAACACTAGGAGCAGTCTCGAAGAGAGTCAATGCACCTGGCGCGCATCTACGACCATGGTGGAAGGAGTGGAACGGTGGAATGGTGTCTGAAGCAAGGGGAGGCCGACCAAAGCATAAGACGCCAGTACGTCGCTGAGGTTGACCAAACGCTGGCAGAAACGGCTAGTGCGTCCCCAGGCGCAGGCGGCATGACGGAAATGGTGGGCCTCTTGACGGCGGCGGACGGGGCTGGGGCTTGAAAGGGTAAAGGGCGTTGCAACTTAGACCTTTGATGTAGTCGATAGGCTTGCCAAAGGGGAGTCGCTTTCGTGCATAATGCGAACACAAGATCGCTATGCGAACTTTTCGCGAGATTAAGGCGTTGCTCGTCACCCTGGGTGTCAGAAGTGTCGGACGTCTGGATAGCCCGTCATTCGGGAAAGCCAGCGTCTCGAGCAGGTCGGTCTCACGGAGGAGTTCCTGGTGAACCCCGAGATTTGTCAACGCGCCGTCTTTGTCTAAGGGGGCGCCCCGGAGGACAGCATGCGTGCCATTGCCACGGTATGTCTCAGCGGTGACCTTCGCTCCAAGCTGGAAGCCATTGCCCGTGCCGGTTTCGCCGGCGTCGAGATTTTCGAGAACGATCTGATTTCCTTCGATGGCTCGCCGACCGAGGTGCGCCAGCTATGCCAGCGCCTGGGGCTTACCATCGTGGCGTTCCAGCCATTCCGTGACTTTGAAGGCATGCCGGAGCCCGCGCGCTCGCGCAATCTGCAGCGCGCTGAGCGCAAGTTTGATGTGATGGAGGAGCTGGGCACCGACTTCATGCTGGTGTGCTCCAACGTCTCGCCCCAGTCGCTGCCTGACCACGAGCGTATCGTCGCTGACCTGCGGGAGCTGGCGGATCGCGCCGAGGCGAGAGGATTACGCATCGGCTACGAGGCGCTGGCCTGGGGCCGCCACGTGTCCGACTACCGCGACGCCTGGGAGCTGGTGCGTCAGGCCGACCATCCGGCGCTGGGCATCGTGCTGGACAGCTTTCATATTCTGTCGCGGGGCCATGATCCCGCCGGTATCGCCAATATTCCGCGGGACAAGATCTTCTTCGTGCAGGTAGCGGACGCCCCCTTGCTGGACATGGATGTGCTGCAGTGGAGCCGGCATTTTCGCTGCTTTCCGGGCCAAGGACGTCTACCCCTGGCGTCCTTTATGCAGGCGCTGGCCAAGACCGGCTACGACGGGCCGCTGTCCCACGAGATCTTCTCGGATGCCTTCCGTGCCGCGCCCACCGATGTCACCGCCATGGATGGCATGCGTTCGCTGATCTACCTGGAGAACCTGGTGCCAGAGGGCCCATGGGCGAGCGATATTCCTTCGTCCAGCGGCTATCAGGGGGTGCATTTCATCGAATTTACCCTGGACGAGGATAGCGCCGCGCCATTGGGCGAGTTCATCGGTGCTCTGGGGTTTCGCCATGTGGGTCGCCATCGCTCCAAGAATGTCGAGCTGTGGAAGCAAGGTGACATCCATCTGGTGCTGAATTTCGAGACGGACAGCTTTGCTCATACATTCCGCCTGCTGCATGGCACCTCGGTTTGCGCGGTGGGTTTTCGTGTGGCGGACGTGGGGCAGGCGCTGGATCGGGCCAAGGCGTTCAAGGCGCCGCTGTATCGCGGCCAGGTCGGAGAAGGGGAGATGGAAATACCGGCTCTGCGCGGCGTCGAGGGTAGCCTGATCTATCTGGTGGATGAGCAGGCCGCGCTGGACCGTCAGTGGCAGACGGACTTTGAGTTGTTCGACCAGGACAGCCGCGACGAGGCGGGGCTTGTGCGCATCGATCACCTCTCCTACGTCTTGCCAGCCCCGCAATTGCTGGGATGGCAGCTCTACTACCACACCGTGCTCGGATTCGAGGCCGATACCGAGAACGAAATTGTCGATCCCCACGGCATGATGGTCTCTCAAGCCGTCAACAGCCCGGATGGCAGCATTCGTGTGCCACTGACGGTATCCCAGGCCCAGGGCACTCTGCCGGGGCGTTTTTTGAGCGAGTTTCGTGGTGGCGTGCAGCAGATCGCCTTCGCCAGTCACAACATTCTGGCAAGCGTCGATGAGCTAAAGGCGCGGGGCCTGCCGCTGTTGCGCATTCCCCCCAACTACTACGACGACCTGGAAACCCGCTTCGACCTGGAGCCTGAGTTTGTCGAGGCGCTGCGCAGCCGCAATATCCTGTTCGATCGCAACGACGGCGGCGACTTCCTCCACGCCTATACCGACACCTTTGCCGGCCGCTTCTTCTTCGAAATTGTCGAGCGTCGCGATGACTACCAGCGCTACGGTGAGGCCAACGCTGGAGTGCGGTTGGCGGCGCAGTCTGCCCAGGCATAAGCCAGGACGCACCGTCAGCAGCCCAGCTCAGCCCAAACCAGCTCATCGCGCTCGATGTGCAACCCATGTGTCACGTACCCGCTATCGGCTCTCCGCCCCTGAGGAGTGAATATCATGAAGTTAGGCCTTATCGGCAAGGGTATCGCCAACTCCAGTTCGCCGGACCTGCATGCCCGGCTGGGGTCGCTGGCCGGTATCGACGTAAGCTACGACCTGTTTGATGTTGATGCGCGGCCGATCACCTCCCTGGAGGACAAGGTAAGGGCGCTGATCGACGAAGGATACCGGGGCGTCAACGTGACCTACCCGTTCAAGGAACAGGCGTTGGCACTGGCCGATGACGTATGCGTTGGCGCTCGCCGCGTCGGGGCGACCAACACCCTGGTTTTCGAAGGCGGTCGCATCATTGCCGACAACACCGACTTTTCGGGTTTCATGAGCGGCTATCGGGCGACCCTGAGGGGGCGCCCTCCTGGGCGGGTGCTGCTGGTCGGTACCGGAGGCGTCGGCAAGGCCGCGGCCTTTGCGGTGGCCGAGCTCGGTGCAACGGACGTATGGCTGGCTGACCTGGACGCCGCCCGGGCCGAGGCGTTGGCCAGCGAACTTCGCCATGCTGGCTTCACCGCGCAGGCGGTAGATGCCGCCACGCTAGGCGAGCAGGCGGCGCAGTGTGATGGCTTGATCAACTGCACCCCCATCGGCCACGAGAAGAGTCCGGGCTGTCCGCTGGACCCTTCAGTGCTGCGCCCCCACCACTGGATCTTTGATGCCGTCTACGTGCCGGCGGTCACCGAGTTCGTCGCCGCTGCCAGGCAGGCTGGTGCCGGAGTGATGAGTGGCGTCAGCCTGTTCGTGTTCCAGGGCGTGGACGCCTTCAAGCGGTTCTGTGAGGATGAGCATCAGCGTGCTGCCGCCGATGAGCAAGCCGCATCCCTGTTCGCCCACTACCGGCGAGAACTGTTGAAGGAGAATCTCTGATGAGTGGCAAGGTGCTGGTTCTGCATGGTCCCAATCTCAACCTGTTGGGCACCCGTGAGCCCGATATCTACGGTCACGAAACCCTGGCGGACATCGACAATGGGCTGCGCGAGCATGCGCTGCTCGCGGGATGGGAGCTGAGTAGCCGGCAGAGCAATCATGAAGGCGAGCTGATCGACGCCATTCATGCCGCTCGTGTGGACGGCACGGTGGCCATCATCATCAATCCTGCCGCCTTCACCCACACCTCGGTGGCCATCCTGGATGCACTGAACGCCTTCGACGGCAGCGTGATCGAGGTCCACCTGTCCAACGTGCACAAGCGCGAGAGCTTCCGTCACCACTCCTACGTGTCGTTGCGGGCCGACGGCGTTATCGCGGGGCTCGGCAGCCAAGGCTATCACGCCGCCCTGGAGGCGCTGATCAAGAAGGGCTGATCAAGAAGGACTGACGTGTCTCCAGGTCATGGCGAATGACCACCCGTAAAAAACAGGAATGGCGTTCCAAAATTTCTGGCGTTTGACTATCCTCCTGGCGAGTGGGCCTTTTACGCGGGTGTGCTGTCCCGTGGTCATGAAAGGCGTTGCAGATAACGTTGGCAGAGAGGAAACGGTGATGGCCGGTGTCATGGAACGCACCCTGGGAATACTGGAGTTGCTTGCCAAGGAGGCCGAAGGGCTTCCCCTGGCAGCGATAGCCGAACGCCTTGGTATGCCCAAGAGCGCAGCACACCGCCTGCTGCACGACCTCATGCGCTATGGCTATGTGCGTCAGGCCAGGGAGCAGGGTGACTATCTGCTGACCACTCGGCTGACCTCATTGGGCCTCGGCTTTCTTAGTGCGTCGGGTATTGTCGATGCCGCCCAGCCATTGCTCGATCGTCTGGCACACAGCAGTGGCGAACTGGTGCGTCTTTCGGTGGTGGATGGCAACAGCTTGACCTGGGTCGCCAAGGCCCAGGGCGCGCGGGGAGGCCTGCGCTATGACCCGGACATGGGCGCGGTGGCTCGGCTGTCCTGCAGCGCCTCGGGGCTTGCCTGGCTCAGCACGCTGAGTGATGAGCAGGCGCTGGGCCTGGTGGAGGAACAGGGCTTCGGTCAGCCAGAGGACTACGGTCCCAATGCCGTGACCACCGCCCAGGGCCTGCTCGAGGCCCTGGCGCTGACCCGGCAGCAAGGCATCGCCATGGTCATGGAGACCTTTGCGCCCGGCATGCACGCCATGGCCGCCCCGATCCTGCGCAGTGGACGTTGCGCCAGCGGTGTCATCAGTATCGCAGGTCCGGGTTTCCGCTTGACCCAGGAACACATGCACTCGCTCCGCGAGCCGCTGCTGGACGTGGCGGAGGAGCTGGCAGCGTCGACGGCGGCATCCGGAATGCTACGTCGAGCGCACTACTGAGCAAACACTACAGACATGCCGGCGCCGTCGATTCGCTGCGTTATGCGCTGCTCGAACCCCTCACCTATACCGCATAGGCTCTGGGTTCTGCGCTGCGGGCGCCTGGCGCCTCATGCCGCTCGGCTGATGACTTCAGCGCTTCCCTAAGTCGTGCGCGCCTTTCGCAGCCATCGCTGCGGACAATGCCCTGACAACGACAAAGACAACGACAAGGAGAACAGCATGCGACCTCTACGTATCGGTGTGATGGGGGCCGGCATCATCGGCCGTGAACACGTGGCGTTGGTACAGGCGTCGGCAGACGCTACCTTGGCGGCTATCGCCGATGTGACGGACGCCGGTCGTGCCTTCGCCGACGGGTTGGGCGTGCCCTGCTATACCGACTACCTCCAGATGCTCGATCAGGTCGAGCTCGATGCGGTGATTGTGGCGCTGCCCAATGCCCTGCACGTGGAGGCCGGCCTGGCCTGTATCGAGCGGGGGCTGCCGACGCTGATGGAGAAGCCGATTGCCGACTCTCTGGCGGGAGGGCTGCGGCTGGCCGACGCCAGCGAGGCGGCGGGGGTGCCCATGCTGGTGGGCCATCACCGTCGCCACAGTCCCGACATGGTCGAATCGTTGCGGGCCATCCAGGCGGGAGAACTGGGTCAGCTGGTCACCGTCAGCGGGATGTGGCTGTGTCGCAAGGACGAGCCCTATTTCGATCAGGCATGGCGGCGGGAAGCGGGTGGCGGTCCCATCCTGATCAACCTGATTCATGAGATCGACTGCCTGCGTTTTCTGTGCGGTGAGATCGAGAGCGTGCAGGCGGTGACCGCCAACAAGGCGCGGGGCTTCGAGGTGGAAGACAGCTTTGCGCTCATCCTGTCATTTGCCAACGGCATGATTGGCTCCTTTGTCGGCAGTGACGCGGTGCCCTCACCCTATATCTGGGACGTCGCTTCTGGTCAGTCCCCCAACTTTCTGCATGAGCCGGGTGATTGCTACGTGATTGGCGGCACCCGCGGTAGTCTCAGCGTGCCGGGTATGGCGCTGTGGCGTCATGCCGGCCAAGGTCACTGGCGTGAGCCGCTGATGCGAGAGCGTCTGCAGCCTCCGCGCAGCCACTGCTATCCCGAGCAGCTGCGTCACTTCATCGCCGTGGTGAGAAAAGAGGCCGAGCCGCGTGTCAGCGCAAGGGAAGGGGCGATGACCCTGGCCGCGACTCTGGCGGTGGACAAGGCCGCTCGCCAGGGCGGCCGGGTGCTGGTCAGCGAGATGCTGACGTCGTGACGCCGCTGTCGTGACGTGGATCGCGACATGAATGGCGGCGCACTGGCTCAGCTACTTTTCCTCCGACTGGTAGCCAGGACGATGCCGCCAACGGTAATCAGGGCAGCGCCGATCCAGGTTTCGGGGCGGGGAACATCGCCAAAGAAGACGAAGCCGAACAGCGCCGCCCAGATGATCTGCAGATAGAGAAAGGGCGACACCAGCGAGGCGGGCGCGTAGCGCATGGCCAGGATCAGACTGAGCTGGCTGGCCGCCCCCATCAGTCCGACAAACACAAACAGCGGCAGGTGGACAGGATCCACCGGTGACCAGAAGCCGGGTACCACCAGCGAGCTGACCACCGCCCCGGCCAGGCCCGCGTAGAACAGCGATGTCAGCGGATGATCGGCTCGCCCGAAGCGCCGAGTCGTCAGCTGGTACAGGGCGAAGCACAGCGTCATGCCGAAGGGCAGCATGATGGCGGGGTTGGCTCTCCAGTCCAGCGGCCCCACGCAGATCACTACCCCGATGAAGCCGATGATGATGGCCAGCCACTGGGGAGCGCTGACGCGTTCCTTGAGCAGCGGAATCGCCATCAGCGTGACCAGCAGCGGAGAGCTGAAGTTCACCACATAGACCTGCAGCAGCGGCAGGCTGCGAAAGGCCAGGTAGGCGAAGGTGCTGGCGCCCAGCAGCAACAGCCCCCGCAGGCACTGACCGCGCAGCGAGGTCGTCTTGAGCATGGCCATGCCTGGCCCACGTCCCAGCCACAGGAAGTAGCCCACCAGTACCAGCACATGGCCAACGTAGCGCGCCCACACCACCTGCACCGGTGAATAGTCCTGGGCCAGGGTTTTTACTCCGGTATCCAGCATCGTGAACAGCAGGCCCGCCGCCAGCATGAAGCCTATTCCCTTCAACGGCCGGTCCCGGTTGAGCGCCTCTGGCGGTGTCAGCACAGCGGTGTCTGGGGCAGCAACGGCGTCCTGGCCTTCCGACCTCGGCGCAGCAGATGAAGACGACGAAGGGGATGAAGGTGAAGGAGAGGATGTCGGAGAGGGCGGCATAGGAATCCAAAAGAGTGTCGGTCAACGAAATGCGGGCCGCGTGGCCTAGGAAAACACTGCATACATGCCTGCGTCGACGATTCGCTGCGTTGCGCGCTGCTCGAACTTTTCACCTATATCGCATAGGCTCCGGGTTTTGTGCGGCGCGCGCCTTGCTCCTCATGCCGCTCGGCTGATGCCTTCAGCGCTTCCCTGATGGTGGATGAAATATAGCAGGCTAAGCGACCGCCTGCGTCGTCCAGCTCACATCATGTTTCCTCTGACTGTCCCTGTGTCCGTGCCAGGACCGCCATCGCCGTGTCATGAGCCCTGCGGGCGCGCTCGAGTGCTGATACGCCTTGGCGCTGCAGGGCTGGCGTTGGCACTTCGATGCTGAGCGGAAGGTCATCTGCCAGCTGGCGTAACAGCCCCGACAGGTTGGCCTGGCCCTCGCCGGGAAAGGCGCGCTCCTCCCTGGCCTGGCGAAGGATGTCCTGCATGCACTCAGGGACTGGCCCTGGCACATCACAGAGCTGGGCATAGCGCATCCAGTCAGGTGGGACCGTGGCCAGCTGCTCAAGCGTGCTGCGGGATCGGTCGAAGTGAAAGGCATCCACCAACAGGCAGGCATTGGCATGCTGTCGGCGGACCTGGGTCACGATATGGCGGGCTTCTGTCAGGTTCCTGACCGCCGTCCATGGCATGAACTCCAGGTGCGGGAACAGTCCTGCCGGAGCGGCCAGCTCACACAGCTCGGCAAAGTTGTCGATCAGTCGATCCGGTGTATCGTCATTGCCGGCCACGAGAATATCGCTGGCACCGAGTTCTGCTGCCACCTCGATAAAGCGCTCGACGTCCTGTTTCACTCGCGTTGTCGGCGTCAGCCGCAGGATCTCGACATCGCCAACCTGAATACCGGTCTCCCTAAGTCGCTGCTTGGTGGCTCGCAGCAGCCCTGGGTCCGTGAGAATGGGGTGGCTGAGCTCTTCCGGCGTGGCCGGAATCAAGCGCAGTCCTGCTCGATCAAAGCCCGCACGAGCCGCTGTTTCCACCATCTCGGGAGGCGACAGGTCGAGTACGGTCAACGCCGCCAGCGACAGCGGGCGGCGATGGTTCGGTGAAGAGATCTCTTTGTGCATGTGGGGCCTCAACATGTGGACTGGCAAGACGGGAAGGATAGCGAGGGGCTGACGACAAGGAAGCGACCATAGACGGGGCGAAGGAAGGCGTGGCGACAACCGGTCAGCATCAGAGTCACTGACGCGCGGCGTGACGACCGGCGATATAGCCAAAGGTCATGGCCGGACCAAGGTTGATGCCTCCAGCCGGGTAGAAGCCTCCCATGATGCTGGCCATATCGGTGCCCGCCACGTACAGCCCCGGGATGGGCTGGTTGTCGCGATCAAGGACGCGAGCATGCGGGTCGGCCTTGAGCCCTGCGAAGGTGCCGAAGCAGCCGGGGAGCACCTTGACCGCGTAGTAGGGACCTCGCTCGATGGGGGCAACGCAGGGGTTGGGGGTGACCGCAGGATCGCCCTGCTTGCGATTGTAGGGCGTGGTGCCGCGCTGGAAGTCTGGATCCTCGCCCTGTCGTGCGGCCGCGTTGTAGCGGGCCAAGGTGTCGACCAGGCCGTCGCTGTCGATTCCGCAGGCCTGGGCCAGGGCCTGCGGGGTGTCGCCGCAGGCGAGATAGCCCCTGGATATCCAGTGGCGCATCGGCAGCGGGAAGGGGCGGCTGATACCCAGCCCGTAGCGTCGTTGAAAGCGATGATCGCAGATCAGCCACGAGCATACCTCTTCACCTTCCGGCACCGCCTTGAGCATGGCATCGACGTAGTCGTAATAGCCGCCCGCCTCATTGACGAAACGCTGGCCATTGGCCAGGACGCCGATGACGCCTGGCTTGCCGCGATCGATGATATGAGGGAAGTGGCCGGTACTGCCATCCGGCCAGGGCACCAGTGATACCGGAGCCCAGGCCACAGGGCTGTGCAGGCTGGTGTCCACCTGCCCGCCCATGGATTCACCCAGCGACAGGCCATCACCGCTGACACTTGTCGGAGGCAGCGGCCAGTGTTCCCTGCCGCTGGGAGTGCGCGGAAACAGCGCCTTGCGCCGCTCGGTGTGCCAGGCAAATCCGCCTGCCGCCAGCACAATGCCGCGGCGAGCCTGGAGCGTCACCAGGCCATCCGGCGTATCGACCTCGACAGCGGCCACTCTGTCATTGTGTCGCAGCAGGCGGCGAGCCGCTGAAGACGTCCAGCACTCCACGCCCAGATCGTCGGCGGACTTGGCCAGGCGTGCGATCAGGGCGACACCGTTGACCAGTTGCATGGCCCGGCCATGGCGAGCGAGATCCATGCCGTGGCGCACCAGGCGTTTGGCCACGTGAACAAATGCCGTCAACGAGCGGGTGGCTGACAAGAACGCGGACAGGTCTGAGCCGGCCTGAATGGGCATACCGGCAAGGGCTGTTTCGCGCATGGTGGTGCGCAGCTTCGCCAGGGTGGCCGGCGCCAGCTGTCTGGCGTCGAAAGGGGCGGCGATGAGCGAGCGACCGCCGGTGCCCGCACCAGGTGACGCAGCGTGCATGTCGGGAATCGTGTTACCCGCCTCGAAGGTCAGCGCGGTCTGCTCGTGAAAGAACCTGGCCATCTCGGGGGCTGCGTCGAGAAAGGCGTCGATGCGGGCTCCGTCGAAGTGGTCACCCAGTTCGTGCTCCAGATAGCGTCTTACCGTCTCACGGGATTCGTTGATGCCCGCCGCCTGGGCCAGATGATGGCGGGGCACCCACATCCAGCCCCCTGACCAGGCGCTGGCTCCACCCATGACGGCGGATTTTTCCAGCACCACCACAGACAGGCCCTCGTGGGCTGCGGTGACGGCCGCGCTGAGTCCGGCGGCACCAGATCCGATGACAACAAGATCCACCTGTCGTGTAAGGGAGGCGTTGGGCATAAGAGGACCTGTAGGGAAGAGATTCGGGCGTGAACACTGGCGTCGTCAGTAGCGAAGCCAGTGGTGAAGGTCAGTGGCGCAGGTAAGTGGCGAAGTAAGTGGTGAAGATAAGTGACGTAGAGAGAAAGCGTAAAAACCTGAACAGCGTTCCGCAAATAAAATAGAACGTCGTTCAGGTTTTTTCAATGGGTCGGTTGCTCGCTCGATAGGTGGCACTAGTCAGCGCATACGACGAGAGCAGGCAAGGACAGCAGGCAAGAGCAGCAGAAAGGCGGGACAGCACAGCAGCCGTGAGCCGGATAAGGTAGCGGCTCTCGGGCGACCCTAGAAGGTCATCATTCCGCTATGCCCCAGTCCCCAAATCACCAGGCTCAGGGTAACGAAACTGGCCACGGTGCTGGCCATCAGGGCGGCCGCCCCGACCCCTTCCATGCCAAAGCGCTGGGCGATCAAGGGATAGATGCTGATCATCGGGCAGGCGGCGAAGATCATGGCGCCGGCAAACAGGTGGGGTGGCAGCGGTCCCGTCACCGTCTCCAGGGCCAGCAGCAGGCCCAGCACCAGCAGCGGGTGCAGCAACAGCTTGCCTGCCATGATCTGCCCCATGTCCTTGAGCATGCCGCGAATCTTCAAGCCATACAGGGTGCCGCCGATGACGAACAGCGCGGCGGGCCCGGCGGCGCCTGCCAGCAGCTCGATGGTCCGCGTGAGGGTGTCGGGCAGGCGAAACCCGCTGGCCGCGATGACAAGGCCTGCCGTCAGCGAGATCAGGATCGGGTTGCGGGTAAGGCGCTGGCAGGTCTGACGCAAGGCAGCGCCCGCCTTGGCATTCGCCTGCTGGCCGATTTCCGCCAGTACCAGCGCGCCGGGGATGACCAGCAGCACCTCGACCATCATGGTATGCACCAGGATGACACCCGCCGCCGCCTGGCCCAGCGCCAGAGCCGCGATGGGGTAGGCGATAAAGCCACTGTTGGAGGCCGACATGCCCAGCGCCTGGATGGCACGTTCCGTGGCGGTCTTGCGGCGGCGATTGCGCGGCAGCCACAGACACGCCACAAAGGTGGCCACCGAGCCCAGTGCGTAGGCAAGCAGCAGCGGCAGGCTGATGACCTCTCCCAGGGAGTTACGCGTGAGCGCACCGACAATCAGCGCCGGCAGCGCGGCGTACAGCACAAAGTTGGCGACGCCGGACAGCTGGACCGGCGACACCAGGTTCCAGCGCCTGGCCAGAAAGCCGACGCCAATCAGCAGAAAGATCGGCGTGGTAATGGAGAGTATGGCGAGCATTCAGGCCTCCCTGCCGGCGTCAGCTCAAGCGTGGTCGAACAGGTGGCGAGATCAGCTGACATTGGCGCGGATCTGGCGTGCCTTCTCCTGCAGTAGCGGAAGGTAGCGCTCAAGCAGCGTGTCATGGTCGACCCGAGCGGCATTGGTGCTGATGTTGATGGCGCCGATCAGCTCACCGTGGGCATCGTAGGCGGGCACTGCCAGGGAGCGCAGGCCGGAATCGAGCTCCTGGTCCACGATCGCATAGCCCAGCTCGCGGGCGCTCAGGATGGCTGCCTTCAACGCGCTGCGGTCGGTGATGGTCGTGTCGGTGAAGGGTTCCAGGGTGACGCGCTCGACAAAGGCGTCCAGCGCCTGGTCATCGAGTTGGGCCAGCAGCATCCGCCCCATCGAGGTGTAGGCGGCCGGCAGCCGAGTGCCCACGGCCAGCGTAATCGCCATCAGTCGCTGGCGCGAGGCCGAGCGGGCGACATAGGTGACCTCGTCGCCGTCCAGTACGCCAAGCGATGAGGATTCACCGCTCTCGGCGGTGATGTCCTCGAGCACCTGTTGAATCAGGTGACGATAATTGTTGGCGGACAGGAAGGCATAGCCAAGCTGCAGCACCCTGGGGGCCAGTTCAAAATGGCGCTGGTCCTTGCGCACATAGCCGAGTGCATGCAACGTCAGCAGGAAGCGTCGGGCACGGGCGCGGTTCATGCTGGTACGTGCAGCCACCTCGCTCAGCGTCATGCGTGGGTGGGCCTCATCAAAGGCCAGAATGACATCGAGGCCGCTGGCGAGAGCGGTGACAAAGTCGCGATCGTCCGGGCTCAGGGCGGCGTCCGTCGGTGCCGTATCCATCGAGGTGTCCTTTCGGAAAGATAAAGCGTGGATGATACCAGTGCGGCAATGGTCTGAGGGCGTGTCGACACACCGCTTGGCGAGTGTCGGACCTCCCGTCCATGTGGTTAACCTAGCATATATGTTCGACTTGCGAACACTTGTACGACTATTGGCGAGGCGGCATGATTCAGATATCCCCGTTCACCCGCCTAGCACTGCAAGAGGAAACGCCATGACTGCCGCCCTGCTGAGCCACCCCTGCATGAGCCAAGATGCGCTCAAGGACTGCCGTGATGCGGACTTTATCGCCGCAATGCTGGCCTTCGAGCTGGCCCTGGTGCGTGCACAGGAGCGTATCGGGGCGGTGCCGCCCGGTACCGCCGCAGACATGACCGAGCGGCTGGAGCATCACGCGTTCGATGTGGACGAACTGGCCCGTGGTGTTGCCAGTGGCGGTAATCCGGCCATTCCCTTCGTCAAGGCAGGCCGTGGCGCGCTGCCGGATCATCTCAAGCGTTACTGGCACCAGGGGGCCACCAGTCAGGATGTGGTGGACTCGGCCTTGATGCATCTGCTGACACCTCGTCTGGGAGCCATCGATGGACTGCTTGAACGGTGCCGGACCGCAGGCATGGCGTTGATGCAGGCACATGCCGATACGCCCATGGTCGGTCGTACGCTGATGCAGCAAGCCTTGCCGATCACCTTTGGCGCCAAGGTAGCCCAGTGGACGGTGGGGCTCGAACAAGCCAGGCGACGGCTGGGTGAGGTGGCGGATCAAGGTCTGCCGGTACAGTTTGGCGGTGCGGTAGGCGTGCACTCGGGATGGGGCGATGAAGGCATGGCCCTGATGCAGGCGATAGCCCAGGAGCTGGGGCTGAGCTGCCCGATATTGCCCTGGCACACCAATCGCCAGCCGATCCATGCCCTGCAGACGGCCCTGGACGCCGTGGCCGGGGCGGTGGAGAACCTGGCGCTCGACGTCTCCCTGCTGACTCAGACCGAGGTTGGTGAAGTCAGTGAACCCAGCGCCCCCGGCATGGGTGAGTCTTCGTCGATGCCGCACAAGCGCAACCCGGTGCGCTGTGCGCTGATACGCTCGTCGGCTCGTCGGCTGCATGGACACACCAGCGTGGTGCTGGGTGCCGTGGCGCAGCCGCTGGAGCGCGGACTGGGGGAGTGGCATGCCGAGTGGGTGCCCCTGACGGAATCGGTGCTGCTGGTGGAGGGCGCCCTGGAACAGGCGGCGGTGCTGCTCGAAGGCCTGGAGGTCCACCCCGAGCGCATGGCGGCCAACCTGGCGGTGACCGGGGGCGCCATCATGGCCGAGCCGGTAGCGCGTCTGCTGATCCCGTCCCTGGGGCCCGAGCGTGCCAAGGCGCTGGCGGCAGACGCCGCCGAACAGGCCAGGCAGCAGGGGCGCCGTTACGCTGATGTGCTGGTGTCGCTGGTGCTGGAAGGTGGTGACGCGGTGAACGGCGGCGCCGACGCCAGCACACTGCCCAGTGCCGAAGCGATACGAGCGGCCACCGATCCCGCCTTATACATTGGTAGCAGCAAACACCAGGTCCGTGCCGCGCTTGAGTGGCTGCAGCGCTGATAACCCTCTGAAGCAAAAGACAACCTCCAGTAAAGGCGAGCGCAGAGTCGATCTGCGCTCGCCTTTTTTGCATTTGACGATCGAGGGAATCGACAGTAGGTTTGTTCGTATAACAAACCTACGTTCACATAGCGAACAAAAAAGATGCGTGGTCCAGGCAACAGCGTCCTGGGCTATTCATCAAGAGCTCAACATCAAGAGCACAGCATTCAGCACACCCCTCCAGAACACACATGAGGCAATCCACATGGCCGAGATCTTGAGCCTGAGTGATGCGGTGAAGCGCTACGTCGAGGATGGCGCCACCGTTGCCATGGAAGGCTTTACCCACCTGATTCCGTTTGCCGCCGGGCATGAAGTCATTCGTCAGCGCAAGCGTGATCTCACCTTGATCCGCATGACCCCGGACCTGGTCTACGATCAGCTGATCGGTGCGGGTTGCGTCAAGAAGGTGATCTTTTCCTGGGGGGGCAACCCTGGCGTGGGGTCGCTGCACCGACTGCGCGATGCGGTGGAGAAGGGCTGGCCCCATCAGATCGAGATTCTCGAGCATAGCCATGCGGCCATGGCCTGCGCCTTCGAAGCAGGGGCCGCAGGACTGCCGCTGGCGGTGTTGCGAGGCTATGTGGGCAGCGAGCTGCCCAACGTCAACGAGCAGATCAAGTTTATCGAGTGTCCCTTTACCGGTGAGCGCCTGGCCGCCGTTCCATCGGTGCGCCCGGATGTGTCCATCGTGCATGCCCAGAAGGCGGATCGGGCCGGCAATGTGCTGGTCGAGGGCATCATCGGCGTGCAGAAGGAAGCGGTGCTGGCGGCCAAGCACGCCATCGTCACCGTCGAGGAGATCGTCGACGATCTGGGGGCGCACCCCAATGCCTGTGTGATTCCGGGCTGGGCCATCGACGCCATCGCCGTGGCGGAAAAGGGCTCGCTGCCGTCCTACGCCCACGGTTACTACCCCCGGGACAACCGCTTCTACAAGGAGTGGGACGCCATTGCACGGGACCGGGATGCCTTTACCCGGTGGATCGACGACAACATCATCCAGACAGGGGGGCACGCCTGATGAACACCGCTACCGACTACACCTCCGCCGAGATGATGACGGTGACCGCCGCCCGCGCGCTGGAGAACGGCATGACCTGCTTTGTCGGCATTGGTCTGCCCTCCGAAGCCGCCAACCTGGCACGCCTGACCCACGCTCCCGAGGTAGTGCTGATCTACGAATCCGGCACCCTGCAGACCAAGCCCGATGTGCTGCCGCTGTCGATTGGCGACGGTGAGCTGTGTGAGTCGGCGCTGACCACCGTGTCCGTGCCCGAGATGTTTCGCTACTGGCTGCAGGGCGGCAAGGTCAGCGTCGGCTTTCTGGGCACGGCGCAGATCGATCGCTACGCCAACCTCAATACCACGCTGATCGGTGACTACACCGCGCCCAAGGTACGCCTGCCGGGCGGTGGCGGGGCGCCGGAAATCGCCACCAACGCCGGCGAGGTGTTCATCACCTTGAAGCACTCGCCACGCGCCTTCGTGCGCGACGTGGACTTCATCACCACCCTGGGCTTCGGCCGCGACGGCAAGGGACGCGATGGCGTGCCCAACATCGGCAAGGGGCCGACTCGGGTGATTACCGATCTGTGCGTGATGAAGCCTGATCCCGTGGATCGCGAGCTCACCGTCGTCTCGCTGCACCCTGGGGTGAGCCGCGAGCAGGTGCAGGAAGCGACGGGCTGGGACATCCGCTTTGCCCCCGAGCTTGCCGCGACGCCCGAGCCCCGCGACCACGAACTGGCGGTGCTGCGCGAACTGAAGGCCCGCACCGAGCGCGCCCATAGCGGCCAGTAAGAGCCTCGGTTTTCCCCTGTTTACGACACGCCCCGCGCCGATGCGCGGGGACAGCAAGGAGTCCGCCATGACCGACGTCTATCTCTGCCATCCTCGCCGCAGTGCCATTGGCCGCTTCGGCGGTACCCTGTCCAGCGTGCGCCCTGATGATCTGGCGGCCGATATCTTCAAGGCAGTGCTGGCTCAGGCGCCCGATCTTGACCCTGCGGCCATCGAAGAAGTCTTCATGGGCTGCGCCAATCAGGCCGGTGAGGACAATCGCAACGTGGCGCGCATGTCGTCGCTGCTGGCGGGGCTTCCCACCTCGGTACCGGGCACTACCATGAACCGGCTGTGTGGTTCCGGCATGGATGCGGTGGGGACCGCCATGCGTGCGATCAAGGCCGGCGAGATGGATCTGGCCCTGGCCGGTGGCGTCGAGTCCATGTCGCGGGCGCCTTATGTCATGGGCAAGGCGGAGGGGGCGTTCTCCCGCGGACAGACGATCGAGGACACCACCATCGGCTGGCGCTTCGTCAATCCGCTAATGAAGAAGGTCTACGAGACCCACTCGATGCCGGAAACCGCCGAGAACGTGGCCGAGCAGTTCGCTATCTCGCGGGCCGACCAGGATGCCTTCGCCGTGCGCTCCCAGGAGAAGACCGCACGGGCCCAGCAGCAAGGGCGTTTTGCCCTGGAAATCACGCCTATCGAGATTCCCCGGCGCAAGCAGCCGCCGCTGGTCTTCGACAGCGATGAGCACCCGCGCTCCGGCACCACCCTGGACAAGTTGGCGAGCTTGCCGACACCCTTCAAGCAGGATGGCAGCGTCACCGCCGGCAATGCGTCGGGGGTCAACGATGGTGCCTGTGCGATGCTGGTGGCCAGTCAGGCCGCGGTGGAGCGCCACGGCCTGACGCCCATGGCGCGCATCTTAGGAATGGCCACCGGCGGGGTCGAGCCGCGTATCATGGGCTACGGCCCGGTGCCCGCGGTACGCCGCCTGCTGGCGCGCACCGGGGTAAGTATCGATGAGATCGACGTGATCGAGCTCAACGAAGCCTTCGCCGCTCAGGCGCTGGCCTGCATGCGGGACCTGGGCATTGCCGACGATGACCCCCGGGTCAATCCCAATGGCGGCGCCATCGCCCTGGGACACCCCCTGGGGATGTCCGGTGCGCGGCTATTGATGACCGCCGCCCACGAACTGCATCAGCAGCAAAAGCGCTATGCCCTGTGCACCATGTGTGTGGGTGTGGGGCAGGGGATTGCCACCTTGATCGAGCGCGTTTGATCCCGCCAACGGAGACCGCCATGAGCTTTGCCAAGATCCACCACCGCACCCTGAGCTATCGCCTGCTGGGCAGTGAGGCGCTGCCATTACTGGTGTTGGCCCATCCGCTGGGCATGAATCAGTCGGTCTGGGATGAGTTGCTGCCGCGCCTGATCTCACGCTATCGGGTGCTGACCTGGGACCTGCCGGGTCACGGGGCCAGTGGGCCATTGGAGCCCGGCGGCGCGATCACCCCGCAGGACCTGGCGGATGAGCTGCTGGCGCTGCTGGCCGAGGTGGGGATTGCTGACACCACGCGCCTGCATTTCGTCGGCACCTCCATCGGTGGTGTCATTGGCCAGGCGTTGATCGCGCATCATCCCGAGCGACTGGCCTCGGCCAGCCTGACCAATACCGGGGCGCAGATCGGCAATCTCGAACTGTGGTCGACCCGCGCCGGACGCGTGCGCGCCGAGGGGCTCGCCGCCATGTCCGGAGAAATCGTACCGCGCTGGTTCGCCGCCAGGGCGTTTGAGGCCAACCCGGCGCTGGCGCCAGGCTGGCAGCTGGCCATGGGCCGTGGCGACGCTGAGTCCTACGCCCAGCTGTGCGAGATGCTGGGGCAGGCGGATTTCCGGGGCCGCCTCGGCGATGCGGGTCATCACCCTCCAGCGCTAAGGGTCAACCTGCTGGCGGGCAGTGAGGATCTGGCGACGCCTCCCGCCTCGCTGGAGGCCTTGGCCGAACACATCCCCGGTGCTGAGCTGACGGTATTCGATGGCGTCGGCCATGTGCCCTCGGTGGAGGCACCCCAGCGCTTGTGCGACTGGCTGCTCGATGCGCTGGCGCCGGAGCTGGGCGATGTGGCCGAGCGGGGTGTTGCCTATTCGGTCGGGATAGAGACACGCAAGCAGGTGCTGGGGGAGGCGCATGTGGCGCGCTCCACCGCCAAGGCGACGTCGCTGGACGCGCCGTTTCAGCAGATGATCACCCGGCTGGCCTGGGGCGAGCTGTGGTCCAATGACGACCTGACGAGACGCGAGCGCAGCATGATCACCACCGGCATTCTCGCCGCCCTGGGGCGCGAGGAGCTGACCCTGCACTTGAACACCGCCCAGCGCATCGGGCTGAGTGAGGCGGAACTGCGTCAGGTGTTGATGCATGTCGCCATCTACGCTGGCGTACCGGCGGCCAACCACGCCTTTGCCCTGGCCAAGGAACTGGGCTGGGGCGCCTGTGAAGGTGAGGGCTAGGCAGGGTAGGGCAGGGTTAATCTGCATCTGCCGCACGGTTGTCGCCGCAGGGGAAGAGTGATACATAGCTGTCACACAATGGCAGCGCTGAATGTTCCAGTAGGGAGTGCCGAGTCCTTTCTGTCTGCTTCCCTCTATTCCGTCGTTCACTACATGGCCGAGTGCCCGTGATAGTGGCCTAACGTTTCGGGCCGTTGCTAGACTGGAACGGGGACGGATGCTGGGCATGAGGGCGCGGCCCGGTGCATGCCCTTATTTGGCGGCAAGAGGTAACTCCTAGATGCGGTTCATGACGTGTGTGGCAGCGTTGCTCGGTGGGCTGATGGCCCACTCGGCGGCGGCCGATTGGCGTTTCACCCAGGCCCACCAGATGTTTGGCGATGCGCCAGCGGCCAAGGTAGAAGATGGCGACGGTCATTCGCTGGCGCTGGTGTGCTTCAATGGGGTGCCCATGGTGTCGGTGGCGGGTTACGCCTCCGGCATGGGTGCAGACCGGCGCAAGCCTCTGGATGTGCTGGTGGATGGCATCGGCTATCGCCTGGAGTCCCGTCATTCACCCAAGGATGGTGTCTGGTTCGCGCCTTCGCCGGCTCGTCTGACGCGCACTCTGCAGTCAGGCAACGTCGCCGTGATCACTCCCCAGGACACGCTGCCAGCGCGCTTCTCGCTGATGGGGTCTGGCGAGCCCATCGAACGCGTGCTCGCTGCTTGCCAGTGAGCCCTGTCATCCCCCGTAGTTGAGATGGCCAGCGCCCTGATGCCCAAAACCCTGACGTTTTATGCTCAATCACCGTATCAAGCTGCGTCATCTCAACGCCTTTCTTGAGGTCTCTCGGCGCCGCAGCTTTGCGCGAGCTGCCGACTCCCTGGCGATCACCCAGCCGGGCATTTCCAAGGCCATCCGTGAACTCGAGGACATCGTCGGTGCCACGCTGTTCGAGCGTGGCGCCCAGGGCGTCAGTCTGACCCAGGCCGGGCTCACCCTGTTAAGGCACGCCGGCCCTGCGCTGAAGGCCCTCGAGGAGGGCGTGGGTGCCCTGGCGGATGCCCATGGTGGCCAAGCCTGGTTGAGGATCGGTGCGCTATCCACGGTGGAGTCACGGCTGATGCCCGCGGCTCTCGGCCGTTTCCAGACATCGCCTCACGGCCCCACGACCAGCGTCACGGTGGTCACGGGCGCCAGCGCCTATCTGCTGTCTCGACTGTCACTTGGCGAGCTGGACATGGTGGTCGGACGGATGACAGAAGCCCGCGAGATCCGTGATCTGGCCTTTGAGCATCTCTACTACGAGTCCTTGCGGTTGGTGGTGCGTCCCGGCCATGGGTTGGCCGGACACGCGCTTGAGGATACCGCCCCCCTCGGGGAGTGCCGCTGGGTACTGCCGCCCCAGCAGACGACCCTGCGACAGCAGGTCGACAGCTTCTGTGTGCGTCACGCCATCAGCCTGTCGTCGCCCTGTCTCGAAACCCTGTCGCTGACGCTCAGCCGCCGTTACACCCTGGAGAATGATGCCATCTGGGTGGCGCCCTTCGATGCCGTGGATGACGACCTGCAGGCAGGCCGTCTGGTGGAATTGTCGCTGGCCTTCGAGCATCAGGGGGGATCGGTAGGACTCTGTACCAACGCGTCAGTGGACACCAGCCTGGCGCTGGATGATTTCGCCGAGGCACTGCGCCAGGCCGCCGCCGAGCGCCAGCACTGAACGTTAGGCCATAGTGATCGGTGCCAGGATCGGCTGGCCATAACCTCTGGGTTATGGACGCTCGTCAAGGTCTCAATTGGCAGTCCGTCAGGGGCTGGTCACACTGGCGTCATCGCCTTGCCGGCGAGACGTGTCTGAACAACCAATAATCATCCCTTACGTCAGGACCTGGCCCTATGACTCTTCGTCGTCGTTTTGTCGAGCGCGATCGCCAATCGCATCCGCCCGCCTATGCTCCCGGTTACAAGACCACGGTGCCGCGCTCTCCTTCCCAGGCCTTGGTCAGCCTGCAGACTCCCAGCGTGTCTGAATTGACCGGCCCGGACTTTCAAAAGCTGCGCATGGGACCCCATGACAACGACCTGTTGCTCAACTTCCGCGATGGCACCGCCCCCGGCCTGCCAGTGGGAGAGCGGGTCATCATGTTCGGGCGGGTCATCGACCAGTTCGGCAAGCCCGTGCCCCACACCCTGGTTGAAATGTGGCAGGCCAACGCGGGCGGCCGTTACCGCCACAAGAAAGACAGCTACCTGGCCCCGCTGGACCCCAACTTCGGCGGGGTGGGGCGCTGCCTGACCGATGAGGACGGCTGGTATCACTTCCGCACCATCAAGCCAGGCCCTTACCCCTGGCCCAACGGCATCAACACCTGGCGTCCGGCGCATATCCACGTCAGCGTCATGGGGCCTGCCATCTCCACTCGCTTGATCACCCAGATGTACTTCGAGGGCGATCCACTGATTCCGATCTGTCCGATCGTGCAGACGCTCAACGACAAGGAAGCCGTCGGCACCATGATCGGACGTCTCGACATGGCGCGCTCGCGTCCGATGGACGCGCTGGCCTATCGCTTTGACCTGGTCGTGCGCGGCGAGCTGCAGACCTATTTCGAGAATCAGTGACACCGTCGGCAGCAATGCTTCCGACAACCAACAGTGATATGCCCTGCGGACGTGTGGCTATGGCGTCCGACGGCAAGGAGATTCCATGCAACAGCCCAATTTCACCCCCACCGCCAATCTGATGCTGCGTGAGACGGCGTCCCAGACAGCGGGCCCCTACGTGCATATCGGTCTGGCACTGGCCGTCGCCGGCCTGCCCGAGCGCGACGAAGAAATCTGGAACGAACTGGCCAAGGACAGTGCCAGCGGCGAGCGCATCGAAGTGGTAGGACGGGTCATCGACGGCAACGGCGACCTGGTCCGCGATGCCTTGCTTGAGGCGTGGCAGGCCGACAGCAGCGGCCACTATCAACCCGCCTTCGACCTCAAGGCGCCGTTCAACAGTTTCGGGCGCACCGCGACCACCGCCGAGGGTGACAGTGAATGGCGTTTTGTGACCGTCAAGCCCGGTGCCATCGCCCGTCCCGACGGCCGCACCATGGCCCCTCACATCAACCTGGCGATCTTTGCCCGGGGCGTGAATATCCATCTGCAGACCCGCCTGTACTTTGACGACGAGAGCGAGGCCAATGCCGACTGCCCCGTGCTGGGCGCGATTGAGTCACCCAACCGTCGTCAGACCCTGATCGCTCGTCGTGAAGACAGTGAAGGCGGACTGCCGCGCTATCGCCTGGATATCGTGCTGCAGGGGGAGGGGGAAACGGTGTTCTTCGACTTCTGATCGTGTTCGCTTGACCACACGGACGTCGCGGCCTGAACCGCGACGTCCGTGTCGCTATTTGCCCGCGTTTGCACCGACGCTTCCATGGCCTATGCTAGCGATCCTTTCCTCCCAGGCATCGAGGCTTCTCCATGGATATCCATCGCATCAACCCCACCCCCCGCTGGTCCGACATCACCGTGTTCAACGGCATGGCCCACTTCGTTGAAGTCGCCGAAGCGGATACCAGCGCCGACATCACCGGTCAGGTCGAGCAGATCTTCGCGCAGGCCGAGGAGTCGCTGGCCAAGGTGGCCAGTGACAAGACTCGGATTATTTCGGTGACCATCTACCTGACCGACTTCGCCAACTTCGATGCGCTGAATATCGCCTGGGAGCGCTGGTTCGAGCCCGGCACCGCCCCCAGTCGTGCCTGCGTCAAGGCCGAGCTGGCCAACCCCGAGCTGCTGGTCGAAATGGCCTTCGTGGCAGCGGCGGGGGATGATTTTCGATAACACGTAAGCGTTAGCCACCCGCTACAGGCAGGGCCTTGGCCCTGCCGTCCCGCCACGTTTTTCACGGATACTTCCCGCTGCGACGATTCTCCACCAGTACCTCGAGGATGGCGTTGGCCGCCTGCATCGTCTCGCTGGGCGCTTCGCCACGTCGGCGGCTGCACACGATCGGTGAAGTGATGTGCTTTTCGGCCAGGTAGAGGTAGCGGATACCGTCGCGGTTCTGTCGCTTGACCTGTTCCGGTACCAGGGTGATACCGAAGTCCGATACCACCAGGCCCAGCGCCGTCTGCATCTCGTTGGCCTCCTGGGCCACCGTGACCTTGAGGCCGCGCCGGCGAAACAGCCCCAGCACGATATCGGCAAGGCTGGGGCGTGGGCTTGCCGGGTACAGCACCAGCGGATAACTCGCCAGCTCGGCCATGGTCGGGGTGGTGCCCACCAGCGGGTGTCCTTCCGGCACCGCCGCCATCATCGGCTCCTCGAACAGGACTTCCTGTTCCACATCCGGGTCGTCGAGACGCAGACGCCCAAAGCCGATGTCGATCCTGCCTGCCTTCAGCGCCTGCACCTGTTCCACCGTGGTCAGTTCGGCCAGGGTCAGCTCTACCTCGTCCTTTTGTCGCAACTCCCTCACCAGCAGCGGCAGCTGTCCATAAAACAGCGATGGCACGAAGCCGATACCGAATAATTCCTTGTGGCTGCGGGACATGCGGCGCACGGCGGCCACGGTGGTGTCCAGCTTCTCAAGCATCTGCAGGGCATGCTCATGGAAGAACTTGCCGGTGGGCGTCAGGGCCAGGCCTCGGGGTCCACGGATAAACAGCTGGGCCCCCAGCTCTTCCTCCAACTGATTGATCTGCCGCGTCAATGGGGGCTGCGCCATATGCAGTCGAGCGGCGGCCCGGGTGATATTCAGCTCTTCTGCTGCAGCGCAGAAATAGCGTAGGTGTCGAAGCTCCATGATACCTCCAGGGTATGCCTGCTTACCCAGACCATATTGGTTCCGCGGTCCGTAGACAACCAGAATTCGTGAAGACGCCGTAAACAGGGGGTTTCGCATCATGGGCCACAAGAGATGGCGTGTGAGAGAAGTCGCCTCTAAGTAAGAAAAATCTTACTCAGGTATGGCTTGTTCACCCGTTTCCGTTCTGTCACGTGCCGGAGTTCCTATGAGCATCACCATTGCATCCATCGAGACGTTGCTGGTCGATCTTCCGACCATCCGGCCGCACAAGCTGTCGATGGCCACCATGGCCACCCAGACCCTGGTGATTGTGCGACTGCGATGCTCCGACGGTATCGAGGGGCTGGGTGAAGCCACCACCATCGGTGGTCTGGCCTATGGCCCGGAAAGCCCCGAGAGCATGAAGGTCAACATCGATACCTATCTGGCACCGGCGCTCGAGGGCCTGCCTGCAGACAACATCAATCTGGCCATGGCGCGTCTGGACAAGCTGGCCAAGGGCAACGTCATCGCCAAGTCGGCGCTGGAGACCGCGCTGCTGGACGCCAAGGGCAAGCGCCTCGGGGTGTCGCTGGCATCGCTGCTGGGCGGCCCTCGCCATGACCACCTGCCGGTGCTGTGGACGCTGGCCAGCGGTGACACCGATAAGGACATCGAGGAGGCCGAGCGGCGCCTGGAGCAGCGTCGTCATCGCGACTTCAAGCTCAAGATCGGTGCCAATCCGGTGGCGCGTGACGTCAAGCACGTGGCCGCGATCAAGGCCGCGCTGGGGGATCGCGCCAGTGTCAGGGTCGACGTCAACCAGGCCTGGGATGAAGCCACCGCGGTGCGGGCGATTGCCGAGCTCGAGGCCGCCGGCGTCGAGCTGATCGAGCAGCCCATTCCCGCCCACGAGCGGGCCGGACTGGCGCGTCTGTCCAGCCGTTTCGAGGTGACCATGCTGGCCGATGAAGGCGTTCAGGACCTGCGCTGTGGCCTGGCGCTGATCGACTCCGGCTTCAGCGGTGCCTTTGCCCTGAAGATTGCCAAGAGCGCCGGGCCCCGGGGGGCGCTGCGTCTGGCCCACCTGGCCGAAGCGGGCGGCATCGGGCTTTACGGCGGCACCATGCTCGAAGGCACCATCGGCACCGCCGCCTCGTTGCATGCCTGGGCCACCCTGCCCGAGATGGCCTGGGGCACCGAGATGTTCGGCCCCTTGCTGCTGACCGACGACATCGTCACCCGACCGCTGCACTACACCGACTTTGGCGTTGCCTTGCCGGATGGCCCCGGCCTTGGCCTTGAGCTGGACGAAGACAAGCTGCGCGAGTACGCCCGCCGTTAAGGGCGCCTTACCCCACGACCACCAGGAGACACGCCGTGCTATTTCACGTCGAAATGACCGTCAAGCTGCCGCCGGACATGGACCCCAGCCGGGCCGCCGAGATCAAGGCCACCGAGAAGGCCTATTCCCAGGAACTGCAGCGCGCCGGCAAGTGGCGCCACCTGTGGCGAGTGGCGGGCAGCTACTCCAACGTCAGCATCTTCGATGTGGAGGACAACGCCGAACTGCAGGAGCTGGTCGCGAATCTGCCGCTGTTTCCCTACATGGAGATCCGCGTCAAACCGCTGTGCCGCCACCCGTCCTCGGTACGCGAGGACGATCGCTGAATCACGTCGGGAAGGGCGTAACGCTCCCTTCCTGGTCATCCCCGAGCCCGGCCGGCCCCCTGACGAGCCTACGGCAGATGCCGTCCCGGCCAGCTCACCCCGCGCCAATGTCAACGAAGACGTCAATAACAACGATAACAGCGCCATCCCGTGAGGAGTGTGAGATGAACAAGCTAACCACCACCACGCCAGTCCGTATCTTTGACACCCCGGAGGTCCAGGACTTCCTTAACACCGTTGCCGGCTTCGACAAGAGCGGCGGCGACGAGCGCGCCAAGGAGATTCTGCATCGCCTGCTGTCGGACCTGTACAAACTGATCGACGACTATGACGTCACCCCGGAGGAGTTCTGGGCGGGTATCAGCGTGCTCAACGCACTGGGTGCCGGCACCCAGTTCGGCCTGCTGGCGCCGGGTCTTGGCTTCGATCATTACCTGGATATGCGGATGGACGCCGAGGACGCGGCCCGCGGCCTTCAGGGCGGCACCCCGCGCACCATCGAAGGGCCGCTCTATGTGGCCGGCGCACCCGAGTCCGAGGGCTTGGCGCGCATGGACGATGGTTCCGACACCCAGGCCGAGGTGATGTGGCTGACCGGTCAGGTACGTGACACCAGCGGCCAGCCCATCGCCGGGGCCAAGGTCGAGATCTGGCACGCCGACAGCAAGGGCAACTACAGCTTCTTCGACCCTTCCCAGTCGGACTATCACCTGAGGCGCAGCATCTTCACCGACGCCGATGGCCGCTATCGTGCCCGCAGCATCATTCCCTCAGGTTACGGCTGCCCCCCCGACAGCCCGACCCAGCAGGTGCTTGACCTGCTCGGCCGCCACGGCCAGCGCCCGGCGCATATCCACTTCTTTATCTCGGCGCCAGGCCACAAGCACCTGACCACCCAGATCAACCTGGCCGGTGACCCCTACACCTTTGACGACTTCGCCTTCGCCACCCGCGAGGAGCTGGTGGTGGACGCCAGTCGCATCGACGACCAGGCCGAGGCCAGTGCCCGTGGCATTGAAGGACCCTTCACCGAGGTGGTGTTCGATATCGAGCTTGCCGCCACCAGTGATGAGGCCCTGCAGGCGCGCCACAGGCGCCCGCGTGCCCTCGAAGACGTCTGAGACGCGCACCCACTGCCCGATCGCCGGACCCGTGCCGGCCCCTGACTCACACAGGAGCGTCTCGTTCGCGGACTGTGCCTTGCCCCTGACCGGCCCGACAGGCCGACAAGCGACGGGCGAGGCGAGGACGAGATAAAGGACGAGATAGAGGACGAGAGAGGAGAACAACGATGAGCAATAAACTCGACCAGATCGAAGCCCGCGTCCGCGGTGCCGTCGAAGACAACCCCGAGAAGGGCGTCTTCCGCTGCCATCGCAGCATGTTCACCGACCCCGAGTTCTTCGAACTCGAGATGAAACACATCTTCGAGGGCAACTGGCTGTTCATGGCCCACGAGAGTCAGGTCGCCGAGCCCGGCGACTACTTTACCCTGAACATGGGGCGCCAGCCGGTGGTCATCACCCGCGACAAGGACGGGGAGCTGCACGCGCTGATCAACGCCTGCGCCCACCGTGGCGCCACCATCTGCCGCCGCAAGCAGGGCAACAAGGGCACCTTTACCTGTCCGTTCCACGGCTGGACCTTCAAGAACGATGGTCGCCTGCTCAAGGCCAAGAACGAGAAGGTCGGTGCCTACCCGGATGCGTTCAAGCAGGACGGCTCCCATGATCTCAAGCGACTGCCGAAGTTTGCCAACTACAAGGGCTTTCTGTTCGGCAGCCTGAGCGCCGACGTTATGCCCATCGAGGACTACCTGGGCGAGACCAAGAAGGTCATCGACAACATCGTCGACCAGGCTCCCGAAGGCCTCGAGATTCTGCGGGGGACTTCCTCCTACACCTACACCGGCAACTGGAAGCTGCAGGCCGAGAACGGGGCCGACGGCTACCACGTCAGTACTGTGCACTGGAACTACGCCTCCACCATGGACCGCCGCAACTATGACGAGGGCGGCACCAAGGCGGTGGACGCTGACGGCTGGTCCAAGTCGAAGGGCGGTTTCTACTCCTACGAGAACGGCCACATGATGCTGTGGACCCGGCTGCTCAACCCTGAGGTGCGCCCGGTGTACGAGCACAAGGAGCGCATCGAGCAGGAGCTGGGCGAGGCCCGGGCCGACAACATCGTCAACCAGACCCGCAACCTGTGCCTGTACCCCAACGTCTACCTGATGGACCAGTTCTCGACCCAGATTCGGGTGCTGCGGCCGCTGGCGGTGGACCGCACCGAGGTCACCATCTACTGCTTCGCGCCCAAGGGCGAGTCGGCGGAGAACCGCCGGGTGCGCATTCGCCAGTACGAGGACTTCTTCAACGTCAGCGGTATGGGGACGCCGGACGACCTGGAGGAATTCCGTGGCTGCCAGAACGGCTACAACGGCGCCCTGGCCGAGTGGAACGACCTGTCCCGCGGCGCCAAGCAGTGGATCGATGGTCCGGATGAAGACGCCGCCGCCATCGACATGAAGCCGCTCAAGAGTGGTGCCTCGCCAGAGGATGAAGGCCTCTACGTGCTGCACCACCAGCACTGGGTCGAGGAAATGCTGCGCGCCATCGACAAGGAACGCAGCCAGTTCATCGCGACCACCACGGCCACCACCTGAGCCCCACACAGAGGAGCATGATCATGAGCACCAGCTATCACGATATCCAGGCCTTTGTGTACCGCGAGGCGCGGCTGCTGGACGACCGCCAGTGGGACGAATGGCTGACCCTGTACGCCAAGAAGGCCGAGTTCTGGATGCCCTGCTGGGACGATGACGACACCTTGACCCAAGACCCCCACAGCGAGATTTCGCTGATCTACTACCCCAACCGGGAGGGGCTTGAGGATCGCGTCTATCGGATCAAGACCGAGCGCAGCGGCGCCAGTACCCCTGAGCCTCGTACCACCCATCAGATCACCAACATCGAGGTGCTGAAGGAAGAGGGCGATGTGGTCGAGGTGCGTTTCAACTGGCATACCCTGAGCCACCGCTACAAGCAGACCGACAGCTACTTCGGGGTGTCCTACTACACCCTGGACGTGTCCGGCGAGAGTCCGCTTATCACCCGCAAGAAGGTGCAGCTCAACAACGATTACATCCACCAGGTGATTGACGTGTACCACGTCTAGCGCGTCGCAGGAGAACGACCATGAGCTACACCATTGCGCTCAACTTCGAAGATGGAGTGTCGCGCTTCATTGACTGCAACGAGGGCGAGACCGTCCTCGATGCCGCCTACCGCAACAAGGTCAACCTGCCGATGGACTGCTCCGATGGCGTCTGCGGCACCTGCAAGTGCCACTGCGACCAGGGCGAGTTCGAGCTGGGTGACGAGTACATCGACGAGGCGTTGTCCGACGAGGAACTGCACGAAGGCCAGGTGCTGACCTGCCAGATGGTGCCGTCATCGGACTGCGTGCTGTCGGTGCCGGTGGCCTCGACCCTGTGCAAGACCGCGGTGGACACCCGCAGCGCCTCGGTGGTGCACGTCGAGTCGCTGTCCGAGGACTCCATTGAGCTTGCCATCGACATCGAGGGCGAACCGCTGCAGTTCCTGCCCGGTCAGTACGTGCACCTGGAGGTGCCGGGAGCCGAGCAGCATCGCAGCTACTCGTTCAGCTCACTGCCAGGGGAGAGCCGTGCCAGCTTTCTGATTCGCAATGTGCCTGACGGCCTGATGAGCGGCTATCTCAGCGAGCGCGCCAAGGGCGGTGACGCCATGGCGGTGACCGGCCCCATGGGCAGCTTCTATCTGCGCGCTATCCAGCGCCCGATCCTGATGCTGGCGGGCGGTACCGGACTTGCGCCCTTCCTGTCGATGCTCAAGCAGCTGGCGTTGCTGGAAGCACGGGGCGAGGGCGCCGGACAGCCGATCCACATGATCTACGGGGTGACCAAGGACGATCACCTGGTCAAGTGTGAGGAGCTGGATGCCGCCGTCGAGGCGCTGCCCGACTTTGACTATCTGACGGTGGTCGCGGACGAGGGCAGCAGCCACGAGCGCAAGGGCTACGTCACCCATCACATGGACGAGAGCAAGCTGCATGGAGGGGATGTCGATGTCTACCTGTGCGGCCCGCCGCCGATGGTGGACGCGGTGCTCAAGCACTTCGACAGTCAGGGCATCAAGCCCGCCAGCTTCCACTACGAGAAGTTCACCCCCAACTGAGTGAATCGCCAGCCAGGCCAGGGACCTACGCCGATGGTGTCCCTGGAGACATAACGACAATCACAACCTGACGAGAATCGACCATGACAACCATTAAAAAGCGCTCCGGCGCACGTTCTCTCTTCGGTCGTCGAGCCGCGCTCGGCGCTCTGATCCTGACACCGGCCCTGGGCCTCACCCTGGGGGCCTCCAGCCCGGCCCAGGCCGACCATGACGTCAAGCTGGGCCTGATGCTGCCCTATTCCGGTACCTACGCGGCCCTTGGTGAGTCCATCACCAATGGGCTCAAGCTTGCCATCGAGCAGGAGGGTGGCAGCCTCGGTGGTCACGGCGTCGAATACGTGGCCCTGGATTCCGAAGCCAACCCCTCCAAGGCGCCCCAGAACATGAGTCGCCTGGTCAAGGGCGACGGTGTCGATGTGGTCATCGGTCCGGTCCACTCAGGCGTTGCCATGGGCATGCTGCGGGTGGCCAAGCAGACCGGTGCGATCACCATCATTCCCAACGCCGGGCTCGAGGCCGCCACCAACCAGCTGTGCATGCCCAACGTCTTTCGTACCTCGTTCAGCATGTGGCAGAACAGCTACCCCATGGGCCAGGTGGCCTATGACCAGGGCCATCGCAGGATCGTCACCATCACCTGGGACTATGCCGGCGGCAAGGAAGATCTGGCCGGTTTCGAGCAGGCCTTCACGGAGGCCGGCGGCGAGATCGTCGAGCAGATTCTGGTGCCCTTCCCGAGCACCGAGTTCCAGACCTACCTGGCCCAGATCGCCAGCATCGCCCCGGATGCGGTCTACACCTTCTTTGCCGGTGGCGGCGGGGTTGGCTTCGTGCGCGACTACGCCGCGGCCGGGCTCAACGACAGCATTCCGCTGTACGGTTCGGGCTTCTTGACCGACGGCAACCTGGTGGCCCTGGGCGACGCCGCCGACGGCGTGCAGACCACCATGCACTACGCCGAGACCCTCGACACTCCGCAGAACCAGGCCTTTGTCGCCGCCTATCAGGAGGCCTACGGCGAGATCCCCGACACCTACGCGGTGCAGGGCTATGACGCCGGCAAGATGCTGGCCCAGGCCTACGGCGCGATCGACGGCGAGCCGACCCGGGAGGCGCTGATCGCCGCACTCGGCTCGGTGCAGCTCGACAGTCCGCGCGGACCGGTGAGCTTCTCCGAGTCCCATCACCCGATCCAGAACGTCTACCTGCGCGAGGTAAGGGACGGCGAGCACCACGTCACGTCGATCGCAAGCCCACAGCTGGAAGTTCCCGACAGCGCCTGCCCGATGAAGAGCTGAGCCCAGCAGGCGGCCGCGCGAGCGTGCGTGCCGCCGCCTGCTTGCCCTCATCCAGACGAGGAGAACGACGATGGATCTTGCCTTCTTCGGGGTACAGCTGCTCAACGGCCTGCAATACGGCCTGCTGCTGTTCCTTATCGCCAGTGGCCTGACGCTGATCTTCGGCATCATGGGCATCATCAACCTGGCCCATGGCGCCATGTACATGATCGGCGCCTACCTGGCCTTCGACCTGACCCAGCGGCTCGGCAACTTCTGGCTGGCCATCCTGATCGCGGTCCCCATCGCGGTGATGCTCGGCCTGGTCATCGAGCGACTGTTTCTGGACACCCTGTACAAGCGTGACCACCTCTACCAGGTCCTGCTGACCTTCGGCCTGATCCTGGTGCTCAACGAGGCCCAGCGCATCATCTGGGGCGGCGACGTGCACTCGGTGGCGTTGCCGGCGCCCTTCGACGGCTCCATCGCGCTTACCGACAACCTGCAGTACCCGGTCTATCGGCTGTTCGTGGCGGCGGTATGCCTGGCGCTGGCCGGTGCCATCTACTGGGTCATTCGCCATACCCGGCTGGGCATTGTCATCCGCGCCGGTGCCGTCAACCGCGAGATGGTCGAGGGCCTTGGCATCAATATCCGCACCCTGTTCACCTTGATCTTCAGCGTCGGCGTGGCGCTGTCGGCCTTCGCCGGGATGATGGCGGCGCCGCTGTCGTCGATTACCCCCGGGATGGGGGATTCCATCCTGATCACCTGTTTTGTGGTGGTGGTCATCGGCGGCATTGGTTCGATCAAGGGGGCCTTCTTCGGTGCCCTGTTGATCGGCATGGCCGAGACCTTCGGCCCGGTGCTGATTCCGAGCCTCGCCAGCATGCTGATCTACCTGATCATGGCGCTGGTGCTGTTGATCAAGCCGCGCGGGCTGTTCGCCTGACGCCGGCACACCCTGACACGACCTTGACGGGCGAGTATCCGCCCGGAGGAGAGGGACCATGTTGCACCGTTATCCCAAGCGCGTGACGTTTCTGCTGCTGGCAGGTCTTGCGCTGTTGATCGCCTATCCGGCCTGGGGGCCGGCCCTGTTCGGGGAGTCCAGCGCCTTCTTCATGGAGAAGCTGACTCTGATGCTGATCTTTGCCCTGTTCGCCGTCAGCCTCGATCTGCTGGTGGGTATTCTTGGCCTGGTGAGCCTGGGCCATGCGCTGTTCTTCGGCCTTGGCGCCTACACCCTGGCCATGGCCAGCCCCGACTTCAGCGCCGCCTCGCTGTGGTGGATGCTGCCGCTGGTGATGCTGGTCTCAGGTCTGGTCGCCACCATCGTCGGCGTGCTGGTGCTGCGCACCAAGGGCATCTTCTTCATCATGACCACCCTGGCCTTTGGCCAGATGCTCTTCTACACCGTCAGCACATCCAGCATGACCGGCGGTACCGATGGGGTCTTCATCATGTTCAGGCCGAGCCTCGCCATGGGCGAGACGCCCCTTGTCGATCTCGACAATCCGCTGACCTTCTTCTACTTCTGCCTGGCGCTATTGGTGGCGGTCTATCTTATCCTGCGCGCCCTGACCCGTTCCCACTTTGGCCAGGTGCTCGATGGCATCCACGACAACGAGCACCGCATGCAGGCGCTGGGCTACGCCACCACCGGCTACAAGCTGATCGCCTTCGTGGTGTCAGCGATGATCGCCGGTGTCGCCGGCATGCTGGCGGCGATGCAGTACGGCTTCGCCAATCCCGCGCAACTTGGCTGGCACCACTCTGGCGAGGTGCTGATGATGGTGATCCTTGGCGGCATGGGCACCATCTTCGGGCCGATCCTCGGCGCTTTCGCCTATGAACTGCTGCTGTACTTCTATGAGCACCTGACCAACCACTGGCCGATCCTGATGGGGATGACCATCATCGTCGCGGTGCTGGTGCTGCCCCGGGGCATCGCCGGACTACTGCTCGATCCGCCAGGACGCAAGACGTCGCTGTTCGGGCGCTGGAGCGCGGCCAGAGATGCCCAGCAGGCAGAGCGTGTCGCCTCGGCGCCGCAGGCGTCGGCGGGCAAGTCCGCCGGGGAGGTGTCGTCATGAGCAGCATGCTGTCGACCCGCGGCCTGACCCGCAGCTTCGGAGGCCTGCTGGCGGTCAATGATGTGGACTTTCAGGTCGAGCGTGGCGAGATCCACGCCATCCTGGGACCCAATGGCGCCGGCAAGAGCACCCTGATCAATCTGCTGTCCGGGGAGATTCCCCCCACCCGGGGCGAGATCGTCTATCGCGGCAACGCCATCCAGGGCAAGAAAGCCCACCAGGTCGCGCGACTGGGTATCGGGCGCAGTCACCAGAAGACCAATATCTTTCCGCGCCTGACCTGCCTGCAGAACTGCCAGCTGGCGGCGCGTATTCACCATGGTGGGGTCATCGGCAGCTGGCGCTCGCGCAAGCGCGCCAAGGAAGTGGACGAGCGGGCGCTGGCAGCGCTGGACACCTGTGGCCTGGTGCCCCGCGCCCATACGCTGTCCTCCGGTATGAGCTACGGCGAGCAGCGCCAGCTGCAGATCGCCATGGTGCTGGCCACCCAGCCGCAGCTGATGCTGCTGGATGAACCCATGGCAGGCATGGGCCGCGAGGAAACTGACCAGGTCGCCGATCTGCTCAAGCGGCTGTCTCGCGACTACACCATCGTGCTGATCGAGCACGACATGGACTCGGTGTTCCGCCTGGCCGATCGCATTACCGTGATGGTCGACGGCTGCGTGCTGGAAAGCGGCGACACCCAGAGCATTCGTGCAAGCGATACCGTGCGTGACGTCTATCTGGGTCGCCATGACTCGGGCCAGGACGAGGCCTCTGACGATATCGATGACCGCCCCCACCGCCGCGAGGTAGCGCCATGAACGCCCGACTTGATCGCACCATGAATGGCGCTGGCAGCGGAAGTGGCGCGGACACGATCGACACCAGCGCGCCGTTGATCGACGCCCGAGGTCTGCACACCTTCTATGGCGAGAGTCATGTGCTGCACGGCGTGGACCTCAGCCTGAATGCCGGTGAGACGCTGAGCCTGCTCGGTCGCAACGGCATGGGCAAGACCACCACCCTGAAGTCGATCCTGGGCTTTGTGCCACCGCGCCATGGGGAGGTGCGGATCATGGGCGTGGACACCCGCAAGCGGCGGCCTTGGCAGGTGATTCGCCAGGGGATCGGCTATGTGCCGGAGGGGCGGGGCATCTTCCCTGGCCTCAGCGTGCGTGAACACCTGGTGATGGCCGCCCGCACCGGCGTCGATGGCCGCAGTGAGTGGAACATCGAACGGGTGCTGGACACCTTTCCCCGGCTCAAGGAGCGGATCAGCCACGATGGCTCGCTGCTGTCCGGCGGCGAGCAGCAGATGCTGTCGATCGGTCGGGCACTGATGCTCAATCCTCGGCTGGTTATCCTGGACGAGGCCACCGAAGGGCTGGCGCCGCTGATCCGTGACGAGATCTGGTCGATCATCCGCACCATCAAGGCCTCGGGCATCGCCAGCATCATCGTCGACAAGAACATCGACAACCTGCTTGAGGTGGGCGACCGCCACCTGCTGATCGTCAAGGGCAAGGTGGTGTTCGACGGCAGCAGTCAGGCGCTCAGGGATGACCCCTCGATTCTTGATACCCACCTTGGCGTGGGGTGAGTCGCGCCCATCGCTGGACCATAGGCATAGGACTGTAAGTACAGGACCGTAAGCACAGGACCGTAAAAACAGGACCGTGAGATGAAACGATTTGAACAGAAAGTGATGCTGATCACCGGCGCCGCCCAGGGCATTGGGCGGCGGCTGGCGGAAAGGGCCGCACAAGAGGGCGCCCTCCTGGTGCTGGTGGACCGCGCCGAGCACGTGCATGACGTGGCGGGTGCGCTGGCCGACCAGGGCGCCGAGGCGCTGGCGCTGACGGCCGATCTGGAAACCTGGGACGGCGCCGAGGCCGCCATGGGTGGTGCCATCGAGCGCTTTGGGCGCATCGACGTGCTGGTCAACAACGTCGGTGGCACCATCTGGGCCAAGCCCTACACCCACTACGCGCCGGAGCAGATCGAGGCCGAGGTACGCCGCTCGCTGTTTCCGACCCTGTGGTGCTGCCGTGCGGCCTTGCCTCATCTGATCGAGAGTGGCGGCAATATCGTCAACGTATCGTCGGTGGCGACGCGGGGCGTCAACCGAGTGCCCTACGCCTCGGCCAAGGGTGGGGTGAACGCCCTGACCGTGGCACTGGCCATCGATATGGCCGAGCACGGGGTACGGGTCAACGCCACCGCCCCCGGTGGCACCGAGGCACCACCGCGGCTGACGCCACGCAACGCCGAGCCCCAGAGCGAACAGGACGCGCTGTGGTACCAGCAGCTGATCGACCAGACCAAGGCGTCCAGCCTGATGCATCGCTACGGCACCCTGGATGAGCAGGTGGGGCCGATCCTGTTTCTGGCATCCGATGACGCCAGCTACATCACCGGTAGCGTGCTACCGGTGGCTGGCGGTGACCCAGGCTGATCAAGGAGCCCAACCATGCGCCATCCCTCTGCTGATACCGGGAACGACCGGGCCAGCGCTTCCTGGCTAGGTTCCCTGGCGCGGGATCTGTCGCTGTCGGCGGTGACGGCGGGCTTCGTGGCGGTACTGATTTCCTATTCAGGGCCGCTGGCGATCTTCTTTCAGGCCGGGGCAGCGGCGGACATTTCCCCCGCCATGATGACCTCCTGGGTGTGGGCCATCTCGCTGGGGGCGGCGGTCTCCGGCATCGTACTGAGCCTGTGGCTCAGGGTGCCGGTGGTGACCGCCTGGTCGGCGCCGGGCACGGCGTTGCTGGTCAGCCTGTTTCCCGAATTGTCCCTGGCCGAGGCGGTGGGGGCCTACCTGAGCGCGGCGGTACTGATGCTGGTCATCGGCATCAGCGGCAGCTTCGACCGGCTGATGGCGCTGATTCCCAAGGGCGTAGCCGCCGGAATGATGGCCGGCATCCTGTTCCAGTTCGGGCTGGACGCCTTTGCGGCCATCGAGACGTCGCCGTCGCTTGCCCTCGGCATGCTGGTGGCCTATCTGCTGTCCAAGCGCGTGGCGCCGCGCTACTGCCTGATCCTGTTGCTGCTCACCGGTATCGTGCTGGCCGTGCTGCTGGAGGATGCCAGCCTGGCTGGCGTCGGCCTGCACCTGGCGGTGCCGGTGTGGATCACCCCGGAATGGAGCCTCGCCAGCACCCTGAGCCTGGCGCTGCCGCTGGTGGTGGTCAGCCTGACCGGCCAGTTTTTGCCAGGCATGGCGATCCTGCAGGGGGCGGGCTATGACACCGAGGCCAGACCAATACTGACGGTGGCGGGAGTGACGTCCCTGGCGACCGCCTGCTTTGGCGGTATTTCCACCGTGGTCGCCGCCATCACCGCCGCGCTGTGCACCGGCAAGGAGGCCCACGAGGACCCGGAACGGCGCTATGTGGCGGGGGTCGCCAACGGCGTCTTCTACCTGGTCGGCGGGCTGTTCGCCGGTACCATTGTGGCGCTGTTCAGCTCGCTGCCGGGGGCCTTCGTGGCGTTGCTGGCAGGGCTTGCACTGATTGCTGCGATCGTCAGCAATCTGGCTGCCATGATCGCCGCCGATGATCATCGAGAGGCCTCTGTGATCGCCTTTATGGTCACCGCTTCGGGCATGAGCCTGTTCGGACTGGGCGCGGCCTTCTGGGGTGTGGTGATCGGCGGCGTTGCGGTGAAGCTGTTGCATGGCGCAGGTAGCAAGAGCTGAGACCTGCCCGCAAAGGTCAGAGTCACATGTCTGGTACCTCTGGCCGGGGGTGCCGGCCCCCGCATGCAGCTAGGGTTGTTGTACGGGGCAGCCAAGTGGCCGACTCTCACCGGTGTGGCGGGCAACGATTCCCCGCTGCGTTTGTGTTCGCAGCACCAGGATGACGTCATGCAGCGCTATTCACGATGTTCCCTTGCCTGCCATTCTCTGGCGGCGTTGATCCTTGTCGCATTCGGCGTCGTCTATCTTTCGCGCAGTGAATTTATGCCTTACCACGCGGCGGCCATGGGGTCGGATTGGGCGTCGGTGGACGGCGGGACCCAGCAGGTGCTGCTGGCGTTGATGCGCGCCCTTGGCGGTGCTTGCCTTGGCGTGGCGGTGTTGGTGGGCACCCTGTTGTGGGGGCCCTTCCGCCGGGGAGAACGCTGGGCAACCCTGGCGATACCCATGGCAGGGCTGCTGCTGTGCGCCACTTCGCTGTATGCCCAGCTTGGGGTGGCTCTGAAGACCGCCGCTTCGCCGCCGATGTTGCCGGTGCTGGTCGCCGGGGCGCTTCTGCTGGTGGGGCTGCTGATGTCACTGCGACATGGCGGAACCCAACTTGCACCCAAACCCAGACCCGATGAATAGCGCCAGATGCTCTAGCGGTGAAGGAGACCGCCTGCTCGAGCAGGGCGAATGTGGCTGGCGATGATGTCCTCGCGTACCGGAGCCTGAGGGTCCTCGATGGCCGCGAACAGCAGTTCCATCGCGCGGCGCCCGGCCAGGGATGGGTCGGTGGCGGTGGTGGTGATCTCGATGTCGAAGATCTCGCTATAGGGGAGGGTATCGATGCCGAGGACCTTGGTGTCACGGTACGACCAACCGGCGTCGTGGAGCGCGCTGAGCGCCCCCAGGGTCATCAATTGGTTGAGCCCTATCAATGCCTCCGGGAGGCCGTGGTTGGCCAGGTGTTCGGCGACCGCACGATAGGCGGGTTCGGCGGTGTAGTCTCCCTCACGGGGATCCAGTGACAGCGGCCGCCCGGCCTGACGGTAGGCCTGCTGGATGCCGTCCAGACGCTGCTGGGTGATACGCGAATTGAACGGTCCGGTCACCACCAGCGCCCGCTGGATATCGAGGTCCAGCATGGCCGATCCGATCAGTCGCCCTGAGGTGGGGTTGTCGAGCACCACCCGGGAAAAATCCCCCACCGGCAGCACGCGATCCAGCATGACCACGGGCAGACCGGTGTCGCGCAGGCTATCGATGTAGACTGGCCGGTAGTCGATGGCGTCCGATACCGGAGACAGAATGATGCCGGCCACCTGATAGCTCAGCAGGGTCGCGATGGCGGAGGCTTCTACCTCGGCGGAGCCGTCGGTATCCATCAGCAGGATGTCATAGCCCTGGCGCTTGGCATCGCGAGAGATGGCCTTGATCGCCTCACTGTAGAAGGGATTGTCGATACTGGCCGCGACAACGCCGATCAGCCGGCTCTGACTGCTCCTGAGCTGGCTGGCGAAGGCGTTGGGCACATAGCCCAGTTGACGAGCCGTCTGCAGGATGCGCTCGCGAGTTTCGGGCTTGACCTTGTCAGGCTGGTTGAAGGCCCGGGACACGGTGATGTGGGTCAACCCGACCTGCCGAGCGATGTCGGTGATGGTGATATTGCCTTTACGCTTCATGATGGCGCCAATGGTCTCCAGGCACAGGGTGGGCTACATGAGCCGGTGTCGTCAGGGACAGGGCTGGCTAACGGTACCACACCCCTGTCCTGGGCCCTGCCTGTCGGGCGAAGGCGTCTCGCCTGACACGTCGGTCGAGGTTAATGGCAGGTGTAGCCTCCGTCGATGGGCAGACTGATGCCAGAGATCATTGCGGCTGCGTCAGACAGCAGAAAGGCCACCGGCAAGGCGACCTCGCGCGGGGTGGCGAAACGCCGAAGTGGAATGGCCGCGAGCATCGGGTCGCGCTTCTCCGGGGCCGACCAGGCCATCTCCGCCATGGGGGTCAGGGTCACTGTGGGGTTGACGCTGTTGACGCGAATGCCCTGGGGTCCCCATTCGAGGCAGAGCACGCGGGTCATCGCGTCCATGGCGGCCTTGGACGCGCAGTATCCCAGGTGTTCACTGAGAGCGACGCTGGCCGCCTGGCTCGAGACATTGACAATGCTGCCCGCGGTGGCGTCGGCGATCATGCGCTTGGCGCACTCTCTGGTTACCACAGCGCAGGCGGTGACATTGGTGGCGAGGATGCGCTGGATGTCGTCGGCCTTGGCCTCCAGCGCCGTGTCCAGTATCGATATTCCCGCACAGTTGACCAGGCCATCGAGTGGCGGTAGCTCCGCTATCGCTGCGCTGACGGTGTCTTCGTCGGTGATGTCCACGGGCACGGCGGTGGCATTGAGCTCGCAGGCCAGTGCCGTCAGGCGTGTCTGGTCGCGGCCGATCAATATCGGCTGGCCACCCAACTCGTGAATGACGCGAGCGATATCGACACCAATGCCACTGCTGGCGCCGGTCACGACGATACGACGATGATCCAGACGAAAGGGCAGGCGATCAGCTGTCATCGAGGGGGCTCCTCCGGTGATGAAGAACGTATGGCATCGAGTCGGTGCATCAAGGGGGCGAGGCTCGGATAGAGGTCGCGGTAGATACCGTAGAGCACGTCGTAGCGTGACATGGCCTGGGCGTCGGGCTGCGCGCGGGGGACAAGTGTCGGTCGGTGGCAGGATGGCTCCAATGACAGGAGGTCCACGTGTTGCCCCGCCAGCAGGGCGGCCCCGAACGCGGCTTCAACATCGTCACGATAGGTGAAGACCTCGCGTCCGGTGATGTCGGCGATGATCTGCATCCACAGATCGGAGTGCGTGACACCCCCCACCACGATCAGTCCGGGGGCCAGCGGGGCATCCATGGTCGCGGCGGCTTCCATATTGTGGCGCAGGGCAAAGGCCACTCCCTCGAGTACCGCGCGGTAGAGGTGCTGGCGGCGGTGGGTCAAGTTGAGCCCGAAAAAGGCGGCGCTGGCCCGCGCATCCCACAGCGGACTGCGCTCCCCCATGAGGTAGGGCAGAAAGACGAGACCATCCGCGCCTGGAGATAGCGCAGCGGCGGCCGGTTCCAGCATGGCATAGGCGGCGTCCGGGTCGTGATCCTCGCCAAACAGGACGTCCAGGCACCAGCTGAGCGAAGCGCCAGCGGTCAGCGCGCCACCGAAGGTGTAGATGTCGCGACTGCCATTGTGCACGTGGGGCATGCTGACCAGCCCCCGCGTCGGCTCGAGCTGCTGGCGGATGAAGCCCCAGCACATGCTGGTGCCGATCATCGCCACATGGTGGCCGGTGCTGGTGGCGCCCGCGGCCAGGGTGGCCATGGCGGCATCGACGCCGCCTGCCACCACGGGGATGCCCGGCAGCAGTCCAAGCCAGCGGGCGGCGGCCTCTGTCAGTGTTCCGATCGAGGCATCCGAGTCCACCAGCCGCTCAGGCAACTTGTCGCGCTCGATACCCAGGGCCGTGGTCATCTCCTCTGACCAGCAGCGGTTCGCCAGGTCGTAGATGCCGCCAATGTTGCCGGCAGAGCTATGGTCGACGGCGACTTCCCCCGTCAGCAGGTACGCCATGTAGCTATTGGGCGGCAGCAGGTAGCGGGTGTTCGCCCATACCTCGGGGCGATGGCGCTTCAGCCACAGCATCTTGGTAAAGCCGTAGTAGCTGTCGACACTATTGCCGGTGATGGCTTCCAGTCGTTCAAGGTCGATATGCTGCTTGACCCATTGCACCTCGGCCTCGGCGCGTCGGTCCATCCAGATCAGGCAAGGGTGGAGCGGCGTCATGTCGGCGTTGACGGCAATACCGGAGCCCCCGTACAGGCTGCTGATGCACAGTGCCTTGACCGAGTCTGGGTCAATGCCCGGCGCCTTCAGACAATCCCGGATGCCGTCGACGATGGCCTGCCACCAGACCTCAGGCCATTGTTCCGCCCAGCGCGGGTGGGGCGTGTCCACGCGATAGCCGTGCTGGCGGGAAGCAAGAATTCGTCCACCTGCATCGATGATCAGTACCTTGGCGCTCTGGGTGCCGATATCGATGCCGATCACTGTCTCCATGTCAGCTCCTTGAGAATCTCGAACGTTGTCCTTGAGCCTTGCCGATAAATGGCTGCCACGAGAGCTCGGCGGCAGGGGTCAGGGAGCAAGTAGGACCTTGATCGAGTCGGTGGAGTCCGCGAGCTCAAAGCCCTGTTCAAAGTCGTCGAGGGAAAGTCGGTGGGTGACGATGCCCTTTGAGGTGATCCGCCCACGGGCGAACAGGTCGATGGCGATGGGATAGGTGTAGGGCGCCAGGTGTGCTCCGCGCACGTCCAGCTCCTTACGGTCGCCGATGATCGACCAGTCGACGCTGGTTTCCTTGCCGAACACGCTGAATTCGACAAAGCGGCCGAGCTTGCGAATGAGGTTAAGGCCCTGGGTAACGCCGGCGGGGACGCCGGTCGCCTCGATGTAGACATCGCAGCCGTAGCCGTCGGTGGCGGCCTTGACCGTGGCCTCGACATCGTCCCGAGCAGGGTTGAGCACGATGTCGGCACCGAACTGCCTGGCCAGTTCAAGCCGCTCATCGACCATGTCGATCACGATCAGCTTGCGCGGTGTCTTCAGGTGGGCGATCTGGACCATACCCAGGCCAATGGCGCCGGCGCCGGCGATGACCACCACGTCGTCGAGCTGAATGTCACCGCGGTTGACCGCATGGATGGCGCAGGACATCGGTTCGATAAAGGCGGCATCATCGTCATCCACCTCATCGGGAATACGGTGGACTCGACCAGTGGTGCCGATCTTCAGGTACTCCGCCATGCCACCCTCGGCCACGACACGCTGAAAACCGTGGATGTTGTGGACTTCGCACATCCAGTAGTGCCCTGTCTGGCAGTAGCGGCAGGTGTTGCAGGGTACGATCTGTTCAGCGATGGCGCGGTCGCCCAAGGTCAGCCCAAAGTGCTCCGCAGCGCCGTCGCCCAGCTCCACGACTTCGCCGAAGAACTCATGGCCCGCGGCTACCGGTGCCTTGACCCAGGGATCATCGCCCTCCCAGAACATGGCGGCGCCGGAGCGGCACTTGCAGTCGCTGGCACAGATGCCACAGGCCACGATTTTCAGGATCAATTCGTTGGGGCCCGCCCTTGGCGTATCGCGGGTTTCCAGGCGGTAGTCGTAAGGGGCGTGGCAGACCACCGCCTGCATGGTGGCTTTCATTGGCGTGTCATTGGCGGACATAGGCACTCTCCGAGACAGATGAACGAGGTAGACCGTAGTGGCGCTGGGCAGCGTCAAGGCGTTCGCTTGCGGCTGATGTAGATGGCGAGCAGGATGATCCCGCCCTTGATGACGTTCTGCAGGTAGGGGGATACCCCCATCAGATTGAGGCCGTTGTTGAGGACCCCCAGCAGCATGGCGCCGACCAGGGTGCCGAGAATCATGCCCCGCCCTCCGGTGATGGCCGCACCCCCAAGTACCACCGCGGCGATGGCGTCCAGTTCGAAGCCGACGCCGGCATTGGGCTGCCCGCTCATCAGGCGCGAGGTAAGAATCAGTCCGGCGATGGCGGCGGTGGTGCCGCTCAGGGTGTACACCAGCAGCTTGTAGCGCGAGACGCGGATACCGGACAGGCGGGCGGCTTCCTCGTTACCACCGATGGCATAGAGGTAGCGCCCGGTGGCGGTGTGGGACAGCAGCACATAGCCGATGGCGAAGACGACGAGCATGACCAGAATGGGCATCTCCAGTCCTGCGATGGCGCCCCGGCCGAAGAAGGAAAATTCCTGGGGCAGCCCGGAGATCGGGTAGCCCCCGGTGTAGATCAGGGCCAGACCCCGGGCAATGCCCATGGTGGCCAGGGTGACGATGATCGGCGGCATGCCGGCAAAGGCCACGAACAGTCCGTTGATGGCGCCAAAGGCGGCGCCGATCAGCAGGCCGAGAAGAATGGCCAGACTGGGCGGTACGCCCGCCACCATCAGGCCCGCCATGAGGGTGCCGGACAGCGCCATCACCGGGCCCACCGACAGGTCGATGCCGCCGGTCAGGATGGCGAGGCTCATGCCAGCCGCCAGAATGGCAATGATCGAGGCCTGACGTGCCAGGTTGAACAGGTTGTTGGAGGTCAGAAAGTTGTCATTGATGACGGCCATGGCGAGGAAGACCACGGCAAAGCCGATCAAGGGGTAGAACACGGGAGTACGACGTAGACGGGAGTACCAGCTGGGCGTTGCTGCCGTCGGCATGTCGTGAGAGGAGACGGGCTGGCTCATGCGCTGAGTCCTCCAGTGGCGTGGTGCATGATGGTGGGCGCATCGAGCTGCGCTCCGCTCAGGACGGTGGAAATGGCGCCCTGGTAAAACACGGCAGCGCGGTCGCACAAGCCGAGAATTTCGGGCAGTTCAGAGGAAATCATGATGATCGAGACCCCCTCGGCGGTGAGCGCCTTCATCAGGGCGTAGATCTCGGACTTGGCGCCCACATCGATGCCGCGGGTGGGCTCGTCGAAGATCAGCACCTTGCACTGATGGCCCAGCCAGCGGGCGATGACCACCTTCTGCTGGTTGCCGCCACTCAGGTGGCCGGTCTCGGTCTCGATGCTGGGCGCCTTGACCTTGACGCTTTGCATCAGTCGGGAGGCTGCACTGGCCTCATCGCGGTGGCGCAGCAGGCGGGTAGCGCCGCGAAACCGCGCCAGGTTGTTGAGGCTGATGTTGTCGCGACAGGAGAAGGGCAGAATGAGTCCCTGGGTCTTGCGGCTTTCCGGCAGCAGACCGATGCCGTGATCCAGGGCGGTGGCCGGGTGATCGAAGGTGACCTGTCGTCCCTCCAGCATGATGGCGGCATGGGCTGGGCGGGTTGCTCCCAGCAAGCCCAGGGCGAACTCCGTGCGACCGGAGCCAACGAGCCCGGCGAAGCCCAGGATTTCGCCCCGGTGAAGCTGGAGTCGGTGGTCGGGGCCGTCCGGCATCAGCTTCAGCGACTGCACATCCAGCACGACCTGGGCAAAATCCGCATCGCAGCGTGGGGCGGGAAAAATGTTCTCGACCCGACGGCCGACCATCAATTCGATCAGGTCGTCCACGCTAGTGTCGGCCACCGTCACATCGTCGATCTTCTGCCCATCCCGGAGCACGGTGACCCGGTCGCAGATGGCGAAGATTTCCTCCATGTGGTGGGAAATAAAGGCCATTCCCACCCCCTGGGCGCGAAGCTCTCGCATGATGTCGAAGAGGTGGTCTGCCTCGCTGGGTGTCAGGGTGGCGGTGGGCTCGTCGAGGACCAGTATTCGCGCATCCAGCGACAGTGCCTTGGCAATTTCGATAAATTGCTGATCGGCAATGCTGAGCTCGGAAATCGGGCAGTCCAGGGGGATGGATACCTTGAGGCGACGAAACAACGCGCCAGCCTTCTCCACCATGGCACGGCGATCTCTCAGACCAAGCCGATTCTTGAGTTCGCGACCGAGAAAGATGTTATCGACAGCATCGAGGTCCGGAATCAGGCTGAATTCCTGGAAGATGATCCCGACCCCTGCGTTCAGTGCATCCTGATAGCCTGAAAAGTGTCGCACGCTGCCGTCGATGACGATGTCACCCTGATCCGGCTGGTGAATGCCACACAGGATCTTCATCAAGGTCGACTTTCCCGCACCGTTTTCGCCAAGCAAGGCCAGGACTTCACCGGCATGGATGTCGAGTGACACGTCGTCCAGGGCACGGACCCCGGGAAAGGATTTCGAAATATGTCGCAGTGACAGGAGTGGCGTCATGAGGCGTTCCCGGTGACGCCGAGGGCGGACGCCCTGGCATGCACCTGTGCTCGATGAGAAGACGATGGGAGCAGGAGCGAGCGGTTTGGGTCGATCCTGCACGCCAGTTACGGCAGCGCCGCAGGGGCGCTGCGCCGGGGGTTACCAGTGGAAGTCGCCCGCCAGGCTGCGATCGATCAGCTCGACATCGATCGGGATTTCTTCGGGGGCGGTGCTGGCTCCCCAGTGCTTGGCGAGACCCAGTCCAAGGCCGAGGCGGACCATGTCACGGGGATACTGGGCAGAGGTGGCGATGAAGGAGGAATCCGCTTTCTGGATTTCGGCAACCGCTTCGGGATGGCCGTCGACGCTGACGAGCTTGATATCGTTGCCGCTCGAGTCAATGGCGATCAGCGCGCCCAGCGCTCCGATATCATTGACGCTGAAGATACCGTCGAGGTCGGGGTGGGCCTGGATCAGGTTTTCGGTGACCGTCATGGCATGGGTGCGCTCCTGACGGCCATTCTGCTTGTCGATGATCTCGATACCCGGGTGTTCACCCAAGGCTGCGGTGCACCCTTCGATGCGCTGCAGGATGGGGACCACGGGAATGCCGTCCAGCAGCGCCACCTGGCCTTCACCGCCGAGTTCTGTTGCCAGGTAGTCACACGCCTTGTAACCCGCGTCGTAGTTCTTGGATCCGACAAAACCATCGGTGGGGCCATTGGCCTGGGCATCAATGGCGACGACGGTGACGCCCGCCTGCTGTGCTGAAATCACCGCGGTTTCGACGCCCACGGAGTCGGTGGGATTGAGCAGCAGAATATCGATCCCTCGCTGCACCATATCCTCGACGTCGTTCACCTGCTTGGCCACATCATGGCGGGCATCGGTGATGATCAGTTCCGCGCCCATGCTCGAGGCAGCCTGCTCCAGGGATTCCTGCATCGTCACAAAGTACTGATTGTTCAATTCTTGAAAGGACATGCCTATCTTCAGCGGCTCCTGCGCCAGGGCAGAGCCCGAAACAACAAGGGTTGTGAGTGCAGCTGACAGCGTGAGGCAGCGGGTGTGGAGAGTGGCGGCCATGGTGAGATCCTGTGTTGTTATTTGCGTGGCTAGGTGCACGAATCATCACGACGTTTCCCATGCTGTGAGGTCATGATGAGGCGGTCATTAGTGCTGGTCGGACTTTCATTGCGACCTATGATGTTCACGTGAACATAACCGCAAGCTAGTAGAGGCTGTGTAGGCGGTCAATGGGGATTCGACTAAGGTTTATACGCTGTCGATTCAGCCATTGATCATGGGATAAAGGACGCTAATTCAAGGGGATATATAAGATTGTTTGACGATATTCGAGGCGGAGTCAGGCGTGTGTAGATGCTGATTTGGCACACAATTAGGAAAGTACTGCCGTCGTGTCTGCGCGGAAGATTCGTTGCGTTGCGCGCTTCCCGAATGCCTCACCTATACCGCTTAGGCACCGGCTTCCACGCTTCGCTCGCCTGGCGCCTCATTGCGCTCTGCTGATGTCTTCAGCGCTTGCTCAGATCATCAATGACATCGAGAAAGCGGGGCATGGAACCTTCGCGCCGCCGCCGATGGCGCGCTGGACTCCTGTGTCATTCTTTAGTCGACGAGGGCGAAGAGGGTATTGCCCGGCTCGATGACACCGACTAGTTTTATCATATGTATGATGTATTGCGCCGGTGGTCTTAGCGTCCTTCGATGTGGGCATCGCCGATGCATCGTGGCACTCCCCTGCGGTGACCGCTGTGCTCCTGCCGCAGGGCTCTTTTCGTGCAGGAGGCACAAGATGTCTGTTATTACGTCGGTGGTCGTGACCCCTATCGCCTTTCGCGATCCACCCTTGCTGAATGCCAGCGGTATTCATGAACCCTGGGCGCTCAGGTCCATCATCGAGGTGGTGACGGAGAGTGGTGTGTGTGGCATCTCCGAGTCGTATGGAGACGAGCAGACGCTGTCACAGCTCAACAAGGTCGCCCCGCTGTTGGTGGGGCTCGATGTCTTTCACTGCAACAGACTGCTGGAGACGGTCCGCCAGACCGTCGGTGAGACGGTGACGGAAGGTGGGATCGAGCTGGCGCCAGGGACTAACCAGTCCACCACTGTGCCACGGGTCTTTGCTGCCTTTGAGGTGGCCTTTCTGGATGCTGTTGGCAAGCTGACGGGACGCAGTGTCTGTGACCTGCTCGGCGGTAAGGTGCGCGATGCGGTGCCCTTCAGTGCGTATCTTTTCTACAAGTACGAACGGCATGGCTTCACCGAGGACCCCTGGCAAGACCGCTGGGGAGAGGTGCTAACGCCGGCAGATGTGGTCCGCTGCGCGCGGCAGATGATCGACCAGTACGGCTTTCAGTCGATCAAGCTGAAGGCTGGCGTCTTTAAACCTCAGCAGGAACTTGAGGCGATGAGGGCTCTGGCTGAGGCGTTCCCCGGCTATCCGCTGCGCATCGACCCTAATGGTAACTGGTCAGCAGAGACAACGAAGCGTTGGCTTCCGGAAATGACAGGGCTACTTCAGTATCTGGAAGACCCCGCACCGGGCAAGGATGCCATGGCGGAGGTCAACCAGGTGTCGGACATTCCGCTGGCCACCAACATGTGCGTTATCGGTTTCTTTGATCTGCCCGAGGCGCTGCGCAAGGGATCGGTGGATGTGATTCTCTCGGATCATCACTACTGGGGTGGGCTGCAGGCCACTCGAGATCTGGCCAGGATCTGCGAGACCTGGGGGTTGGGCCTGTCGATGCAGTCGAATTCGCATCTTGGCATCAGCCTGATGGCCATGGCCCATGCCGCTGCCGCGATCGATAACCTGTCCTATGCCTGTGATACCCACTACCCGTGGCAGGAAGAAGAAGTGATCGTCGGAGGCAAGATCGCCTTTGATCGCGGTAGTGTGGCGATACCAGATGCTCCTGGGCTGGGGGTGGAGCTGGACCGCGAGGCATTGGCGCGACTGGCGGATAACTATCGTCATTGCGGCATTCGTTCACGCAACGACGTGGCGGAGATGCAGAAGTACGATCCTCGATGGACGGGCGCCACACCCCGCTTTTGATGCGGCCCTGGGGGCCACACTACATGAGCGCGCCCCGCGAGACGGCTCTCGCGGGGCGCGCTGGTAGCGGCGCTCGACGACGCCTTGTCGTCGAGCGTGGTTGCCGTCCTCAGGGAAACACTGCATAAATTACTGCGCTCGACATCTCGGCTGCTGGCGGTACTCAAGATCCTCATTTAACCACTTGTAAACTCCGGTCTTTCCGTTCCGGCAGTCGCCGATCTGCCATCGCTCGCTACGTTTACTCCGCGCTTCCTCAGGCGTCGGCCTTGGCCTTTCTCGCCTTGCGTGCCGGTGCCTTGGCTGCCTGATTCTTGGAGGCAGGTGCACTGGGGACCTCTGCGTCGGCCTTGGGCTCCTCGCGCTTCTTGATCACGGTGGTGCCGGCGAAGGTCTCACCCTCCACGTAGACCTCACCGTAGTAGGAGGCCCGCAGCACTTCCTTGAGTTCGCTGATCAAGGGGTAGCGCGGGTTGGCGCCGGTGCACTGGTCATCGAAGGCTTCTTCCGCGACTTCATCGAGCTTGGCCAGGAAATCCGCTTCGGCTATCCCTGCGTCCTTGATCGAGGCGGGGATATCCAGGTCGCGCTTGAGCTCGTCGAGCCAGTTGATCAGCCGCTCGACCTTCTGGGCGGTGCGGTCTCCGGCCTGTGACAGTCCCAGGTGATCGGCGACTCCGGCATAGCGACAGCGCGCCTTGGGCCGGTCGTACTGTGAGAACGCCGTCTGCTTGGTCGGGTTGTCGTTGGCGTTGAAGCGCACCACGTTGGTGATCAGCAGCGCATTGGCCAGACCATGGGGCAGGTGGAACACCGCGCCGAGCTTGTGGGCCATGGAGTGACACACGCCCAGGAAGGCGTTGGCGAAGGCCATGCCGGCGATGCTGGCGGCGCTATGCACCTTCTCGCGAGCGACGGCGTTGCGCTCGCCTTCACGGTAGCTGACCGGCAGGTACTGCTTGAGCAGCTTCAGCGCCTGCAGCGCCTGGCCATCGGAGAATTCATTGGCCAGCACCGAGACGTAGGCTTCCAGCGCGTGGGTCACCGCGTCGTAGCCGCCGAAGGCGGTCAGCGACTTGGGCATCTTCATCACCAGGTTGGCGTCGATGATGGCCATGTTCGGGGTTAGTTGATAGTCCGCCAGCGGGTACTTGATGCCGGTCTTGTCGTCGGTGACCACCGCGAAGGGGGTCACCTCGGAGCCGGTGCCCGAAGTGGTCGGAATGCACACCAGGCTGGCCTTCTCCCCCATGGTGGGGAACTGGTAGATGCGCTTTCTGATATCCATGAAGCGCATGGCCAGCTCCTCGAAGTGTACCTCCGGGTGCTCGTACTTGACCCACATGATCTTGGCGGCGTCCATCGGTGAGCCGCCACCGAGGGCCAGGATCACATCTGGCTGGAAGCTGGCCATGGCCTCGGCGCCCTTGTCGACGATGGACAGGGTGGGGTCGGCCTCGACGTCATAGAAGGTGTGGACCTCCATGCCCTGGGCCTTGAGCAGTGCGGTCAGTTCATCGACGTAGCCGTTGTTGAACAGGAAACGGTCGGTGACGATGAAAGCTCGCTGCTTGTCCTTGAGGTCGGTCAGGGCCACCGACAGGCTGCCGCGACGGAAGTAGATCGACTCGGGGAGCTTGTGCCACAGCATGTTTTCCGCCCGGTTGGCCACCGTCTTGGTGTTGATCAGGTGCTTGGGACCGACGTTCTCCGAGATGGAGTTGCCACCCCAGGAGCCGCAGCCCAGCGTCAGCGACGGCGCCATGTCGAAGTTGTACATGTCACCGATGCCACCGTGGGAGGTGGGGATGTTGATCAGGATGCGCGCGGTCTTGAGACGGTCGCCAAAGTAGCGAATGCGCTCCTTTTGGGTGTCCTGGTCGGTGTACAGGCCCGAGGTGTGGCCGATGCCGCCGAATTCGACCATGGTGCAAGCCTGGTCCACGGCGTCCTCGAAGGAGCTGGCGCGGTACATGCCAAGGGTCGGCGACAGCTTCTCGTGGGCGAAAGCGTCGTCGATATCGACCCGCGGGCCCTCGCCGATCAGGATCTTGGTATCGGCGGGCACCTGGATGCCGGCAAGCCCGGCGATGGTGACCGCCGACTGGCCGACGATGGCAGCGTTGAGGTGGCCATTCTTCAGCAGGATCTGACGCACCTGGTCGGCTTCGGCGGGCGACAGCAGATAGGCGTTGTGGGAAGCAAAGCGCTCACGTACCTCGCTGTAGACCTCGTCCAGCACGATCACCGCCTGCTCCGAGGCACACACCACGCCATTGTCGAAGGTCTTCGACATCAGCACCGAGGCGACCGCCCGCTTGATGTCGGCGGTCTCATCGATGATCACCGGCACGTTGCCGGCGCCCACGCCAATGGCCGGCTTGCCGGAGGAGTAGGCCGCCTTGACCATGCCGGGTCCACCGGTGGCCAGGATCAGGTTGATGCCTTCGTGCTGCATCAGGGCTTCCGAGAGTTCCACCGAAGGCTGGTCGATCCAGCCGATGATGTCCTTGGGCGCCCCTGCCGCCACCGCTGCCTCCAGCACCAGCCTGGCCGCTGCATTGGTGCAGTGACGGGCCCTGGGGTGGGGCGAGAAGATGATGCCGTTGCGGGTCTTCAGCGAAATCAGCGCCTTGAAGATGGCGGTGGAGGTCGGGTTGGTGGTGGGCACGATGCCGCAGATCAGACCCACCGGCTCGGCGATGGTCATGGTGCCGGCCTCGTCGTGGGCGGCGATCACACCGCAGGTCTTGTCGTCCTTGTACTTGTTGTAGATGAACTCCGAGGCAAAGTGGTTCTTGATCACCTTGTCTTCGAGCACGCCCATGGCGGTTTCTTCCACCGCCTGGCGGGCCAGCGGAATTCGAGCGTGGTTGGCAGCAAGCGACGCCGCTCGAAAGATCGTGTCGACCTGCTCCTGGGAGAAGCTGGCAAAGACGCGCTGCGCGGCCTTGACCCGTTCCACCAGGGCATCGAGTTCAGCAAGATTGGTAACCGCCATCAGAGGCCTCCAGACAAGAGATAGAAAGACAAAAAGCAACCTGCGAAACCTCCTCCAGCTCCCTGGTTAGGCGTGCCACGGAGGAGGCTTGAAAAGCGGCTTTGTACGTACCTGTCCCCGTCAGTCTATGGCTGTCACGATTCAGCGCTGCTGATAGAGGTCAGCTTTTTCGCCGCTTATATACCGTTTCGAACATCATGATGATCGCAAGCATGGGATCGGCCTATCCGTGGACCGGGGTATGAGACGTGCGTTTGGCGAGATTCAGTGGTGGCCGCGAGAGGTAGGCATCGAGGCTGGCATGACCCACCTGCGGCACTGAAGAGACGGCGGAGCGGTACAAAATGTCACTGTTCGCCCCCTTGCGAGGGATCGGCGAGCTGTCTAGGATTCTGTGACGATAGTTGTACGAAAGTTGTTCGCAACGAAAGCTTTGCGACATAAAGCTGTGCGACCCATGAGCTGCGCGACGCGAGAGCTGCGCAAAACGGACGTTGTGCAAAACGGAGGGAGTCGGTATGTGGAGCCTCAAGGATTTGCAGTTGCAGCCCATCGCCGGGGAATGGCGAGACGGGGGATCTGGAAAGGCACTGGAAGTGTACGATCCCTATCATCAGACGTCGTTGATCAAGATCGTCCAGGCGGATCGTCATGATGTGGATCGGGCGTTCGAGACCGCGCAACAGGCCCAGCAGCAGTGGTCTGCCACCAGTGCCATCGAGCGGGCAGCCGTACTGAGAAAGGTGGCCGAGCGTCTCGAGGCGCGTAAGGACGAGTTGATCGAATGGTTGGTTCGCGAGTCCGGGAGTACCCGCATCAAGGCGGAACTTGAATGGAACAATGCCCGGGAAATGTCGCTGGAAGCCGCCGCCATGGCGACCCGCGTGCAAGGATCGATGGCCGCGTCCAGCGTGCCGGGCAAGGAACATCGCGTTTATCGCAAGCCACTGGGCGTCATCGGCGTCATCAGTCCCTGGAACTTTCCCTTTCACTTGACCCAGCGCACCATCGGGCCGGCGTTGGCCTTGGGTAATGCCGTGGTGCTGAAGCCTGCCAGCGACACGCCGTTGACCGGTGGACTGTTATTGGCTCGGCTGTATGAAGAGGCTGGCCTGCCGGCCGGGCTGCTCAGTGTTGTGGTGGGCTCTGGCAGTGAGTTGGGGACGCCCATCGTCGAGCATCGGTTGGCCAAGCTCATTTCCTTTACGGGTTCAACGGAAGTCGGACGGCAGATTGCCAAGGGCGCTGTGGGCGGTCGCTTCATCAAGCCGGTGGCGCTGGAGCTGGGCGGTAATAGCCCCTTTGTCGTACTCGATGATGCAGACATTGACCAGGCGGTCAGAGCCGCCGTGGTGGGCAAGTTCATGCACCAGGGGCAGATCTGCATTGCGATCAATCGGCTGATTGTCGATGCCACCATCTACGATGAGTTCGTGGAGCGCTTTGTCGAGCGGGTCAAGGGGCTCAAGGTCGGAGACCCTGCCGAGGCCGACACGGTCATTGGTCCGATCATCAATGAGCAACAGCTCGAGAGCTTGAAAGAGGTCGTGCACAAGGCTCGGCAGTCGGGGGCCAAGGTGGCCCTTGAGGGGTCTTTGGAAGGGCCCTGTCTACGGCCTTGGGTATTTCGCGACGTCAGCGAACAGATGGACATGGCCTGCAATGAGATCTTCGGGCCAGTCGCCGGGATCATCAAGGCCCATGGTGAAGACGACGCCGTACGTATCGCCAATGCGACCGAGTACGGCCTTTCCGCAGCCGTCTTCAGCGGCTCCCTGGAGCGCGGCGAACGCGTCGCCCGGCAGATCGACTCCGGCATGGTGCATGTCAATGACATGCCGGTGAATGACGAGCCTCATATGCCCTTCGGTGGCGAGAAGAACTCGGGCATCGGCCGCTTCAATGGTGACTGGGTGCTGGAGGAGATGACCACCGTGCAATGGGTCAGCGTTCAGCGTGAGCCCCGACAGTATCCGTTCTGATGTGGCTGACGAAATGAAGCCACGCAGTGTCAATTTTACTTAGTTCCCGAGCAACTGCTCCGCTGGCGGGGCGCTCGCCCCCTAGCCAGTGTCACATTGGCACGCTAGGGTGATAGTGAACTTCGACCAATGTTGTACAAGGAGATGTCATGAAGAACAGCATGATGCGTCGTTTTGGTATGGCTTTCGTGATCGCCATGATGGCCGGTGGCCTGGCAGCCTGCGAAGAGGAAGGACCCGCGGAGCAGGCCGGTGAAGAGATGGATCAGGCGGTGGAAGATGCCGGCGAATCCATGGAAGAGATGGGCGAGGAGATGGAAGAGTCTGCCGAGGACGCGACCAACTAAGCCTGTCGATACATCGTTTTAGGTAAGAGCCTTGTCTCAGACGAGTCGGCATTGATGCCAGTGTTCGCCGACCAGCCGGCCGAGCTGGTGATCGATTGAGCAGTCTTTGCTTTAGCGATATACAGCCAACGCTGGTATGCCAATCGGTCACATGAGACCTTCAACGATCAGTAGGATAAAGAGCCTGCCCTATGGGGCAGGCTCTTTTCTTTTTTGTTGGACAAGGATGACGAAAATGACTCTGTTGAAGGTCACCAGCTTTCTTAGCTGCGCACTTTTCACCTGCAGCGCGCTGGCAGCCACCGAAGCGCCTCACTGGTCCTACCAGGGTGAGACCGGACCGGCTCATTGGGCGGAACTTAGTAACAGTTACGAGATGTGCGGGCTGGGCCATAACCAATCGCCGGTGGATATCGCCTATGGTGTTGATGCGGCGCTGGCACCGCTTGAGCTCTCCTATGGCCAGCCTGGGGCTGCGGTGGTCAACAATGGCCACACGGTTCAGGTGGCCTCTTCTCAGGACAATACCCTGACGCTGGATGGTGACGTCTATACCTTGTTGCAGATGCATTTCCATGCGCCGTCTGAGCACACGGTGGATGGACGCCAGTTCCCGCTGGAGGCGCACTTGGTACATGCCAACAAGGAGGGAGATCTGGCAGTCGTGTCCGTGATGTTCGAAGAAGGTGAGCAAAATGCCGTGTTTGACGGGCTTGTGGCGAGTTTGCCCAGTAGTGCCGGAGATACGGCGGAAATAGATGGCGGCATTGACTTCGCCCAGGTGCTACCGGAGGACCAGGAATATTTTCGTCTGAATGGTTCGCTGACCACCCCTCCTTGTACCGAAGGTGTTCGCTGGTTGGTGATGAAAGCGCCGCAGTCGCTGTCCTCCGACCAGATGACTGCCTTTGCTCAGGCCATCGGCGATGACAACAACCGCCCGATTCAGCCGCGCAATGCGCGGGTCGTGATCGAGTAAGCTGAGGGTTGGCGGGTGCATGCTGGCATGTGCCCGCCTGTCGCTGCAGTGGCGTCGTTTCCTTGGAAACTGCACGGTCTTTGCGGAATACGCGCAAGGAGAGGGCTAGCCAAGACGCGCCCAGGCTTCTAATGTAAATGGGGAGTTCATACTCATCATTCCCTGGAGGTGTTACATGAAGCAAGGAACGTTTCGTCGCCTGGCCCTGGCTGCTGCTATTTCGTCGTTGATGTTGGTCATGGCCGGTTGCGAGGATGATGCAGCCGAGGAAGCTGGCGCCAAGGTGGATGACACTCGCGAAGCCGTCGAGGAGCAGGCGCAGGAGCTTGCAGCGGATGCCGAGCAGGCCATGGATGAGGCCGCAGAGGGCATGGCGGAAACCGCTGACGACGCGGAACAGGCCATGGATAACGCCGCCGCCGAAGCCGAGCAGGAAGCCGACGAGGCCGCCGCCAGCATGGCGGAAACCGCTGACGACGCGGAACAGGCCATGGATAGCGCCGCCGCCGAGGCCGAGCAGGAAGCTGACGAGGCCGCTGCCAGCATGGCTGACGCTGCTGACGATGCGGATCAGGCCATGGATGAGGCTGCCGCAGAGGCCGAGCAAGAGGCCGACCAGATGGCGGACAGCGCCGGTGAGACGGTCGAAGAGGCCGGCGATGAAGTTGAGCAGGCCACCGACAAGGCCGCGCAGTAATCTGTCTGACGCCGCTGCGCTGTCGCCTGGGGCCCTGTCTCGGCTAGGCACCAAATGCCGACTCACGCCGCCAGCCTTCAGCTGAATAGTGCGGAGTTGCTCGAACAGCTCTACCCTTCACGCGGCAAATGAAGAAAAAGGGGCCGAGATCCTAGGATCTCGGCCCCTTTTGCGTTCGCTGCCGATAAGCGTCGACCGCTTGCCGGCAGCGGGTAGCACAGACTGCCGTCAGGCGTTTTGTTCGATGCCCTGCACGTACCAGGGGGCATCGTCACGCATTTCGCGCACCAGGTGCCAGGTTTCGTTGAACTCTGTTTCGGTGCCGTTTTCGTTGAGCACTCCATGGAACAGCACGCGGGCTTCGGCCTGGGTGCCCAGTTCCTGCACCCCACCGAGTTCCGCAAACAGACGCACGATCTCGGTCTGGTTGTTGGCCGGCTCGCTGGCGCGCTGCTCGCGCAGCAGGTTGTAGAGCTCCGGTGTCACGTACTCCTGGATGCGCGGGAGGTCGTTGTTGTCCCAGGCCCGCTGCAGGGTCATGAAGTGCTCCTTGGCACCACCGAGGAAGCGCTCACGGTCGAACCACTCTGGGTCGCCCTGAGGACCGCCGAAGGCGGCACCGGAAGTACCGGAGCTGCCGGGCATCTGGAACGGAGAAGAGGGGGCCTGCTCGCGCTGCATGCCATGTCCGCCACCTCCGGCCGATGCCGTTGCCGAACGACGCCGGGCCAGCAACTTGAACGCCAGGAAGGCGAGGCCCGCCATCAGCAGGATATCGACCATGCCAAGCCCATCGAAGGCACCGCCGAAGAACAGTGCGCCGAGCAGGCTGCCGGCCAGCAGGCCGCCTAGCATGCCTCCCATCAGGCCGCTCTTCTTGCCCGCGGTGGGTGCCGCGTTCGGACGCGCCGTGTTTTGCGTCTGGGTGGCGCTGGGGCTGGCCTGACGCGAGAAGGAGCCGACACTCTTGCCGCCGCCCAGGCGACGGGCATCGGCGCTGTCGACGGCGAGGCCGAAGCCCATCACGCCGACAAGAATCATCACGAGAAGGTGACGCATCTAGACATCTCCATAATTCGGCCTGCGTTGGCCTGTCTTTACCGGTGTCCCTGGTGGTCACCGGTGAGTCGCTCGTCCATTCTAGCGATAACGAGCGTCGCGGGAAGCCGTGTACAACGAAAAGGCGAGGAGAGAGTATGCTGATCGAGCGTAGCGATAGTCTACTACTGGTGGTCGACGTACAGACGGCCTTGATGCCGGTGGTGGCGAGGGGCGACCAGGCGATCACCGAAATTGGCTGGCTGGCAGCCGTGGCGGAGCGCCTGGAGGTTCCGGTGTGGGTGACCGAGCAATACCCCCAGGGGCTGGGGACGACGGAGCCGCGCCTGACGTGCGCCCTGCCACAGAGCGCGCGCTGGTTTACCAAGAGCCACTTCAACGCCTGTCGAGAACGCGAGGTGGCGCAAGCCCTTGAGGCGGCAACGCCGCGTCAGGTGGTGATCGCCGGAGCCGAGGCCCATATCTGTGTGCTGCAAACGGCGCTCGGACTGTTGAAGCAGGGGGTCGAGGTATTCTGGCTGGTCGAGGGTTGCGTCAGCCGGCGCGGGGAGGAGGCGAGACTTGCCGGCGAGCGGGCCCGTCAGGCCGGCGCCCACTTGGTCAGCGCTGACATGGTCGCCTACGAGTGGCTCGAGCGCTGCGATGACCAGGCCTTTCGTGAGGTGCATCGTGAATTGCTGCGACCCAGGGCGTCGCGGCCGCTGCGACTCGGGACCTGAGAATCCGGAGCTGAGGACCTTGAACCGAGGATGGTGACTAGAGTCTCTTGAAGACAGGGCTTTGAAGACAGGGCTTTGAAGACAGGGCTTTGAAGACAGGGCTTTAAAGACAGTGCCTTGGTAGAGAGGGGGCGGAAAACAGCCCCTGAAACTGGGCCCTTGAAAAAAGATCCGGTAAGCCCTCCCGGAAGAGGGCTTGTCATGCCGGGCCCCGGCGCTTCGGCCGCTGCCTCAGGCGGGGGTGTCGCGGGTGAACACCAGGGTGTTGCCCTCGGATTCGGCGGCGCTGAAACGGTAGCCGGCCACGTTGAAGTCCTTGAGGCCTTCCTTGTCATCCAGGCGCTGCTGAATCATCCAGGCGGCCATCAAGCCACGTGCCTTCTTGGCGTAGAAACTGATGATCTTGTACCGATCGTTTTTCCAGTCCTTGAACACCGGTGTGACCACGTCTGCGTTGAGGGTCTTGGCGTCGATGGCCTTGAAGTACTCGTTGGAGGCCAGGTTGACCAGCACCGGGGAGCCACTGCGCGTGACTGCGGCATCCAGCTCGGCGGTCAGCAGTGGCTTCCAGAACGCATAGAGGTCCTTGCCGCGCTCGTTGGCAAGCCGAGTGCCCATTTCCAGTCGATAGGGCTGAATCAGGTCGAGCGGGCGCAACAGGCCATAGAGACCAGACAGAATCCGCAGATGCTCCTGAGCGAAGGCATTGTCGTCATCGCTGAAGGTGTCTGCCTGCAAGCCGACATAAACGTCGCCCTGAAAGGCTTGGGCCGCGACCTTGGCGTTGTCCGGCGTGAAGGGTGTCTGCCACTGACCAAAGCGCGCTGCATTGAGGCCAGCGATCTTGTCACTGACTCCCATCAGCTCCGAGATCCTGGCCGGGCTGTAGTCCCGCAGGATGTCGATCAATTCGCGAGAATGCTCGAGATAGTCGGGCTCCGTCCAGGTGGCAGTGGTGGCCGGGGTCTCGAAATCCAGCGTTTTGGCAGGTGAGATCACGCTCAGCATGGGCGGGCTCCTGGGGTCGTTATAGGCCGTCAATCAAAGAGGGGTAGTGTATCAAGCCCCGGCGAAGGCCGGGGCTATGATGCAGATAAGGCCAGAGTATCAGGCTAGCTGGCTCACGCCCTTATGCCTGGGACGTCATGGCAAGGGCGTGCGCCAATGGTGTGTCGAAGGAAAGTCGCAGCTCACGACAAAGCCTAGGCCTTGATCAGGGGCTAGGGTTCGGGATCCGCTGGTGGATCGCCTCGATGCCCTCCAGCACTTCTTCCGACAGTGTCAGTGCCTCCGAGGCCAGGTTGCTCTCCAGCTGATCCATGGTGGTGGCGCCGATGATGTTGCTGGTCAGGAAGGAGCGGGAGTTGACGTAGGCCAGTGCCATCTGGCCCGGGTCGAGGCCGTGCTCGCGTGCCAGCGCCACGTAGGCTTCGGTGGCGGCCGTGGCCTGTTCGGAGCTGTAGCGGCTGAAACGGTCCCACAGCGTCAGGCGTGCTCCCTCGGGGCGAGCGCCGTTCAAGTACTTGCCCGTCAGCACGCCGAAGGCCAAGGGAGAGTAGGCCAGCAGGCCCACCTGCTCGCGCTGGGCAATCTCCGCCAGCCCGACTTCGAAGGTGCGGTTGAGCAGGCTGTAGGGGTTCTGGATCGATGCCACCCTGGGTACGCCGAGAGTGTCAGCCAGCTTAAGACAGCGCATCACCCCCCAGGGCGTCTCGTTGGACACGCCAATGGCACGTACCTTGCCCGCGTCGACCAGTTCTTTCAGGGCTGACAGCGTTTCCTCTAAAGCGGTGGCCTGCTCGTCCTCGTCGTGGGTGTATCCCAGGCGGCCGAAGAAGTTGGTGGAGCGATCAGGCCAGTGCAGCTGGTAGAGATCGACGTAGTCCGTGTTCAGCCGCGACAGGCTGCCATCGATCGCCTCGTGCAGGTGCTGGCGGTCCAGGCGAGGGCCGCCGCGGATATGGCTGATACCGGGGCCTGCGGCCTTGGTGGCAATCACCACGTCATCGCGGCTCTGGCGGCCCTTCAACCAGGAGCCGATGTAGGACTCGGTCAGCCCCTGTGTCTCGGCCTTGGGTGGCACCGGGTACATCTCGGCGGCGTCGATGAAATTGACCCCAAAGGCCACGGCTCGGTCGAGCTGGGCGTGGGCTTCTGCTTCCGTGTTCTGTTCGCCGAAGGTCATGGTGCCAAGACAAATGCGGCTGACGTCGATACCGGTAGTGCCGAGAGGGCGGGTCTGCATGGGAGCTCCTTGTGTCGGTGCGTGCACAATGGCACGACCGAACGGTGAATGCTGCATAGCACCGAAATGTTACCTTTGCCCGATATACGTCGCCACCCTCAGGGGTTGAGTCCTCTTCGGGCCAGGCGTATGCTTGCCAACCCGTTGCCCCGGAGGAGTCCGTGGCACCGCAGATTGAACCAGAAGAGCGCCCGTGACACAGGAGGTGTCCGGTCCGACTTCCACGCTTTGGATTCAAGGTTGTTGCCATGCAGCAGGCATCGTCACTGAAGACGCGGCTCGAGTATCGTCTGGCCCAGCAGTTGTTTCATACCCGCTGGCTGCCCCGCTCGCCGCGAACCCAGAGGCTGACCATGCGTCTGTTTCAGCGTTGTGCGGACGCCGGCCATCCGGCGGCTCTATCCCTTTATGGGCACATGCTGTTTCACCGGTCACGGGCTCCCCAAGACAAGGCACGTGGCGCCCGCTATGTGCTTCAGGCCGCTCACGGCGGAGACGCTCGCGCCCAGTATCAGGCCGGGCAAATCCATGAGAATGGGTGCGCCCTGTATCCCGCCCGTCACGACCATGCCGTCACCTGGTACGCCAGAGCCGGCGAGGCCGGTCATGCGCTGGCCGCCGCGCGTCTTGAGCGGGCCTACCGCCATGGAGAGCTGTCGCTGCCCGTTGATCGGGAGCGCGCTGACTACTGGGCATCCTTGGCCCGCCCCGGCCAGGCTCCGGCGACAAGCGACGGTGGAGACGATGTCGCTACCGCTTCGCTGGACAAAGCAGAAGGCCAGCAGCGACACTAGGGTGATCTAGCGCGACCACGGGTTGCGCGCGGGTCCCGGTAAGGCCGATGCGAGCGGCGGTTCAGGCTACCCTGACCGCCGCTGACAGTTTGGGCGTCGGGAAGGGTTTTCGTTGTCGGATAACGTCGAGTCGGCGTTTCGGCCGGCAGTCACTTCGAGGTTCTCAGCCTGTGGCGTTACCGACTCTGCTCGATATCGAGGCGTCTGGTTTCGGGCGCGGTAGTTATCCCATCGAGGTTGGGCTGGCCCGCCCTGATGGCAGTTGCTGTGCCTTTCTCATTCAGCCGCTTGATGAGTGGACCCATTGGGATCCCAAGGCCGAGCTGTTGCATGGCATCTCCCGCGCACGCTTGCAGCGGGAAGGCTACCCCGTGCGGCACGTGGCGCGCTGGCTGAATGATGAGCTGCATCAGGTGGGTATCGCCTATAGCGACAGCTGGGGCTATGACAACACCTGGCTGTCACTCCTCTTTCATCATGCCGGAATGATCCCCGCTTTCCGTCTGGAAGCCTTGAGGCGTTTGCTGGACGAGGCCCAGATGGCCATGTGGAGCGACGTCAAGGAAGCGATGATTGCCGAGCAGGGTATTCAGCGTCACCGAGCCGGTGACGACGCCAAGCTGCTGCAGATGACCTTTGCACGGACCCAGGCGCTCAGTGCGCGACGCTGAGCGCTGGCGTCAGTCAGACAGCTTGTCCACAGTGGCCAGTCAGTGACTGTCTGTGGACAAGTCGTGTTTCAGAGCTCGGCCACCTGGAGCAGCACCTTGCCGGTGTTGGCGTTGGCGTCGACGTGGCGATGGGCGGCCTCGACTTCCTGAATGGGCCATTGGGCATCAATCTGCGGTATCAGATCCCCGCGCTCTATCCTGGGCCACACGTGGCGTGCCAGCTGATCCAGTATCTTGCCTTTGGCCTGGGGGGATTTGGCGCGCAGGGTGGAGCCGATCAGGCGCTGGCGTTTCATCAGCATTCGCCCTAGATCCAGCTCGGCGTGGCGCCCTCCCATCAGGCCGATGAGCACCAGTCGGCCATCGGCGGCGAGCACGCGCTGGTTGTCTGCCAGATAGCTCGCGCCTACTGGGTCGAGAATCACATTGATTTCGCCAAACGCCTTCACCGCTTCGACAAAACTTCCGTGATGACGATTGACCCCGGACTTGGCGCCCAACGCGAGGCAGTGCGCCAGCTTGTCGTCGCTGCCCACGGTGACAAAGCAGGGGTGGTCGAACTCTCGGCATAGCTGAATGGCGGCAGTACCGACGCCGCTGGCGGCCGCGTGGATCAGCACGCGCTCTCCCGGCTCCAGCGCCCCCTCCATGAACAGGTTCAGCCAGGCGGTGGCATAGACCTCCGGCAAGGCAGCGGCCTCGCGCAGGTCCACACCGGCCGGAACGGGCAGGACCTGGCGCTCGTCGACGCACACGCGCTCGGCATAGCCACCGCCGGCCAGCAGGGCACATACGGGCTGTCCACGTCTGAGCTGCTCGACGTCGGGACCGACGGCTGCCACGCGGCCACTGACCTCCAGCCCCAGCACGCTGGAGGCCCCCTCAGGGGGAGGATAGTGCCCGGCGCGTTGCATCAGGTCGGCGCGGTTGACGCCGGCCCAGGCCACCTCGATATGCACCTCTCGACCTTGCGGTGGAGCGAGATCCTGGCTGCGTTGCCACCGTAGCTGGTCGCCGTCTGGTTGAATGGCGTACATGTGACATCCTCCTTGTCGGTGTTCAGTGGTGGCGCAAGGCGCCGAGCCGACGGCTCCGCGGTCAGCCCGGCAGATGGGCCAGCCGTTGCTCCAGTCGGTCCAGTAACTCGTCCGGGGTAGCGGCCGTGACCAGCGTCTGCAAGGTACGGGCGTCCAGGAAGCCCTGGGCAACGCCGGCTTCCAGAAAGTCCAGCAGCGGACGGTAGAACTGGCAGCTATCCAGGATGCCGATCGGTTTGGCGTGCAGTCCCAGGTAGTGCCAGGTCCAGGTCTCGAAGAATTCTTCCAGCGTGCCGATGCCACCAGGCAGCATGACGAAGGCGTCGGCACTGGCTGCCATCTGAGCCTTGCGCTCGTGCATGTCGGCGACCCTGATCAGCTCGCTGAGACCCGTGTGGGCCAACTCTCGATCCACCAGGTGATGGGGCATGACGCCAACGACCTGGCCACCGGCGTCCAGCGCTGCATTCGCCAGCGCCCCCATCAGGCCGACGCTGGCGCCCCCGTAGACGAGTCCATGTCCGCGCTCGGCCAGGCGACGGCCAAACACGCGTGTGTCGTCGATAAAGCGTGGATCCTCTCCCTGGCGCGAGCCGAGATAGACGCAGATCTGGGCCATTTGAGGCCTCCCTGAGGTAATGATGGGGTCGCGAGGAAGGCCCGAGATGAGGCACGGGCCAGGGGATTACGGCAGCAGGTCGATGATGCCGTAGTGCTCGTCGACCCATTGTCCGATCACATTGTGGCCGCACAGGTGGTGGGCGTACTGCGTGTGCAGGCAGCGAACCTGGTCGTGGTTGGCGATGCCGCCGATTCCTCGCTCGCGCAGTACCCGGTCATAGCCCAGGCGCTCGACCTCGGCGCGCTGGGCGTCGCTCATCAGCGCCCAGCGGGTGTCGATGTAGTCCTGGTGGCTGGCGTGATAGGCCGCGCGAAATTCCTCGTCTTCCTGCAGGCGCGCTTCCAGCGACTTGATCACGCCGGCGGCTTCGATTCTCGACAGCTCGACCTTGAGCAGGTCGGAGCTCAGCCAGAACAGGGTCGGGAAGGGCTTGCCATCGACGATGGGAGCCATGCGCAGGACCAGAGGAGTGCCTTTGCCGTCGGTGGCCGCCAGGGCCTCGATGCCGCGAGGCTCGCGTCCCAGCTGCTCGGCGATGATGGCCATCTGGGCAGCGTCGGGGGTCGTGTCAGGATGGATCACCATCGGGGTTGTCTCTTACAAATTTGGTGGAGCGGCCCACGGCACGGAAGAACGCGCGATTGAGCTGTTCCGGGGTGGGTACATAGGCATGTTCGCGCTCGAGGTACTCGCTGCCTCGTGCGATCAGAACGTCGTAGAGTCGATTGAAGGGCGCATCATAGTCGTAGGGATCAGCACCGAACAAGCGGATGTGCGGGTAGTCCGCGAAGCGCTCGAGAAAGAAGGTCTCGAGGCTGGTCTCAGCCGCGCGGTGGCGCACCTTATCGTCCGGATCGAGCCAGAGGGTATAGCGGATCGCCATGCAGTGCATCCTAGTTGACGTTGCGCCAACCTAGCATTTTTTGCGCCTTAGACCCAGCGTATCAGGACCTCCGCCATCGCCTGGCCGCCGCGCCAGACCCCGTGGCTGCGGATAGCGCACTAGTGGCAACGGACTAGCGCAAGAGCGGAGCCACGGTTGCCCGCGTCAACACCACCAAGTCCTCCGGGGCCAGGCAGATTTCAAGGCCCCTACGTCCTCCGCTGACGTGCATCTGGGGCAGCCTCTGGCAGCTGTCGTCGATGAAGGTAGCCAGGCGCTTCTTCTGCCCAAGGGGACTGATTCCCCCGACGATATAGCCCGTGGCGCGCTCGGCGTCGGCGGGGTCAGCCATGCTGGCCTTGCGGGCGCCCGCCGCGCGGGCCAGCGCCTTGAGGTCGAGCTTGGCAGAGACCGGGACGATGGCCACTACCAGTCGATGGCCGTCCAGGTTCGCCAGCAAGGTCTTGAACACACTCTCGGCGTCTAGCCCAAGCTGTTCGGCGGCCTCTTCGCCGTAAGCCGCCGAGCGGGCATCGTGTTCATAGCTCAGTACGCTGAAGTTGACCTTGGCCCTTTCCAGGGCCTTGATGGCGGGGGTCATGGCGATGAAGGTTCCTTGGGGTGGGGCAGGCAGGCCATTATCCGCGAGGCCAGGCGAACGGCCAACCGTACCCTTATCGGATGATCTGGCCTGCCATCGGGGCAACGTGCTCAGGCTTCGGTCATTGCCGCCTCGTGCAGGTGTTCCATCAGCGCCTCACGCAGCGCGCCGGTAATTGGTACCGACGCCTTAGTGTGATGGTCGAAATGCACCAGCACGGTATGGCCGATGTTGGTCATGACCCCTTGCTGGTGCGCTTCCTGGGTCACGGTAAAGGAACTCTTGCCGAGTCGCGACAGATAGGTGCGGATCTCGATGTCGTGACCGTAATGAAGCTCAGCCCGGTAGTCGATCTCCATGCGCGCCATGATCAGCCGCCATTTGGCGGGATCCAGGTCTGGAGTGAACAGCCGGAACAGCTCGTTGCGGGCCAGCTCGAACCAGGCCGGCAGGCGTGTGTTGTTAATATGGCCGAGGGCATCAGTGTCGTAGAAAGCGGGCTCGATGGTGCGGGTCAGCATGGACATTCTCACGTGCAGGAAGGTGTGCTTCAGGATTGACCCAAGCAAGCGCTAGGTCAAGCCCGCTTCCAGGTCACGACGTGCGCTGCTGGCGCCGACGATGGCGGCGAGCTGCCCACCACTGTTGCAGTCGCATCCAGCCCAGCAGCCACAGCGTGGCGGCGACGAAGCCCAGCAGCGTGCCCTGCCAAAGTCCCATCGTCGCGTAGGTCAGCGATACCACCAGGGCATAGCACAGCAGTGAGCCAAGACCGGCAGGGTAGTGCTTGATGACCGTGGCCACTGGAGCGGTACCCTGGGTCAGGTGCAGAATCACCAGAAAGGGGTACATGGTCACCGGGAAGGCGGCCATGACCCCGGCCCAGGCGCTGGGAACGGCGTGGGCAAGACCGGTGATCAGGAAAATGATGGCGGCAGCGAGCCCAGCCCGGAGTGCCAAGGCAGGCCAGGAAAAGCCACCCTTGGGACTGGCCTTGATGTCCGGGACCCCGCGATAGAGCCAAGTGAATAGCGCAATGGCGACGAGGGTGATCAGGGTTCCGCTGATGCGATTGAGGTCGAGCTGGGTCAACAGACTGCTGGCGGCCAGCCAGGCAACGAGCCCTCCCGCAGTGCCCGTCAGGACTCCTTTGAGGCCATCCCCACGGGCCGCGAGCAGGTAGCCGCCGCCCAGCGCCAGGGTGGCCGTGAAGCCTGCCAGGGTATGCACGGCGCTATCAGCGGCAAACTGGGGGGAAAGCTCCAGCCCGATAAAGAACAGGGCGATGGCCGTGCCCAGGGGATAGCCGGAGAGCAGTCCAGCGACGCGAGTGCTGACTCTTTCGGCGATGACTGACAGGCCGAGCACGACGCCGATGGAAATGAGCAGCTTGGCCAGCTGCCAATGGAAGGGAACGTCCATAAGAAAAATGCGATCCTTAAGCTATCGTTAAAGCATGATGCCGATCCGGGAGGTCGACATGACAGAGCTGTCGCCGCCGCCGCGCCCCGAATGTTGCGAGCTGTGTGAGCGAGCCGCGCCCTTGACCAAGCACCATTTGATCCCGAGGTCACTACACGGCAAGGCGCGCTATCGACGGCGGCACGACCGCGTCGAGCGACTGACGGCCATCCTGTGGGTATGTCATGGTTGCCATCGCCACTTGCATGCGGTGCTCAGCGAGAGGGAACTGGCGGACCATTATCGCAGTCGAGACGCGCTGCTGGCACACCCTGATATTCGTTCCTTCGTCGAATGGCTGGCGACCAAGCCCGCTGGATTTCGGCCGAAGCGACCGACCCGGCGGCGGCAATGATCTGGTCGCGACGGCGACGCGGCGGGGTTATACCAGGCGCAATCCCTGACGGTCCGTCCAGGCTGCTGTCAGGGCCGGTGCCAGGGATTCCCGGAGGTGCTCCGGCAACGCATCCAGGGCCTGGTCGCGGCTGGTGAATTCACGATTGCGCAGCCAGCAGTAAGCCCATGCGCAGGCCTCGTCTTCATCTCCTGGCGTCGGGCGAGCGGGCATCTGGACCAGCAGGAACAGCGCGGTGCGCACCGCCCAGTGAGGGGGAAGGTCCTCGTCCTGGCGGTCTGCCCACAGAGCAAGCGTCGCGCCGTCGGGAGTTTCGCCCGGCTCGCCGAGTCCCGCCACCCTGGCCGTTTCGGCCAGGATCAATGCCAGTCGATCGGGATCACCGCGACCCAAGGCCAGCCATTGGCCAATCAGCGCCGGCATTCCGCGACACACCTTGGCGAAGAATCCGTGATGCGGCATGGTGCTTGTCATGGAAAATGCGTCCTTCAAATACTTGGCCAGGGTAACCTGGTAATCGAACAGCCATCGTCAGGGAGATGACCATGAACTTCGATTTTGCCACGCCGATTGATCGACGGCAGCCCCGGGATGCCGATCAGTGCCCGCCGTGGCCGTCACAGAAGTGGCATCGCTACGCCGATGACGTGCTGCCGCTGTGGGTGGCCGATATGGATTTTCGTTCACCCCCTGCGGTGATTGATGCCCTGTCAGAGCGCGTCGGTCACGGGGTCTACGGCTACGGCAAGGTGCCAGAAAGCCTCGAGCAGGCGCTGGTCGACTGGAGTCGCGAGCACTACGGCTGGGAAATCTCCCCCCGCTGGCAGCACTGGTTGCCGGGGGTGGTGCCTGCCCTTCATCTGGCGAGCTTGGCATTTACCGAGCCAGGCGATGGGGTGCTGACGATTACCCCGATCTATCCTCCTTTCCTGCAGGTGGCCGAACGAACCGGTCGCCTGGCGCAGCAGGCCGAGATGACGCCGCCGACGTCTGCGGAACAGGCCTGGACGCTGGACCTGGATGCCATCGAGGAGGCCATCACCGAGCGCACACGACTGCTGTTATGGTGCCATCCCCATAACCCCACCGGGCGCCAGTGGCGACGGGAAGAGCTCGAAGGCCTAGCAGCGCTGGTAGAGCGCCATCAACTGATCGTGGTGTCCGACGAGCTGCATTGCGATCTGCTGCTTGAAGACGGGGCGCGGCACGAGCCACTGGCGGCCGCACTGCCGCAGCTTGCCGAGCGCACCGTGACGCTGTGGGCACCGTCCAAGACCTTCAATCTGGCGGGACTCACCGCTGCCTGCGCGGTGATACCCGATGGGCGATTGAGGCAGCGTTTTCGTGATCGGGCAAAAGGGCTGATGCCGGACGCCAATGTGTTGGGACTGGTAGCGGCAGAGGCCGCCTATCGTCACGGCGAGCCCTGGCGCCAGGCGCTGCTGGAAGTGCTTCGAGAAAATCGCCAGCAATTGGCCGAACATGTGGCCGGCTGGCCGGGCGTGGTCTGTGCGGCTCCGGAATCTACCTATCTGGCGTGGCTGGACCTGCGGCAGTCGGCGCTGTCGGGCCAGGAGTCACCCGCCAAGGTGCTGCTCGAACGCGCTGGCGTGGCGTTGTCTGACGGGGCCGACTTTGGCTGGCCGGGCTTTGTCAGGCTCAACTTTGGTACCACCGCCGCCCAGCTGGGTGAAGCCTTGGCGCGGATGGATCGTGTGCTCGCTGGCTGACCATGTCGGCAGCCGTGCACCCGCTAAATGCCAGCAGGGCCCATCAAGGGCCCTGCTGGTGGTTGCTGGCAGACGCTGCCGGGTGAGGGGGGTGGTATTCAGCCTTCAGTACAGCAGGGCGAACAGCTTGCGCCGGTAGCTGACGGTCAGCGGATGGTCTGCCCCCAGGGCGTCAAACACCCGTAGCAGGGTCTTGCGAGCCAGGTCATCGCCGTATCCACGATCACGCTTCATGACCGTGAGCAGTCCTTCCAAGCCGTTCTCATAGTCACCGTCGGCGACCTGGCGCAGGGCTCTCTGGTAGTGGGCTTCACTGTCATCGCGCCCTTCCAGAGACGCGAGTGTGGCCGCATCGGGGGCTTCCTCGCTGAACTCGATGCTGGCACGAACGCCCCGGGCTTCGGGGCCGTCGCGATCCTCTGGCGCTAGGGCGTCGAGCAGCTGGCGTGCCTCGTCATTGCTGCCCTCTGCGACCAGAACCTTGGCCAGCTGGATACGATAGGCCACGTGGTCAGGATATTGCTCGCTCAGCTCCTGGTAGATGCCGCGCGCCGTCGCGGTATCGCCGGACGCCAGGGCCTGCTCTGCCTGTTCCTCGGGACTTGCGGGGGCATCTTCGGGAGCCGGAAAGTAGCGTGCGAGCCACTCACGGATGTCCTTTTCAGGCAGCGCACCCTGGAAGTGGTCGACCAGGCCGCCCTGGCTGATCAACTTGACGTCGGGCACCGAGCGCACGCCCAGCTGGCCTGCGATGTCCTGGTTGTCGTCGATGTTGAGCTTGGCCAACAGAAAGGTGCCGCGGTACTCGCGCGTCAGCTTTTCCAGCACCGGCATCAGGTTCTTGCAGGGTTCGCACCAGGGGGCCCAGCAGTCGAGGAGGATCGGCACGCGCATGGACAGTTCCAGCACCTGCTGAATATTGCTGCGATCAACGTCGAAGATCAGATCGCTGTCGGCCGGCCCCTGGGTAGCGGCCTCTGCTTGGCCAGCGCTGTGCTGGGCGGGTTCGGTGCTCAACGGCTCGCCGGTGCGCGGGTCGACGATTGGCATGGGGACGCAACCTTGTCTGATAAGTGGATAGAGCTAAGAGATGCGGTCGCTGGTCGCCGACTTCAAGGCCTGTCGCAAGGCCGTTGATGAGCGCTATGCGACTAAAGATGGAGGTCAAATGGGACTTAGTCTTCTGCTAAATAGACCCATGTTTCGCGTGGGGCGGCATAACACTCGCAGCCGAGTGAACGTGCGTGTCGAAGGATGGGGCTGCGCCGGCCCGGTGTCCGATCAGCAAGGCGTCGAGATAGCAGTGGCGAACAAGAAAACGGGGCAATCTCAAGAGATTGCCCCGTTTCATGATGTTTGGTAGCGGGGACCGGATTTGAACCGATGACCTTCGGGTTATGAGCCCGACGAGCTACCAGACTGCTCCACCCCGCATCAACGAGGACGAAGTATACGGATTTTTTGGCCCACGTCAACCCTGTGCGAATTCGCGTGAGATGGCTCGTACCGGTTGAGCGCAGTGGTCCATACTGGGGGGGCTGTCATGGAAATGTCAGTGGCGGACGCTAGCCTGAAGATGACCGTCGGCTTGCCCCGAGGCGTGTGACGTCCACGACGTGTTGCGCGTCATCCGTGACAGGGCTGTCGTCAGGTGTCAGGTTGGTGGCAGGTGGGCGCAACGTGGCAGGAGGCCACGCGCGATGCCTCGACACACTGTGATGAGGATCGTCTCCCGCCGATCCGTCCCAACGTGCTTGCTACAACGTGCTTGTTACAACAAGGTCCGTCGGCAAACGGCGGAAGCATAGACAATCAGGGAGGTCGTCAATGACTCAGCAAAAGCCCGTCGCATGGGTCACCGGTGGCACAGGTGGTATTGGAAGTGCCATCTGTCGCGAACTGGCGGATGCCGGTTATCAGGTGCTGGCCGGTTACAACAACCCCGAGAAGGCCAAGTCCTGGTTGGAGGCTCAGAAGTCTGATGGTTACGACAATATCGATGTTGCCGGTATTGATCTGACCGATTTCGAGGCGTGCCAGAACGGTGTAAAGAAGATCGAGGAGCAGTATGGTCCGATCGCGGTGCTGGTGAACTGCGCTGGCATCACCAAGGACGGCACCATGAAGAAGATGTCGCCCGATCAGTGGAACCTGGTCATCGACACCAATCTGAATAGCGTCTTCAACACCTGCCGTAGCGTCATCGAGAGCATGCTCGAGCAGAATTACGGCCGCATCATCAATATTTCGTCCATCAATGGGCGCAAGGGGCAGTTTGGACAGGTCAACTACTCCGCCGCCAAGGCGGGTATGCACGGTCTGACCATGGCGCTGGCCCAGGAAACCGCCACCAAGGGGATTACCGTCAACACCGTCTCTCCTGGCTATATCGCCACCGACATGATCATGAAGATTCCGGAGAAGGTGCGTGAGGCGATTCGCGAGACGATCCCGATGAAGCGCTACGGCACGCCGGAAGAGATCGGGCGCCTGGTCAGCTTCCTCGCCAGCAAGGACAACGGCTTTATCACGGGTGCCAACATCGACATCAATGGTGGCCAGTTCATGGGCTGAACCCTCTCGTGTCGGAGCCTGGCAGGCTCCGACGTCATTTGGGCGGTCGGCCATGTCGTCGACGACAACCCGCGAACGCCAATGACAGAGCGGCAACAAGAGAAAAGCGAGGCGCAAGCCTCGCTTTCCTGTTGCTGGGCGCTGGAGGGGGGGCTGCGACGTCGCCTTGTCTCCCCGAACTTACCGCAGCGCTATCACGGCGGCGGCAGCTGGCGCAGCCCATCAAGCAGCGCGTCCAACTCCTGAACCTCCTTGTCCCACAGCTGGCGGGATACCGGCCCGGTGGCCAGCAACCCACACAGTACCGACAACAGTTCTTCCTCCCGTGCGGGCATCTGGCCAAGACTGTCGTTGAGACGGTCTACCTGGATGGCCAGGCGCAGGGGTTCGTCATGCTGGCCGATAGGTTGGCCCGCCAACAGCGCCAGGTGAACGCGCAACCGCGCCAGCCGCTCGGCGACGCTGTCCAGAGAGTCCGGGGAGCGGCGTGCGGCATTGCGTTCGGCGTGTGCGGTGGCCAGTTCATTGGGGAGCGTCAGCGTGTCGGGAATCAACACATCCCCGCACTGCTGTCCGGCGAGACAGGCATCGTCGGCTTTCAGGTGCTCCAGGATAAGCGGCTTGAGCTGGTGCCAGCGGCTGACCGTTTCTGCTACTGCGATGCGTTCAAGCCGCTCGCGGCGAGCGCGGACGATGCCCGTCCAACGTTTACGCATTCCCTCGCTGCGTCGTCCCGAGGGCAGCGGTTCCAGAGCGTTGGCTTCGTCGACGGCCTTGTCGAGCCAGTCCTCCTCCTCACTGCTGGTCGGTTGCCAGGCGTCGATGCGATCGATCAGCGCCTGCATGCGATCCAGTCGATCCTTTGCTCGCTGAGCCCGGTCGTCTCGTTCCGCATCGCGCTGGGCAAAGATCTGATCACATAGCTGGCGGAATTCGCGCCACAGGGTCTGCTCTTCACCCTTGGGTGCGCGCCCGAGTTCGCGCCAGCGCTGTTGCAATGCCTTGGCCTGTTCGCCCCGTTGGCGGGCGGCCAGTGACGTCTCCAGCAGCGACCTGGCCTGGTCGATAAGCGCGCGCTTAGATTCGGCAATCTCGTTGGCACGACGATCGATCAGCGCCTGCAGCTGATGACGGATGCGGCCAAACCGCCGGCCGATAGCCTCGGCTTGATCCCGGGGCACCGGGGCAGTGCGTCGCCATTGATCGCGGGCGTGTTCGCGAATGTCCCGCAGGGCATCTGGGTCGGCGTGGTGAGAGGGCTGCGCCAGCAATGCTTCGAGCTGTTCGCACAGGGCGACGCGCTCAGCCAGGTTGGCCTCCCTCAACTGCTGCTGCTGTTGGCGCCAGCCAGCCAGGGACTCGCGAATGCGGTCAGAGGCGGCACGAAAGCGCTCTGACTGCTCCTTGTTGGCTGCGGCATCGGCCAGGGCTTTCCATTCCTTGACCAGCTGGCGGTGTCGGCGGTCCCGATCCCGATCGCTCAGGGTGCTGTCCTGCTCCAGAGCCTCGATGGCCTGGCACAGTTGCTCACGTTTGGGGCCTGCGACGAAACCGCGCCAGTCGCGTAGTTCTGCCAGCCTGGCACCCAGGCGCTTGAGCCGGCTTCGTTCCGACTCGGCTGAGGCGGGCAGGGCCTCGGCCAGGTGACGCAGGCGTTGATGCAGTCGGCTGGCCCCCTTGAAGGAGCCCTCATCCAGCAGCGCGTCAAGGCGGTCGAGTTCTTCAGCGAAACGTGCCAGCTGCTCTGCCGACGGCGCCGGGGCGGCCAGGTCGCGCTCCAGCCGCAGGTAGTGACGAGCCCGTGCGAGCCGCGGCTCTGGCGGCAGGTTATCAGGCCAGCGGCAGGCCTCCACGAGCTGTCTGAGGGTGGCTTCGTCGCCGCTCTTGATGGCCTCTTCCATTGCCGGAGAGCGCTCCACCAGGCGCTGATACGCCTGGTTGATGTTGTCAAAGGTCTTCAGGGCGGCGTCGTAGCGCTGGCGCAGCGCGTCGTCGGCCAGGTGAATCTCCGATAGCGCCTGCCAGCGGCTGGCCAGCAGCTGCTTCTGTGCTCGCAGGCTGGCCAGATCCTGCTCGCCCACATGGTCGCCCTGATACAGCGCGGACAAACTCTCTTCCAGCGCCATGACCAGCGCTTCGCGATCGTGGTCGGCCTGCTCGCGGCGCTGTCGATCGGCACGCAGCGCATGCTCCTGGGCTTCGTGATCGTGGATGACCTTGCGACAGCGTAGACAGGCTTCCTGATAGCGCCTTTCCTGCTGGTCCTCGGGCAGATCGGGCAATTTGAGCCACTCGCGCTCCAGATGGCGGAAGCGACCGGCATATAGCGGCTCCCAGGCGGCCCGAGCATGCTGCTCCAGACTCTGCAATAGCTGCTCGCGTCGCTCCTTCGCCTCGGCCACGGCGTCAGCGTCGGCGCGCAGGCGTCCTAGCCGTTCCTTGGCATTGCGGGCGACATGGCGATCACGGCGAGCTGCCTGCACCAGCTGCTTGAGCCCCTCTTCGGACGTCACTCGCTCGGCGGCAGCGTGGCGCACAGCGGCGATGCCGTTGTCGCAGGCCTGGCGGATCAAGGCCTGTTCGTCATCGAGTCGAGCCAGGGCACTGAGCCGAAGCTGCTGGTTATCACCCTGGAGGGCAATTTGCTCAAGCAGCTGGGGATCGTCCAGGCCGTCTACCACACGCTGGCGCTGGCTGAGCTCGATACCGCCCTGGCGGCCGATCAGCAGGCTGATCAGCTGGCGGTCGAGTTCGCGGGAGCCATGACGCGCTCTCAGTGCCAGCAACTGCTGCGGGTCTTCCAGGCGTGCCACGGCTGCCTGCCGAACCTCGGGTTCCGGGTCCTGCACAAGGGTTTCGAGCGCATCGCGCTGGCCATGGGGGTCGAGCCGCTCGGCAGCATCGCGTCTTACCTTGGGATCGGGGTGTCGCCAGCGAGGCGAAAAGAGTCGGCGGAGGAGTCCAGACATGGGGCTTCCTGAAGAAAAATAGACGGTGACGAGACTGCCTCATCATCTTGTTGTAGCGACCGGCTTGTCATGGCAGCCCTGGGTGCCAGGCGTGGAAGACGGTAGAGATCAATCTAAGCATGCGCGCCAGCATCAGAAAAGGTCTCTGCCGAGGCGTGTGGCTGATTGGAGACACTGACAAGGACCCGTTAGAGGCTTATGATCGGTTGCAGGACCGGGTGCTCTGGCATAGCTTGAGAGCAATCCCCGACCAACACCCGACGTGGAGTTCGGCAATGAGCCTCAAAGTGGACAGGGACAGCATGGCGTTTACGTTCAAGGGCGGGATGCTGCCCATGACGGTGATGGAGCTTTCCAGCGCCGATCCCGAGGAAATTCGTGATCAGCTGGCGGGCAAGTTATCGCAGTCGCCTGCTTTCTTTCAGCATACGCCGGTAGTGCTCAGTGTCGAGAAGCTCGACGAGCCGCACCTGGCACTGGAGCGCATCTGCGCCGTGTGTCGCGCGCACAAGCTGCTGCCGGTGGCGGTACGCGGGGGCACTGACCCGGTCAAGCAGTCGGCATGGGCACTGGGCCTTGGCTGGTTTCCTCCCCAGGACGCGGCGCGGGCACGCACGCTGGAAAGCGTGCCCACCCAGGATGACGAGCCCGAGGTGGCGGACAGCGAGGTCGCTGACATCGCGGCCGAGGACGTCACGACGGCGTTGCCCCGTGGCGGACGCGTGTTTCGTGGCACCGTGCGTTCCGGCCAGCAGATCACTGCTCCCGATGGCGACCTGACCGTGATTGGCGCCGTCAACGCCGGTGCCGAAGTACTGGCGGCGGGCAATGTTCACGTTTATGGCGCGCTGCGAGGACGGGCGCTGGCGGGCATCCATGGGGATCATCAGGCAGGCATCTTCTGCCGTGAACTGCACGCTGAATTATTGTCCGTCGCGGGCAACTACAAGCGTCTTGAGGACATTGATCCTCAGCTGCTGGGGTCATCGGTGCAGGTAGTGCTGAGTGACGACCAGCTAGGGATTACCGCGCTCAAGTAGGCCCACGATGGCATGAACCGTTAATGGCCTGGCCACCCGAGTGGCCACACAGGACCAACAACATTACGACGACAGGATGCGACACTTGGCCAAGATCATCGTTGTGACCTCCGGAAAAGGTGGGGTCGGCAAGACAACCAGTGCGGCAGCCATAGCGACTGGCTTGGCGCTGCGAGGCAACAAGACCGTGGTGATCGACTTCGATGTCGGTCTCCGAAATCTGGACCTGATCATGGGCTGCGAGCGCCGTGTGGTCTATGACCTGGTCAACGTCATTCAGGGCGAGGCAGGTCTCAATCAGGCGCTGATCCGCGACAAGCGGGTCGACAACCTGCATATCCTGCCGGCCTCACAGACCCGGGACAAGGACGCTCTGACCCAGGAAGGGGTCGAGAAGGTGCTCGAGACCCTGACCAAGGATTTCGATTACATCCTGTGCGATTCGCCTGCCGGGATCGAGCGCGGTGCTCAGCTGGCCATGTACTTCGCCGATGAGGCGATCGTGGTCACCAACCCTGAAGTCTCGTCGGTACGGGACTCCGATCGTATTCTCGGCCTGCTGTCGTCGAAGACGCGGCGCGCGGAGCAGGGCAAGGACCCGATCAAGGAACACCTGCTGATCACCCGCTACAACCCGGGTCGTGTCGATCAGGGGGACATGCTCAATCTTGATGATATTCGCGAGATCCTTGCCATCGATCTGGTCGGGCTGATTCCCGAGTCCGAGGCCGTGCTGCGGGCGTCTAACCAGGGCGTTCCTGTGACCCATGACGATAGCAGCGATGCTGGCCAGGCCTACATGGACACGGTCAGCCGCTTGATTGGCGAAGACGTGCCGCTGCGCTTCCACGAATACCAGAAGAAGGGGCTGCTGAGCCGTATGTTCGGAGGGGGAGGTCGCCGGTGAAACTACTCGATTTCCTGAAGCGAGAACGCAAGAAGTCCGCGTCTGTCGCCAAGGAGCGGCTGCAAATCATCGTCGCCCACCAGCGTAGCCAACGGGGCCAGCCCGATTTCCTGCCGATGCTGGAAAAAGAGCTGCTGGAAGTCATCCGGCGCTACGTTGAAGTGGATGACGATGCGATCAATATGTCGCTGGACAGCGAAGACAACTGCTCTGTGCTTGAGCTTAACGTGACGCTGCCCCGCAGCTGAGCCTGCGGAGCCCGCCATCGGCGGGCAAGCGGTTGCGGCGAGTCGCTCTGGCGAGCGGCTCGCCGTTTGCGTTTGATGGCGCCGACAACTGCCCCGATCCAGTGCGACGCGTGGAGATGGGTGGTTATCTGGCTGAGTCAGGCGCCTGCCTGTGCTAGGCTGGCGGGCTCAAGCAGCCCGCGTGGAGACACTATCGCCATGGCGCAGCCGAAAGCCGCTCCGCTCACTTTCCTGTGGCACGACTACGAGACCTTTGGTGCCGATCCTCGGCGTGATCGCCCCTCGCAGTTCGCTGCTATCCGTACCGATGCCGAGTTCAATGAAATAGGTGAACCGGTGGAGCTGTTCTGCAAGCCTGCCGATGACGCTCTTCCCCATCCGATGGCGTGCCTGATTACCGGAATCACGCCTCAGCAGGCCCGGCGCCAGGGCCTGCCGGAGGCCGAGTTCGCGGGTGCCATTCAAGATGAGATGAGCGTGGCTGGCACCTGCGCGGTGGGTTACAACAGCCTGCGCTTCGATGATGAAGTCAGTCGGCATCTGTTCTATCGCAACCTGCTGGACCCCTATGCCCGAGAGTGGCAGAACGGTAACTCACGCTGGGATCTGATCGATGTCGTAAGGGCGTTTCACGCGTTGAGACCTGAAGGTATCGAATGGCCGACCCGGGAAGATGGCAGTCCCAGCTTTCGCCTCGAGGACCTGACCGCCGCCAATGGTATCGAGCATGTAGGCGCCCATGATGCTCTGGCCGATGTGCGCGCCACCATTGCCCTGGCGAGACTGCTGCGCAACGCCAATGCCAACCTGTTCGACTACCTGCTGTCATTGCGGGCCAAGCGCGAAGTGCGCAAGCGCCTGGATGCGACCCAGCGCAAGCCGATCGTGCACATTTCACGTCGCTACCCGGCCAGCCGCGCCTGCGGGGCTCTGGTGCTGCCTCTGGCTGAACATCCCACTAACCCCAACGGGATCATCGTCTACGATCTGTCGTTGGATCCAGAGGATCTTCTGCGGCTATCACCCCAAGAGATTCGTGCCAGAGTGTTTGTCAGCAACGACGACCTGGCGGAAGGAGAAAGCCGTATCCCGCTGAAGGTGGTGCACATCAACAAGTGTCCGGTGATCTTCCCTCCCAGCGCGCTCAAGGACGTGTCGGGTCCTCAGCAGGGAGAATACGGCGATATCGTGGCACGTATGGGCTTGGACATGGAGGCCTGTCGTGGTCACTATCAACGTCTTTCCCGCGATCCGGATATCGCCGCCAAGGTCCAGGAGGTGTTTGCCGAAGGGCCGCCGGAGCCGCCGCGCGATCCTGATCTAATGTTGTATTCCGGTGGGTTTTTCTCACCGGCAGATCGACAGCAGATGGAGCGGGTGAGGGCAGCTAATCCTTGGGATCTGGTCGATGCCCATTTTGCCTTCCAGGATCCACGTCTGGAGGAAATGCTGTTTCGCTACCGTGCGCGCAGCTACCCCGACACCCTGACGGGGGAGGAGCAGGCGCGCTGGGAGAGTTTCCGCTGGGAACGCATGAACGATGCCGCGCTGTCGAGCCTGACTCTGAAGGACTTTGCGCGGGAGATCGAGCGTCTCAATCAGACCTCGCTGAGTGATCGTGAGCGTCAGGTCCTGGAGGAAATGGTGATGTTTGTGGAGTCCATTATGCCGGCACAGGCGTTCGGATAACGGCGACGTCGCAACCGGCGACATCACGCGACCGGTGGAGCTATCTGTGCCATCAAAACGCCCGGCCTGGACGTCATCCTCCGAGCCGGGCGTTGTCGTGTCTGACGGTGACGCTGGGCGCGCCACCGCCATGTCAGCGGCCTGTCAGGTCAGGGGGTGTCGACCTTGACCGCCTGGGCGGACTCCTCTTCGCCGCGCGGCGATAGCGGTGCCTCTTCGTTCCCCGGCAGCACTTCCAGCTCGCCCTTGAGCGCCATGATATCGCTGGGAGTGGCGCCCGGATCGAAGGCGACGTCCACCACCGCGTTGTCGCGCAGTGCCTGCCAGCTAGGCAGCAGGTCGGCAAGCGTCACGTCCAGCACCGCTGCTGCCAGGCGCTCACGGCGGTCGAAGTGGGTATCGCCGAAGGATAGTGCACGCCACAGCCGATTGGTGCGCTCTTCCAGCCCGGCATCGCGCTGGGTAATTTCGTCATGGACCGCTTGACGGTAGGTGGCCAGGGTCGCTTCGTCGAGTCCCTCAAGCTGGGCGGGGACCTGGTCAAGAAAGTCATCGACGTGGGTTTTCAGCTCCTCGCTGGGGGTCGAGGGGGACTGCACCAGCAAGCTGATGCCGGGTGCATGCAGAAGCGGGGAATAGCCCGCATTGACGATATAGCCGAGCTGCTGCTCGGTGCGCAGTCGCTGGTAGAACGGGGTTTCCAAGAGCTTGCCGAGCACCGCAATGCGAGCCTGGGTAGGCAGGCTTTGATCGGGTCCTTGCAGGTAGCGCAGCAGTAACGACTCTTCGCGCTCCGAGTCGGGCGTCAGGCTAGGCAGGTCGGTGGCCTTGAGCACTTCTAGATCGGCGATGGCGTCAGCACCAAGGCTGGGTTCGAGGGCTTCGATGGCGAGTGAGGCTTCTTCTTCTGCGAGGCTGCGAGAGAGGTTGCCGACAGCGAGAAGCTGCAGGTGGAGCTCGCTCAAGAAGAGATCGCGATAGTCGCGCAGGTCCTGCGGTGTGACCTCGGCCAGCGACTCGAGCAATACCTGGGGCGACCACTGCGGGCGGATCAGCGCCTCGGACAGGGTGCGTTGTCCCTGGTGGTAGAGGGGATCGCGAGGGGCGTTACGCCATTCACGCTCCAGCCCGAAGCGGACCCGCGCGACGCTGTCATCTTCGATGCTGCCTTGCTTGAGCTGGTCGATGACCTCGGCCATGACGCGATCCTGCCGGTCGCGCCAGCCGGTAAAGGACAGGGTCATGCCGCGAGAGTGGGCGTAGGCTTCATACTTCTGCCCGGCCAGCCGCGCCGCGTAGAGGCGTTCATTGAGGCTGTCATTCAGCCAGCCCGCCAGCAGTTGCGTCAGCACCGCCTGGCGTGGCGTCTGGCTGGCGCCTGGATGCTGAAGGCTAAAGCGCCAGGACGCCTTTGGCGTGTCGAACTCGGCGTCCGCCTTGTACCACGCATCCGCCTGATCGGTGTCGGTGATGAGAGTGGGTCGTTCGGCGTGATCTTCCAACAGGGCAAGATCTTCGGCGATGAACGGGTTAGGAGCGGGCAGCGCCAGGCCGTCGAGCGGCTCCGCCGTCGACGTCGGCAGCGCTACCTGCTGCCAGCGGGTGTTGTAGTAGGTGGTGCGTTGCTCGCCCTCCACCTCTGGGCCGCTGTACAGCCGAATCATGTTGTCAGGACGCAGCGCGCCAAGCCATTGTCGAACCTCTTCGACGTCCAGCCCATCCATGCGGTAGCCGGCGCGATTGACGTCTTCCAGCGGGTAGTGCGTCAAGCTGATGGACAGGCGCATGGCCTCATCCAGCGCATCGCCGTGCTGCTGGAACTGGAACGCTTGTTCCGAAAGACTGGCCTGTTCGTCATAGCGATCATCGCTGACGCCCTCTTCGCGAATGCGCTCGATGGCGGCAAACAGGCTGGCCTGAATGCGCTCGAGCTGCTGGCGGCCTTCCGGTGTCAGGCTGATATCCACCGCCAGCAATGCATGCTGGCCATCACCGCGGGTCACTCCCGCTGACAGGCCATCGGCCCAGCCAGCATCACGCAGTCGACTCAGCAGGCTGCCGGGCCCCTCGTGGCCGATCAGGTTGGCAATATAGCTGGCGGGCTTGCGCTGATAGCTGAGGACCGGGTCGGGTACCGGAAACAAGAAGCTGACGCGACGGGCGTCACGCAACGAGTGGGCCTCCGCCGCCAGCGGCAGTTTGGCCGTATCCACCAGCGGTGTGGTGATCTCGGGCGCCGTCAGGCCGCGATTTGGCACCTCAGCGAAGCGCTCTGCCACCATCCCCTGCAATTGATCGAGGGGCATCGGCGCGACCACCGCCAAATGCATGACGTTGGCGCCGTAGTGGTTCTGGTAGAAGCTCATGACCCGCTCTCGCAGGCTTGGCTCGCCCTCGGGGCGCTCTGCCAAGGTGTCCTTGCTGCCGACAGAGAAGCCAACGGTCGGGTTTGCCGGGTTAAGCAAGCCGTCGAGTACCTCGTTCTCACGACGTTCATCGTCGCGCAGCCGTGCCTGGTACTCGGAGTGGACGACATTGCGCTCACTGCCTAGCTGGTCTGCATTGAACAGCGGGTCGACGAAGAATCGGCTGAAGCGGTCCAGGGCGCCCTCAAAGGCGTCCGCTTCCACATCAAAGAAGTAGTTGGTGTTGAGCGACGCAGTGAAGGCGTTATGACGGCCACCGTGGCGACTGATGTAGCCCTGGTAGGCGTCTGCTTCAGGATAGGCCTCGGTGCCGAGAAACAGCATGTGCTCCAGCAGGTGAGCCAGTCCCTGCAGGTCGTTTGGATCCTGGGCACTGCCGACGGAGACGTTCAGCGACGCGGCGGCCTTGTCGGCCTCCGGGTCACTGACCAGCAGCACTTCGAGTCCGTTGTCGAGGGTCAGGACGCGATAGTCCCGGTCATCGTGAGGGCTGACGATGGGCGAGGTGGCCGCCGCAATGGACGTGGTGGCGGTAGCTGTCTCGGCGCTGCTGGACGGGGGAGCCTGATCCCCCGGAGCAGCCTGTGCCATGGGTAGCCAAATGCACGCCAGGGCGGTGGCGAGGCAGGGGGCGCCTCGCCTGATACGGATCGAAGCCATCACGTCTCCTAAAGTGTCTGTCGCCACATCTGCCCGATGGGGTGGGCGCAGGACGGATCCTGTTCCAATGGATTGTTCACTCGTCTTGATACCGGAAAAGCGCCCAACAGTTCCCCGGGAGGCGTGCGCAGCATCTGTTCCAGCGGCTCGCTGTCGCTGGCCGGGTCGAGCCAGGCCCGCGCCTGGTGCCGTTCGATGATGGCCGGCACGCGGTCGGTCAGCGGAGTCAACAGCTCGGGGCTGGGAACGGTGATCAAGGCGAACGAATCTGTATAGTCGGTCAAGGTAGTGTGAAACCTACACCAAAGCCCCGCCAACAGCAGTGGTCCCCGGTCCGCCCGGGTGATCAGAAAAGGCTGCTTGTAGTGGGGGCGGGGTTGCCAGGCATAGGCGCCGGACGCGGGCACCAGACAGCGCCGTGCCCGGAAGGCGTCGCGAAACATCGGCCGGGACTCGAGGCTTTCGGCGCGGGCGCAGTGCGGCGCGTGGTCGAGGACCTTGAGCCATGGCGGTGTCAGGCCCCAGAAGCCGGTGCCCAAGGTAAAGCGCCCTGCCTCCAGGCGGATGATCGACAAGGGGCGCCTTGGTGCCATGTTGACGCCGCTGATGGCCTGCACCGGTGCATCGAGGTCATCGAGCGCATGTTCGATGGCGCGAGCGGGGATATAGAGGCGGCCGGTCATGAGGACTCCTGCGATCTGGACGGTCAGCCTACCCAAGAGCTAGACGCCGCGAAAGTCTCGTTGACTGTGGTGAGCCGTGCATACCTCAACGTTCTGTCGAAAACAGTGTTCGATTAATGTATGCTCAGGAAAACGCCGCTTACCCAAGGTCGCCGATGCTCGGCGCGAGTGATTCAGCGAGGAAGAGCAATGGCTCGTCCCAGACAGCACGCCCCCGAGGAGCTCCATGCCCAGGTGATGGCCGCCTGTGATGCCTGGCTGGCAGATCAGCCCGTGCATGCGCTGTCGCTGCGCTCGCTGGCACGCGAGGTAGGCTGTGCACCAAGCACCTTGCTCAAGCTTTACGGCAGCTTCAACAACCTGTTGCAACACGTCAATGTCGAGAGTCTTGCTCGACTGCGCACGGTGATGGAGCCGCTGCTGGTCGATACCACCGAGCCGGAGGCGCGCCTGCGCGCCCTCGCCCAGGGGTATTGGACTTTCGCCCGGGAGGACGCGCATCGCTGGCAGCTGATGTTCGACTATCCCCTGGCCCAGGAAGGTGAGCTGGATCAGCGTCAGACGGACATGATCGGCGCGCTCTTTGCGCGGGTCGAGGACACCTTGACCGAGTATCAGCCGGGTCTTCAGACCATCGAGGCCCAGCGCCTGGCCCGTACCCTGTGGGGCAGCGTGCATGGACTGGTTCAGCTGGGATTGAATGATCGACTCGGCTATTCCCAGGGCGGCGCCTTTGAAGTCGAGGAGCTGCTGGATCAGCTGCTATCCACCACCCTGGCGGGCCTTACGCAGACGAACAGGGTGTCGTGATCGAAATCTTCCTTTGGGGCCTGGTTGGCCTTATTGCCTGTCTCGCCGTCTGGCGCTTCTCTCGGACCCCCGCCGTCTACATCCGACGCCTGGTCTTTGCTCTCATCCACCTGCTGTATCGGCTTCGCTTCCAGGGGCGACGCTTCGTTCCTCCCCGTGGACCCGCCTTGGTAGTGTGCAATCACGTCAGTTTCATGGATGCCCTGGTGATGGGGGGCGGGAGCCCTCGGCCCCTGCGCTTCTTGATGGACCGGCCGATCTACGAGTCGATCTGGCTCAACTGGCTGTTCCGCATGGTGGGTGCCATTCCGGTGGAGTCGGATCGTCGCGACCCCGGCAACGTGCGGCGCGCGCTTGATGAAGTCAGTCGCGCGCTGCGCAATGGCGATGTGGTGATGCTGTTTCCGGAGGGGCGGCTTACCTCGGACGGCGAGATTCGGACCTTTCGTCGAGGATTGGATCTCATTCTGGCCAAGGATCCGGTGCCGGTGATACCGGCGGCGCTGTCCGGCCTATGGGGGTCATGGACCTCCAATCGGCACGGCAAGGCGCTGGCCCATCTGCCCAGACGCTGCCGCGCCCGCGTCGCGCTGTACTTCGGAGAGCCCGTGCCCCCGGGGCATGCCAGTCGCCAGCTGCTGGAAGCCCAGGTGCGTGAGTTGAAGGCCGAGGCCGACCGTTGGGTCGAGACAGGCAAGCCGTAGGGCGGCCGCCCTCCATCGGCGCTGAGCGGTCGCCCTCCATCGGAGCTCGCTGTTGCGGGTCCTCTGGCAAAAGCGCTGGTAGAAACGCAAAGGGACGGCCATGGCCGTCCCTTTCTGGCTGCGTTGTTGTCGCGGGCCTGTCTCAGGCGTCGGTATCGCTAAGCACGCGGCGGGTGCTGGGCCAGCAGCAGACCGAGGTGATCAGGTTGTCGCGCATCTCGAGAATTTCCATGCGGATATTGCCGATCTGCAGACAAGCGGGGCCGTCGGGGAAGGATTCCAGGTGTTCAAGGATGACGCCGTTGAGCGTTTTCGGGCCATCCGTGGGCAGATGCCACCCCAGCGACTTGTTGATATCGCGAATGTTGGCGGTGCCGTCGATCACATGGCTGCCGTCACTCTGGGGCAGCATGTCCTGCTCCTGGCCGGCCACGTCAGTGGTGAACTCCCCGACGATCTCCTCGAGGATATCTTCCAGCGTTACCAGCCCTTCCACGTCACCGTACTCGTCCACGACGATGCCGATGCGGCGTTTCTGCTTCTGGAAGTTCAGCAGCTGCGTGTGCAGCGGCGTTGATTCCGGGATGAAGTAGGGCTCCCGCGCCTCTTGAACGATGGCCGCCTTGGTCACTTCGGGCCGGGACAGAAAACGTGCGGCATTGCGCAGGTGCAGCATGCCGATGATGTTATTGATGTCGCCCTTGAATACCGGCAGTCGCGTATGCTGGCTGGTGCGGATCTGGGTCAGGATATCTTCCAGACTGTCGTCCAGATCGATGCCCACCACCTCATGACGCGGGACCATGATGTCGTTCACCGTGACATTCTCAAGGTCCAGAATGGACAGCAGCATGGCCTGGTGGCGGTGGGGGATCAGGGTACCTGCTTCGTGCACGACCGTGCGGAGCTCGTCGCGGGTCAAGTGGTCGCCGCTGCCGTCAATGCTCTTGACGCCAAGGAGCCTGAGCAGTCCATTGGAGATCACGTTGACCACCCATACCAGCGGGTACAGGAGCTTGAGCAGGGGCTCGAGGATCATTGACGCCGGGTAGGCAATGCGCTCGGGTTTGACGGCGGCAAAGGTCTTGGGCGTGACCTCGGCGAAGATCAGCACCACGATGGTGAGGATGGCCGTTGAAATGGCCGGGCCACTGACATCGCCGAAGAAGTGAATGGCGATGATGGTGGCAATCGACGCCGCCAGGTTGTTGACGAAGTTGTTACCGATCAGGATGACGCCAATCAGCCTGTCTGGCCGTGCCAGCAGGCGCAGGACGCGCTTGGCGTTGCGTTGTCCGCTGTTGGCCTGGTGGCTTAGCCGGTAGCGGTTGATCGACATCATTCCCGTCTCGGAGCTGGAGAAGAAGCCCGACAGGGTAATCAGCAGAAAGAGCAGGCCGAACAGCAGGCCTACCGGAAAGTCGTCGTTCAAGACGTTGGATCCTTGGTCGCGGGTAAGGGACGAGTTGTAGGGGGTCGCTCAGGGAGTGTCAAGGTCGCCCCCGTCACGGCAAGGACGGGTGCGTCACCCTCGCAGGCCTTGTCAGGCCGTACCAAGGCCCTGGCGGGATGCCGGATGTTTAGGCCTAACCCCATGTTTGTAGCACTCTTTATTCTTGGTGGTCAGCGTCGGGGTGATAGTCCTGCCATCAACTGTGCGCGAGCAGGATTTCCAGCACAAACTTGCTTCCGAAATAGGCGAGCAACAGGGCCAGGTAGCCCCCTAGGGTCCAGCGAACCGCACGCATGCCCCGCCACCCCAGGCGATAGTGACACAGCAGCAGGACTGCGAACACCAGCCACGCCAGCAGTGACAGGACCGTCTTGTGGACCAGGTGTTGGGCAAACATGTTGTCGAGGAACACAACGCCGCTGGCGATGGCCAGGGTCAGCAAGGCCTGGCCAACCCAGATCATCTCGAACAATACCCGCTCCATGGTGGTGAGGGGCGGCAGCGCCTGCACCACTCCGCGTATCTTGTGGTGTTTCAGCGCCTTGTTCTGAATGCCCACCAAAATCGCCTGCAAGGCAGCGATGGCCAGTACGGCAAAGGCGAGGGCGGAGCTGACAGCGTGAAAGGCGATACCCGGCGTCATACCGTTCTGCCCGGTGGGTGTCGGGAGCTCGATGCCCAGCAGCAACACGATGCCGGCAAAGGGGAACAGCACCGCGGCGATATTGAGCACCGGCTTGAACAGGCTGGCGCCGAGCAGGACGACGACGGCCAGCGCTGTCACCAGCACGGCGCTGGTGGACAGGCCAGGCAGCATCGAGCCTTCCAGCCCGATAAGGCCTCCCGCCACGACCAGGTGCAAGGCGGCAGCCAGGGTGCCAAAGCTGCGCACCAGAAGATCGCGAGGGGGAACTCGGCGAATCAGCGTCAAGCCTTGCCAGGAAGCGGCTGCCAGATAAAAGACAAAGGCCAGTAGGGCCAGAGGTAACGCCTGCATGCTGTGCTGTCCGTGCGCCACGCTGGCGCCAATGGGTAAGAAGTGAACCGTCGGGGCAGGGCGCTCTCCCTGTCCCCTGGCAATGACTATACCGGATCGTACCTCTTCTGACAGCCAGGGGCCGTGCGCCACGACCTGGTGGCCTGGACTGGGCTGCCAGTGTCAGTCGACAGAGCCAGTCAGCAGAGCCAGTCAATAGAGCCAGCCAACAGAGTCAGGGCGTCTGGCGCTGGTCGTCAACGCCAACCAGCGGGGCTCCCCGTCAGCAGAGGTGATGCGAGACCGGTCACGAGTCAGCGCATGGAGAGTCGGCGCCACAAGGCGTATAATTTGCCCCAACGTCAAGGCCGCGCAGGCATGCGGCCGCCTCGGAGGGTGGTTTGCGAGGCGCGTAAGGCCGGTCGCACCAGCCATGTCGCGTCGCGCACGAGGCCAACGCATTCCGCGTATTTTGGAGAGTTCCATGTTTCAGAACTTGAGCGAGCGTCTTTCCCAGACGCTGAAGTCGATCAAGGGCCAGGCCCGCCTGACCGACGATAACATCAAGGACACCCTGCGCGAGGTGCGCAAGGCACTGCTCGAGGCCGATGTCGCGCTGCCCGTGGTCAAGGCGTTCATCGAACGCGTGCGTGAGCGCGCTGTCGGCCAGGAAGTGTCGCGCAGCCTGTCGCCGGGCCAGCAGTTCATCAAGATCGTCCAGCAAGAGCTCGAAGTCACCATGGGGGAGGCCAATGAAGGGCTTTCTCTCAAGGGGACGCCCGCGGTCGTGCTGATGGCGGGTCTGCAGGGGGCGGGTAAGACCACCTCCGTGGCCAAGCTCGGCAAGTACCTGCGCGAGCGTGAGAAGAAAAAGGTGCTGGTGGTATCCACCGACGTCTATCGTCCGGCGGCCATCGACCAGCTCGAGACATTGGCCAAGGAAGTCGACGTCGATTTCTTTCCGTCTCGCTCGGACCAGGCGCCGGTGGACATCGCCAACGCCGCCCTGAAGCACGCCAAGATCCAGTTCCACGACGTCGTGCTGGTCGATACCGCCGGCCGTCTGGCCATCGACGAAGCCATGATGGAGGAGATCAAGGGGCTCCATCAGGCCATCGAGCCGTCAGAGACGCTGTTTGTGGTCGACTCCATGACCGGCCAGGATGCTGCCAATACGGCCCGCGCCTTTGCCGACGCCCTGCCGCTTACCGGCGTGGTGTTGACCAAGGCCGACGGTGATGCCCGTGGCGGTGCGGCGCTGTCGGTGCGCCACGTGACGGGGCGCCCGATCAAGTTCATGGGGGTGGGCGAAAAGGTCGATGCCCTCGAGCCGTTCCATCCGGACCGGGTGGCCTCGCGCATTCTCGGCATGGGGGATGTGCTGTCCCTGATCGAGGAAGCCGAGCGTACCGTCGACAAGGGCAAGGCCGAACAGCTCGCCAAGAAGGTCAAGAAAGGCCAGGGCTTCGATCTTGAGGACTTTCGTGAACAGCTGCAGCAGCTCAAGAAGATGGGCGGCATGAGCGGACTGCTGGGCAAGTTGCCGGGCATGGGGCAGATGGCCGATATGGCTCAGGGCCCTGGACCCGAGAAGGAGCTGGGCAAGCTCGAGGCCCTGATCAACTCGATGACCCCCAAGGAGCGCCGCAACCCTGACATCATCAACGGATCGCGCAAGCGCCGTATCGCTGCCGGTGCGGGCTTGCAGGTGCCCGACCTCAACCGCTTGCTGAAGCAGCACAAGCAGATGCAGAAGATGATGAAGAAGGCAGGCAAGAAGGGCGGCATGCAGAAAATGATGAGAGGCATGTCCGGAATGATGGGTGGCGGTGGCCCAGGAGGTCCCGGTGGTATGGGCGGAATGGGCGGCCCCGGCGGCATGCCCTGGCGCTGAGGCCGCATTGATACCTGCTCCTGCCGGTGCCGGCCGTCAAGGCCGGTGAGGCAAAAAAGGTTCCCAAGGGGGGCGGTTTTCCGTAGAATACTGCCTCTTCGTTCGAGGACCGTGCATTGGCGCGGCCCTCGTCGTGAGCAAAACACCGGTGGCAGACCCGTCCGTCGCCGTTATCCGTAAAATCCCAACCGAAGGACAGTCAACGTATGGTTACCATTCGTCTGGCACGTGGTGGCGCCAAGAAGCGTCCCTTCTACCACCTCGCCGTGACCGACTCCCGCAATGCCCGTGATGGCCGTTTCATCGAGCGTCTGGGCTTCTTCAACCCGGTAGCACGTGGTCAGGAAGAGCGTCTGCGCATCGACCTGGATCGCATTGCTCACTGGCAGTCTCAGGGCGCGCAGCTGTCTGATCGCGTTGCCGAGCTGGTCAAGGAAGCACGCAAGCAGGCCTGAGGCGAATGCCTTGCCTGTGACAGTCCCGGTGTGAATGAGGTTTGACCCAGATGGCATCGCCCCAAGGCAACAACGCGTCGCCAGCGGCGCAAGACGATCGCCACAGCGATGATTACGTCGTGCTGGGCAAGCTGACCAGTCCTTACGGCATCAAGGGCTGGATGAAGGTGTATTCGTATACCTCGCCCATGGAAGGCATTCTTGATTATGCCGAGTGGGTGGTCCGTCATGACGGACAGCTTTCACGCCACCGCCTCAAGCAGGGGCGCAAGCAGGGACAAGGGCTGGTCGCCCAGCTGGAAGGCATCGATGACCGTGACCGGGCCGAAGTGATGGCCGGGGCGGACATTCTGCTGGCCAAGCAGGACCTGCCCGAGCTCGACAGTGAAGAGTACTACTGGCACCAGCTGGAAGGCCTGCGGGTCGTGACCCTCGAGGGGGTTGTGCTGGGCAAGGTGGCTTATCTGTTCGAGACCGGTGCCAATGACGTGATGGTCGTGAAGGGTAGCGATGCTCCGGACGACCGTGAACGTCTTCTCCCCTATCTGCCCGATGACGTGATCAAGCGCGTCGACCTGGGTGCGGGGGACATACTGGTCGACTGGGACCCGGAGTTTTGATCGCCTGGCGATCAAGCAGCGCGTTGACGGGAGATCAGTGAGATGTGGATTGGGGTGGTGTCACTCTTTCCGGACATGTTCGAGGCGATCACTCGCCACGGTGTGACCGGCAGGGCTGTAGACAAAGGCCAGGTGACGCTGGAGTTCTGGAATCCCCGGGACTACGCCACCGACCGCCATCGTACCGTGGACGACCGCCCTTACGGCGGAGGTCCGGGGATGCTGATGAAGGTCGACACCCTGCGTTGTGCAATCCACGCTGCTCGCGACCGGGCGCACGTCGCGACCGGGCAGCGACCCCGAGTGATCTATCTGTCGCCCCAGGGCCGCAGGCTGGATCAACAGGGCGCGCGCGAGTTGGCGTCAGGCCCGCCCCTGGTGGTAGTGGCAGGACGCTATGAAGGCATCGATGAACGTGTGGTCGAAGCGGACATCGATGAGGAGTGGTCCATTGGCGACTATGTGCTGAGTGGAGGTGAACTCCCGGCCATGGTGCTGATCGACACAGCGGCAAGGCTGGTGCCGGGTGTACTGGGGCATCAGGATTCCGCGGTCGAGGACTCCTTCAATGACGGTCTGCTGGACTGTCCGCACTATACCCGTCCGGAGGAAATCGACGGACGCAAGGTGCCGGATGTGCTGCTCAGCGGTCACCATGGACAGATTCGCCAGTGGCGAATGAAGCAGTCCTTGGGGCGTACCTGGTTGAGACGGCCTGACCTGCTCGAGGGCAGGGCTCTGTCAAAGGAGCAGCAGCGTCTGTTGAACGAGTTCATCGACGAATACGCCGACAAGGCGGAGGTGCAGGACGACGGTCACGAGGTCGACCGGGCGGCCAATCGCCGCTGACGGACCTGCGTCATCAACGACCCGAGCGCTCGAGCTTCGAGTGCCGGGATCACGATCCATCGGCATCCACGACCGATCGATGGATCACAACGATTTCAGGAGCAAGTGAAATGAGCAGCAAGAACAAGGTGATCCAGGCGCTCGAAGCCGAGCAGATGAGCAAGCAGGTGCCGGACTTCGCCCCGGGCGACACTATCGTCGTTCAGGTCAAGGTCAAGGAAGGTAACCGCGAGCGTCTGCAGGCGTTCGAGGGCGTTGTCATTGGCAAGCGTAACCGCGGTCTGAACTCCGCTTTCACCGTGCGCAAGATTTCTCACGGTGTTGGCGTCGAGCGTACTTTCCAGACCTACAGCCCGCTGGTTGACTCCATCAGCGTCAAGCGTCGCGGTGACGTGCGTCAGGCCAAGCTGTACTACCTCCGTGAGCGTAGCGGCAAGTCTGCACGTATCAAGGAAAAGCTGGCCTAAGACGCCTGAGGAAGCGCTGAATACATCAGCCGAGCGGATTGAGGCGCCAGGCGCCCGCAGCGCAGAACCCGGAGCCTATGCGGTATAGGTGAGGAGTTCGAGCAGTGCGCAACGCAGCGATTCGTCCGCGCAGGCATTTATGCAGTGTTTCCCCTAAGCGTCAGTCAGTCCGAGGGAGGACCTTCCTCCCTCTCCCGACACCCCGTCACCACCTCTGTGGGGCGGGGTGTTTGTGCATTGAGGCCCTGGCATTCGTCCGGTCGCCCAGGCAGCGAGGCAGGCAATGAGCGCAGGCCACGGTCAGATCATCGACACCTTTCTCGACACCCTGTGGCTGGAACAAGGGGTGAGCGACCATACCCTGAGTGCCTATCGTCATGACCTCGAGGCCTGGCAGGCCTGGTTGGACGAGGCCGCTCTGACGCTGCTGGCACCGGGGGCGGAGAGTCTGCCGGCCTGGTTGGATCAGCGTCGTGAGGGAGGCTATCAGCTCAGCAGCAATGCCAGGCTGTTGTCGAGTCTCCGGCGGTTCTACCGCTGGGCCCTGGCGGAAGGCCTGATCGACGAGGACCCGTTGGTCAAGGTGCGTCTGCCCCGGGTGCGTCCCGCGTTACCGGATGCCCTGGATGAGGACGAGGTCGAGCGCCTGTTGCAGGCGCCAGATGTGACCGCCGCCCTGGGGTTACGCGACCGGGCCATGCTCGAGGTGCTGTACGGTGCTGGGCTCAGGGTCAGCGAGCTGATCGGCCTGACCACAGACGCCATCAACCTGCGGCAAGGCGTGGTGCGCGTGCGCGGAAAGGGCCAGAAGGACAGGCTGGTGCCGTTGGGCGAAGAGGCATGCGACTGGCTGGAACGCTATCTGCGCCAGGGCAGATCTGAACTGATGAGCGATATCCAGAAGCCAGCGCTGTTTCCCGGAAGGCGGGACAACGCCATGACGCGCCAGACCTTTTGGCACCGAATCAAGCATTACGCCAGTGTTGCGGGTATCGACCGCCCCCTCTCTCCCCATACACTGAGGCATGCCTTTGCCACCCATCTTTTGAATCATGGGGCAAACTTGCGTGTCGTACAGATGCTGCTGGGGCACTCGGACCTGTCGACGACCCAGATATACACCCATGTGGCGCAGGCGCGACTGGAAGCCCTGCATGCCGATCATCATCCTCGAGGCTGACTCATGAATCGCCCCTCCTTCGCGACCCTGCTGACCAGCGTGCTTCCCGCCACGCTGCTCGCCACGTCCCTGGCCGCCGGCAGTGCCGTTGCCGCGCCGCCCGCTGCGCTCAACGAGCTGTCCGTGAATGGCCAGAAGATGCCGGTGAGCCAAGTGCTCGACACCCCGATGAGCGGGATCTACGAGGTTCGTCTGGAAACCGGTGAAACGTTCTACACCAACGCCAGCGGTAGCCATTTTCTGGTGGGCGATCTCTACGAGAATGCCGAGGACGGCCTGGTCAACTTGTCCGAGCAGAGCCGCAACGCCAGCCGCGCCGAGCGTCTGGCCGCCGTCGCCGAGTCCGACCAGATCGTCTACCGTGGGGTGGACGAGCCGAAGGCCACCATCCACGTCTTTACCGATTCGACCTGCCCCTATTGCCGCAAGCTGCACGAAGAGGTGCCGCGCTTGAACGAGCTGGGGATTCAGGTCAACTATCTGGCCTTCCCGCGCGGCGGCATGCAGAGCGAGGGCGCGCGTCAGCTCACTCAGGTGTGGTGTAGCGACAATCGCTCTGAAGCCATGACCGCGGCCAAAGAGGGAGAGGTTCCGAGCGACGCTGCAAGCTGCGACAATCCGGTCGAGCAGCAGTATCATCTGGGGCTTGAACTCGGAGTCCAGGGGACGCCTGCCATCGTGTTGCCGGACGGCACCATGGTGCCTGGCTACGTTCCGGCGGAGCGCCTGGCCGAACGCCTGGGCATCGACGGCTGATCGCCAGCTGTCTGCAAGACGGACCAATAATGAGCGGGAGCGCTGGCGCGGCCGGTGCCTCCCGCATCGACAAGGCTCGACGCAGATTCGGGCCACCACGCATCGCTGACACAACTGCCGCCCGTGGCGGCAGCGAGTAAGGGAGAATGACATTGAAACCGGTAAGAGTGGGAATCTGTGGGCTAGGTACCGTCGGCGGCGGTACCTTCAACGTACTGACACGAAACGCCGATGAAATTGCCCGCAGGGCAGGGCGTCCGCTTGTCATTGAGCAGGTCGCCCATCGCAGCATCAACCCCGACTGTGATCTTACCGGTATCCGTACCACCAAGGATGTCTTCGAAGTCGCGACCAACCCGAACGTGGACGTGGTGGTCGAGCTGATCGGTGGCTACGAGGTGGCGCGTGACCTGGTCATGACGGCGATCGACAATGGCAAGCACGTGGTGACGGCCAACAAGGCGCTGATCGCCGTGCACGGCAACGAGATCTTCAAGGCCGCCCACGACAAGGGCGTGATTGTGGCGTTCGAAGCGGCGGTGGCCGGCGGCATCCCGGTCATCAAGTCCCTGCGTGAGGGTCTTGGGGCCAACCGCATCAGCTGGGTGGCTGGCATCATCAACGGTACCGGCAACTACATCCTGACCCACATGCGCGACGAAGGCCGTGCCTTCGAAGATGTGCTGGCCGAGGCCCAGGCGCTTGGCTATGCCGAGGCGGACCCGACCTTCGACGTCGAGGGCATTGATGCCGCGCACAAGCTGACCATTCTGGCGTCGATCGCCTACGGCGTGCCGCTGCAGTTCGAGAAGGCCTACACCGAAGGTATCTCGCGGATCACCGCAGAGGACGTCGAGCAGGCCGATAACCTGGGCTACATCATCAAGCACCTGGGGATTTCCAAGCGCACCGGCTGTGGCCTTGAGCTGCGGGTGCATCCGACCCTGATCCCCAAGGAGCGCCTGCTGGCCAGCGTGCACGGCGTGAAGAACGCCATCGCGGTGATGGGGGATGCGGTAGGCCCGACCCTGTATTACGGCGCCGGTGCCGGCGACGAACCGACCGCCTCTGCCGTGGTCGCGGACTTGCTGGACGTTGCCCGCGATATCTCCACCGAGCACCGCTACCGGACCCCGTACCTGGCCTTCAGCGGCGTCAGCGACGATTGTGACGAGCTGCCGATCATGCCGATGGAGGAGATCACCACCGCCTACTATCTGCGTCTGCTGGCGGTTGATCGTCCCGGGGTGCTGGCTCGGGTGGCCACCATCCTGTCCGAGGAAGGCATCTCCATCGAGGCGCTGATCCAGAAGGAAGCGACCGAAGGTGAGCTGGTGCCGATTATCCTGATGACGCACCGCACCCTCGAGAAGCAGATGAACGAGGCCATCCGCCGGATCGAGGCCCTGGCCGACATCGCGGGTTCGGTGACCCGAATCCGTGTCGAGAGCCTCGACGAGCAGGATTGACGATGTCCATGGGGCGGCCGCGGCCATGCCCCATGGCGCTTCGCTGGACCCCTCAGGCCGCGCTGCAGCGGCGGCAAGGAATCACAAGATGCGCTATATCAGCACCCGTGGGCAGGCGCCCGCGCTGTCCTTTGAAGATGTCGTTCTCACCGGCATGGCCACCGATGGCGGCCTTTACGTGCCCGAGGACTTTCCCCAACTCAGCGCGGATGATCTGGCCGACATGGCCGGTCTCTCCTATGCCGAGATCGCCTTTCGTGTGATGAAGCCGTTTGTCGGCGGTGAGATCGACGACGACACCTTCCGCGGCCTGGTCCGGGACGCCTACGCCACCTTCAGCCACGATGCGGTCGTCCCGCTCAACCAGCTGGATGCCAACCACTTCCTGCTGGAGTTGTTCCACGGGCCGACGCTGGCGTTCAAGGACGTGGCACTGCAGCTGTTGGGCCGCATTCTCGATCACTTCCTGCAGAAGCGCGGCGAGCGCGCGGTGATCATGGGCGCCACGTCCGGGGATACCGGCTCTGCGGCCATTGAAGGCTGCCGCCACTGTGACAACCTGGATATCTTCATTCTTCACCCCCACAACCGGGTGTCGGAGGTGCAGCGCCGCCAGATGACCACGGTGCTGGCCGACAACGTCTTCAATGTCGCTATCGAAGGCAACTTCGATGACGCCCAGGCCATGGTCAAGGCGAGCTTCGCTGACCAGAGCTTCCTCGAGGGGACTAGGCTGGTAGCCGTCAACTCGATCAACTGGGCGCGTATCATGGCCCAGGTGGTGTATTACGTGGCGTCGGCGGTGGCCGTCGGGGCGCCCCAGCGCCAGGTCAGCTTCTGCGTGCCCTCGGCCAACTTTGGCAATGTCTTTGCCGGCTATGTGGCATATCGCATGGGACTGCCGGTCAAGCAGTTCATCATCGCGACCAACGCCAACGACATTCTTCACCGCACCCTGGCCGACAATGACTTCTCCAAGAAGGACCTGCTGGCCACCCTGGCACCGTCCATGGACATCGTGGTGTCGTCAAACTTCGAGCGTCTGCTGTTTGAAGCCTACGAGCGGGACGGCGCAGCCGTCGATGCGCTGCTCACACGCTTCCAGCAGGAGCCGACCGCGTTGGCCGACGCGCCCCTGGGCCGACTGCGCGACATCTTCGCCAGCCACAGCGTCGATGACGCTACCATTCTGGAGGTGATCCGCGAGGCTCATCACCGGACCCAGGAAATTCTCGACCCGCATACCGCTACCGGCTACCGTGCCGCCGAGCGCGAGCGCAGGGATGCCGCCACGCCGATGATTACCCTGGCGACGGCCCATCCGGCCAAGTTCGCCGAGGCAGTGGTCAAGGCGGGCTTCCCTGGTGTGCCGCTTCCGCCACATATGGAAGACCTGCTGGAGCGTGAGGAACGCTACGAGGTGCTTCCCGCTAGACTCGAAGCGGTACAGGCCTTCGTGGCCGAGCATCGCCGCCGCTAGGCTTGCCCGTTCCGGTCGAGGCGAGGACCTCGCTTCGACCGTTCCGTTTCGCCAGGGAGACAATCATGAAGCTTTGGGGACGCAGCAATTCGGTCAACGTGAAGAAGCCCATGTGGTGTGCCGCCGAGCTCGGTATCACGCTCGAACGGATCGACGTGGGAGGGCCTTTCGGAGGGCTGGATACGCCGGACTATCTGGCCAAGAATCCAAACGGGCTGATTCCCTGCCTTGAAGACGGCGACCTCGTCCTGTGGGAATCCAATGCCATCGTGCGCTACCTGGCGGATGCCTACGGTAACGCTCAGCTGAACACGGCGACCCCCGCCGAGCGCGGTCGCTCGGGCATGTGGATGGACTGGGCCCTGGCCAGCCTGGCGGGGCCCTATCGTGACCTCATCATGAATCTGGTGCGGGGAACGCCCGAGACCTGCGATGATGCCGCGATCGAGCGTGGGCTGTCGGGGTTCGAAAAAGCACTGCGCCTGGCGGACGGGGTGCTGGCCAAGCAACCCTGGCTATCGGGTGATGCCTTTGGCCTGGCCGATATTCCGTTGGGGGCCTATGTCTATCTGTGGTTTGAGCTGGACATCGAACGTCCCACACTTCCCCACCTGGAGGCCTGGTACGGCAAGCTGACCCAGCGCACCGCCTACCGCGAACATGTGATGCTGCCGATCAGCTGAGGCCGATGACGCCTATCGCGTCCGGACGTCGGCACCACCATCGGGATACCCGGTGGTGGTGCCGGCGTCGCCTGCTGAGGGAGTGGCTGTCCTGCCGAGGGGCCAATTTGTCCCGCTGACCCCGGATAGACGCCGGAACGTCACCTACCCCCATATCCCGAGAGTCCGATGTCTGAGTCTTCTGTGATCGACAGTGCCCCGCGCCCCTTTGTCGAGCCACGTCCGAGAATACAGCGCCGCCAGCGCAATGAATCCCTCTACCGTCAGGGCCTGGACGCTGGCCTGTCCGAGCTGCAGGCTCGCCTGCTGGCTGGCCGCCTGGTGGACTACGAAGGTGAGCTCGAGCCCCTGGTCGATCCCAGTCTGCGCTACCTGGTACACCCTGAACGCCTGGCCGATGCTCCGCGTGCCGCCGAGCGCATCGCCAGGGCGGTGGCCGAAGGGGAGCATATCGGTATTCTTACCGACTACGATGTCGACGGCATCACGTCCCACGTGGTGATCCGGCGCACCTTGAACGAGCTGTTTGGCGTACCGGCATCACGACTTCACAGCCTGATTGGTCACCGCATTCATGATGGGTATGGCATCAGCCTGCCGCTGGTGGAGCGTACCCTGCGGCTCAGTCCCCGCCCAAGCCTGGTGATCACCGCCGATTGCGGCAGTAGTGATGAAGCGCGTATTGCCCGGCTGAAGCAGGCCGGCATTGACGTGGTGGTGAGCGACCACCACGCATTGCCCGTGGAGGGTCCGCCGCCGTCGGCCTATGCCACGGTCAACCCGACCCGACAGGACTGTGACTATCCCGATGCCACCATCGCCGGCTGCATGGTGGCGTGGCTGTTGATGTCGCTGACGCGCCAGGCATTGATCGAGCAGGCGGTGCTGTCACCGTCGACGCCCAAGCTGTCGCCCTGGCTGTCCTATGTGGCCTTGGGCACGGTGGCCGATTGTGTCTCCCTGGGCGCAAGCGCCATCAATCGTGCTGTGGTTCGTCACGGTCTGGCCGTGATCAATCGCATGGGCGAGCCGTGCTGGCGAGTGATGGCCGAGCGGCTGGGAGCGGATAGCGTGCCCTTCGATGCCGAGACTCTAGGCTTCCAGATGGGGCCCCGCATCAACGCACGCTCGCGCCTGGATGATCCTTACGCCGCGTTGCATTTCATGCTGGCCAGCGATGACAGCGTGGCGCGGCGCCATCTTGAGACGCTGGATGCCGACAACCAGTCACGCAAGGCCATCGAGGCGGAGATGGTGGCTGATGCCAAGGCACTGGCCAGAGTGGCGCTGGAGGCCGATGACCCGATGATCATCGTGCATCTGGAGGATGGGCATCCTGGCGTTCAGGGGATTGTCGCATCGCGCCTGGTGCAGGCCTATGGTCGTCCCACGCTGGTGCTCACTCCTGCGGCAGAAGCCGGTATGCTGACAGGTTCCGGGCGTTCAGTAGACGCCTTGCATCTGCGTGATGCGCTGCAACGTGCCCATCAGCTTGCCCCCGATGCTCTGGTCCGTTTTGGCGGCCATCGCGGTGCGGCTGGAGTCGGTGTGGTGCAGTCGCGTCTCGACGCTTTCCGAGGTGCGATGCTGACCGCGGTACGCGAACAGTTGGGCGAGCGGGAATTGGTACCCTGTATCGACACCGACGGGGAGCTCTCTGAACAGCAGTTACGTCTCGAGACCTTGGTCGAGATCGAGGGGCTCGGTCCCTTCGGTCGCGAGTTCGAGGCCCCCCTGTTCGAGGGACGCTTTGTGGTGGAGCGGCTCAAGCCGGTAGGGGATGGCAGTCACCTGTCACTCGAACTGTCGTGTCAGGGGCTGACGATGAAGGCCATCTGGTTTCGCTGTCTGACGCCCGGCCAACTGCCCGACTTCGATGTGGGGTCGACGTTGCACTGTGCCTACAAGCTCAATCGCAATCGCTACCGTGGGCGCGAAACCCTGCAGCTGATGGTCGAACACGCAGACCCCGTCGATTGATACCTTCCAAGCACAGGCCAGCGTCGAGCCCTGAACCGCGCCAGCTAGCTAAGTGAAACGGCCGTGATTGAGGTGGAACGGTCGTTCCCTGGGGGGACAGTGACGGGGCACTGAGGGGCTCGCCCCCTGTGCCCAACGATGTCGCCGTCAGTAATGGGGCCAGACTCCCGGGGTCGCCAGTTCCAGCAGATGGCCATCCGGGTCTCGGAAGTAGAGGCTTTCTCCGCCACGCGACCAGCGCGTTCGGCCTTCGATCTCGACACCATGGGCATGAAGTCGGGACTCCCATGCCGCCAACTCTGCGTGGCGAATGGCAAAGGCCATATGGACCCAGCCGCGACCGTCGTGGGGCGGAATGGTGCCTCCGTTGTCCGGCAGTACGACGGTTTCGAGGGTTCCCCCTTCCAGAAACAGCAACAGTACCGAGGGCCCCACCTGATAGGCGGTAAAGCGATGGTCTGCGGTAAAGGGGGACAGGCCCAGTGCCGACTCGAAGAACTGTCGTGCCTTGGCCATGTCGGCCACATACAGCGCCGTTTCCAGCACTCGATCGAGGGTGGGGCCCGTGGGCGATTCCGCTTGGCTCATGGTCTTGCCTCCTTTTCCCGTCTTCAGGCCTGTCTGGCCCAGCGATGTGGTCCTTACGCCGGGAGTGCTCTTTCAGGATAGCCAGAACCACCAGATGATCAGCGCGATGAGCCCCAGCCCCGCCAATGTCACGATGATACTCATGAAGAGACTCCTGACGCTGTAGAAGAGTCAGCGTTTGCCGAGGGCTGCGTCACAGCACCCTGCAGCCGTTTAAGACGCAGTCGGTTGGCGTTGGCGACCACGGTGATGGAGGAAGCGGACATTGCCGCGCCGGCGATCATCGGTGACAGCAGGGTGCCTGTCAGCGGATACAGCAGACCTGCAGCGATGGGGATACACAGGGCGTTGTAGCCGAGGGCGCCCCACAGGTTCTGGCGAATGTTGCTCAAGGTTGCCTGGCTGATCTCGATGGCCGCTGCGATCCCGTGGAGAGAAGGCCGCATCAGCGTGATGCCGGCGCTTTCAATGGCCACGTCGGTGCCCTGGCCCATGGCAAAGCCCACGTTGGCGCGGGCCAGCGCTGGCGCGTCGTTGATGCCGTCACCTACCATGCCGACGATCTCCCCTTGGGCCTGGCGTCGTTCGATGTCGGCATGCTTGTCACTGGGCGACAGCTCCGCATGGACCTCGTCGATGCCGACGGCTTCGCCGATGGCTGTTGCGGTGGCGGCGTTGTCGCCGGTCAGCATGACCACCTTGATGCCATCGGCCTGGAGGCGAGCGATGGCGTCTCGGCTGTCCTGGCGCAGCGGATCCTCGATCGCGAAGGCTGCTGTCAGTTGATCGTCTAGCGCAGCATAGACCAGGGTGCGTGCCTGCTGTTGCCAGTCAGGTAGCGTGTCAACAGCGGCGTGCAGATCGACGCCTCGTGCCTCCATCAATGCCCCGTTGCCGATCGCCAGCGTAGGCCCTTGCGCTGTTCGTGCCTTGACCCCCTGACCGGTGATGCTCTCGAAGTCGTCGATGGTGACGTCGCCGTGGTGGGCGGAGGCGGCTTGCTGCTCGGCGAAACGCGCCAGCGCTTCCCCCACCGGGTGTTCGGACCGGCTCTCGAGATTCGCGATGAGTGCCAGCAGCGATGAGCGTTCGAGCCCACGCGAATCGAACCAGTGCACGTCGGTCACTCTGGGACGTCCCTCGGTCAGTGTGCCGGTCTTGTCGACCACCAGGGTGGTCAGCGTACTGGCCGTCTGCAGCGCCTCGCCCGAGCGGATCAGTACGCCGTGGTCGGCCGCCTTGCCTACCCCGATCATGGTCGACAGCGGCGTGGCCAACCCAAGGGCGCAGGGACAGGCGATGATCAGCACCGTGGTGGCAGTGACCAGCATGTGAATCACCGCCGGTTCGGGGCCCAGGTGGTACCAGGCCAGAGCGGTCAACACCGCGATAATCATGACGCTGGGCACGAAGACCGCAGACACCCGGTCCGCGAGATTGCCGATGGGCGGCTTCGACCCCTGGGCCGTCGCCACCTGTTCGGTGATCCGCCCCAGCCGCGTGTCCGCGCCAATGCGGGTGGCGCGGAATACCAGTGAGCCGCGTCCGTTGACGGTGCCGGCGCTGACCTCGTCCCCTGGCCCGCGGGCGACGGGGGCGGGCTCCCCTGACAGCATCGATTCGTCGATGTAGCTGCTGCCTTCGGTCACCTGGCCGTCCACCGGCAGGCGTTCGCCGGGTCGTACCCGGATCAGGTCGCCCTCGGTGACGTCGTCGATGGCGACTTCTTGATCACCATGCTGGGTCACCAGGCGGGCGGTTTGACTCTGCAAATCGAGCAACCGATGCAGCGCCTCGGAGGTATGCCCCTGGGCGCGCAGCTCCAGCGCCTTGCCCAGCAGCACCAGACCGATGACCATGGCGGACGCCTCGAAATAGAGGCCTCGGGCGGCCTCGGGTAGCCAGGGCGCTGCCAGCACCACCACCATGGAATACAGCCAGGCGGTACCGGTGCCCAGGGCAATCAGGGTGTCCATATTGGCCTGATGATGACGCAGGGCTTTCCAGGCGCCACGGAAGAACTGGCGCCCCGGGCCGATCAGCACTGCCAGGGTCGCCAGACCGACCAGTCCCCAGCCAAGACGCGCCACGCCGGTTGGGGCCGGGTGATGGATCAGCATCATGATCATCAGGGGGACGGCGAGCCCCAGGGAGGCGATGCTGCCCTTGAGCATGCGCCGGTAGTCCCGTTGGTTGCGCTGTGCTCGCTGCTTTTCCGCCTCGCGCAGGTCGACAATGGGCGTGGCGCCATATCCCACCGACTCGACCGCTTGCACCAGTGCCTGGGGATCGACGCTGCCCCGCACCCGTGCTGTATGAGAGGCAAAGTTGACGTCTGCCTGTTCGACACCGGGGGTATGCGTCAGAGCCTTTTGAACGCTAGCGACACAGCCAGCGCAGGTCATTCCGTGAATGGCCAGGCGAGTGGCCTTGCTCGCACCGGCGTCCGAGGACGCCGCCTGAGAAGAGGCGGATGGCTCGGGCGCGACTGTCGACGTTTCGCCATGGGATGATGCGGAGGCCTCTGACGGGTCCGTCTCGGTGCTTTCTGACTCTGCCCCTGTGGATGCGGCCGGCATTGGCAGTGCGGGATAACCGGCCTCGTCCAGTCGCTGCAGGATGTCGTCGAGCGGCAGCCGGGAGGTCACCGTCAGTTTCGCGCTGGCAGGGTCGCCGGAGACCTCGGCCCCCTCATCGCCTGCCTCGACGGCGCGACGCATGCGTCCGACGCAGCCCTGGCACGACATGCCGCTGACCTGAAGCTGTCTGGTCTCTGCACGGTTTCCCGCTGGTTCCCTGCTGGCTGCGCTGTCCATGTCAGTGGAGCGGCTGTCACAGGACGACGGGCGGGGAGAAGGGCGGCTGGGGAGTGTCATGGCGCCTCCTGCCGATGGGCCAGGGAAGGACAGGAAGAGCCCCCTGTTGCCGGGGCGTCTGCGGGGACGCTCTCGATCAGTCGACACAGGCTATGGCCATTGGGCATGCCGTCCGGCATGTCCTGCCAGCTGGTCATGGCGTCTTCCATGCGCTGAGCCAGCGCTTCCAGTTCCGCAATACGCTGGCGTATCTTCGGCAGCCGCTCCGCCAACAGGTCGCGGACCAGTGGGCAGGGAGAGTCACCCTGGTCTGCATGAACCAGGATCTGGCGGATGTCGGCCAGGCTGAAGCCCAGGGTGCGGGCGCGCTGAATAAAGCTCAGGCGTTCACGATCCTGCTCCGAGTAGCGGTGATAGCCGTTCGCTGGGTCCTTGCTCGGGGACAGCAAGCCCTCTCGGGTGTAGTGACGAACGGTCTCGGACGTGACCCCTACGGATGTGGCCAGTTCACTGACTTTCATCTTGTCTCCTTGGGCGGGGTGGCGCGGGACAGGGAGCGATGTGGTGCAATGTCAGTGTAAAACCTTTGTGTTACCCAATGGTCAAGGGGATATTTTTATGCCGTAAACAACAAAGCATGAAGTCCTAAGTCACTGAATTGACGTTATCAGCAAAATTCGTTGGACCAAAGTATGAGCAAATTAGCTATTAAAACGAACGTTTGGCCTTGAACTCTCGCCCGCCTTCGCAAACACTGCGATCAAGCCCGCTAACAAAGGCGGTGCCAGCCGATAATAAATGCGCCGACACGCTTGCTGATATTAAGGACGTCGAGATGATCTATAACAAAGTCAAGCCGTTGACCCTGGCGGTTGCCGTGGCCGCCTCCGCTCTTTCTGGTCAAGCCATGGCCGGTGCCTTCCAGCTGAATGAGCAAGGTGTCAGCGGGCAGGGCACTTCCAATGCGGGCCGCGCCTCTACCGTCAATGATGCCAGCATCGTGTTCGGCAACCCCGCCGGCATGTCGTTTCTTGATCGCGCTCAGGTCACCGCCGGTGCCGCCTTCCTGACCGTAGATACCGATATCAAGAATGCCGATGGCAGCGCGACGGGTTCCAACGAAGGCGATATGGTGCCCAACAGTGTGATTCCGTTCGGTTTCTACGTGCAGCCGATCAATGACAACCTGCACTTCGGTCTCGGCGTGTATGCGCCCTTCGGTTTGATCACCGACTACGAAGGTCAATTCCAGGGCCGCTTCTTTGGCGATCGCAGCAAGGTTGAGGTGGTGACCGTCCAGCCGACCATCTCGGTCAAGTTCAGCGAACAGTTCTCGGCGGGCTTCGGTCTGACCTATAACCAGATCGACGGCGAGCTGACCGCCAATACCCAGGGTGGCCCCGTAGGCCTGTTCGACGCCGCAACCGGTGCGCCTCTGGGCGGCAATGGTATCGCGGGTGAAGGCGATGTCGACATTGAGGGTGATGACAACGCCTGGGGCTATACCCTGGGCGCCATGTACAAGCCCTGGGAACACACCACCTTCGGCTTCGCCTATCACTCCGAAGTGGAGTATGACCTGGAGGGCAAGGCGCGCTTTACCAACGTCCGTGGCGCGCAGGCCGGCCCCTTCCCTGGCACAATCGCGGCAGGTACGCGGACCCAGGCTGCGGACGCCGCCCTGTCCATTACCCTGCCTGCCGTCTGGGATTTCTCGGCCACTCACCAGATCAACGACCGATGGACGGTGATGGCCGGTGCCGCCATGACCAACTGGAGCGAGTTTGACGAGCTGCGCGTCGAGAATGATGTGCGTGAAATCGTCGAGGCCCAGAACTACGAGGACAGCTGGCAGTACTCCGTGGGTACTACCTACCAGCTGAATCCCCAGTGGGTCCTGCGTACCGGCCTGGCCTACGACGAGACACCGATCAAGGACGAATATCGCAGCGTGCGGGTGCCGTCCGATGATCGCATCATCTTCTCACTCGGTGCCGGCTGGACGCCGATGCCGGATCTGACCGTGGACGTGGCCTACAGCTACATTCATGAGTCCGACGCGGAACTGTCCCAGGAAGAGGAAAACCGCGGCACCTACGAGGCGGACTTCGAGAACACCGCCCAGGCCTTTGGTGCCCAGGTCACCTACCGCTTCTGATCCGTTTGGTCGCAAGACCACGGCCACTGGCATTGACCCCGCAGCGCCCCTCCCTGGAGGGGCGCTGTCGTTGGTAGCCCTGGGCCTGCTGTTAAGCGGCTCCCTGGCGCAGGCTTGACCCGCTTGGGGGCATCTGGGGGAAGACGCCCATGGATCGCGCAGCGTACCGGTGGTGTCAAAGATAGTCGCGCAGCTCTGGAATCGGCGTGCTGGCTTCACTATGCAAGATGGTCTTTACGCGAATATCGTAGTGCGCTTCCAAACGTTCCTTTTCTGGTTTGGAGAGCTGACCGTTGCTGACGATGACCGCCATTTCTCTGACCTGGTGGTCTTCCATGCTCTGCAGCAGCTCTTGATATTCCGCCCGGGTCCTGGCGTGAGCAAGCTGTTCGAAGGCATGTCGAATGTCACCTGCGCCCTTTAGCTCGACAAGTACAGCCGCAGCAGTCCGGCGTCTTTTCCACAAGAACAGGCCATCGCACTTCAGGTGGTTATCCGTCATGACGCAGCCATCAAGTACCACTGCCACGGCAGTTTCTCCAGCTTTTGGTGTCAGCCGAACCTGCTTGCCTCGCTCAGAAAAGGTCAGCTCCGCCGCACACAGAGGTTGAGTGTTGTCCAATCGTGTACAGACACAGTGCTGGTAGCGCCCGAGGTTCATCTATTGTGATGCTCCCACTCGATATCTCGCATCTGGTCGTAAAGGCGGTTGATGTCATTGAAATGGACGAGCAGCTGATCGTCGATGAGTCCACGGTCTTCTGCCATCAGCGAGAGGATGTCCTCGCCATCGAGACGATAGGCTGCAACCTGGCGTGGTGAGAGAGGAAGTAGTGATACAGCTTCCGTGTCATTCAGCGCGCCGTTTTCAAACTTGCTGCGCATGAGGTGATTGTTCAGCGCCTCTACGATGTAGGGGCTGTGGGTCGTCACGACAAACTGGGTGTTGGGGAAGGTTGTCAGTAGGTCACCAATGACTCTCTGTTGCCACTGGGGATGGAGGTGGAGGTCGACTTCATCGATCATCACCACAGCCTCCGCCGTCAGCGGATCGTCAAGGTGGGGGTTGGCCATGGCCATACGTGAACTTAAATCAATGACGAGACCCAGCAGTGTCTGGTGGCCATCACTCAGCTGTGCGATGTTGAGCCATTCCTCCCGCTGTCTCACCACGAAGCGCAGTGGGTTCAGCTCGATATGAGGTTCGGATAAATCGGGAAACATGCGCGTGATGGCGCGGCGAACCGCGTCGAGCTCTGGCAGAGTGACGTCGAAGCTCTTGTGCTGTTTCTGAAGCCGGTGTTCTTCGTTTTCCTTGTTATAGAACCAAATGAAAGCCGACTTGAACCGAGAGTCCGCATTCAGTGCATTGGTCAAGGCGTCGAAGCGTTCGTGGGATTTGGGAAAGCCCTTGCGGCTGAGAGGAAGATCCAGCAGGGCGCGACTGACGCCGTAATACGCGAAGACCGGCAAGTCGAAGGGCTCACCGGCTGACCAGGGGGTGATCACCTGAGCATCCAGATAGTGCTTGAGGTTCTTGATGCCCCGGCCCGCCGGGATTTCTTCGGCGGTATTTTTGCTGTTGTCGCGTCGCTGCATCCTATCCCAGGTCAGTCCATGCAGGGCTTCCAAGGTGATCCTGGTATAGGGCGCCTGGCGGTTGTGTTGCTGAAGAATCTCTCCGCGCTTCTTGAAGGAGATGCCAGAGACACCTGGCAGGTAAGTCAGCACCTCGCCAAGACCAATGGAAATCGCATCAAGCAATGTGGTCTTGCCGCTGCCATTTGAGCCAAGCAGCAGGGTAAGACGTTGGCCCAGTGCCATCGATAGGTAGGCCTTGGCGCGGAAGTTTTCCAAAGTCAGGCGCTTCAGTTTCATTCAGAGGCATCTCGCCAGAGCTGATGAGATAAAACAAGTCTCGCACGAACACTAGGAGTGGTCGACTGCTCTCCCACTCCCTCGTTCTCTCCCCACCCCAGGGGTGAAGGCTCTGGCAGCGCCTTTCCCGCCTACGCCACCTGGTCGAGCATGGCGGCGGCCAGCAGGCGCTTGGTGTACGCGGTCTTGGGTGCAGCAAACAAGTCCTCGGCGCTGCCCTGTTCCACCACCTGGCCGTCCTTCATCACCAGCACGGTGTCGGCCAGCGCCCGCACCACGGCCAGGTCGTGGCTGATAAACAGATAGGTCAGCCCATGCTTGTGCTGCAGCTCGCGCAGCAGGTCGATGACGGTGACCTGCACCGAGCGATCCAGCGCCGAGGTGGGTTCATCCAGCAGCAGGAATTCTGGCTTGAGGACCAGTGCCCGAGCGATGGCGATGCGCTGGCGCTGGCCGCCGGAAAACTCGTGGGGGTAGCGGTTGCGCATGGCAGGGTCCAGCGAGACTTCCTTCAGGCTGGCCATCACCTGGGCGTCGCGCTCTGCCCGGGACAGGTGCGGAGCATGGACCTTGAGCCCCTCGCCGATAATGTCGCCCACGGTCAGGCGTGGCGACAGCGAGCCGTAGGGATCCTGGAACACCACCTGCAGCTTCGAGCGGATCGGCCGCATGGCAGTCTTGTCGAGCACGTCGAGTCGGGTGTCGTGGAAGCGTATCTCGCCCTGACTCTTGAGTAGCCTGAGCAGGGCACGCCCCAGGGTCGACTTGCCCGAGCCGGATTCCCCGACGATGCCCACCGTCTGACCGCGGCGGATAGTGACATCGATACCGCGCACCGCCTCGAAATACTCGCTGGGCCCAAACAGGCGCTTCTTGAGGGCGAAGCGCACTCGCATATCCTTGGCTTCCAGCACCATGGGCTCGCTGTCAGGCACCGTGGCCTTGCGTCCTCGCGGCTCGGCGTCGATCAGCATGCGGGTGTAGTCATGGCGCGGGTTGGCGAAGACCTCCCGGGTCTCGCCCTGTTCCACCAACTCGCCGTGGCGCATCACGCAGACCCGGTCGGCGAAGTGCTTGACGATGGTCAGGTCGTGGGTGATGAACAGGATCGCCATGCCATAACGGCGCTGCAGGTCCTTGAGCAGATCCAGAATCTGGGCCTGGACGGTGACGTCCAGCGCGGTGGTGGGCTCATCAGCGATCAGCATCTCTGGCTCGCCGGCCAGCGCCATGGCGATCATCACCCGCTGGCGTTGGCCGCCGGACAGCTCATGGGGATAGCTCGCGATGCGCCGCTTGGGTTCGGGAATACCGACCTGCTCGAGCAGGTCGATGGCCTTGGCGGTGGCCGCCTTGCCTTTCACGTTCTGGTGGCGGTCGAGGACTTCCTTGATCTGGTCGCCGATGCGGTGCAGTGGATTGAGCGAGGTCATCGGCTCCTGGAAGATCATGGCGATGTTGCCACCGCGAATCCGGCGCATGCGCTTGGGCGTGGCGCTCAGCAGTTCCTCGCCCTTGAAGCGAATTACCCCTTCGGCCCGGGCCAGCTCCGGCAACAGGCGCATGGCGGCGGTGGAGGTCACCGACTTGCCGGAGCCAGATTCACCCACCAGCGCCAGGGTCTCGCCGGGATTGATGGCAAAGCTCACGTCCTTGACCGCCTGGACGGTGCCGTGGGGCAGCTCGAAGCTGACGCTGAGCCCCTCGATCTCGAGCAGCGCCTCGCGGGCGGGACGACGGGGTGGCTTATGTTGTGTGTCGGTCATGGTCGCGTCTCCGTCGTCACTTAGCGGGTCTTGGGGTCGAGGGCGTCACGCAGGCCGTCGCCGAGGAAGTTCAGGCAGAACAGCGTCAGCGCCAGGAACACCGAGGGCACCAGCAGCATCCAGGGTGAGGTCTGCATCATGTCGGCCCCCTCGGAGATCAGCACGCCCCAGCTGGTCAGTGGCTCCTGCACGCCGAGGCCGAGGAACGACAGGAAGCTCTCCAGCAGGATGACCTTGGGTACCGTCAGGGTGACATAGACGATCACCGGGCCGATGGCGTTCGGAATCAGGTGACGGGTGACGATCTTGCCGTCCTTGACGCCCAGCGCGTGGGCCGCCTCGACAAATTCACGCTGCTTGAGCGCCAGGGTCTGGCCGCGCACGATGCGGGCCATGTCGAGCCACTCCACCGCGCCGATGGCGGCGTAGATCAGGAAGATGTTGCGGCCGAATACCACCATCAGCAGGATCACCAGGAACATGAAGGGCAGCGAGTACATGATGTCGACGAAGCGCATCATCAGGTTGTCCAGGCGACCGCCGACATAGCCGGAGATGGCGCCATACAGCACGCCGATGATCAGGCTGACGAAGGTCGCCACCAGCGCCACCGACAGCGATACCTGGCCTCCGTAGAGGGTTCGGGTCAGCAGGTCGCGGCCGTTGGCGTCGGTGCCGAGCCAGTGGCCACCCTCCAGGGTGGGTCCTACATCAAAGGCGTTCCAGTCAACGTCGGCCAGCCCCCAGGGGGTTAGCCAGGGGCCGATAAAGCAGGCCAGGGTCATGGCGCCCAATAGCCACAGGCTGACCATGGCGGCGCGGTTCTGAGTCAGGCGCCGCCAGGCATCGCGGCCAAGGCTGTCGCCGGCAGGGGCGCTGGGGGCGAGGGTATCGGTGGTCATGGCGTCGCCTCAGTCGTCGTAGCGGATTTGGGGGTCGAGGGCGGAATAGATCAGGTCGACGATCAGGTTCATCAGCACGATCAGCGCGCCGTAGAACACCACCGTGCCCATCACCAGGGTGTAGTCCCGGTTGAGCGCGCCTTGGACGAAGTAACGCCCGATCCCGGGGATGCCGAAGATCTGTTCGATCACCACCGAGCCGGTGATGATGCCGGCGATGGCCGGACCCAGGTAGGAGGTCACCGGCAGCAGCGCCGGACGCAGCGCGTGGCGCCAGACCACCTCGGCCTCGGTCAGGCCCTTGGCCCGGGCGGTGCGAATATAGTGACTGCCCATCACCTCGATCATGCTGGCGCGCATCATGCGGGCGATGTAGGCGATCTGCTGGATCGACAGGGCGATCACCGGCAGGATCAGATTGGGCAGGGCGCCGTCGTTCCAGCCGCCGGCAGGCAGCCAGCCCAGCATGACCCCGAAGACCAGCGCCAGCACCGGGGCGACCACGAAATTGGGCACCGCTATCCCGGCCAGGGCCGTGCCCATTACCGCGTAGTCCACGGCGGTGTTGCGTTTCAGCGCGGCAATGATGCCCAGCGGCAGCCCGATCGCCAGCGCCAGCAGCATCGCCAGACCGCCGATCTGAAGGCTGACCGGAAAGCCCTGCATGATCAGCTCGGTGACGGTGAAGTCCTTGTACTTGAACGAGGGGCCGAAGTCGCCCTGGGCCAGGTTACCCAGATAGCGGAAGTACTGCTGCCACAGCGGCTCGTCCAGGTGGTAGGCGGCCATCAGGTTGGCCTCGATCTCTGGTGGCAGCGCGCGTTCGCCGTCGAAGGGGCCGCCGGGAGCGATGCGCATCAGAAAGAAGGCGATGGTGATGACGATCAGCATCGTCGGAATGGCCTGAGCCAGGCGCTTGAGGGTATAGCTCAGCATGGTGCCGTTCCTCGCTTGCGGCGGCGGGCGGGGCGTTCGCGGCCGCGCCCAATGGGTTCATGGATCGGGGCTGGGCGAGGGTGTCCCAGCGGTAGGGTGGGGCCGGGCTTGCTCATTTTGCGGCTGCCTCGTCCACGGACACATAGCGCAGCGGATGCACATCGAGTGCCGTGGGCTGCCAGCCCTCGACGTCCGGCGAGACCAGATTGACGACCACGTAGTCGTAGATCGGCAGCATCACGTCGGCGTCCAGCAGGCGCTGCTCGGCCTCGGTCATCAGCGCGGCGCGTCGAGCCACGTCGAGCTCATGGGTGCTGGCCTCGACCAGGGCGTCGTACTCGGGATCCGCGTAGCCGGTGCTGGCCGCCGCCGAGCCGCCCGCCGCGTAGGCGTTGAGGAAGTCGTAGGGGTCGTTGACCGTGGCCACGAAACCGTAGCGGGCGATCTCGAAGTCGCCCTGGCGCAGGCCGGCGAAGTGCACCGCCGCCTCGCGATTGACCAGCTCGATCTCCACACCCAGCGGGCGCCACATGGCGGCGATGGCCACGGCGATCTTCTTGTGGTCTTCCAGGGTGTTATAGGAAAGCTCAAGTTCAAGCGGTCGATCGGGCCCGTAGCCGGCCTGATCCAGCAGCTCGCTGGCACGGGCCCGGCGGCTGTCCATGTCCTGGTCATGGAAGTCGAGGCGGGCCGAGGTGGGCGAAGCGATGGTGCGCGGCACGAACCAGTAGGACGGCGTCTGGCCCATGCCCAGCAGGCGTTCGGTGATCACCTCGCGGTCGAGCGCCAGATTCAGCGCCTCGCGCACCCGCTTATCGCTGAGCGGCGTGCCGTCACGCAGGTTGAGCATATAGAAGTAGCTGCCGATCAGCGGACCGACCCGCAGCGATTCGCTCAGGTTCTCCTGGGCCCACTCGAACCGCGCGGAAGGCACCGCGCCGTAGGCGATGTCGAGTTCGCCCGAGCGAAAACGGTTCATCAGCGCCGAGGTGTCCTCGATGGCGTGGAAGTCGACGCCGTCGAGGGTCACCTCGTCGGCGGCGTAGTAGTGGGGGTTGCGGGTCACTTCCACCTTGTCCTGGGGCTTCCAGTCGGCCAGCACGAAGGGGCCGCTGGCCACCAGGGTGTCTGGCCGGGTCCAGTCCTCGACGCCGCTTGTCAGCAGGTGACGGGGCAGTGGGGCGGCCTCGGTCATCGCCATGGCCTGAAGAAAATAGGCGGTGGGCTCGGACAGCCGGATTTCCAGGGTGTGGGTGTCCAGCGCGCTGACGCCGAGGCTCTCCGGCTCGGCCTCCCCGGTGTTGATCGCCCGGGCGTTGACGATGGGGTAGTAGAGGTTGGCGTTGTGATTGGCGGTGGTCGGCGTCACCAGACGTTGCAGCGCGAAGACGGCATCGTCGGCGGTGATCGGCTCGCCGTCGGACCAGTAAGCCTGGCGCAGTGTGAAGGTGTAGACCAGGCCGTCGTCGGACAGCGTCCAGGATTCGGCCAGGCCCGGTTCCAGAGAGCCGTCGGGGCCGTAATTGATCAGCCGATCAAACAGCTCCCGGGTGATCCGGCTCTCCCAGTTGCCGTTGACCTTCTGCGGATCCAGGGTACTGGGCTCGGCACCGTTGCCTACCTGCAGCGTGGCGGCTTGAGCGCCGAGGGCCAGTGAGGCGGACGCCAGCGTGAAGATCGCACGGGCCACGGACCGCAAGGTCGAGAACGAGCCAGCACGAGAATCGGCATGCAACATGGGGGGTATCCTTTGCGGAGCGGCGAGGAGGCAGTGGCCCGGTCCCGAGAGGGCCTCGGGACCGGGGAAGCTCAGGTTGTCGGTGACAGCCTCGTCTATTCCTCGAAGGAAACCCAGCGTGAGGGGTGGTCGTCCTCGATGTTGTCTTCCCAACCACTGATCGCCGGGTTCACCAGGTTGCGTGAGACGTAGTACAGCATCGGGATCAGCGCGTCGTCGTCCATGGCCAGGGCCTCGGCACGTTCCAGGATGGCCTTGCGCTCGTCCAGGTCGAGGGTCGTGGCCGCCTCGTCGTACAGGGTATCGAACGCCTCGTTGGCATAGGCCCCGTAGTTGTTGCCGACGCCGGAGCGCAGCAGCGCGAGGAAGTTCTCGGCGTCGTTGTAGTCGGCAATCCAGCCAGCCCGGGCCACGTCGAAGTCGCCCTCGGCGATGGTCTGGTAGTGCACCGTGGCCTCGGCGTTGACCAGCTCAACCTCGACCCCCAGCGGTCGCCACATGGAGGACACTGCTACCGCGATCTTCTTGTGCTCGTCAGTGGTGTTGTAGCGCAGGCGCAGGGTCAGCGGGTTGCCCTGGTCGTAGCCGGCGTCTTCGAGAAGTTCCTTGGCGCGGGCCATGCGGGCGTTCAAATCGCCGGTGATGTCGTTGCCCTCGGCGTCGTCGAAGGCTGCGTTCTGGACCTGGTAGTGATCGATGCCATCGGGCACGAAGGACAGTGATTTCTGGAAGGTACCGCCCATGATGTTGTCGGCGATGACGTCGCGGCGTACGGCCATGTTGAGCGCCTCGCGTACCCTGGGGTCGGCGGTGGGATGGCCGTCGCGATGGTTGAACACGTAGTAGTAGCTGCCCAGGTAGGTGGCCATGTGGGTGGCCTCGGGGATCTCTTCCTTCAACAGCGGATACATGCTCGAGGAATACTCGCGCATGATGTCCAGCTCGCCTGCGCGAAAGCGCGAGACGCCGGCGTTGCGATCCTCGATGGTATGGTAGCGCACGCCGTCCAGCGCCACCTGGTCGGCCTCGTAGTACTCGGGGTTCTTGACTGTGGTGATGCGTGACTGGGAGATCCACTCGGTAGGGGTGAAGGCGCCATTGGTGACGATGTGCTCGAGATCCACGTACTCCTTGCCGTACTGCTCGAAGGTGTGCTGCGGCTGTGGGTAGGCGGTGTAGTGGGTCAACAGCTGCAGGAAGTAAGGCGTGGACTGGTTCAGCTGGACGACCAGGGTGCGGCCATCGTCGCGGCTTTCCACGCCCAGTTCTTCCAGTGCAAGCTCGCCGGTGTTGACCTCCCGGGCATTGACCAGCGGATACAGCATGTAGGCGTACTTGGAGGCGTTGGCCGGGTCCAGCAGGTGGCGCCAGCCGAACACGAAGTCCTCTGCGGTGACCGGTTCGCCGTCGGACCAGCGGGCATCCTCGCGCAGGCTGAAGGTCCAGGTCTTGCCGTCCTCGGAGACCTGCCAGTCGCTGGCCATGCCGGGCAGGACCTTACCTTCCGGAGACTTTTTGACCAGGCCCTCGTAGACGTCCATCAGGATCTGTGATTCCCAGATACCACCCGAGATCTGGGAGGTGTCGAAGGAGGCGAGTTCGCCGGTGACGCCCAGGTCGAGAGTCTCGGCCATGGCCGGTGCGGCGATGACGGCAGCCAGTGTGGACAGGGTCAGGCCAGAGGCCAGCCCTAGCTGGCGCACCCAGCGAGGACGGATCGCGATCATGTCAGTTCCTTGTTGATGTTGGCATTGTTGTGGCGGGCAGGGCCGTTGGTAGCGCCTGCGGCTAGCCTGAGAAGGTCGCACAAGGTGTACGACATCGGCTAAGCCCGCTTAGTCGCTAATGACCATCGCGCTGAGTCGCTGGTGCTGTCCAGACGAAAATTTTCATAGCGTCTTGCGTTTCGTCGATAGCCCAGCGCGAGCCCTTTTGCCATGAGGGGTGGCCGCCCTGGTCAGGATGACGGGGTTAGACGTTTTGGCTACAATGCTCCCCCTTTATCGCGTTGCCCCTGGCGACGTTCGACCAAAGCCCATTTCACGTGCCCTGGCCGCCCTGTGGCGAGGGACAACACAAGGCGAGCACCATGTTGGAAACCAATCCGATTCACAACCAGATCAAGGACCTGTCTGAGCGGACAGATGTTCTTAGGGGGTATCTTTGACTATGCCGAAAAGAAAGATCGGCTAGAAGAAGTGACCCGCGAGCTTGAGGATCCGGCGGTCTGGAACGACCCGGACTACGCTCAGAAGCTCGGGAAGGAGCGCGCCTCGCTGGAACTGGTGGTCGCCACCATCGACGAGCTGGACCAGGGACTCGGCGACAGCCGTGACCTGCTGGAACTGGCCGAGATGGAAGACGACGAAGCGACCGTGGCGGAAGTCGAGAAGGAGCTTGATTCGCTTCAGGCCAATCTCGAGAAGCTTGAGTTTCGTCGCATGTTCTCCGGTGAGATGGATGAGAACAGCGCGTACCTGGACATTCAGGCAGGCTCTGGCGGCACCGAGGCTCAGGATTGGGCCAACATGCTGTTGCGTATGTATCTGCGCTGGGCCGAGGCCCACGGTTTCAAGGCCGAGATCACTGAGCTGTCTGCCGGTGAAGTGGCGGGCATCAAGTCGGCGACGGTGCATATTCAGGGCGAGTACGCCTTCGGCTGGCTGCGCACTGAGACCGGCGTACATCGCCTGGTGCGCAAGAGTCCGTTTGACTCTGGCGGTCGCCGCCACACCTCGTTTGCGTCGGTGTTTCTGTCGCCTGAAATCGACGACAGCTTCGAGATCGAGATCAATCCGGCGGACCTGCGGGTCGACACCTATCGCTCCAGTGGCGCCGGTGGTCAGCACGTCAACACCACCGACTCAGCGGTGCGCATCACCCATGAGCCGTCCGGCGTGGTGGTGTCCTGCCAGAGCCAGCGTAGCCAGCACGCCAACCGCGACTTCGCCATGAAGCAGTTGAAGGCGAAGCTGTGGGAGCTGGAGATGCAGAAGCGCAACGCCGCCAAGCAGGAAGCGGAAGACTCCAAGGCCGACATCGGCTGGGGCAGCCAGATTCGCTCCTATGTGCTGGATGACCAGCGCATCAAGGATCTGCGTACCGGCGTGCAGTCCAGCAACTGCGACAAGGTGCTCGACGGCGACCTCGACCAGTATATCGTCGCCAGCCTCAAGCAGGGGCTCTAAGCGACCGTCGACGCCGCCACCCAGCCCCAGGCGCTCGTGCCTGGGGCCTTTCGCCACCATCATTCATGGGTCCCTGCCGGGACCATCCGGGAAGGTCGCTCGTTGGCCTTCCCCTTCGTGACAGAGACGACTAGCCATGGCCCAACAGGATACGCCTTCCCCTCAGGACGCCGCCGCCGAAGAAAACCGTCTGATCGCGGAACGCCGCGCCAAGCTTGCCGCCCGTCGCAAGCTGGCCGAGGCCGAAGGTGGCAGTGCTTTTCCCAATAACTTTCGCCGTGACAGCCTGGCGGCCGAACTCGATGCCGAGCTTGGCGACAAGGACAAGGAAGCGCTGGAATCGCTGGGGCGTGAGGCGGCCGTGGCCGGGCGCATCATGCGCAAGCGTGGTCCCTTCATCGTGATTCAGGATGTCAGCGGCCAGATTCAGCTCTACGTCGACAAGAAGGGGCTCGATCCCGCCCTGCTCGAGGACATCAAGAGCTGGGACATCGGCGACATCGTGGCTGGCCATGGCCCGGTGCACAAGTCCGGCAAGGGCGACCTGTACGTGATGATGCGTGAGGCCAAGCTCCTGACCAAGAGCCTGCGTCCGCTGCCGGACAAGTTCCACGGCCTGACCGACATGGAAGCGCGCTACCGCCAGCGCTATGTCGATCTGATCATGAACCCGGACTCGCGTCGGGTGTTCGAGACTCGCGCCGGCATCATCAGCGCCATGCGCCGCTTCTTCGAGGATCGCGGCTTCATGGAGGTGGAAACCCCGATGCTGCAGCCGATTCCCGGTGGGGCCACCGCGCGTCCCTTCGTCACCCACCATAATGCGCTGGACATCGACATGTACCTGCGTATCGCGCCGGAGCTTTATCTCAAGCGCCTGGTGGTAGGCGGCTTCGAGCGAGTCTTCGAGATCAACCGTAACTTCCGCAACGAAGGGCTTTCCACCCGCCACAATCCCGAGTTCACCATGGTCGAGTTCTACTGGGCCTACGTGGACTACCAGGCGTTGATGGACCTGACCGAAACCATGCTGCGGGAGATCGCTCAGAAGGTGCTGGGCACCACCACCCTGACTTACCAGGGTTCCACCTACGATCTCGGTCAGCCGTTCGTGCGCATGACCCTGCGTGAGGCGATTCTGGCCCACGGCGAGGGCATCGAGGCAGCGGACATCGACGAACTCGAGCCTGCCCGCGCCCTGGCCGGCCGTCTGGGTATCAAGGTCAAGGACGGCTGGGGTCTTGGCAAGCTACAGACCGAGATCTTCGAGGAAGTGGCCGAGTCGCGTCTGGATCAGCCGACCTTCATCACCGAATATCCGGCGGAGGTGAGCCCGTTGGCACGCCGCAACGACGCCAACCCGTTCGTCACCGATCGCTTCGAGTTCTTCGTCGGCGGCCGCGAGATTGCCAATGGCTTCTCGGAGCTCAATGATGCCGAGGACCAGGCCGAGCGCTTCCGTGCCCAGGCTGCCGAGAAGGATGCCGGCGATCTGGAGGCAATGTACTACGACGCCGACTACGTGCGCGCACTGGAAGTCGGGCTGCCGCCCACCGCTGGTGAGGGTATCGGGATCGACCGTCTGGTCATGCTGTTCACCGACAGCCCGTCGATTCGCGACGTGCTGCTGTTCCCGGCCATGCGCCCGGAAGCCGGCGACGCGTGAACCAAACGGGCGGCCGCTGGGAGCCTTTCCGAGCGGCCGCAGGCGAAACCGCGCCGCAGCGGCCGGGTTTTATTGGCAAGGGACGCTCATAGCACCCATAATGGCTGCGATTCGAGACTGCGATTCGACGTCGAGGAGATCGCGATGAAACTGCTCAACCGCTCCGCACTGAGCGTCAGACCCACCCAGCACTTTGTTGACTGGATCAATGCCCTGGAACCGACCATGGGCGATGACGATCTCAACCTGTCCGACGTCGACCGCGAGAGTACGGTCTACCTGATTCCAGAAATGGATACTCCCGAGGCGTTGGAAGCCTTCGTTCGCGAGCGATATCTCGAGGTGCTCGAGAACGAGCTGCGCGCCTGGGAAGAGGACGAGCGGCAGTGGCCTGAATCGCTGGACTGGGCACTGTTCCAGCGTTTCCTCCAAGTCGAGCACAGCTATCTGGCCATCGATCTGGATAGCGAGGCGGCGCTTGAAATCTCCGAGGTTGACGACGAGTTGCTGGCCGACCTCGAACAGGACTGAGCTCGGCACCCAGCGGCAGGCCTGCTTGCCGCAAGTGCAACGCGCCTCTTTGCTGACAGGACCGGCCCAGGCCGGTCCTGTCAGCGTTCGCGCTGGTTCCCCATGACGCCCCAGGACGGGACGATACCTGCATGAGTCGACTGTTCTCTACCCGTGACGGCGACGATGGCCTGCCCGGGCCGGAACGTCGTCTGGCGGTCATCGCCCTGGTGTTGGGCACCTTGATGGCGGTGGTCGACACCACCATGATCAATATCGCGCTGCCCTCCATGGCTCGCGATCTCGGCGTGTCGGATGCCCGCGCCGTATGGATCACCAACCTGTTTCAGGTGGTCTGCGCGGCGATGCTGCTGGTATTTGCAGCGGCCAGCGAGCTGCTCAGTCGGCGCAAGGTCTACGTCGCCGGGCTGTCGCTGTTTGTGCTGGCCGCCCTGGGCAGCGCGCTGTCGCCTAACTTCGAGATCCTGCTGGTGTTTCGTGCCTTGCAGGGCGTTGGCGCCGCAGCCACGCTGTCCATCGGGCCAAGCCTGTATCGTTCGATTTTTCCCTCGCGCCTGTTGGGTAGCGCACTTGGCCTGTCGTCGCTGGTGGTGGCCGGTGGCTATGCTGCAGGTCCTTCTATCGGCGGGCTGGTACTGTCGGTGGCCAACTGGCCATGGCTGTTTGCGCTGAACGTGCCGTTGGGGATCGCCGCGGCCTTCATGGCGTGGAAGGCGTTGCCCAGGGAAACACGCCGCGAGGGTAGCTTCGATGGACCTGGCGCGCTGGCGTCCATGGCCATGCTGGCGGGGCTGTTCATGGCCATGGATGCCATTGGCCATCGTGCGCCGATGCTGGATATCGCGTTGTGGCTGGCAGTGACGCTGGGGTCTGCGTGGGCCTTCATCCATCGCCAGGGGCGAGCGCCGCATCCACTGCTGCCGCTGGGACTGTTTCGCGAGCCACGCTTCAGCCTGGCCGTGTCGGCCCAGGGCACGGCCTTTATCGGCCAGGGGCTGACCTTCGTCGCGCTGTCGTTTCTGTATCAGCAGCAGATGGGCTACTCGGCCCTGCACACCGCCTGGTTGTTCACTCCCTGGCCACTGACCATCATGATTGTCGGTCCGTTGGCCGGGCGTCTGGCAGATCGCTTCAATCCCGGTCTGGTCGCTAGTGTCGGCCTTGTCGTACTGCTGGTGGGGTTGCTCAGCCTGGCCAGCCTGGATAGCGATGCGACGGCCCTCGATAGCCTATGGCGCACGGCCCTGTGTGGCGCTGGCTTTGGCCTGTTTCAGCCGCCCAACAATCGTGAGTTGATGACCAGCGTGCCGAAGTCTCGCAGTGCCAACGCCTCTGGCGTGATGAGTACCACCCGCACGGTGGGGCAGTCGCTGGGGGTGGCGTTGGTGGGCCTGTGTCTGGCGGTCGGGGCGGGGGTTCAGCAGTCGTTGTGGGTGGGCGCTGCCACCACCTTGCTGGCGCTGTTGATCAGCCTGGTGCGACTGCCGATGGCCCAGCGTGCGTACCGTATCGCCCGTGAAGAAAAGAAGGCGGCCCGCCGCGAGGCATCAGGTCAAGCTTAGTCAGCCAGGCTATGAATGCGTACAATGGCATAGTACTGAGGACAGCCCGCAAGGTTTGTCGTGCCTTCGCGACAATCATGCAGGGGTGCGTCGAATTGACGTCCATCGTAGCCATGTTTGCCGTCTCTACCGAGGCAATGACAAGAGATTTCATCATGAGTATTCAGGCGACCATTGAACACAAGCTCGCGGCTCTCGAACCCACCGAAATGGTGGTCGAGAATGAAAGCCACATGCATAGCGTGCCGCCGAATTCGGAAACCCACTTCAAGGTGACGCTGGTGTCTGAGCGTTTCGCCGGCCTGATGCCGGTCAAGCGTCACCAGCAGATCTACTCGTTGCTGGCCGATGAGCTGTCCGGCCCGGTGCATGCCCTGGCCCTTCACCTCTACACCCCTGCCGAGTGGCAGAGCCGTGGCGCGGCACGCCCTGACTCGCCCAACTGCATGGGTGGCTCGCGCTCGTGACGCCTGAGCCGACACGACTGGCCTATCTGGATGCCATGGGGCTGACCGCTTGGGTCGCCCGGTATCAGTTTCCCAATGCGCGGGAAACCGAGGTCTGTGACTGGCCTGAGCTGGAGCCTCAGCAGCCGCCGGAAACGGGGGCCCGAGGCTTGCACGCGCTGTTGGATGAGGTGCCTGCAGCGCGCAGCCACGAAGCTGCCCAGGACAGCAGCGTCGCCGTCGCGGCGGCGTCCACTGCCCAGGCGCCGTCTCCAGCGCCGTCTCAGCCTGCAGCGCCGGTCGCCCGCAAGGCGAGAGCACTGCTGGGCGATATGGTGCCTGATGATGAGGCGACCAGCGCTACACCGGCACTGGACAGCGAAGAAGAGGGTGTCGAGGATGCAGAGCCGCTGCGCTTTGTCTGCCAGGTGGCCTGTCTCGATGGACGCTGGTTGTTGTTGGTGGCCCAGCAGGCGCCGTTGGGCGTGGAGCATCAGCGGCTGCTGTTCAACATTCTGCACAGCAGTGGAGTGACGGCCGAGCAGCGCCCGGTATTCGAGACGCTGACCTGGCCTCTGGCGGAAGGGTTGCCGGTCAGGCGTCCTCTGGAAGAGGCTCGTCAAGGGCTCAAGGCCTTCGTGGCTGGTCGAGCCCGGCGGGGCTGGGCGCCTGAACGCGTGCTGGTATTCGGCCACGAAGACGCCTTGATGCAGGTCCTGGGTGAAGCTGGGCAGGCTGCCGGCGCCGAACCGACAGCGGCCAGTGAATCAGGGCATTCCAGCACTCTGGCACTCCCCCAATGGAGTGGGCCAGGCCTTGATGAGCTGCTGAGCAGTGCGACGGCCAAGCGCCGTTTGTGGGTGTCGAGTGCCGATTGGCAAACCCTATGGCAACAGGGCCGCGAGGCATGACGACCGGATCCGCCGGGCGGGGTGCTGGGCAGCAGCCTGGACGGGGCACCGAGCCCTTCGTGGTGCGCCAGTTGAGGCCTGATGACCTGGCTGCTCTCGAGGCTCTCGAGGCGTCCCAGACCCATCGGCTGTCTCGGCCACAGGCCCTTGAGCAGGCCTTCGTCGATGAGCAGCGCCTGCTGCTGGGAGTCGAGGATAGCAACGGAGGTCTAGCCGCCTACGCGCTGGTGTCGCGGCTGCCCTTTGAAGCCGAACTGGAGGCCATACTGGTGGCCACAGATGCGCGGCGCCAGGGGCTCGGTCGTTTGTTGCTGTCGCAGCTGGTAGAGCAAGCAAGAGATTGGGGGGCAGAAAGGCTGCTGCTGGAAGTCCGCGCGGATAACGCTGAGGCGATCGCCCTCTATCGTGCGCTCGGCTTCACCCAGGATGGGCTGCGCCGCGCTTACTATGCTGCTCACTACGCCGCCCGCGAGCCGGGTGGTGAACGCGTCGACGCGGTGCTGATGTCGTTGACGCTGGCCTAAGCGCGCGAGATGCAAGGGGCTCTCTTCAAGGGGCTCTCTTCAAGGGGCTCTCTTCAAGGGCCCCTCTTGGAGCCCTCGGATCGGGCGGTGCGGCTTATGCTGCTTAGATCGCGGTGCTCAGATTGTGGTGCCTGTATCGTGATGCTTAGACGCTGTGCGCCGGTGCTGGCTGCGCGCTGCCCTGTTCTGCATCCACGTCGTCGAGTTGGCCCAGGATAGCCGTCAGACGGCGCTCCCACTCCTCACGCTCCTGCTTCAGTCGAGCGTTTTCCTCGCGCAACTCCTCAGCTTCCAGTTTCAGCAATTCCAGGGCCTCCAGCGCGCTGGTGACCTTCTTTTCGAGTTGGTTGAAGAGTTCCGTGCTCATCCTCGTCTCCTGACATGACGTGGGGTGAGGGCGCAACGCGCGCCCCGATGGCACGAGCGTAACGCCGAGCTCGTCGGTGGACAAGCGTCGCGACGCGGCGACGCTGTCTGATAGAGAGTGTCAGCATCCCTCCGGGGCACAGCGCAATGGTCGAGAGGCCCGGAAAGCACGTCGCAAGGGGCGGTAAGAGGGTTCAGCTCGACGTCGTATGACGCCGATAGAGCCGCCCAAAACTGTCGCCCGCCTTGACCTCCCGGTGTAGATGCCAGTGCTCCGGTACGCTCAGCTCCAGTCCGCTTTCCACCTCGACATAGATCCAGGCATCGTCGGTCAGCCAGCCTTGCTCCAGCGCAGAACAGCAGGGTTCGGCCAGTGCCTGGCGGAAGGGCGGGTCGATAAACGCGATGTCAAACGGTACCTCGGGCGGGTTCGAGAGCATCGTCAAGGTATCTTGAGTGATCACCTCGGCGCTGCTGATGGAGAGCGTGGCCAGGTTGTCGTTGATGGCCTTGGCGACCTGGCCATCACGCTCGACGAAGGTGGCGGCCCTGGCGCCGCGTGATAACGCTTCCAGGCCCAGGGCGCCGGTACCCGCGAACAGGTCCAGCACTCGCTTGCCGTAGAGCGTACCGCCAAGCCAGTTGAACAGCGTTTCGCGCACGCGATCGGGCGTCGGGCGCAGGCCTGGTTTGTCGAGGACGGGCAGCAGTCGGCGTCGGTGGTCGCCACCGATGATACGCAGCTTGCCAGGGGCGCGGCCTGTGGCTGCTGTTTTGGCGCCGGGACGGGGGCGCGGTCGAGAAGGGCGATGTCGGCTCATGGCGAGAGATTTTACCCGTGCCGAGTGGCTGCGTCATGCCAAGGACGGCCTCAGCGTCATCTTTGTTCGTCGGGTGGTGGTTGGGTTGGACCCTGAACGGCGCAAAAGCCGCTGACAGGTCCGCTAGTGAGTTCGACAGCCTGCCTTGCGAGTCCACAGAAGACGGGCAGGGTGGTAGGATGTGGCGGTTCGTTCACCGGCTGAGGCGGCAGGTCATCCATGTTCGGTATTTTCAAGCGCAAGAAGAAGCAGTCGGGTGAAACACCCGTTGAGGATCAGCAGTCACAGGACCTGGCATCCCGCGAGGAAGAGACGCGGTCGAGCGAGGGTCCTGCTGAGACGCCGGATCACGCTGAGTCGTCCCCCGATGCGGCACCTCGGGCTGATGAGGAAAGGTCGACTCCGGCCGCTGAGCACGGGGCAGACTCGGATGTCACATCGGCGCAACAGCACAGCGAGTCTCAGCAGCAAGCAGCTGGCGAGCCTGCCGAGGCGCTGGTGCCGGAGCCCATCGAGCCTGACGCCTTGCGTGAGGCCAGCACCTCGCAGGCCGAGCCCGAGGCCGCAGTCACACCTGCGGCCCAACCAGAGCGCGAGCCGGGTGCTGAGACAGGGGTTGAGACAGCGGCTGGGCAAAAGGCCGAGCGAGACCTTCAGGCAGCGCCGGAGGCCTCCGAAACAAGGACGCCTGCCGCTGATGCCGCTCCCCAGCGACCCGTCGAGACCGCAGCGGGGCACGAGAATGCGCCGACGGTCGAGGCGTCGCCAGAGCCAGAGCTAGAGCCCTCCTCTCAGCGTCTCGAGCACGCCGAGGTCATCGAGCCCAGCCGCTCCAGCGGGCCTGCGCTGCAAGAAAAGCCGAGGGCCGCGGCTGCGGATAAAGGTGCAGAGAAAAAGGGGTGGTTTGCCCGCATGCGGGCGGGGCTGGGCAAGACCCGGGCCAATCTTAGCGATGGGCTGGCCGACCTGTTCATGGGGGCCAAGCAGATCGATGACGATCTGATCGAGGACATCGAAACCCAGCTGCTGATGGCGGATGTAGGGATCGAGGCGACCAGTGAGATTATCGAGGCACTGACCGAGCGAGTGTCGCGCAAGGAGCTGAAGGATCCCGAGGCGCTGTATCGTGCCCTGCAGCAGGAGTTGGCCAGTATGCTGGGGGCGGTTAGCGACCCGCTGACCCTGACTACGGAAGATGGCGGACCCTTTGTGATTCTCGTGGTGGGCGTCAACGGGGTGGGCAAGACCACCACCATCGGCAAGTTGACCCAGCGCTTCCAGCGCGAGGGCAAGAGCGTGATGCTGGCGGCGGGAGATACCTTCCGTGCCGCCGCGGTCGAGCAGCTCAAGGTCTGGGGCGAGCGCAACAGCGTTCCCGTGGTGGCTCAGCACACCGGTGCCGACAGTGCCTCGGTCATCTACGACGCGGTGGCCGCTGCGCGGGCTCGCGGAGTCGACGTGCTGATCGCAGATACGGCGGGCCGTCTGCACAACAAGTCCCACCTGATGGAAGAGCTGAAAAAGGTTCACCGCGTGATGGGCAAGCTGGATGCCAATGCGCCCCATGAGGTCATGCTGGTACTGGATGCAGGCACTGGCCAGAACGCTCTGTCCCAGGCGGCGACCTTCAACGAGGCCGTGCCGGTCAGCGGGATTACTCTGACCAAGCTCGATGGCACCGCCAAGGGCGGCGTCATCTTTGCCCTGGCGAAGCAACTCAAGACGCCGATTCGCTTTATCGGTGTCGGCGAGAGCCTCGATGACCTGCGACCGTTCAAGGCAGAGGATTTTGTCGATGCCTTGTTTGATCGTCGCTCGAGTGACGGCGACGAATGATCGCCTTCGAGCACGTCGGCAAGCGCTATGGAGGGCGCTTCGAGGCGCTCTCCAATATCGACTTCCGTGTTTCCCGCGGAGAAATGGTGTTTCTCACCGGGCATTCCGGGGCCGGCAAGAGCTCGTTGCTGCGTTTGATCATGCGCCTGGAGCGTCCGAGTCGAGGGCGCGTGCTGGTGGCCGGACACGACATCGACAAGCTGCACTCGAGTCAGTTGCCCTTCTACCGGCGTCAGATTGGTGTGGTGTTTCAGGATCACCAGCTGCTGTTTGATCGCTCCATCTATCACAATGTGGCGCTGCCGCTGGAAATCCGCGGACTACCGCCGCGAGATACGGCTCGACGTGTGCGTGCCGCCCTCGACAAGGTCGGCCTGTTGCACCGTGAGAAGGCCTTGCCGATCGAATTGTCCGGTGGTGAGCAGCAGCGTGTGGGAATCGCCCGTGCCGTCGTCAACAAGCCGGCCCTGCTGCTGGCCGACGAACCCACCGGTAATCTCGACCCCCAGTTATCCGCTGACATCATGGGCTTGTTCGAAGATTTCCATCGCATCGGCACCACCGTGATGATTGCCAGCCACGACCTGGCACTGATTGCGCGCCTGCGTCACCGGACCCTGCGCCTGAGCGAGGGACGGCTGGTGGGTGATGAGGAGGCTGCGTGAGTCTGGATCCCCCCCGTAGAAGAGCGGCCACGCCGCGCAGCACTGGAGCCCGCAGTCGGGGTGCCGCCAGGTCGGACCGACCAGCCGGTCGAACCGCGGGTACGCCGGCCCAGGGTGGTGCCCGTCAGCAGTCCGCCAGGCCGCAAGGACAGTGGCGGTCATGGCTGCGTCATCACCGGGCCATGTGCCTCGACAGCCTGCGCCGGCTGATTCGCCAGCCGGTGGGCAGCCTGCTGACCATGCTGGCCATCGCCATTGCCTTGGTGCTCCCTAGTGCGCTGTGGCTGTCCCTGGACAGTGCCAAGCTGGTCGATGCAGAGCTCGATGCCAGCGCCACCTTGACCGCCTATCTGGACAAGGGCGTGGATGAGGCCCAGGCCCAGCGTATTCTCGAGGCCATCGAGGCACAGCCGAATATCGCCAGTACGCGCATGATTACCGCGGCTGAGGGCATGGCGGAGTTCCAGCAGGCGCTTGGTCTTGACGACGCGCTGGCCCGACTCGAGACCAATCCACTGCCCGCTTCGGTGGTGATATCGCCGCAGTCGCCGTCACCCGAGGCAATGACTGCGTTGTCCGAACGGCTGACGGCCATGCCGGGCATTGCCGAGGTACGCCTTGATCTGGCCTGGATCGAACGCTTGCGGCAGCTGGCCGAGGTGGGACGGCGTGTCACGCTGGCGTTAGGCGTACTGTTCGGACTGGGGGTGTTGCTGGTGGTCGGCAACACGATCCGGCTGGCGGTGGAGAATCGCCGCAAGGAAATCGAAGTGGTGACGCTGATTGGTGCCACCCATGCCTTCGTGCGCCGCCCGTTCCTTTACAGCGGTGCCTGGTATGGGCTCGGCGGTGGCCTGCTGGCCTGGGCATTGCTCACTCTTGGCAGTGACTGGCTGTCAGCCCCGGTAGCGTCGCTGGCTGCGAGCTATGGGGCACACTATCAGCTGCCCGCGCTGGGGCTGGCTGGTTCTACAATATTGCTGAGTTGTAGTACACTATTGGGCTGGTTAGGTGCCTGGATCGCCGTCAGTCGTCATCTGGCGGGCATCAAGCCCCGCTAGGTCATCACGTTGCGCACGGTCATCTCATAGCGCACGTGAGTCGTCAGCGAAGCCTGAGGCGCCACCAGGTGGTTTCGTCGGATGCACCCTGAAGGGCTATACGACGAAAGGGGAACTTTTTGAGCGTGTGTTCCTCCAAGGTGCATTCGAAATCTTGTTGGTCTTCGAGGAGACAATCTGCACATGAGCAACAGTCTTCTGCCGGTGGGTCATCTATCACCGGGGCACGACCTGAACGGCTACATTCAAGCCGTCAACCGCATTCCCCTGCTGACGGTGGAAGAAGAGCAGGATCTGGCCCATCGCCTCCAACAGGAAGGTGATCTGGAAGCCGCCCGCCGTCTGGTCATGTCCCATCTTCGTTTTGTCGTGCACATCGCACGCAGTTACTCCGGCTATGGGCTTCCCCAGGCTGACCTGATTCAGGAAGGTAATGTTGGCCTGATGAAGGCGGTCAAGCGTTTCGATCCGACCCAGGGCGTCAGGCTGGTGTCCTTCGCCGTGCACTGGATCAAGGCGGAAATCCACGAGTTCGTGCTGCGCAACTGGCGCATCGTCAAGATCGCCACCACCAAGGCCCAGCGCAAGTTGTTCTTCAACCTGCGTGGTGCCAAGAAGCGTCTGGCCTGGCTGAACAGCGACGAAGTCGATGCGATTGCCAAGGATCTGGACGTCAAGCCAGAGGTGGTGCGGGAAATGGAAGGCCGGCTGGCCTCCCACGATGCCGGCTTCGATGCTGCTCCGTCCGATGACGAGGAAAGCGCGTATCAGGCCCCGGTGCATTATCTGGATGATGCCAGCCAGGATCCGGCGACTCAGCTTGAGGACAGCGACTGGGAAGAAGACGCCACCCGTCGCCTGCAAGGAGCGCTGGCGGACCTGGATGAGCGTTCCAGGGATATCCTGACCCAGCGCTGGCTAGCCGAGAGCAAGGCGACGCTGCACGAGCTGGCGGACGTCTATGGGGTATCGGCTGAGCGGATTCGTCAGCTTGAGAAAAACGCCATGAAGAAGATTCGTGAGCGTCTTGGCGATGCCCTGGCTGCCTAAGCGGCGGTAGGGTAGGTCCCTTCGGCACTGGCCTGAACGCAAGCCTGAACGCAAGCCATGTTCAGCAGCAGTGGCAGCCCACGAAAAAAAGCGCCCGAACCGTCAGGTTCGGGCGCTTTGCGTGAAGACCGGTCCTTTCGCGGCAGCCCTCAGAATCAGGCGGGCACCGCGCTGTCTCTGAGCAACTGTGACGACAGCGCAGGCCACTGATCTTCCCAGTATTCGGTGGGACGGTGGCGATAGTCGCTGCGCACGTACTGGGCGATACGCCCCTCGATCTGTGCTGTCAGTAGATTCGCGCTGGCGCTCGCCGGCATGGCCAGACGACGTCCCTCACGAAGTTCCGCCTCGCGGAGTACCTGCTTGAACTGGGTTTCCAGGCGCTCGAACAGCTGGTGAATGCGCAGGCGTAGCCTGGCGGTTTCACCGGTCAGTACATCGCCGCCGAGCAGGCGCGACAGTCCGGGGTTCTTCTCGGCAAAGGCCAGCACCAGGGTCATGATCTGATGGCAGCGTGGCAGCGCCTCCTGCTGCTCGTCGAGGATACGCGTGATGCGTTCAAACAAGGTTTCCTCGATAAAGCTGATCAGACCTTCATACATCCTGGCCTTGCTCGGAAAGTGGCGATAGAGCGCGGCTTCCGAGACGCCCACCTGTCGGGCCAGGGCAGCAATGGTGATGCGCTTGCCGCTGTCTTCCTCCAGCATCAGGGCCAGGGCCTGCAGAATCTGGTCCCGCCGGCTTGGGGTGTTTTCCTGCGTCATGGTGTCGAGTTCTTTATCGTTGATGGCCCGCCAGGCTATCCGGCGGGCGAGTTCCCTTGCGATTCGACGATCTGGCTGGCGAACCGCATCTTCCTTGCGTGTCAGTCTTGTTGGCGCCGCTGGGCGGTATCAGTCAGGTGCGTGGTTGGTAATCAGGGTGCCGACGCCGGCATTGGTGAAAATTTCCAGCAGGGTGGCGTGGGGCACGCGGCCATCGACGATATGGGCGCTGACCACGCCGCCCTTGACCGCATCCAGCGCGCAGCGAATCTTGGGCAGCATACCACCATGAATGGTGCCATCGGCGATCAATTCGTCGACCTGCGCGGTAGACAGTCCTGTCATCACCTCGCCGTCACGGTTCATCAGGCCTGCCACATTGGTCAGCAGCATCAGCTTTTCAGCACCCAGCGCTTCGGCTACCTTTCCCGCGACCAGGTCGGCGTTGATATTGTAGCTATGGCCTTCGCCATCGACGCCGATAGGGGCGATGACGGGAATGAAGTCCCGCGCGGCCAGCATTTCGATCAGGTCCGTGGAGACATGCTCCACTTCACCCACGTGGCCGATATCGATGATTTCTGGAGCGGTCATTTCCGGGCTCTGGTGTTCCACCTTGAGCTGGCGAGCCCGAATCTGCGCGCCGTCCTTGCCGGTGAGGCCGATGGCCTTGCCGCCGCACTGGTTGATCTGATTGACGATGTCCTTGTTGACCAGGCCGCCCAGCACCATTTCCACCACGTCCATGGTCTCGGCGTCGGTCACCCGCATGCCACCGACAAAGCGTGACTCGATGTTGAGCTTCGCCAGCAACTCGCCGATCTGAGGGCCTCCGCCGTGGACCACGACGGGGTTGATCCCTACTTCCTTCATCAACACCATGTCCCGTGCGAAGGAGTCGATAAGGGCATCTTCGGTCATGGCGTTGCCGCCATACTTGACCACTACGGTCTTGCCGGAAAACTTCTGGATGTAGGGGAGGGCCTCAGAGAGGACCTCCACCACCAGGCGCGGATCGTGAGCCTGTTCGCTCATTGGCGTAGTGTCTCCTGCGGGTTCAGTTCGGAAGGGTGAGCGAGGCGTCTACCGCCGCCAGAGCCTTGGCAAAACGCTCGCGAATGCGTGCCAGGGCATCACCATCATTGCCCTCGAAACGCAGCACCAGCATCGGCGTGGTGTTCGACGCGCGGCACAGGCCCCAGCCGTCAGCGTAGTCCACACGGATGCCATCGAGGGTCGTCTTGACGCCATCGTCACCGAAATCCCCCTCCCGAGCCAGGCGATCGACCAGATCGAACTTGGTCTCGTCGGTCACTTCGATATTGATCTCCGGCGTGCTGATGTTCTGCGGATAGCGATCAAAGAAAGTGTCGGCGTCACCGTCGAAGCGGGACAGGATTTCGAGCAGGCGGGCCGCGCCGTAGAGACCGTCGTCAAAGCCGTACCAGCGCTCCTTGAAGAAGATGTGGCCGCTCATCTCGCCGGCCAGCAGGGCGCCGGTTTCCTTCATGCGAGCCTTGATCAGGGAATGACCGGTCCGCCACATCTCAGGCGTGCCGCCGGCTTGCTCGATCACCTCGATCAGCTTGCCGGTACACTTGACGTCGAAGATGACGCGGGCGTCCGGATTGCGGCTCAGCATGTCTTCGGCAAAGGCCATCAGCAGGTGGTCGGGGTAGATCAGTCGCCCCTTGGGGGTGATCACACCCAGGCGATCGCCATCGCCGTCGAAGGCCAGGCCGATATCGGCGCCGTGCTCGGCCACTGCCTTGATCAGGTCCTTGAGGTTTTCTGGCTTGCCCGGATCCGGGTGATGGTTCGGGAAGGTGCCATCGATCTCATCAAACAGGGGGATGGTGTCAGCGCCCAGTGCCTTGACCAGCTGTGGGCCAAGCTCACCTGCGACACCGTTGCCACAGTCGACCACCGCCTTGATCTTGCCGGATACCGAAACGTCACCAAGGATGCGTGCGAGATAGGCCTCGCGAACGTCCTGCTCGGAGACCTGGCCCTGACCTGAACGCAGATCACCGTTCTCAAGACGCGTGTAGAGCGCGGTGATCGCGTCGCCGGACAGCGTCTCGCCGCCAAGGACCATCTTCAGACCGTTGTAATCCGGCGGGTTGTGGCTGCCGGTCAACATGACCCCGGAGCTGGTGCCGTCGAGAGTATGGGTCGCGAAATACAGCACCGGGGTCGGCACCATGCCGATGTCGATGACATCGCAGCCGCTGGCGGTGAGGCCGCGGGTCAGGGCCTGGATCAGTCGGGGGCCGGACAGCCGCCCGTCACGGGCGACGACCACCCGGGTTTCCCCGCGGTCCTGGGCCTCGCTGCCGATGGCCTGGCCAATGGCTTCGACTCCCGCCTCGGTCAGGGTGTCGTCGACGATGCCGCGAATGTCATAGGCACGAAAGATCGTGGAAGGTACGTGTGTCATGGGCAGGTCCTTTCCTTTTGACGTAGCGCTGGGTCAGGTGAGTCGCGATCAGTGACGGCCAGAACTGCCGAAGCCGCCATCACCGCGCAGGCTGGCGGAGAAGTCGTCGACCACTTCCAGGTTGGCTTGAACCACCGGCACCAGCACGTACTGGGCGAGGCGTTCAAAGGGTTCCAGGGTGAAGGAGCGGTCCGAGCGGTTCCACACGGACACCATCAGTTCGCCCTGGTAGTCAGAGTCGATCAGGCCGACTAGATTGCCGAGCACGATCCCGTGCTTGTGGCCGAGGCCAGAGCGCGGCAGGATCAATCCGGCCAGTGCCGGGTCGGCAATGTGGATGGCGAGGCCGGTACGCACCAGCTCGCAGTCTCCTGGCGCCAGCGTCAACGGCGCATCGAGCAGCGCATGCAGGTCCATGCCGGCGGAGCCTTCAGTGGCATAGCGCGGCATGCGGTCCTTGATGCGCTCGTCGAGTATCCTGACCGCCATGGTGGGGCGAGTGGTTGTGCTGGACATGCAAAATCCTTGAGTCGTGAGAGCGCTTCCGGCCCCCGTGTTGAGCGTAGTGCAGCGACCGCATGGCCGGCCGCAGTGATACAGTGCCACGGCACCGAACGACCGGCGCGAAGTGTCAGTCGTGGTGCTGGCGAGCGGCAAGACAGGCGCTGGCCTGGGCGATGACAGCCTCGGCCAGGCGCGTCTTGTCCTGTTCGGCTTCGTGGCGTGTGGTGACCTGGTCGCCGTCGCGCCACATCAATAATGCCGCATTGCGATCGGAGCCAAAGCCGAGTCCTGCGCGGGAAACGTCATTGGCCACGATCATGTCAAGATTCTTGCGCCTGAGCTTGTCCTCGGCGTAGCGCTCGAGGTCACGGGTCTCGGCGGCGAAGCCGACAATCAGGGGGCGTGGGTGACGACTCGCCAAGGTGGCAATGATGTCCGGGTTCTTGACCAGTGTCAGCGTCAGACCGTCCTCGCCTTCCTGCTTCTTGATCTTGTGTTCGGCGGGTGCCGCGGCGCGGTAATCGGCCACAGCTGCACAGCCAATGAAGATGTCGCACTCGGCGACTAGGCCTTCGGCCGCGGCGAGCATCTGCTCAGCGGTATCCACATCCATGCGAGTCACTCCGGCCGGGGTAGGCAGGCTGACAGGCCCGGCGATCAGCGTGACCCGGGCGCCGCTGTCGCGAGCTGCCTGCGCCAGCGCAAATCCCATCTTGCCCGAGCTGTGATTGCTCAGGTAGCGCACCGGATCCAGAGGCTCGCGCGTCGGCCCTGCGGTGATCACGATATGGGGCGCCACTGGGGAAGGTGGTGTGCTCGTTTCACTCTGTGCCGCGACAGTCGCCTCTGTGGTATCCCGGAACAAGGCCGTGACGATCTGCTCGGGCTCCATCATGCGTCCAGGGCCTACATCACCGCAGGCTTGATCGCCTTGATCGGGGCCCAGCAACTGCCATCCATCGTCGCGCAGCTGGGCGGCATTGCGCGCCGTAGCCGGATGGCGCCACATGGCCTGGTTCATGGCCGGTGCCACTACCCGTGGCGCATCGCTAGCTAGACAGGCGGTCGTCAGCAGGTCGTTGGCCATGCCCTGGGCCAGGAGTGCCATGAGGTCGGCAGTTGCGGGGGCGATCAGGATCAGGTCGGCCCAGCGTGCCAGCTCGATGTGCCCCATGCCCAGTTCCGCATCCGGATCCAGCAGTGATGTCCTCACCGCACGTCCCGTCAGCGCCTGCAGCGTCAGCGGCGTGATGAAGGCCTGTGCCCCTTCCGTCATGACAACCTGGACCTCGCAGCCTGCCTGCACCAGCAAGCGAGCCAATACAGCACTTTTATAGGCAGCAATGCCAGCGCTGATACCAAGCAGCACACGCTGTCCTGCGCGCAGCGCCGGAGGGCCATAGCGCGTAGAGGAAGATGGTTGAAGCATGCAAAACGATCCACGACCGGGGTAAGAGTCCTACCTTACCACCGGTGTCGGATCATGCGTAGCCGCGCACCCCCGTCCCAGGTCATCGCTGATGCCACTAGACTCATCAGGTATGTCGGCGCTCGCCGACACTGGCGCGCATCGCTACCCAGGGAAAGGCCGCCACCCACAGCGGGACAAGGCAGCGGGAGGGCGGTCAGACAGGCAGACAAGAAGGGCAGACAACAAGAGCTGACTAGAAAGGCTGACAAGAGGGGCTGACAAGAGAGGCTGACAACAGCGGGCGGCCAGAGGGGCGGATAACAGAGGCTGACCAGAAAGCGCGGCAAGAGCGCTGTTCATGAAGGAGACAGGGATGTCGATACGGGATTGGCCTGAAGGAGAAAGGCCCAGGGAAAAGCTTTTAACCATGGGGCCCGGTGCGCTGTCAGATGCCGAGCTGCTGGCGATCCTGCTGCGCGTCGGTGTGGCAGGGCGCTCCGCCGTGGACCTGGCTCGGGATGTGCTGGTGGCGTTTGGTGGCCTGCGCGCGCTGCTTGAAGCTCGCCAGCAAGAGGTCTGCGCCCAGCGCGGCCTGGGGGTGGCGACGTTCGTCCAGCTGCAGGCTGCCCAGGAGATGTCGCGCCGGCATCTTGCGAGCCACCTTGAACGGGGTCAGCCGTTGGATTCCCCCAGTCGAGTGAGGGCCTTCCTTGCCGCCCAGCTGCGCCACCTTGACCACGAAGTCTTCGCCGCGCTGTTTCTCGATAGCCAGCACCGAGTGATTCGATTCGAGGTGTTGTTCCATGGCACGTTGGACAGCGCCTCGGTGTATCCGCGAGAAGTCGCCAAGAGGGCGCTCGCTCTGGGGGCCGGAGCGCTGATCCTGTGTCATAACCATCCGTCCGGCGTTGCCGAGCCCAGCGGCGCAGATCGACGAATTACCGAACGACTGAGGGAGGCGCTGGGGCTGTTCGATATCCGTGTGCTGGATCATTTTGTGGTGGGAGACGCAGAAGTGGTGTCATTTGCCGAGCGAGGGTGGGTATAATACGCCGCGCGCAGGAACCGGGTGGTTATCGGCGGCGTCTACGACGCATGACGACACCGGGATCCTCTACCATCGACAACGCCACGCCACCGCCGTGAACGCACCCCTTGCCGCTTCGATGCAACACACGAGACAGGCAACGGCGCGAACGGGATGGCGAAGCTTGGCGTAACTCTTGCCCAGGCGGCAGGGTTCTGGTATAAAGTGCACCCTTTGAATTCCCTTGGGTTGAAAGCACGGGGCTCATGACAGGGCTTGAGGTTGCTGAGGCTTGATGACTGCGGATCTGCGTCGACACCGCGCGGCGGGTTTGCGACACAGGCTGACAGGCACGCCACTTATTCAGTTAAGGTTCTCGCCCTTCCCGGTTTGCCCGACAGGTTTTGAACAACTCGCCACGCGGTTGGAGGCTCTCATGTCCAAAGTATGTCAGGTTACCGGCAAGCGCCCGGTGACTGGTAACAACGTTTCACACTCCCAGCGCAAGACACGTCGTCGTTTCTTGCCGAATCTTCACAGCCATCGCTTCTGGGTCGAGTCCGAAAAGCGTTTCGTGACTCTGCGCGTCTCTTCCAAGGGCATGCGCATCATCGACAAGAAGGGCATCGACGAGGTGCTCAGCGATATTCGTAAGCGCGGCGACGCCATCTAAGGATGTCGTCACTCGGAGCCTGTAGAGCGTAGCTCGTATCACAGGTTCCGGCCGACTTGAATGACTGGCCTGGTGTGGCGAACGTACCAGGCAGCAATCTGGGAGAATTCTCATGCGTGACAAGATTCGTCTGGTGTCCAGCGCCGGTACCGGCCACTTCTACACCACCGACAAGAACAAGCGTAACACTCCGGACAAGATGGAAATGAAGAAGTTTGATCCGGTGGTTCGCAAGCACGTGATGTACAAGGAAGCCAAGATCAAGTAAGGCTTGATCTCGCTTCCACCGCAGGCGAGCCGCCTGTCGACGAGAACCCGGCCCCGAGGTCGGGTTCTTGCGTATCAAGGTGCTGACGCGGCGCCTGGCGAGAATGTTTCGCCTGACGTCGCGATATCAGCCTCACTGCCGCAGGTGCAACATGCCCGAGTTGCCTGAAGTCGAGACGACCCGGCGCGGTATCGCTCCCCATGTGGAAGGGCGAGAAGTGCGCGAGGTGCTGGTGCGTCAGTCGCGCCTGAGAGTGCCCGTGCCCGAGACCCTTGCCGAGCGCCTGGTAGGGGCGCGGATTGGTCAGATTCGTCGTCGAGCCAAGTACTTGCTGTTGCCTGTCCTGTCTCCCTCGGAGAGCGCTACGGTGGATGAGGTGGAAGCGCCCCGGGAACGGGGTACCTTGCTCTGGCACCTGGGCATGTCGGGCAGCCTGCGGATCGCTCGTCTTGGCGATCTGCCGAAGAAGCATGACCACGTCGACCTGGTGCTCGAAGGCGGCGCGATTCTGCGCTACCACGATCCTCGCCGTTTTGGCTTTGTCGATTGGCTGCGCGAGGACGAGTCTCAGGATACGCGACTGTCGCGTCTCGGCCCTGAGCCGCTATCGCCAGCGTTTGATGGTGCTCGCCTTTACGCCCTTTCTCGTGGGCGGCAAGCCGCGGTAAAGCCGTTTTTGATGGACAATGCTGTGGTCGTTGGCGTGGGCAATATCTATGCCAGCGAAGCGTTGTTTCTGGCGGGAATCGACCCTCGGCGAGCAGCCGGGCGCATCGGCCGCGAGCGCTATGACAGGCTCGCCGCGGCTGCCAAGGATGTACTTGCCGCAGCCATCACCCAAGGGGGCACGACGCTGCGTGACTTTGTCAGCGGCACCGGCGAGCCCGGCTATTTCGCTCAGCGCCTCAATGTCTATGGTCGCGCTGGAGCGCCCTGTCGCCGCTGCGGCGGCGAACTCAAGCATGTGACCCTGGGGCAGAGGGCCAGTGTCTTTTGTCCTCGCTGTCAGCGCTGATAGCACTGGCACCTCCACACCTTAGATATCTTGAAGAGAGTGATCACCGTGACTCGACCGCTGCGCTTGAAAAAGAATGCCGATCGTCGCCTCAAGTCTGGCCATCTATGGCTGTATTCCAACGAGGTCGATACCACCGAGACACCGCTCAAGGCATTTGAGGTTGGCGAACAGGTCATCGTCGAAGCCGCCAATGGCAAGCCTATGGGGCTGGCCTATATCAACCCGAACTCGCTGATCTGTGCACGTATCGTGTCGCGTGATCCGAGCCAGCGCCTGGATCGCTCGCTGCTGGTGCATCGTCTCAACCAGGCGCTGGCCCTGCGTGATCGCCTGTTCGACAAGCCTTTTTACCGTCTGGTGCATGGTGAAGCCGACCTGCTGCCCGGTCTGGTGATCGATCGCTATGCCGACGTGCTGGTGGTACAGCTGAACACAGCAGGCATGGAAGCGGTGAAGGACGAGCTGCTGGATGCCCTCGACAAGGTGGTATCGCCAGGGTGTGTGGTGTTGCGCAATGACACCAGTGGCCGTCGTCAGGAAGGTCTTGGCGAAACCATTGAAGTGGTCAAGGGCGCGCTTCCCGACCAGGTGCTGCTGGAAGAAAATGGCGTGCAGTTTATCGCCCCCGTCATGGACGGGCAGAAGACCGGTTGGTTCTATGACCATCGCGTCAACCGTGCCTGGTTGAACCAGCAGGTCGCCGGCAAGCGAGTGCTGGACCTGTTCAGTTACGTCGGTGGCTGGGGTGTCCAGGCGGCGGCCCATGGCGCCAGCGAGGTCTTGTGTATCGATGCCAGCGAGTCCGCACTGGACCGCGTCGCGGAGAACGCTGCCCTCAACGGTCAGCACGAACGCGTCGCCGTCGGTCATGGTGACGCCTTCGAGGCCCTGGCCGCGCTCAAGGCAGATGGCGAGAAGTTCGACGTGATCGTGCTCGACCCTCCCGCCTTCATCAAGCGCCGCAAGGATATTGCCAACGGTGAGCGTGCCTATGCCCGCTTGAATCGCGATGCCATGCGTCTGCTGGGGCGCGATGGTCTGCTGCTGTCAGCCTCCTGCTCCATGCATCTGGCGCCGGAGCGTTTGACCGACGTCGTGCGCGGCGCAGTGCGCCATCAGGATCGCCATGGCCAGATCCTGTTCCAGGGACATCAGGGCCCGGACCATCCGGTGCATCCCGCCATTCCCGAGACCGCCTATCTGAAGGCGCTGGGCGTTCGCGTGTTTCGTGATTGAGGGCGGCGCGATACCCCCTTCCACGACGTCTGCTCCAAGGAGGGCGGGCGACATGATCGACCCTCGTTAAGGCGGGGGGATCAAGTGTCGTTCGGGTATCGATCAGGGCTTGTCCTTGTGGCGGGGTTGGGCGCATCGTGGCCAGTAAGGCTGCGGCCCTTGCAACGATAAGGATATCCGCCATGAACGACGTGCCCTGGACGATGGTCTTCTCCGACAGCAATGCCCTGATGGTGGGGCATGTGCGTAACCTGCTCAATGGAGCAGGCATACCCACGGAGCTTCGCAACATGACCTTGGGGGGTGGTGCCGGCGAGTTGCCACCGCTCGAGTGTGAACCCCAGGTGTGGGTGGCCGAGCACAATCGCCAGCGCGCCGAGGCGGTCATTCATCAGGCGTTGCGCGCATCCTCGCCTGGGGGCGAGTGGCGCTGCCGGGTGTGTGGTGAGGAGCTGGAGGTCGCCTTCGATACCTGCTGGTACTGTGGTACCGAGCGCGAGGATCAGAAATAGTGTCTGTCTGCAGCCAGCCCAACTGGGACCTGCCTAATCCCTTCGTCATCGACATCCTTGTGACAGCGGATGCCATCGACCACTACGGCCACGTCAATAACGCCCAGTACCTGCGCTGGGTCGAACAGGCCAGCTGGGCACACTCGGCTCAGCTAGGTCTGACCTTGGATCACTACCGGGCGTTGGATCGCGCCATGGCGGTGCACCGCCATGAACTCGATTACCTGGCGCCAGGATTCGAGGGTGAAAAGCTGGTCATGGCGACCTGGATCGTGGCCTGTGACGCCCGACTTACCCTGACACGTCGATTCCAACTCTTCCGACCCGATGATGGGGCGACCCTGTTGCGGGCACGCACGCGCTACGCATGTATTGCGCTGTCCAGCGGTCGTCCACGTCGTCTGCCTCCTGAGTTTGTCAGCGCCTATGGGGGGGCATTGGTGGCAGAGGCTTAGAGCGTGGAACCTCGCTTTTCGGCCGAGTGCTGTCGATGCACCTGGCTGTCTAGCGAATACCTGTGCTGACGGCGGCGATCGTTTCTGCTTCCTGCTTCCTGCTTCCTGCTTCCTGCTTCCTGCTTTCCCTTTCCTTCTGCTTCCTGCTCTCCCTTGCCATCCGTGCTCTTGCTTATTCTCTTTCCCAGAGAGATGCGGAGTAGGTCGGCTATTTTTTGTTATTCATGCCGCGCCTCTTTAAGAGATATCGGTTTTGTTTGTAGGAAATAGTGGACAATGCTAGATGAGGCGGCATTACCTCTTTTCAGTAACTGCTTTCCTGCCCTCGGCCTTTTTATGTCAATCCTTCTATCGTTGTGCTTTTTCGCTACGACATTCATTTCTGGTGCATTTTTCCACTTTCACTCCTTGAGGTAGCATCACGCTACTGTCAACCACCTCAGCAGTGGCTGGGGGTCAATGTTAGAGACATTATGTGGCTGGCAATCTTGAGCCGAGTCACGATAGTTGTCCGCCATAACGCCGAACGAGGTGTCGCGGTAGCCGTGCTGTTGCCACGCTTCCGGATGGCCAGCCACGCAGGGTGGTGGGTGAGTTGGGTAGAAGAAAATGAAGGGAAAAAGATAACGACGCTAAGGATGGAAGCCAGGAATAGACGCTAGGGGTGGAAGTTAGAGGCGGAAGTTAGAGATAAAAAATCAAGATGGGAATGAAAGATAGAAGTCGAGATAGCAATTCGAAAAAGAAGTTAAAGGTAGCCACTTTGAGTGCGTGAATCAGCATAACAATATGACGGCTCAACGTCGTCAATAAAACGTGGCGCAGGCCAGGCCAGCGACCACGAGTCAGTGTCTCTTGCAGGGGAATCTCATAGATGATGGTGCATTGCGTCGACGCGTCTCGGCCGGGCGTGGCGTTTTTCGTTGACCCGAGGTGCTTACGCCTGATTGGCGCAACACTGTTGGCGATGGTGGCGTGCTGTCCGACCTCGGTACTCGCCCAGGCCCAGTCACCGGTGTCGCTGCCTGCAGCGGTTCCACCCAATGCCACCTTCAACGAAAACTTCATTCGTGACGATCAGCAGCGCCTGCTTGAGCAGCAGCGTGAACGCCTGGATCAGCTGGAGCGCTTGCCCGGTGAAGCCGCGGCGGCTCCAGAGGTGCGCCCGGATGACGGGGGCTGCCTGGATATTCATGAGATTGAACTGGAAGGCGCGAGCCTGCTCAGCGAGAGGCAGCGAGGGCGGCTGTTGCAGCCCTATCTGGGACGCTGCCTGTCAGCAGCTGAGCTCAATGGGCTGCTGGGTGAGGTGACCCAGTGGTACCTCGAACGTGGCTACGTCACCACCCGCGCCTATCTGCCAGAACAGGACCTGACTCAGGGGCGGCTGCGGGTGGTCGTTGCCGAAGGTCGCCTGGAAGCGTTGGACAGCGGCGGAGTGCGACCTTCCCCCCGAGAAGTCTTGATGGCGTCACCCACGCGGCCGGGGGACATCCTTAATCTGCGTGATCTTGAACAGCTGATCGACCAGTTGAACCGCCTGCCATCACGCCGCGCCCAGATGGAATTGCTGCCGGGTGACGCCCTGGGCGGCAGCCGCGTGCGCATCGACCCGGATGCCGGGCAAGGGCGCCCCGTGCGCGTCGCGCTGGGTCGCAGCAATGACGGCAGCCGTGAGACCGGCGAGCAGCAGTGGACCTTGGGCGGCGAGTGGGATAGCCCACTTGGACTGGCCGATCAGCTCAGTCTGCAGTTCGGTCACGATGTCACCGGCGCCTCCGGCATTGGCTCCAGCAACCAATACGTGGCCTATCGGCTGCCCTGGGGACGCTGGAACTTTCGCTATCAGTACAGCCGCAGCGACTATCGCAGCATCGCCCGCGCCGATGGGTTTCGCTTTGACCTGGACGGTGCCAGCGAGCGCCACAGCCTGTCGGCCGAGCGTCTGATGCACCGGGACCGCGTCAGCACCACCTCTGCCAGCGTCGGCGTCAGCCGGCTGAGCACGCGCAATGACCTGGACGAAACGCGCATCGAGGTCAGCAGTCAGCGTCTTAGTGAGCTGAGCCTGGGACTGAACCATGGCCGCCGCCTGGGGCGTGGGCTGATCAATGCGGACCTGGGCTGGCACAAGGGCCTCGACATCCTGGGCGCCCAGGATGATGACGACCAGCCCGCGGGGTCGCCCAAGGCCCAGGGCGAGCGCACCACCCTGACGCTGAGCTATGCCCGACCGTTCGAGGTGCTGGGCCAGTCCCTGACCGTGACCAGCCTGGCCAGCGGCCAATGGAGCGACGATGCCCTTTACAGCCCCCAGCGGCTTAGCCTGGGCGGCCAGTACTCGGTGCGTGGTTACAAGGACCAGACCCTGAGCGGTGACAGCGGGGGGTACTGGCGCAATGAGATCAGCTGGGCCCGTCCGTTACCTGCGGAGGTCCCCCTGGTGAATCGGCTCGAGGCAAGCCTTGCCTACGATGTGGGCGTCATCCGCCACGATGACGATAGCGGCGACCAGCACGGTCGTCTCAGTGGCATGGCCCTGGGGCTTGGCGTCAGCGGCGACTACCTCAGTGCCAGTGTCACCCTGGCCAAGTCCATTGACCGTCCCGATGCCATCGATCATCGCGAAAGTCCCGTCTATTTCACCGTTCAGGCGCGCTTCTAGTGGCCGCGCCAGATACGTGCCATGCCCTCCAGGAGGGACGTTTGATGAACCCACGCCGTCCGCTGTTTCGCCATCTGGCCATCGTCATGATCAACGCCCTGTTCTGGCATCCCGTGGTGGTGCTGGCAGACGGCATCGTGGTGGCGCCGGGGGGCAATACCCGGCTCGATCAGGCCGGCAACGGCGTGCCGGTGGTCAACATCGCCACCCCCAACGACAAGGGGCTCTCCCACAACCGCTTTCGCGACTACAACGTGGACGCCCGCGGGCTCATCCTCAACAACGCTACCGGCAA